>NZ_CP128260.1:4595000-5195000 GCF_030344995.1 Pseudomonas fluorescens
AGTTTCAGACACCGCTCCAGCCGTACGCGATCCTGCGTACCCTGCCCGCCCAAGCGCTCCAGACTCTGGCACAACTCGCGCTCGACGATAGCCGCGAACAAGGCGTCCTTGGACGAAAAATGGCTGTAAAACGCCGCCCCACTCAGACCGATCGCCTTCATCAGGCCATCGACGCCCATTGATGAAAATCCGGTCTTTTTCGCAGACAGCGAGCTGCTTTGCAGAAGCTTTTCTTTGGTTTCCAGCTTGTGACCGGCGGAGTAGCGCATGTATTTGTCCCCACAATTGAGTGCCTTGACGCTGAGGAAATCCTAGCATAACGTTCGTTCACTTAACGATCGTTTACTAAAGGGATCCACCCATGAATAACAAGAAGGTCGTATTGGTTGTCGGTGCAGGTGATGCCACGGGCGGCGCCATTGCAAAGCGGTTCGCCAAGGAAGGTTTCATCGCTTGCGTCACGCGCCGCAGCGCCGATAAATTGCAGCCGCTGGTGGAAGCCATTCAGGCGGACGGCGGTGAAGCCCACGGGTTTGCCTGCGATGCACGCAAGGAAGAAGACGTAATTGCGCTGATCGAAGATATCGAGACCCGCTTAGGGCCGATTGAAGCATTCGTTTTCAACATCGGCGCCAACGTGCCGTGCAGCATCCTCGAAGAAACTGCCCGCAAGTATTTCAAGATCTGGGAAATGGCCTGTTTCTCCGGATTCCTCAATGCCCGCGAAGTCGCCAAACGGATGGTGACCCGCAGCCGCGGCACGATCCTGTTCACCGGAGCGACTGCCGGATTGCGCGGTGCCTCCGGCTTTGCCGCATTCGCCGGGGCCAAGCACGGTATCCGGGCTCTGGCACAGAGCATGGCCAGAGAGCTTGGCCCGATGAACATCCACGTCGCACACGTCGTGGTCGACGGCGCCATCGATACCGGCTTCATCCGCGACAACTTCCCTGACAAATACGCCACCAAGGATCAGGACGGTATTCTCAATCCCGACCACATAGCCGAAAACTATTGGTATCTGCATAGCCAGCCACGGGACGCCTGGACGTTCGAACTGGATCTGCGTCCATGGAGCGAACGCTGGTAATCCCCCCAATAACAACAACAGAGTGCAGCGAACATGAGCAAAACCGTGGAGTTCTATTTCGATCTCGGCAGCCCCGCCACCTACCTGGCATATACCCAGCTGCCAAGGATCTGCGCCGAAACCGACAGCCAGTTGATCTACATTCCGATGTTGCTGGGTGGCGTCTTCAAAGCCACCGGCAACGCTTCGCCGGCCATGATCCCGGCCAAGGGTCGTTACATGTTTCAGGACCTGGACCGCTACGCCAAACGCTACGGCGTCCCCCTGAAATTCAACCCGCATTTCCCGATCAATACCCTGATGTTGATGCGGGCGGTCACCGGGATTCAACTGCATCATCCGGATCGTTTCCAGGCGTTAATCGATTGCCTGTTCAAAGCGCTTTGGGTTGAAGGTCGCCCCCTAGATGAAACGGCAACGGTCGCCGCCGTGCTGACCGAACATGGCTTCAATCCTGAAGAAGTACTGGCATTGACCAACGATGAAGCAGTCAAGGCTGCGCTCAAGGACAACACCGAAACCGCCGTAAAGCGTGGCGTCTTCGGTGCGCCGAGCATGTTCATCGGCGACCAGTTGTTCTTCGGTCAGGACCGGCTCGACTTCGTGGTGGAAGCCCTTCGTTAAATCTCCACGACCAGACGGCCCTGAGCTGCCTTCGTTGCCAGCAGCTCATGGGCCTCCCCGGCAGTTTCCAGCGTAAACCGACGCGGATCGAGCAACGGTCGCAATTGGCCGGACTCAATCAAGGCAGCAGCCTGTCGCAAGATCTCGCCATGATGCTCACAGCCTCGGCCGGTCAGTAACGGCAGCAAGGTGAACACTCCCGAATACGTCGCCCCACGAAACGACAACGGCGCCAGACTGTGCTGTCCCCAACCGAGGCAGCTCAGCACATGCCCGCTATAGATCCGTACTGCTTTGAAGGAGGCGTCCAGCGTCTCGCCGCCGACCGTGTCATAAACAATATCGAACCCCTCCCCCGCCGTGAACTCGGCGACATAGTCCTCCACCAAGCTCTCTCGATAATCAACGAACGCCGCACCGTAACCTTCAATGATCGCGCGTTGTCCCGCAGAACCCGTTGCATAGACTTCAGCACCGAATGCACGAGCCAGTTGAACGGCCACATGCCCGACGCCACCCGCACCACCATGAATCAACACCTTGTGTCCCGCACTCACGTGAGCCCGATCCACCAGACCTTCCCACGCCGTGATCAGTATCAATGGCAGGCTTGCGGCCTCACGCGAGCTCAGGTTCAAAGGCTTGCGCGCCAGCAGTCGTGCGTCCACCACTGCAAACTCGGCCAACGAACCTTGCGCGCCGCCAATCCCCGTGGCCAACGCATACACCTCATCGCCCGGCGCCCAATCCTGCACACCCTCACCCACCGCTTCGACCACACCTGCCAGATCCAGTCCCAACACCGCCGGCAGCGGTTGCCGGGCATGGGCGGCCTGCCCTGCACGGATTTTCAGATCCAGCGGATTCACACCGCTGGCCTTGATCCGCACCAACACCTGTCCCGCCCCAGCCACAGGCCGTTCGAGGGAAACAAAGCGTAGCGGCCCATTGGCTTGGTCCACCATCAGGGCTTTCATGTTCAGTGAGTCAGTCATTTCGGTCATTCCTGTGGGAGAAAGTGAAGCCATATTCCCGCAGCAGAGCCATGCCGATAAGACGTCAAATGACTATAGTTAGCATGCCAAATCGGCATGAATGAGGCGTCTTCATGGACAAGCTCAACGCAATGGCCATCTTCGTCCGGGTGGTCGAACGCGGCAGTTTCTCCGCCGTTGCCCGGGAACTGCACACCACCCAGCCGACTATCAGCAAAGTTCTGCGCGCCCTTGAAAATCAATTGGGCGGCAAGCTGATTGCCCGCAGTACACGCAAGCTATCTCTGACCGATGAAGGACAGCGGTACTACAATGAGTGTCGAAATATCCTCGCCGCAGTAGATGCCGCCGAGCACAGTTTCCAGTCCGGTAAGGAAACCGTGGCCGGAACTTTGCGGATCGGCTCCTCCGTCAGTTTCGGCCGTTTGCAGATCGCCTCGCGGCTGGCGGAATTTCTGCTGCGTTATCCTCAGGTGCAGATCGACCTGCAACTGAGCGATCAGAATCTGGATCTGGTCAGCGAAGGCCTGGACGTCAGCCTGCGCATCGGCGAGTTGGACGACAGCGGCATGATCGCCCGACGCATCGGCACCACCCACCGGCTCACGGTGGCGACGCCCGATTACCTGCAACGCCACGGTCACCCACAATCACCTCAGGATCTTGCGCAGCACAACTGCCTGCAATTCAACCTGCTCAGCACTCAGAACCTGTGGACCTACGAGAAGGATGGCCAACATCACGACGTACGCATTCAGGGCAACGCCCAGAGCAACAACTCCGAAGCGATCCGCGAAATGGTCTTGGGAGGACTGGGGATTTCGCTGTCACCGGTCTGGTTGTTCAGCGAGGATTTGAAGATGGGTCGAGTGATCGCCCTGTTGCAGGACTACCAGACCCGATCATTGCCGATACACGCCGTGTCCCCGGCAAACCGTCGCCAGTCCGCCAGGGTCAACGCTTTTGTCGACTTCATGACCCAGGCGCTGGCTACAGCGCCCGAGCTTCAACCGATCAGATAGCGGCAGTACGCGTGTTCAACCATTCCAGTGCCGCACCTTCAAGCAGCGGGCTCAGACGCTCGCGCACTTCAGCGTGATAGGCGTTGAACCACTGCTTCTCTTCCTGCGTCAGCAAGGACGGTTCCAGGCAACGGGTGTCGATCGGGCACAGGGTCAGGGTTTCGAACTTGAGGAACTCGCCGAACTCGCTGCTTCCTGCTGCAACGTTCATCGCCAGGTTCTCGATCCGCACACCCCAGCGGCCCGGACGATAAGTACCCGGTTCGATGGAAGTGATCATGCCCGGTTGCATGGCGGTTTGCGGGGCTGGCGCAGCCTGATAGGCGATCACCTGCGGACCTTCGTGAACGTTGAGGAAATAACCCACGCCGTGGCCGGTGCCATGGCCGTAATCCACGTTTTCGGCCCAAATCGGCGCACGGGCAATCGCATCCAGCAGCGGCGACAGAATGCCTTTCGGGAAATGTGCGCGGGACAACGCAATCACGCCTTTCAGGACACGAGTGCAGTCGCGCTTCTGCTCTTCGGTTGGCGTGCCGACCGCCACCATCCGCGTGATGTCGGTAGTGCCGCCCAGGTATTGACCGCCGGAGTCAATCAGCAGCAGGCCATCACCCTCGATCACCGCGTGTTCTTCCGGGGTGGCGTGGTAATGCGGCATCGCGCCGTTGGCGTTGAACGCAGCAATGGTGTTGAAACTCAGCGACACATAATCCGGACGACGCTCACGGGCCGCCGTGAGTTTTTCATCGATGGTCAGTTCGGTAATGCGCTCACGACCCCAGGCCGATTCCAGCCAGGTGAAAAACTCGCACAGCGCCGCGCCATCCTGCTCCATCGCCTGACGAATGTGCCCGGCATCCGCCAGACTCTTCTGCGACTTAGCCAGTGTGGTCGGGTTCAGGCCTTCGACCAGATTCACGCCAGTGTCGAGGTTATCCAGCAGACCGCTGGTGACCCGCGCCGGATCCACCAGCAGGCTCGCGCCACTCGGGATCGCACGCAAGGCATCCGCGACTTCGCTGTAGTCACGCAGAGTCACACCGTCTTTTTCCAGCACGGCACGCAGCTCAGCATCGACCTTGCTCAGTGCGACAAAAAGCGTGGCTTGTTCCTGGCTGATCAGGGCGAAGGAAACGAATACCGGGTTGAACGACACATCGCCGCCGCGCAGGTTGAACAGCCAGGCGATGTCGTCGAGGGTGGCGATGAAGTGCCAGTCGGCACCGCGTTCCTGCAGGGTTTCGCGCAGTTTGGCGAGTTTTTCGCCACGGCTGACGGTCGCCTGCGGTGGCAGGTGCTGGTAGATCGGCGCGTTCGGCAGCGCCGGGCGATCGCTCCAGACTTCTTTCAACAAATCGATGTCGGTACGCAGACTGGCGCCCCGCGCTTCGAGCTTGCTGCCCAGCGTACGCGCCGATGCAACGGCCATCACCGCACCGTCAACCGCGACCACGCCACCTTCCGGCGTCTGCTCGGCCAGCCAGTCCAGCGGGCTCGGCTGACCCGGTTGCAGTTTCACCAGTTCGATGCCGCTGCCCTTGAGTTCCTTGGTCGCCTGTTCCCAGTAGCGACTGTCAGCCCAGACCCCGGCGAAATCGGTGGTGACAATCAAGGTGCCCACCGAGCCATGGAAACCCGACAGCCATTGCCGGCCCTGCCAGTAACCCGGCAGGTATTCCGACAGGTGCGGGTCGGCGGACGGCACCAGCAACGCGTGGATACCTTCGCGACGCATCAGTTCACGGGTGTGCGCGAGGCGCTGGGGAACCGTTCCTTCGGTCAAAGTCTGGGTACTCATCATGTCTCCTGCCAATCACTTCATCGTTATTGTTCGGTGCCGTTCGAAGCCGGCTCGTTAAAGCCCTGTCGCCCAGAATGCCGGAGCACTGGCGCAGGCGGTCTTGATCAGTTCTACAGCCTTGTCGATGTCTTCGGCAGTGGTGAAACGGCCGAGGCTCAGGCGAATCGTGCGGCCCGCCAAGTGGGCGTCGTGCCCCAGTGCAAGCAAGACGTGGGACGGCGCGTTGCTCGCGGAATTGCAGGCCGAAGTCGCGGAAAACGCAATTGAATGGCTCAGCGCAGCCGGGTTGAACTCGCCTTCGCTGAAGGTCAGGCTCAAGGTGTGCGGGATCCGTTGAGTGCTGCTGCCATTGAGGCGCACGCCGGGCAGGCTCAACAGTTGTTCGAGCAGACGCTCGCGCAACGCGACGATGGTTTTCTTCTCGTCATCAAACGCTTCGGCAGCCAGGGCAAACGCCGAGCCCATGGCAGCAATCTGGTGAGTCGCCAGCGTACCGGAACGCAAGCCGCCCTCGTGGCCACCACCGTGAATCTGCGCCTGCAAACGCTGCTGCGCATGCGGGCCGACGTACAGCGCGCCGATGCCTTTAGGGCCGTAGAGCTTGTGCGCCGAGAAAGACATGAGATCCACCGGCCATTGCGCCAGATCGATCGCGACCTTGCCGGCGCCTTGCGCCGCATCGACGTGGAACAGCGCTCCGCGCCCACGCACCACTTCGCCGATGGCCGGGATGTCGTTGACGGTGCCGAGTTCGTTATTGACCAGCATCAGCGACACCAGAAAGGTGTCATCGCGCATCGCTTCGCTGACCGCTTGCGGGGTAATCAGGCCTTCGGCATCCGGCACCAGATAAGTGACGGCGACACCGGCGTCCTGCAATTGCCGGGCGGTGTCGAGGATGGCCTTGTGTTCGATCTGACTGGTGATGATGTGCCCGCCGGACACACCACGGGCCTGGGCCACGCCTTTGAGGGCGAGGTTGTTGGATTCGGTGGCGCCGGAGGTCCAGACGATCTGTTGCGCCTGGGCGCCGACCAGTTCGGCGACTTGCCGGCGAGCGTTCTCGACCGTTTGCCGGGCTTGCTGGCCGAAGGCGTGAGAACTGGAGGCCGGGTTGCCGAAGTTACCGTTGAAACCCAGACACTCGATCATCACCTGGATGACCCGCTCGTCCACCGGGGTGGTGGCGGCGTAATCGAAATACAGCGGACGTGTGTTCATAAAAAGACTCGCAGAGCGTGTTCCGGGATCAGGAAGCTCGTGTCTACAAACGGCACGACGCAGCCTTGTGAGCTGCGTCCGGGTTCGAGAGCGTCATCAATACCTGATCGGATGCCGTTAAAGAAGAACAACTTCATTTAAAAGTGCGTAGGAACGCTCCTGAACGCGACTTTAACAGGCATCGGGCTGGCGGTTGTAGCACTGCGTCAGCTAAAGCTTTCAAGGAGTAACGGATACAGCGAAATCACCAGCAGCGCCGCCATGCCCCAGTTGAACACCCGCAACCAGCGGCGATCCTTGAGCACGTTGCGCAGCAAGGTCCCGCACGCCGCCCAGACGCCGACGCTCGGCAGGTTGATGATGGCGAACACCGCCGCAATCACGATCACGTTGGTGAAATAACCCTGCATCGGTGTGTACGTGCTGATGGCACCGATGGCCATGATCCACGCCTTGGGATTGACCCACTGGAAAGCGGCCGCGCCGAGATAACTGATCGGTTTTGCCTCGCCCTGCTCGCTGTCGCCGACCGGGCCGGAATGGGCGATTTTCCACGCCAGGTACAGCAAGTACGCCGCGCCGACGTAACGCAGGACCGTATAAAGAAGCGGATAGGTCTGGAACACCGCCCCCAGGCCAAAACCCACCGCCACCACCAGCACGAAGAAACCGCAGGTAATGCCGAGCATATGGGGGATGGTGCGGTTAAAGCCGAAATTCACGCCCGATGCCAGCAGCATGGTGTTGTTCGGCCCCGGTGTGATCGAGGTGACAAGGGCAAACAGGGCGAAGCCCAGCAGCAGGTCGAGCGAGAGGGTCATGGCAGGCAGTCCGTCAGGGTCATTCAGGTGTTGACCCTATCCCACGGCGCCGCGCAAACCCACGGACAGTTGGGTAAAACTTCAAGCAGTACAGTTACGGATCAGCTTGGACGACCGTGCAGCTGTACGGCCCGCTCGGCGCTCATTTCACCCTTGTTGTCGAACCCGAAAGTCTTCTGTGGCTGGCCAAGCAGTTGGGCTTTCTTCGCGTGGTATTCCTCGAACGACAAGCCGCTACGGTTCAAGGTTTCCAGCGCCAGTTCGCGGGTTTCTTCCGCTGTGTATGGGCGAAGTTCCGGGGAAACATGGCTCGCGCAACCGGCGAGAACGGAGACAGCGAGCATCAGCGAAACAGTCAGTAAACGATTCATGGGAGCGTCCTGGCGAGCAGTGTGGGTCGATGGAGAAAGGCTACGCCCGGGCACGCTTCGGCAGAAATCAACGCTCTCAATAGTGGCTATCAGAATTCGGGCAGGGTTCGTCCTTTATATTCTCAAAAGACCTATCAATATCAATTAACAGTCTTTTACGGAATAACAGTCAGCCTTTATAAATCCTTCATCGCGTTCGGCACTGTTGCTCCAGCAACTGTTTCCCAGGCAACAGCGGTTCAACAAACCGGCCTGAAAGTCACACGAGCACAGCCACCGAAAACGCTCAAAGCCCCGGAATACGGGCCTTACAGGAATTGGTACAGCGCTTGCTCTGCTCCGGTGACTACTCACTGCTCGCCGAGCAACTGTTGAAAAAGGAACTGACCATGTCGCGTCCACTGAAAGTCGTCGCCCTGTCCGGCGGAACCTGGCGTCCGTCCCGCACTCTGGTGCTGACCCAGGCCCTGCTGACCGAATTGTCCGGGCACCTGCCGGTCGAGAGTCATCTGATCGAACTCGGTGACATCGCCCGCCCGCTCGGCGCCGCACTGTCCCGTCAGGAACTGCCGGCCGAGATCGAAGCCGAGCTGCAAGCCATCGAACAGGCTGATCTGTTGATCGTCGCCGCGCCGGTGTATCGCGGTTCCTATCCGGGGCTGCTCAAGCATTTGTTCGACCTGATCGACCTGAATGCGCTGATCGACACCCCTGTGTTGCTCGCCGCCACCGGTGGCAGCGAACGCCACGCGCTGGTCCTCGATCATCAGTTGCGCCCGCTGTTCAGCTTCTTCCAGGCCGTGACCCTGCCGATCGGCGTGTACGCCACCGAAGCCGATTTCGCTGACTACCAGATCACCAGCGAACCGCTCAAGGCGCGCATCCGTTTGGCTGCTGAGCGCGCCGCGCCGCTGTTCGGCACTCACATCAAACCGTTGCTGAAAATCGCTTAAGGAGCTGTTCATGGATGTTTTCTGGTTCCTGCCGACCCACGGCGACGGTCACTATCTGGGCACCACCCAAGGCGCGCGCCCGGTCACCCTCAATTACCTGAAACAGGTGGCGCAAGCCGCCGACAGCCTCGGCTACCACGGTGTGCTGATTCCCACCGGACGTTCCTGCGAGGATTCGTGGGTGATCGCCTCGGCCCTGGTGCCGCTGACCGAACGCCTGCGTTATCTGGTGGCGATCCGTCCGGGGATCATTTCGCCGACCGTCTCGGCGCGCATGGCTGCGACCCTTGATCGACTGTCCAACGGCCGCTTGCTGATCAACGTCGTGACCGGCGGTGACCCGGACGAAAACCGTGGCGACGGCAGTTTCCTCAGCCACAGCGAACGCTACGAAGTCACCGACGAATTCCTCAAGATCTGGCGCCGTGTGTTGCAAGGCGACGCGGTGGATTTCGAAGGCAAACACCTGAAGGTACAGAACGCCAAAGCCCTCTATCCACCGGTGCAGAAACCCTATCCCCCGCTGTATTTCGGCGGGTCCTCCGACGCGGCCCACGATCTGGCTGCCGAACAGGTCGACGTGTACCTGACCTGGGGCGAACCACTGGCCGCCGTCGCCGAAAAACTCGCCGACGTGCGCGAACGCGCAGCCCGTCACGGGCGCAAGGTGAAGTTCGGCATTCGCCTGCACGTGATCGTGCGCGAGACCGCCGAAGAGGCCTGGAAAGCCGCCGACAAACTGATTGAGCACATCAGCGACGAAACCATAGAGGCCGCGCAGAAATCCTTCTCGCGTTTCGACTCCGAAGGCCAGCGACGCATGGCCGCTCTGCACGACGGACGTCGCGACAACCTGGAAATCGCCCCCAACCTGTGGGCCGGCGTCGGCCTGGTGCGCGGCGGTGCCGGCACCGCACTGGTCGGCGATCCACAGCAAGTGGCAGCGCGAATCAAGGAATACGCGGACCTTGGCATCGAGAGCTTCATCTTCTCCGGGTACCCGCATCTCGAAGAGGCCTACCGCTTTGCCGAGCTGGTCTTCCCGCTGCTGCCCGAGCCGTACGCGAGCCTGGCTGGGCGCGGTGTCACCAACCTCACCGGGCCGTTTGGCGAAATGATCGCCAACGATGTACTGCCCGCCAAAGCCAACGCCTGAGGAAGACCGAGTGACTGCCAAACCGCAAAGCACCCTGCTCTCCCCGCTGCAGACCGCCCGCCAACTGGCCGCCGAATTTGCCCTGACCGCCGTCGAGCGCGACGAACGCGGTGGCACACCGAAAGCCGAACGCGACGCCCTGCGCGACAGCGGTCTGCTGGCCCTGAGCATTCCCACCCGTTACGGCGGCCTCGGCGCGCGCTGGAGCGAAACCCTGGAAGTCGTGCGTGAATTCGCCAAGGTCGACAGTTCGATCGCCCACGTCTTCGGCTTTCATCATTTGATGCTGGCCACCGTGCGCCTTTTTTCCCGCCCGGAACAATGGCAACCGTGGTTCGAACAGACCGCACGGCAGAACTGGTTCTGGGGCAACGCGCTCAATCCGCTGGACACTCGCACCGTGGTCAAGGACCTCGGCGGCTGGCGCGAGTTTTCCGGCAAGAAAAGCTTCTGCTCCGGCGCCAGCGATTCGCAGATGCTGATCGCCTCGGCGGTGGACGAAAGCAACGGTGGCAAACTGCTGATCGCGGCAATCCCCAGCGGCCGCAGTGGCATCACTTTGCACAACGACTGGAACAACATCGGCCAGCGCCAGACCGACAGCGGCAGCGCAACGTTCGAACGGGTGCGGGTTGAGGAAGCGGAATTGCTGCTGGATCCGGGGCCGCTGAGCACACCGTTCGCCTGCTTGCGCCCGTTGATCGCACAACTGACGTTCACCCACATGTTTCTCGGCATCGCCGAAGGGGCCTTTGAAGAGGCGCGGCAATACACCCTGAGTGAAACCCGTGTCTGGCACAAATCCTCGGTGCGCGAGGTGCGTGAAGATCCTTATGTGCTGGCCCATTACGGTGAGTTCTGGGTTGCCCTCGAAGGCATTCGTCTGCTGGTGGAACGCGCCGCCGCGCTGCTCGACGAAGCCTGGGCCAAAGGCCCGAACCTCAGCGCCGAAGAGCGCGGTCACCTGGCCACGGCGATCGCCACGGCCAAGGTCGCCGCCAGCCGCCAGGGCCTGGAGATTTGTAGCCGACTGTTCGAAGTCACCGGTGCCCGATCAACCCATGCGTCGCTGCGTCTGGACCGACACTGGCGCAACCTGCGCACGCAAACCCTGCACGACCCGCTGGATTACAAACTCCACGAGCTGGGCGACTGGGCGCTGAACCAGTCCCTGCCAGTGCCGACGTTCTATTCCTGATTTCCTTTCGTGGAGCGAGACCCATGCAACTGCTGACCCTGCCGCCCTCACCCGCTCTGGCCACTTCGATTCGCGCCACTGCCCAGGTGTTCGAAGACCCGAAATCCCAGGCCCTGCTCGCGCATCTGCAACAAGTCGCGCCGAGTGAAGCCAGCGTGCTGATCATCGGCGAAACCGGCACCGGCAAAGAGTTGGTGGCGCGGCACATCCACAACCTGAGCAACCGGCGTAACCGACCGTTCATTGCAGTCAACTGCGGGGCATTTTCCGAGTCGCTGGTGGAAGCCGAACTGTTCGGCCATGAAAAAGGCGCCTTCACCGGCGCCCTCAGCGCCAAGGCCGGGTGGTTCGAAGAGGCGGATGGCGGCACCTTGTTCCTTGATGAGATTGGCGATCTGCCGATGGCGATCCAGGTCAAATTGCTGCGGGTGTTACAGGAGCGCGAAGTGGTGCGCCTGGGTTCGCGCAAGAGCATTCCCATCGATGTGCGGGTGCTGGCGGCGACCAACGTGCAACTGGAGAAAGCCATCAACGCCGGGCATTTTCGCGAGGATCTGTATTACCGGCTGAACGTGGTCAATCTGGAACTGAGCCCTTTGCGCGAACGGCCCGGCGATATCCTGCCGCTGACCCGGCATTTCATCGAGGCCTACAGTCAGCGTCTGGGTTACGGACGCATCACCATCAGCCCCGGCGCTGAGCACAAACTGCGCGGCTACAGCTGGCCGGGCAACATCCGCGAACTGGAAAACGTCATCCATCACACGCTGCTGATCTGCCGCAATGGCGTGATCGAGCGCGACGACCTGCGCCTGTCGAACCTGCGCATCGACCGTCCGGACGATCAGCACGGCAGCGTCGACGACTCACCGGAAGCGCTGCTCGAACGCGCCTTCCAGAAACTCTTCGAGCAACAGGCCGGCGCGCTGCATGAAAAGGTCGAGGACGCGTTGCTGCGTTCGGCCTATCGCTTCTGCCACTACAACCAGGTGCACACCGCCGCGCTGCTCGGCCTGAGCCGCAATGTGACCCGCACGCGGCTGATCAAGATCGGCGAACTGGCGGTGAACAAACGGCGACCCACGGAAAACCTGCAGGGCGAGCGCTTGATCCAGCTGTCGATCTAGCCGACCAGTTGGCAGTGCAAACCGTCGTCGTGACTGCGGGCGATACTGCTCAGCACCTGGAATGAACCGAAGGTCACGGTGCGCGCCTGATGGGTGCGGATCAGTTGCCAGAAATCCTGCTCGCCAGTCTCGAAACTCTGGAACGCCGCCTCCCCCGCCTCGCGGGACTGCCATTGCAGAAAGCTCAACACTCGCCGACCGTCGTCGCTGGCCTGGACGCTGGCGCTGACGAAGCCGGCGTAACGCTGGGCCAGACGTTCGGTCTGCACCGCCAGCGCCGAGACCAGCGCCGGTTGCTGGCCGGGTTCGATTTCAAATTCGATCAATTGGGTAAAGCTGCGGTTTTTCGCTGGTGCTTGCATGAAATCCCCACTCTGTCAGACGAATCTTGCGATTCGAAGGCCTGCAGGGTAAAACCTCGAGTTAACTAGAGGTCAAGGGGCAATTTGCAAATGATCACTGCGGAAAATCTGCACAAGCAACTGACCGTCGGCGAAGTCGCGGCCCGCAGCGGTGTAGCGGTCACCGCCCTGCACTTTTATGAATCCAAGGGATTGATCAAGAGCCAGCGCAATGCCGGCAACCAGCGCCGTTATCCACGGGAAGTGCTGCGCCGGGTGGCGCTGATCAAGGTGGCGCAACGGCTGGGGATTCCGCTGGCGGAGATCGGCGAGGCACTTAAACAGTTGCCGGACAACCGCGCGCCAACAGCGGCGGACTGGAAAGTGTTGTCGGAGCAGTGGCGGCGGGAACTGGACGAGCGGATCAATCAGTTGATGCTGCTGCGTGATCGATTGACCGGTTGCATCGGTTGCGGATGTCTGTCGATGGAGGCCTGCCCGCTGCGCAACCAGGGCGATGTGCTGGGCGAGCAAGGGCCGGGGGCGCACTTTCTCGACGTTCCCAAGTGAAGGCTCCCATGCCATGGGAACCCTCGGATCTATCGATCAGAAACCCGGCGCAATCTGCCCTTTGTAACGGGTCAGAATGAACTGACGCACTTCATCGGAATTCAACGCCTTGGCCAGTTTCTGCAAGCCTGGGTCGTTGATGTTGTCGGGACGCGCGACCAGAAACTCGATGTACAGGCTTTTGCCCTTCTCGACGATCAGCGCGCTGTTGGTGTCGATCCCGGCTTCCAGCGCGTAGTTGGCGAACACGAATGCCAGGTCCACCTGGCTGACGGAACGGGCCAGTAATGCGCCTTCCAGTTCACGGATTTTCAGGTGCTTGGGGTTTTCAACGATGTCGCGCTGGGTGGCCAGGGTGTTGCTCGGATCCTTGAGTTTGATCAGTCCCGCCTCGTGCAGCAGTACCAGGGCGCGACCGGTGTTTACCGGGTCGTTGGGGATCGACACGCTGGCGCCGTCCTTCAGCTCCGAAATGTTCTTGATCTTGGTCGAGTAAGCGCCGAACGGTTCGATGTGCACGCCAACCACCGGCACCAGATCGGTGTGGCGGGTCTTGTTGAAATCATCGAGAAACGGCCGGTACTGGTAGTAGTTGGCGTCGAGGTTTTTCAGCGCCAGTTGCTGGTTGGGCTGGATGAAGTCGGTGAAGACCTTGATGTCCAGATCCACGCCTTCCTTGGCCAGAGTCGGTTTGACGAACTCGAGGATTTCCGCGTGCGGCACCGGGGTGGCACCGACGATCAGTTTTTCGTTGGCATGGGCGCCGAACGACAGAACGGCAGCCAGTACGGCCAGGGTCTTTTTCATGCTGTGCTCCAAGGCAGATTTGAGTGGCCGTCGTGGGGTGAACGTGGGGCCTTTATGGGTTGAACTTGTTTTTTCAGCGTCGGCTGTAGTGCGCCACCAGACGGTCGCCGGTCATTTGCAGGGCCTGCACCAGAATCAGCAGCAACACCACGGTGACCACCATCACGTCGGTCTGAAAACGCTGATAGCCGTAGCGGATCGCCAGATCGCCGAGCCCGCCGCCACCGATCACGCCGGCCATCGCCGTGTAATCCACCAGCACGATGGCGGTCACCGTCACCGCCGCCAGCAACCCGCCGCGGGCTTCCGGCAACAGCGTGTGGCGAATGATCTGCCAGGTGTTGGCGCCCATGGCCTGGGTCGCCTCGACCACGCCGCGATCGACTTCGCGCAACGCGGTTTCCACCAGTCGCGCAAAGAACGGTGTGCAGCCGACCACCAGCGGCGGAATGGTTCCGGGCACGCCCAGCGAGGTGCCCACCAGCAACGTGGTCAGTGGAATCAGCACGATCAGCAAAATGATGAACGGCAGCGATCGCAGCATGTTCACGATCACCGACAGCACTCGATACACGCCGACCGTTTCATGCAACTGGCGCTTGCCGATGAGAAACAGCAGCAGCCCCAGCGGCAGGCCCAGCAACACCGTGAACAGCAGCGCCGCGCCGAGCATGCTCAGGGTGTCGAGACAGGCCTGGGCGATGTCGGTCCAGTAAATGTGTTTGAACCACTCGGCCATGATCAGGACCAGTCGTGGCGCGGCGGTTTGACGCCGTTGAGTAGCCAGTTGCCGACCACGTGGTATTTCCAGCGCACCGGGTCATGCAGGGTGTGCACCCGGGCATTGCGCCAGTGACGGTCGAAGTTGTGCTTCTTCAGGGTCGAGCGGGTGCCACCGAGTTCGAATAGTTTGTTGCTGGCCTCGATGGCGATTTCGGTGGTCAGCACCTTGGCCTTGGCTACCGCCAGGGACGCCAGCGCGACGTTGCCTTCATCGGGTGCAGGACGTGCAGCGTCGAGCGCCCAACCGGCGCGTTCGAGCAAGGCTTCGGCGGCTTCCAGGCGGATTTCCAGCGCGCCGATCTGAATGATCGTCAACGGATCTTCGCTGGCTCTTTCCACGCCTGCATCGATCCATGGCCGGGCGAACTGACGGACAAATTCCACGGTGTCACGCAACGCAGCCCGGGCAATGCCGGCGTCGATGGCAGCGGTGGTCAATTGGGCGAACGGCCCGGCCAGGGTCGGGCTCTCGTAGGAACGGTACGTCGGAAACAGATTGAACGGTGGCACCTGTAAATCCTGCGCCAGCACCGTGCCGCTGGAGGTGGTGCGCTGGCCGATGCTGTCCCAGTCATCGACGATCACCAGCCCTTTTGTGCCGCGTTCGACGAAGGCCAACTGGCCCTTCTGCTCTTCATCCAGCGCCAGCACCGCCAGCCAGTGGGCATAGAGCGAGCCGGTGCAGTAACCCTTGCGGCCGTTGATCACATAACCGTCGCCATAACGACGGATGGTCGCCTGAATGTCCTGCACGTTCTTGCCGCCGGTTTCCGACAGCGCATTGGCGAAGCGATGACCTTGCAGCGCCAGTTCAAAGAAGTGTGCCTGCTGCGCCGGCGTGCCTTGCAGGCGGATGTCTTCGAGCAGGCAGTAGTGGTTTTGCGGGATCTGCCCGAGGGACGGATCGGCAGCGGAAATGATCGCGATCACCTGCGCCAGCACCGCGTAAGACACCTGCGCGCCGCCGTATTCCTTCGGCACTGTGATGCCCCACAGGCCACTGTTGGAATACAGGTCGACGATCTCGGCCGGTACTTCACGGCTGCGGTCACGCTCGGCGGCGTGCTCCTGCAAGACGGCGGCGACCTGTGCGGCCACGCGCAAGGCTTCGGCGTCGTCGGCGACCCGGTGGGCGGAGGGCGGGTTGATCGGATAAACGGCAGATTCAGACATGGATGACTCTCGGTATCGGTGTTGTACCGGGTCATTGCAGCTTCTGTGCCTGACCGACAGGCCTTGTTTTACGCGGGTTGCAGCGGATATTCAGGGCTTGAGGCGATGAAAACCCGCGCATTCTGTTGCTTCACTGTCGATGGCTGAACAGTGCGCGGGCTGCTCGTCGGCTACTCGGTCACGGCGGCGGCACGGATCTATAGTTGAGCGACCGGCAACCCCGGCGAAGGCACACCTTCAACTTCTAATAAAAACCAGGCAACAAATAACAGGGAGTACCGCCATGAGCGTCAAACCCATTCCCGAGGGGTATCACAGCATTACCCCGTACCTCGGCATTCACAAAGCTGCCGAAGCCATCGACTTCTATAAAAAGGCGTTCGGTGCCACCGAAGTCATGCGCCTGAGCATGCCCGACGGCGGCATCGGCCACGCCGAACTGCGCATCGGTGACAGCGCGATCATGCTCGGCTCGCCATGCGATCAAGGGCCGTTGAGCAATCCGGACAAAGCCGTGTCCGTCGGTCTGCATCTGTACGTGACCGATGTCGACAAATCCTTCCAGCGCGCACTGGAGGCCGGCGCGACCTCGGTGTCCGAGGTCAAGGATCAGTTCTACGGCGACCGCAGCGGGACATTGAAAGATCCGTACGGGCATCTGTGGTTCCTGGCCACGCGCAAGGAAGACCTGACCCAGGCGCAGATCGAGCAGCGGGCGAAGGAGATGTTCCAGCAGGGTTAGCAACGCCGAGTGTCCATTCCCGTGCAGCGCGCGGGGATGGGCGAACACGATTCATGAACCGTCGAACCACGCTTCACGCCTTGTCATGAACGCCCGGCGATTTCAGGATGCAGGCCACTCGCCTGAATAAAGGATCACCCGATGTTTGCCGGATTCGTCAAAGACCAGCGCCACGTCAACGGCGTGGACATCAGCTACCGCATCAAAGGTAGCGGCCCCGGCCTGCTGCTGTTGCACGGGCACCCGCAAACCCACGTCATCTGGCACAAGATTGCCGAGCAACTGGCCGAACATTTCACCGTGGTCGCCGCCGACCTGCGCGGTTATGGCGACAGCAGTCGCCCGCCGGCGGATGAGGCTCACCTCAATTACTCCAAGCGCGAGATGGCCCGCGACGGCGTGCAATTGATGAAAGCGCTGGGTTTCGAGCAGTTCTCGATCCTTGCCCACGACCGTGGCGCGCGGGTTGCCCATCGCCTGGCGCTCGATCATCCCGACGTCGTGCAGCGCATGGTCCTGCTGGACATCGCGCCGACGCTGGCGATGTACAGCCAGACCAACGAAGCCTTTGCCCGGGCCTATTGGCACTGGTTCTTCCTGATCCGCCCGGCGCCATTGCCGGAAACCCTGATCGAAGCCAATCCTGAAGGTTACCTGCGCAGTGTCATGGGCAGCCGCAGTGCAGGACTGGCCCCCTTCACCGACGAAGCATTCAGCGAATATCGGCGTTGCCTGGAACGTCCCGGCAGCGCTCGCGGAATTTGTGAAGATTATCGGGCCAGTGCCGGCATCGACCTGGAACATGATCGCGCCGACCTCGCGGCCGGTCGTCACCTGAACCTGCCGCTGCTGGTGCTGTGGGGCGCTGAGGGTACGGTCGGTCGGTGCTTCGATCCGCTCAAGGAATGGCAACAGGTTGCCATCGATGTACGAGGCAAGGCCCTGCCTGCCGGGCATTACCTTGCCGAAGAAGTCCCTGAGCTGTTGCTGGCCGAAGCGCTCGCCTTTCTCCGCTGATTTCCCTCCTTCAATCCGGCGGCATGTGCCGTCGGACTGCTTTGCCCTCCCCACATAAATCCGCCCGCGCGGCAGCCACCTGCAATCGCGAAACATTTACTTTCATATCGTTTATCGGGATTTGCTTCGGTCATCCGTCTTATAGAGATGCGGGCCAGTCGCGTAGGCAAAAGCCACGACCGGCCTTCCCAGGGACTCCCGTGCTGCGAAGCCCGTAGTAGCGCTCCCTTCCACCGAATCAAGACTTGTCATCATGTCGAAGAAATCCCGCTCGAAACTGTGGTTCCTGGTACACAGCTGGCTGGCGTTGCCGATCTGGTTTTTCGTTCTGATCGTCTGCGTCACCGGCACCCTGGCGGTGGTCAGCCAGGAAATCGTCTGGCTTGCCAACCCGCAGATGCGCGCCAGCGCACCTTCGGACGACGCGCAGCGGCTCAACTACGACGATATTCTCGCCGCCATCAAGAAAGCCGAACCGCAAGCCCTCGTTTCCCGCATCAGTCGTCCCGACGAATCGCACTTCGCCCTGGATGTCACCCTCAGCTATCCCGATGGCCGCTCGCTGGTGAGCTACGTCAACCCGTACACCGGGGTCATCCAGGGCACCGCGCCGCAATTCAACTTCGAAGCCTTCACCCGTGCCCTGCATGGCTGGTGGCTGGTGCCGTTCACCAATGGCTACAGCTGGGGCTGGTACCTGGTCTCGGCACTCGGCTTGCCACTGCTGGCCTCGTTGATCACCGGACTGGTGGTCTACAAGCGGTTCTGGAAAGGCTTTCTGCGCCCGACCCTGCGCTTTCGCCACGGTGCGCGGATCTTCTGGGGCGATTTCCACCGCCTCAGCGGCATCTGGTCGATCTGGTTCATTGCGGTGATCTCCATCACCGGCTGCTGGTTCCTGATCGAAGCCGCGCTATCCGACAACCATATTTCCATTTCCAGCGAGACGATCATCCCGGCCATGGCCCGCGAGAGCGTGCCATTGTCACCAGATGGCACTCCGCCGCCGCGCGTGAGCCTCGAACGCGCCATCGAGCTGGCGCAGCAGAAGATTCCGGGGCTGGAAGCCAGCGTGATCAACCTTCCGGGCAATGCGTACAGCCACCTGGATATCCGGGGGCGCGGCTGGTATCCGTTGATGTTCCAGAGCGCCACGCTCAATCCGTACAGCGGTGACCTGGCCTCTTCACGGGTGCTGTCCGACCGCACGTCCCTGGAGTTCGTCACCGAATCCATGCGACCGCTGCACACCGGGGACTTTGGCGGCTTGTGGATCAAGCTGATCTGGTTCTTCTTCGGTCTCTTGCTGAGCATGATGGTGCTCAGCGGACTGCTGATCTGGACCAAACGCACGGCACTGGCCACCGCCAATGCGCTCAAGCGCGAGAGCAAGAAGAACCGCGTCAAGGCGCAGCCCATCGTCAACCGTGAACCGTCGGAGGCCAGCCTGTGAGCAAATCCACCACTGCCCCACAACCTTCACGACTGAGCCTGTTCTGGCACAAATGGCGCTTTCACATCAACGTGCTGTTGCTGGTGATCCCGCTGGGGTTCATGCCCAAGTATTTTTCCGACGCTGCACTGTTTCGCGGTGACACCGGGTTGGGCGAGCGGGAGATCGGCGAGATCCAGGTCGGCCCGTGGAGCCTGCGCCTGGCCGAGTTTCGCAACGAAGCACCGCGCTCAGATGGCCCCGGCGGCTATCTGAAAGCCTTCAGCGCTGCGCTGTGCAATGCCTGTGTCGAACCGGTCAAGGCCACCTACCTGCGCATCGGCAAACCGCGCAGCCTGCGTGCGGCCGGGGTGATTTTCTTCGGCACGCCGTACCGCATGGGCACGCAGTTGCCAGTCCCGGAAAAGACCGCTGCCGACGCCGAACTGTGGATCACCATGGAAGGCTGGGACGGCAGCATGCATCAGGCCTCGATTCCCCTGAGCCAGGCCTCTCCCGCCACCATTGCCTGGCTGAACAAACAAGGAGCCAAACCATGACGCTCGCCCGACGTTTTTCCCGCCTGCGCCCGATCAGCCTGATGCTGGTGCTGTGTGCCGGTTTCAGCACCAGCGCCCTGGCCCACAACCCGATGTGCGAGTGCAAGGCCATCGACGCCGAGCAGATCAAATGCACCGGTGGCTTCTCCGACGGCAGCGGCGCACCGGGGGTGACCCTCGATGTGATCGGCTACGACGAAACCATTCTGGTGCCGGGCAAGCTCGGCGCCGATTCGACCCTGACCTTCAAGAAACCCGGCGCCGAGTTTTACGTGCTGTTCGACGCCGGCCCCGGCCATGTGGTCGAAATCGACCAAGCGGATATCGAAGCCCCATGACCACACCGACCACCCAGGTTGTACGCCCGGCCGGTGCCGGGCATGAAACCCTCAATGTGTTGCTGATGTGCCTGTTGATCCTCGCGGTCGCAGGCTCCGTAGTGGCGTGGCGCGGTGTGTCCCACGAACCCGAGCCGGTCTCCAGCCATCAGCTGGACGCCCGCCGCGAACTCGGCGCCAGCGAGCAAGGCATCTATGCCGACTTGCGGGTGACCCTCGACGAGATCCGCCTGCTGCGCGAAGAACAACAGGCACTGCCGACCCCGCAGAATCTGGCCGATGAAGGTTTCGCCCCGTTTGCCCAGGACGCCAGCTCGGTCAGTCGTGGCGGTCACGTCTGGCAGTTGCTGTCCGACCGCGCCTACTTCGGCCACAGCCAGGCACCGGCTGTGGCCGGTTCGTTTCTGATGCGCCTGAGCGATGCAGCGCCGGACATCTGGCTCAACCGCGCCGCCGACCTGCAAACGCCGACAGACCTGTCCGACGCAGCACTGACCGCTGCCGGATGGAAACAGATCGTCGCGCAATTCGATGCCGGGGTGACCCGCGAACATCGTCATTGAACCCTCGCCTTCATTCGAGAGAAGACCGCTTGCCCATGCCTAGTTCATTTCAACGCCGACCTTTCCTGCGCCTGCTGCTGATCGGCCTGTGCGCCTGCCTGCTGAGCCCGCTGGCCAGCGCCGATCAGGCCAAGCGCCTGCGCATCGGCATCACCCTGCACCCGTATTACAGCTATGTGGCGAACATCGTCGGCGACAAGGCCGAGGTCGTGCCGCTGATTCCCGCCGGTTTCAACCCTCACGCCTACGAGCCGCGCGCCGAAGATATCAAGCGCATCAGCGGACTGGATGTGATCGTGCTCAACGGGGTCGGTCATGACGACTTCGCCGACCGCATGATCGCCGCCAGCGAAACGCCGAACATCAAGACCATCGAAGCCAACGAAAACGTGCCGTTGCTGGCCGCCACCGGGGTTGCCGCGCGCGGTGCCGGCAAAGTGGTCAACCCGCACACGTTCCTGTCAATCAGCGCCTCGATTGCCCAGGTCAACAACATCGCCCGGGAACTGGGCAAGCTCGACCCGGACAACGCCAGGACCTACACCCAGAACGCCCGCGCCTATGGCAAACGCCTGCGGCAGATGCGCGCCGACGCTCTGGCCAAACTGACCCAGGCGCCGAACGCCGAACTGCGGGTGGCCACGGTGCACGCCGCTTATGACTACCTGCTGCGCGAGTTCGGTCTGGAAGTCACCGCCGTGGTCGAGCCGGCACACGGCATCGAGCCGAGCCCGAGCCAGTTGAAGAAAACCATCGACCAACTGCGCGAGCTGGACGTGAAAGTGATCTTCTCCGAGATGGACTTCCCGTCCACCTACGTCGAGACCATCCAGCGCGAATCCGGGGTGAAGCTGTACCCGCTGTCGCACATTTCCTACGGCGAATACACCGCCGACAAATATGAAAAGGAAATGACCGGCAACCTCAACACCGTGGTTCGGGCGATTCAGGAGTCTGGCGCATGACCGCTCAGGAAAACCTGTCGATTGCCAGCAAAGGCCCGACCCTGGATTTCGCCGACGTCAGCCTGACCCTCGGCCGCACGACGATTCTGGACAAGGTCACCTTCCAGGTGCAGCCCGGCAGCGTGCATGCGCTGGTCGGCCCCAACGGCGGCGGCAAGAGTTCGCTGATCAAGACCCTGCTCGGGCAGATGCCCCATCAGGGCCGGCTCAGCCTGCAATGGCCCGGCGAGCCCGGCACCATCGGCTACGTGCCGCAGGCGCTGGAATTCGATCGCGGCCTGCCGATGACCGTCGATGATTTCATGGCTGCCATGTGCCAGCGGCGCCCGGCGTTTCTCGGTCTGAGCAAACGCTACGCCGGCGCCATCGGTGATGCACTGGAGCGGGTCGGCATGCAGGAAAAGCGCAAGCGCCGGATGGGCGCACTGTCCGGCGGTGAACGCCAGCGAGTGCTGCTCGCTCAGGGCCTGATTCCGGCGCCACAATTGCTGGTGCTGGATGAACCGATGTCGGCCCTCGACGAAGCCGGAATCCAGGTGTTCGAGCGCTTGCTGGGCGACTGGCGTGCGGCGGGCATCACCGTGCTGTGGATCGAGCACGATCTGGAAGCGGTCGGGCGTCTGGCCAATCGCGTCACCGGCCTCAACCGCCGCGTGCTGTTCGACGCCTCGCCGCAACAGGCCCTGACCCCGGAACGTCTGCTGACCCTGTTCTCGACCCATCCACGGAGCGCTACCTGATGAGTTACGAAGCCTTTCGTTTGATGGTGCAGGGCTGGGCTTCCTCCGGTTACCTGCCGGAAGCCCTGGCCTACGGGTTTGTGGTCAATGCGCTGCTTGCCGGTCTGCTGATCGGCCCGGTGCTCGGTGGCCTCGGCACGCTGGTGGTGGTCAAGCGCTTCGCGTTTTTCTCTGAAGCGGTGGGCCACGCAGCGCTGACCGGCGTGGCCATCGGCATTCTGCTCGGCGAACCCTACACCGGGCCGTACGGCAGTTTGTTCGGCTACTGCCTGCTGTTCGGCATTCTGCTCAACTACCTGCGCAACCGCACCGGCCTGGCGCCCGACACTTTGATTGGCGTGTTCCTGTCAGTGTCCCTCGCTTTGGGTGCCAGCCTGCTGCTGATTCTGGCGGGCAAGATCAACGTGCACATTCTGGAAAACGTGCTGTTCGGCTCGGTGCTGACGGTCAACGGTAACGACCTGCTGGTGCTGGCGATTGTCGGCTCGCTGGTCATGGCATTGGCCCTGCCGCTGTACAACCGCATCATGCTGGCCAGCTTCAATCCGCAACTGGCGGCGGTGCGCGGCGTCGCGGTTAAGACCCTGGATTACCTGTTCGTGATTCTGGTGACGCTGATCACCGTCGCCGCAGTAAAAGTCATCGGCGCGATTCTGGTCGGTGCGCTGCTGGTGATTCCGGCAGCAGCCGCCCGCTTGCTCAGCCAGTCGCTCAAGGGTTTCTTCTGGTGTTCGGTGTTGATGGCCACGGTCAGTACGCTGTGCGGGATTCTCGCGCCGATCGTGTTCGACCTGCCGATTCCGTCCGGCGCCGCGATCATCCTGGTCGCCGGTATCGCCTTCGCCCTCGCCGCGATTGCCCGGGGCGTCGTCCCCAGTCTGAAAGGGAACCTTGGATAAATGGCTTTTTCATTACGACAACTGACCCTGGCCATCGCCCTCAGCGGCGCGGTTTCGAGCCCTCTGCTGGCTGCCGAGAAACCGTTGCGGGTGCTGGCCTCGTTGCCCATCACTTATGGTCTGGGCGAAGTCCTGCTCAAGGGCACCGACATCAGCCTCGAACGCGCTGCGCCGGCGAATCTGCCGGGTAGCCGTCAGACCGCTTACTTCACCGGGCGCGGCGCCCCGGCGCTGAGCAAACTGGCCAGCGACGCCGATGCGGTAATCGGCGTGCGCTCGCTGTGGACCGATGATCCGCTGTACCCGATCGCCCGCCGCAGCAACATCCGCATCGTCGAAGTCGATGCCGCACGCCCGGTGGACGGCGCCCTGCCCGGCATTGCCGTGCAACCGGGTATCAAGGTCGATGGCTTGAACAGCCAACCTTGGCTGGCTAGCAACAACATGGGGCGCATGGCCGATGTGATGGCGGCGGATCTGGTGCGCCTGGCACCGAAGGACAAGCCGAAGATCGAGGCCAATCTGGCGGCGCTGAAACAGCGCCTGCTGAAACTCAGTGCCGACAGCGAGGCGCGTCTGGCCAGTGCCGACAACCTGAGCGTAATGAGCCTGAGCGATCACTTCGGTTATCTGATCGGCAGTCTCAATCTGGAATTGATCGGACAGGACACGCGACCGGATGCCGAGTGGACGCCGGAGGATCTGAAAAAACTGACCGCCACGCTGAAAGACAATGACGTAGCGGTGGTGCTGCACCATCGGCAGCCGTCGGATGCGGTGAAAGCGGCGATTGCCGAATCGGGCAGTCATCTGCTGGTGCTGAGCACCGATGCGGCGGATCCGGTGGCGGAGCTGGAAGGCAATGTGGATGTGCTGCTCAAGGGCTTGAGCGGCGCCTAAGGCTCAGTGATCGTGATCACGCATGATCGTTCCCACGCTCTGCGTGGGAACGATCACCGTCTGGGTGGGAACGATCGACATGAAAAAACCCGCTGACTGTTTCCAGTCCAGCGGGTTTCTTTTTGGCTGAAGACTTACTGTGCAGAAGCTTGCGCTTCCATCTTCTGACGCAAGCTCAGCGGGCGCATGTCGGTCCAGACTTCTTCGATGTAGGCCAGGCATTCCTTTTTCAGGCCGCTCTTGCCGACGGTGCGCCAGCCTTCCGGCACGGCCTTGTAGTCCGGCCAGATCGAGTACTGCTCTTCGTGGTTGACCACGACTTGAAAGAGGATGTCCTCGCGGTCGAATACTGACGTCATGCTGTGTCTCCATCGCTGTAGGGGTGGGCTGCACGACGGGTGCAGCCGGGTATGTAGAAAGAACGTTCGACGCGGCGAAAAATTTACAGGCCGGCAGTCGCGGCGCTCAACGCACGGCCAAAGATCTCGGCGACACGATCGATTTCCGCAGACGTGATCACTAGCGGCGGCAGGAATCGCACCACCGCACCATGCCGACCGCCCAGCTCCAGAATCAGCCCACGCTTGAGGCATTCGCGCTGAACCAGTGGCGCCAGACGTGCGAAGGCCGGTGGATGGCCCAAGGCATCCGGGGTGCCGCTCGGATCGACCAGCTCGACGCCGAGCATCAGGCCACGACCGCGAATGTCGCCCAGTTGCGGGAAGTCGCGTTGCAGGATGTGCAGGTGCTCGCTCAGGCGTTCGCCCATCGCAGCGGCGTGCTCGCAGACCTTGTGCTCGACCAGGTAACGCATCACCGCCGAACCGGCGGCCATCGCCATCTGATTGCCACGGAACGTACCGGCGTGGGCGCCCGGCTGCCAGGTGTCGAGCCAGTCGCGATAAACCACCACCGCCAGCGGCAGGCTGCCACCGATGGCTTTGGACAGCACCACCACGTCCGGAGTGATGCCGGCGTGTTCGAAGGCAAACATCTTGCCGGTGCGGGCGAAACCGCTCTGGATTTCGTCGATGATCAGCGCCACGCCAGCCTTTTCGGTGATGCGGCGCAGACCGCGCAGCCACTCGATGTCAGCCGGAATCACACCGCCCTCGCCCTGCACCGCTTCGACGATGACTGCGGCCGGCAATTGCACGCCAGCCTCGGGATCATTAAGCAGGTTTTCCAGGTAACTCAGGTTGGCCTTCACGCCTGCCGCGCCACCGAGGCCGAACGGGCAACGGTAGTCGTACGGGAACGGCATGAACTGCACACCGTTGCTGAGCAGCGCACCCAGCGGCTTTTTCGGCCCCAGGCTGCCCATCAGGCTCAAGGCGCCCTGACTCATGCCGTGATAACCGCCGGAGAACGACAGCACGATGCTGCGCCCGGTGGCGGTGCGCACCAGTTTCAGCGCCGCTTCCACGGCGTCAGTGCCGGTCGGGCCGCAGAACTGGATCTTCGCTTCCTTGGCCAATGCTGGAGGCAGCAGGCCGAACAGGTCCTGAACGAACTGGTCTTTCACCGGCGTGGTCAGGTCCAGGGTGTGCAGCGGCAGCTCATCGGCCAGCACCTGCTGGATTGCCTCGATCACCACCGGGTGGTTATGCCCCAGCGCCAGGGTGCCGGCACCGGCCAGGCAATCGATGAAGGTGCGGCCCTCGACGTCCTCGACGTACAGACCCTTGGCGCGTTTCAACGCCAGCGGAATGCGACGCGGGTAGCTGCGGGCATTGGATTCCTGCTGGCTCTGGCGGGCCAGCAACGGCGATTCATTGAACTGATACAGCGTTTCCGCCGGCGCGGAGGCGATCCGGGCCGACGACTCTTCGATAAGGCTGGTGGCGACTGACATCTCTCGACCCCTCAATACGCTATGGATAGTGACCAAAACTGCACACCGGGCAGGTGCGCGTTCCGGTCGCGGGGCGCACATGCTGGTTTTCCTGTTCTGGAAACGCACCAGCGTGTCGAGGATTTACACCCTTGATCGAATGTCAGGCCGACAATGCCAGCGGCTTGTGCATCGGCAGGCTCAAAACGCCGTGTTGCATGAAGGCAGTCGCCGCTTCGCGATAACCCAGACGCCGGTAGAACGCCTCGCCGGTTCGCGTGCTGGCGAGCGTGACGCAAGGCCGGCCGCGAATCCTCAGCCAACCCTCGAGATCGCCCATCAGCGCACGGCCTGCACCGCGACGAAACCACTCCGGCTGTACATGACAGAACGTGATCTCGCCATTGGCAGCGGCCATGCCGACACCGACAGGTTTGTCCTGCAGCAGCGCGATGTTCAGGTAAAGATGCGGATCGGCGAGCCAGGCGCTGATGTGTTGCGCCGATTGTCGGCGGACCCAACGGTCGACCAGTTGTGGATCGTTCCGATGATCGAGCGCGCAACCGACGCGGATCGAGCGCTCGAGAATCCGGCTGATGATGCCGGCGTCGGCGGGGGTGGCGGGACAGATGTAGACAGGTGCTTCCATGGCGCTGTTTCCCTCAATCCATTGAGTCAAAGGCTGGGGCGACAATAACGTCGCGGCCGGCGGATGACTAATGGAGAGAGGTTACATTTGATGTGCCGGGCATACGTCAGACCGGTTGCAGCGGCATGGTCAGCTCGACCCGCAAGCCATCCGGGCGGCTGTCGAAATGCAGGGTGCAGGCGCAACGCTGAACGATCGCCTGGACAATCGCCAGTCCCAGTCCGCAACCGGTGCTCTGGCCGTTGCGCCAGAAGCGCTGGGTCAGATGTTGCAGATCGTCCGGAGCAATCCCCGGCCCATGATCGCGCACCACGAAACGCACGTGAGTGGCGGAGGTTTCCAGGCTCAGCTCCACCGCGCCGTCCGTCGGCGTATGACGCAGGGCGTTATCCAACAGGTTGCGCAAGGCTGCGATCGACAACACCGCCGGCATTTGCAGGGGCGCACCGGACAAGCGTTCAGGCAGGTGCAGCCTGATGCGCTGGCGCTGGTCGCTGGCCGAGTCCTGAATCGCCAGTTTCGCCACCTGCTCGGCACTGCACTGCACGCCGTCGTCGAAAGACAGACTGCCCTCGACCCGGGCCAGCAACAGCAATTGCTCGAGGGTCCGGTGCAGGCGGTCGGCGCCTTCCTCGGCCCGGGCCAGGGACTGATCGCGGGCGCTGCCTTCGGTCATGCGCGCCACTTGCAGGTGGGTCTTGATCGCCGTCAGCGGACTGCGCAGTTCGTGAGCGGCATCGCCGGTTAGACGACGTTCGCGTTCGATGGTCTTGCCGATGCGCTGGAACAGCTGGTTCTGGGTTTCGAGCAGCGGTTTCAGTTCGCTGGGGAATGACTGCAACTGCAACGGTTCGAGCGAATCGGCGTTACGGCGCATCAAGGCTTCACGCAACCGATTGAGCGGCGCCAGGCCCTGGCCGATCCCCAGCCACAACAGGCACAGGCAGCCGAGCAACGCCACGCCGACCGGCACCGAGGCCGCCAGCAGGATCGACATGTTCAGGGCTTCGCGTTCGATCACCCGGTCGGCGGTGGTAATCCGCACATCGCCTCGGGCCAACGTGAAGCTGCGCCACGGCGCACCGTCGATCATCTGATCGTGGAAACCCATTTTCTGGGCTTCCAGCGCCTGCTCCGGGTTGTTGTGGCTGCGGGCGAGGATTTCCCCGCGCAGCGAGCTGACCTGACAGGCCATGCCGCCGGGAATGTTCAGTTGTTCGGCGCTGAAGTGAGTGCCCTGGCCTTTGCTCGGGATGGCCGGCAATTGTTCCAGCAACCCGGCGACCATCCGCGCCGACGCCACCAGGCGCTGGTCGAGGGAAAACATCATCTGGTTGCGCAGATCGCTGAGCATCCAGGCGGCCGCCAGGGCCCAGATCAGCGCGAACGCGGCGCCGAGGGTCAGGCTCAGACGCAGGCGCAGACTCATCACTTGTCAGGTTCTCCGCCATCGGCCGGGCCCAGGCGATAACCCAGACCTCGCACGGTTTCGACGATGCCCTTGCCCAGTTTGCTGCGCAGGTGATGGATGTGCACGTTGAGCGCGTTGCTCTCCAGCTCATCGTTGAAACCGTAGACGCTGTCCTTCAACTGCTCGGTGGACAGCACCCGGCCTCGGTTGTGCAGGAGGGCTTGCAGCAGGGATTGTTCGCGACGGGACAGATCCACCGGGCGGCCCGCCAGCGTGGTTTCGCGGCTGCTCGGGTCGTAGGTCAGTGCGCCGTGTTCGATCAGGTTGACGCTGCGCCCGGCCACCCGGCGCAGCAGGGTTTGCAGACGGGCGAACAATTCGCGCAGATCGAACGGTTTGAGCAGGTAGTCGTCGGCACCGGATTGCAAACCATCGACGCGGTCGGTGACCGAATCCCGCGCGGTGAGAATCAGCACCGGAATTTCCAGCCCCTGCTGACGCAGTTGTTGCAGCAACTTGAGGCCGTCTTCGTCCGGCAGGCCAAGATCGAGCACCATCACGTCGAATTCGGCAACCTTGAGGATCGCCCGCGCCTTAGAGGCGGTGTTGACGTGTTCGACCGTCAAGCCCTGGGCCGTCAACCCGGCGACGATCCCGCTGGCGATCAACTCATCGTCTTCGCAAACCAGTACGTGCATGGGAACTCCATGAGAAAAAACGCGATTCAAGCAGGAGAGGATTAAGCGGCAATTATGGACACTGCCTGTGCCAAGGAAAAGCATGATCCCGATGTATACGACTGCGGGCGATGTCTTTCTCAACGCCGTTTTTCATAACGGCAACTAAAAAACCAACAACCGGCAACTTATAAAGTTCCATTCGACACAAACAGCAATTACAAAACCAGTGCAAAAAAGTTACTCGTCGCGATAACTCAAAAACGCAAAACACACCAACCAACTATCGCTTATAAAAGGAACAACCCAATGTCCAAACTCAACAACTTTGTCGCTATCGACTGGCGCTCCGGCCCTGATCGTATTTACTTCTTCCTGAAAGACAACGGCACTTATTCCCGCTACGACAATGGCGACGAAAAAATATCCGACGATTATCCACTACCGATCAAAGGAAACTGGGAAGGGTTTGATGTCTATGCCAAGGACTTGCGCTTCGGCTTCACCCAAACAAAGACGGGCGACAACGACATTGTCTGGCTGTTCTTCTACAACGGCGATCACCCATGGGTTTGCGCCTATAACCAGGACACTGACAAGGCTGACGCCTTTTACAATCTTTCCAATTCTCTCTGGACGCCAATCCTGCCCTACTTTGACAGAATCGTCGCCGGCACCTGGCTGGAAGCAATCGGATTCCGTTACCTGTTTCGTTTCCTGTTGAGTGACGGAACGCATCTGACATTCGACACCGTCACGCAACAGATAAAACACGATCCAACAGCCGTATTGCCCGGGCTCGCCCCTTATAAAAACCGCCTTGTCACCGCTGCTCAAATTGATCCAACTTTCAGCGACAACCTCTGGTACATCTTCCTGACCGATAACCAATACGTGGTTTACAACATGCAAAAGGGCCGAGTCGAAGGAGGTGCGAATAATATCAGTGGCCGATTCGCCGGGTTGACCCGAGGGCTCTGACTCTCTCATCTTTCTGCAATGCCGCAGCGTCTCTCAGGTTCGACGCATTGCTCCCCTCGGTTAATCAGCGGTTAATCGCCGCCCGCCACTGTGCCCTCAACTGCACAGGGACAAGGCTCTTAAATGCGTCATTTTTTTCTTTTTTTTGCACTGTTGATTTCGGGTCTGGCCCAGGCGGGGAATGATCCTTTTGCGTCTAAACCGGAGTTCTTGCCGGTCGACAAGGCGTTCGTGCTGACTTCGGAACGTCTGGATTCCGGTGAGACCCAGCTGTTCTGGCAAATCGCCGACGGCTATTACCTGTATCAGAAGCGTCTGAAGTTCGACGGGCTGGCGACGCAAAATGTCCCGGCCCTGCCCGAAGGCGAGTCCCACAGCGACGAGTATTTCGGTGAGCAACCGGTTTATCGCCAGGGTCTGGAGCTGAAGATTCCGGCGGCCGCCACGGGCCAGATAAAGGTCAGTTATCAGGGCTGTGCCGACGCCGGTCTTTGCTATCCGCCACAAACCCGAGTGATCGACCTCGGCGGCAAAGCTGCCGCTGCGGCGACAGATGAAGCGCCGGATCAGGCACTGGCCAGCGGTCTGCAACAGCATTCGCTGGGCTGGAGTCTGCTGGTGTTCTTCGGCCTGGGCCTGCTGCTGGCGTTTGCGCCGTGTTCGTTGCCGATGCTGCCGATTCTGGCGGGCATGGTGGTGGGCAGCGGCGCCACGCCACGTCGCGGTTTCGCGCTGGCCGGCAGTTATGTGGTTTGCATGGCGCTGGTGTATGCGGCGATGGGCGTCATCGCCGCGCTGCTGGGGGCCAACCTGCAGGCGTGGTTGCAAAACCCGTGGCTGCTCGGGACGTTCGCGGCCGTGTTTGTGGTTCTGGCGCTGCCGATGTTCGGTTTCTTCGAGCTGCAATTGCCGGTGGCCCTGCGGGATCGACTGGAACACGCCTCGCGCAGTCAACGCGGTGGCAGTCTGGTCGGCGCCGGTGTATTGGGCGCGTTGTCTGGTCTGCTGGTCGGCCCGTGCATGACCGCACCGCTGGCGGGCGCCCTGCTCTACATCGCGCAAAGTGGCAACGCGCTGCACGGCGGCCTGATTCTGTTTGCCCTGGGCATCGGCATCGGCGTACCGCTGTTGTTGCTGGTGACCGTCGGCAATCGCTTCCTGCCCAAGCCCGGCGCGTGGATGAATCTGCTTAAAGGCGTGTTTGGCTTCCTGTTCCTCGCTACGGCACTGCTGATGCTGCGTCCAGTGCTGGATCCGTCGCTGTGGCTGGGCCTGTGCGGCGCGCTGCTGTTGATCGCCGCTTACAGTGCCTGGAAACAGTCAGACGGCTTTGGTCGCGTGGCGCAACTGTTCGGTGCCGGTTCGCTGTTGCTGGGTTTGTGGGGCAGTCTGCTGGTGGTCGGTGCGGCGGGCGGCAGTGACGATCCGTATCAGCCGTTGCAGGTGTACAGCGCCGGCCGCGTAGGATCTGCGGCGCCCAGCGGCCACGAAGCCTTCACGACGATCAAGGATCCAGCCGCCCTGCAACGCGAGCTCGACGCCGCCAAAGCGCAGGGCCAGTGGGTGCTGCTCGATTACTACGCCGACTGGTGCACGTCGTGCAAAGTCATGGAGAAACAGGTGTTCGGCCAGGCACGGGTGATGCAGGCCCTGAGCGATGTGCGCTTGCTCCGACTCGACGTCACCGCCGACAATGCCGCCAGCCGCGAACTGCTCGGCCGTTATAAAGTGCCGGGGCCACCGAGTTTCGTGTGGATCGGCGCCGACGGTGAAGAGCGTCGCAGTCAGCGCATCACCGGCGAGGTCGATGCCGATACTTTCCTGCAACGCTGGACCACCACCCGAGACGCCCGTTAATGCTGACCTTCACCCTCGGCACCTTTGCCATCGCACTCAACCACCTGCTGCTGATCAGCGCGCTGGCGCTGGCGACCTTCGTCGGCTGGCGGGTGGCCAAGCGCGGCGGTGATAACCCCGAGTCAGCGCTGTTCAGCCTGTTTCTGCTCGGCATGCTGGTGGCGCGCATTGCGTTTGTCGCGGTGTACTGGGGCCACTATCGCAACGATCTGTGGCAGATCATCGACCTGCGCGACGGCGGTTTTCTCGCCTGGCCGGGGGTGATCGTGCTGTTGCTCGCGGCGCTGTATCGCGGCTGGCGCCGGCCGGGTTTGCGTCGCCCGCTAGGCTTTGGCGTGGTCAGCGGTGTGGCGTTCTGGGTACTGGCGACCCTGTCGCTGAACATCTACGAGCAAGGCACGCGCCTGCCGGACATCACCCTGCGCAACGCCGCCGGAGAAACCGTGAAACTCACCGACTATCAGGGCGGGCCGCTGGTGATCAACCTGTGGGCCACCTGGTGCCCGCCGTGCCGCCGGGAAATGCCGGTGCTGGAGAACGCCCAGCAACAACGCCCGGACCTGACGTTCCTGTTCGTCAACCAGGCTGAAAGCATGCAAAGCGTCGCCACGTTTCTTGAAACCCAGGGTTTGAGCCTGAGCAACGTGTTGTTCGACCGCAGCGGACGCCTCGGCCAGGCCGTGGGTTCCATGGCCCTGCCGACTACGCTGTTCTATAGCCCGGACGGTCGTCTGCTGGGCAGCCATCTGGGCGAGTTGTCGAACGCCAGCCTGGCCCGCGCCCTGGAAAACTTCGACACCCCGGCTTCCAGCCCGAATCCGGCCACCTCTTCTGCAAGGAAACTGCCATGCCCCGCCTCCGCCACCTGCTGACACTGACCATGAGCGCAGCCCTGCTGCACTTGCCGTCGGTCCAGGCCGCCGAAGAACTGCCTGAAGCGATCAAGAAAATCGAAGCCAAAGGCGCAAAAATAGTCGGCCAGTTCGACGCCCCGGACGGTTTGCGTGGTTACGCCGCGCAATACCAGAACCGTGGCATGGCGCTCTACCTGACGCCGGACGGCAAGCACGTGCTGCTGGGCAACCTGTACGACGCCGACGGCAATGACCTGAGCAGCGCGCCGCTGCAAAAACTGGTCTACGCGCCGATGGCCAAGGAAGTCTGGGCCAAGTTCGAAGCGAGCAATTGGATTCAGGACGGCAACAAGGATGCGCCGCGCACGGTGTACCTGTTCAGTGATCCGAACTGCCCGTACTGCAACATGTTCTGGGAACAGGCCCGTCCATGGGTCAAGGCCGGCAAGGTGCAGTTGCGGCACATCATGGTCGGCATCATCCGCGAAGACAGCCCGGCCAAATCCGCCGCCCTGCTCGCGGCCAAAGACCCGAGCAAAGCCCTGGAAGATCACGAGAAGGCCGGCAAGGCCAGTACGCTCAAGGCCTTGAAGGACATTCCGGTCGCCGTGCAGACCAAACTCGCGGCGAACATGCAGTTGATGGAAGACCTGGACTTGCAGGCCACCCCGGCGATCTTCTACATGGACGACAAGGGCGAACTGCAACAACAGCAAGGCGCACCGACGCCGGACAAACTGGCGAAGATTCTCGGCCCGAAATAAAAAACGCCCACGCAATGCGTGGGCGTTTTTCTTATTTCAGCTCTGCCAGAAACCTCAGCAACGTGTCGGTCACGAATGACGGATTCTCCAGATTGGAGATATGCCCCGCCTCCGGCACCAGCACACACGGACAGCCAATCAACTCAGCCATTTCCCGCGCTTCCGACGGCGGGCGTGGCTTGTCCTGATCGCCGCAGACCACCAGCGTGGTGGCCGCATTCAGTTCGCCCAGACGCGGCAACAGATCGTCACGGCCAAAGGTGATGCGCCCCATCGGCACGATGCTTTCGCGCAGGCGTTCAGCTGAATAACCGGCGAGTTTTGCGCGAAAATCCTGATACAGCGCCGAATCCCGGTCGATGCCCGGACGGAAGAAGATCGGCACCACGATATCCAGCAGTTGCTCGGAGATTCCGCCGCTTTCCTCGATCTGCTTGAACAGCGAGAAATAGTACTGGCGGGTCGGCTCCGGCTCGACGCCGACGTAAGTGTCCATCAGCACCAGACCGTTAAGACGCTGCGGCGCCGACAGTGCGAGGCGAACGCCCCACATGCCGCCGACCGACAACCCCACCAGCGTCACCCGATCGATCTCCAGATGATCAAGCAGGGCCAGCGCCTGGCGTGCAATGTCATCCAGTGATGTGGTGCCTTCAGGCAAACGCCCGGATTCACCATGCCCCCACAGATCCAGCGCAATCACCCGATAGTGCGCCGACAGCGCTGCTATCTGCGGTGCCCACATGGCCTGGTCCCACAGGTAGCTCCCGGCCAGCAACACCGCCGGGCCCGTGCCTTGATCAATGTAGTGAAGCGCCTGTCCGTCAACCGTGAAAAAAGGCATCGATAACCCCCGTGGCAAAGAAACTGGAGCCCGAAGACTGAGCGGGCCGGCCTCGGCAGTCAATGATATGAAAGGATTACAAAGCCCTGCCTGCGACAACGGCTACAGAGAAAAACATGTTTTCTGTAGCCATTGTCGCGGGCTGCGTTTTACAACCCTTCCAGCTCTGCCATCAGGTCATTCAGGCGATCAACCTTCTCCTCGGTAATGTCGCTGGCCGCCAGTCCTTCGATGTACCCGGCCAGTTCCTCCACCGTGCTGCACTCGAACATCGCTCGCAGCGGCACGTCCCGTTGCAGGGCTTTCTGCACCCGCGAAGCGATTTGCGTGGCGAGCAGCGAGTGGCCGCCGAGTTCGAAGAAGTTGTCGCGTACCCCGACCTTCTCGACCTTCAACACCTCGGCCCAGATATCGGCCAGGGTATGCTCCAGTTCGCTGCGCGGCGCCAGGTAATCCTGGCTCTGCAACTGGCCGATCTCCAGTGCTGGCAAGGCCTTGCGGTCGAGTTTGCCGTTGGCGTTGAGCGGCAACCGGTCGAGCCAAAACCAGTGCAGCGGCACCATGTATTCCGGCAATTCGGCGCGCAGACGCTGCTTGATCCGCTCCAGGCGTTCGCTTTGATTCAGTGCGGAATCTGCAGCCACAAGGTAGCCGACCAGATGCTTGCCATTGACGCCTTCCTGCACACCGACCGCCCCGTCACGGACTTCCGGTTGCTCATGCAGACGCGCCTCGATTTCACCCAGCTCGATCCGGTAACCGCGAATCTTCACCTGATGGTCGACCCGTCCGACATATTCCAGCACGCCGTCACTGCGGCGGCGCGCCAGGTCACCGGTGCGATACAGACGTTCGCCCGGCGCACCGAACGGGTTCGGCACGAACACCGGCGCGGTGCGCAGCGGATCGCTGACATACCCGCGACCGACTCCGGTGCCCGCCACGCACAACTCACCTACCGCACCCAGAGGCACCAGATCCAGCGCGCCATCGAGCAGGTACAACAAGTTGTTGTCGGTCGGCGTACCGATCGGCAGGTAACTGCCGCGAGTCGAGGCCAGGTCGACGCGGAAGAACGCCACGTCGTCTGAACATTCCGCCGGGCCGTAAGCGTTGACCAGACCGATCTTCGGATAACGCAGCAACCATTGGTGCGCCAGTTCCGGCGGCATTGCTTCACCGGTCGGCAGCATCCAGCGCAGCCCGTCGAGGCTCAGACGATCCGAAGTGAGCATGCCCTGAATCAGCGACGGCACGCTCTCCAACACGGTGATGCCCTGTTGCTGAACATGCACCAGCAAGCCTTGCGGATCGTGGGCGATGGTGTTCGGCACGATGTCCACCCGCGCCCCGAACAGCGGCGCGGCGAGGAACTGCCAGACCGAAATGTCGAAGCTTTGCGAAGCAGTCTGGGCGATCACATCGGCGTCGCTCAAGTTCAGATACGGCACCTTGCTCAACTGGTTGTTGAGCATGCCGCGCTGCTCGACCATCACGCCTTTCGGCAACCCGGTGGAACCCGAGGTGTAGATCACGTAGGCCAGGTTGTCCGGGCCGCTGAAGATGCCCGGATTCGCCGACGACACCGCGCCGGCCTGAACCTCTTCCCACACCAGCAGGCGTGGACGGTTGGCGCAGCTGAATTCATCCAGCAAGGTCGCCGCCTGTTCACGGCAAGCTTCGGTGCACACCAAAACCGGCGTGAGGCTGAGCTCGATAATGCGTTGCAAACGCTGGCTCGGCAGGCCCGGATCCAGCGGCAGGTAACCGGCACCGGCCTTGAAGCTGCCGATGATCATGCCCAGCAGATCCAGATTACGTTCGCCCAGCAGCGCCACCGGTTGATCCATCTGCACCCCGGCCGTGACCAGTGCATGGCCGAGCCGGTTTGCGTTGACGTTCAGTTGCTCGTAGCTCAACTGCTGATCGAGGCAACTGGCAGCAATGCGTTGCGGATGTTGCGCGACCTGCGCTTCGAACAGTTCGACGTAGCTCTGCTCCAGCGGATAGTCGTGCTCACTCTGGTTGCAACCGTGGAGCAGGAAGTCCTGTTCCTCATGGCCCAGCAGCGGCAAGTCAGCCATGTCGCCATGGAAGCCGTCGACCAGCGCCAGCAGCAGACGCTTGAACTCGCCGAGCATGCGTTCGATGGTCGACTCGTCGAAGTAGCGCTGGTCGTAAGACAGATGCAGACCGAGGTCATCGCCCGGATAGCACACCGCCGTCAGCGGGAAGTTGGTGTGGGTACGGCCCGAATCCGAGGTCGCGTTGAGGCTCTGCGCACGGTCCAGTACCGAAACTTCCACCGGGGCGTTTTCGAACACGAACAGGCTGTCGAACAGCGGCTGGCCTTTCGGCAGTTCGCTCTGCTCCTGGATGTTCACCAGCGGCAGGTATTCGTACTCGCGCAGTTGCATGTTGCTGTCGAGCAGAGCGCTCAGCCACTGACGCACACTGGCGCGCTGGTCGTCCGCCGGGATCTGCACCCGCAGCGCGATACTGTTGATGAACAGGCCGACAGTGCGTTGCATCTCCGGCATTTCCACCGGGCGCCCGGCCACGGTCACGCCAAACAGCACGTCGCGATCACCGCTCAGGCGTCGCAGTACCAGTGCCCACGCCGCTTGGGCGAAGGTGTTGATGGTCAGTTGATGGGCCTGGGCCAACTCGCGCAGACGAGCGCCGTCCTCGACATTCAGTCGGGTGTAGCGGTCGCCGACGATCATGCCGCCGCTTTCACCGGCGTGTTCACGCAGGAACGGACGGTCGCTCGGGATCGGCGTAGTGCGCTCGAAACCTTGCAGGTTCTGCTGCCACCACTGACGCGCCTCGGCCAGGCTCTGGCGTTGCAGCCAGCCGATGTAATCGCGGTAGCGCGGCGGCACCGCCAATTGTGCTTCGCGACCTTCGCCGAGGGCGGTGTAGATCTCGAAGAAATCGTTCATCAGCAGCGAACGGCACCAGGCATCGATCAGGATGTGGTGGTTGCTCATCATGAACCAGTAACGCGCCGCGCCGACCTTGATCAGGCGCAGGTGGAACGGTGCCTGATTGAGCAGATCGAAACCGGCTTCACGCTCGGCCTTGAGCAGCGCTTGCAGTTTCGGCTCCTGCTCGGCGTCAGCGATGGCGCTCCAGTCCAGATACTCGATCGGCGTGCGACCCGGGGTGTGGATCACTTGCAGCATGTCTTCGCCGACGTTCCAGCAGAACGACGCACGCAGCGCTTCGTGACGGGCGACCACCGCTTGCCACGCCTGGGCGAAACGCTCGGGATCGAGTTCGCTGTTGATGCGATAGCGATCCTGCATGTAGTACAGACCGGTGCCCGGCTCGAGCAAGGTGTGCAGCAGCATGCCTTCCTGCATCGGGGTCAGCGGGTACACGTCTTCGATGTGCGCCGCCGGCACCGGCAGTGCGTCGAGTTGCGCCTGGGTCAGTTTCGCCAGCGGGAAGTCCGACGGCGTCAGGCCACCGGCTTCGTCCTGCAGGCAATGTTCGATCAGGCTCTGCAACTCGCCGACGTAGGCATCGGCCAGTTCGTTGATGGTCTGCACGTCGTAGCGTTCTGCGCTGAAGGTCCAGCGCAGCAGCAGTTCCCCGCCGTACACCTGACTGTCGACGCTCAACTCGTTCGGCAGTGGTGCGTGCGGATCGTGGGCCGCACCGACCGATTCATCCAGTGGCCGGAACAGCGCGTCGCTGCCGAAACTCTGATCGAACTGGCCGAGGTAGTTGAAGGTTATCGGTGCGTTCGGCAACGCCGCCATGCTCTGACGGCTGGCGTCATCGGCCAGATAACGCAGCACGCCATAGCCCAGACCTTTGTGCGGCACGGCGCGCAGCTGTTCCTTGATCGCCTTGATCGAAGCGCCCTGCCCCGCGGCTTCTTCGATGTTGTGCGGGGTCAGACGCAACGGATAGGCGCTGGTGAACCAGCCGACGGTGCGGGTCAGGTCGATCTCGTCGAACAGGGTTTCGCGGCCGTGGCCTTCCAGTTGAATCAGTGCCGACGGCTGACCGTTCCAGCGGCACAGCACGCGGGCCAGTGCGGTCAGCAACAGGTCGTTGACCTGCGTGCGATAGGCGCTCGGTGCCTGTTGCAGCAGTTGTTTGGTGCGCTCGGCATCCAGTCGCACGCTGACGGTTTGCGCGTGACGATTCTCGCGACCGCCTTCAGGACGTTCGCACGGCAAATCGGCATTCGGACCGGCGAGCTGCGCCTGCCACCAGCTCAGTTCTTCGCGCAGGGATTCGCTGCCGGCGTAGGCCTGCAAACGCGCCGCCCAGTCCTTGAAGGCGCTGGTTTTCGCCGGCAGTTTCACCGACTGATCGGCGTCGAGCTGGCGATACACGGTTTGCAGATCGTCAAGCAGAACGCGCCATGACACACCGTCGACCACCAGGTGATGAATCGCGATGAACAGTCGTTGCTGAGCGTCCGGCCCATCGACCAACACTGCGCGTAGCAGCGGGCCTTGGGCAAGGTCGAGACTGCGCTGGGCATCAGCAAACAGCGCGGCGCACTTGTCCATCGACGGTACCCGGACTTGCCACAGCACGGCGGCATCGGTCACCGGTTGATGGGTCGCTCGCCATGTGCCGTTGGCCTCGGTGAAGCGCAGACGCAGGGCGTCATGCTGCTCGATCACGGCCAGCAACGCCTGTTCCAGACGATGCGGTTCAAGCACAACAGTCGGCTCCAGCAGCAACGCCTGGTTCCAGTGCTGACGCTCGGGAATCTCGGTGTCGAAGAACCAGTGCTGGATCGGCGTCAGACGCGACTCGCCGGACACCAGACCTTGCTCGGCGGTCACGGTTTCACTGCGACTGGCGACAGCGGCCAACGTCTGCACGGTCTGGTGCTGGAACAGGTCACGAGGGCTGAAGTGAATACCCTGCTGACGCGCCCGGCTGACCACTTGAATCGACAGGATCGAGTCGCCGCCCAGTTCAAAGAAGTTGTCGTTCAGACCAACCTGTTCAACGTTGAGCACCTCGCACCAGATCTGCGCCAGGGTCTGTTCCAGTTCGTTGCTTGGCGCTACGTAATCCTGACGATTGAGCTCCGGATCCGGCGCTGGCAAGGCACGGCGGTCGAGCTTGCCGTTGGCGGTCAGCGGCATGCTGGTCAACAGAATCAAATGGGTCGGCACCATGTAGTCCGGCAGTTGTGTCTTCAGGTGCACCTTCAGCGCTTCGCGCAGTTCGGCTTGCTCGGCTTCGCTTCGCGAAGCGACCTCGGTCACCAGATAGCCAACCAGTTGCTTGCCGCTCGGCGCATCCAGCGCCAGCACCACCGCTTCGCGGATCGAATCGTGATCGAGCAGGCGGGTTTCGATCTCGCCCAGTTCGATCCGGAAACCACGGATCTTCACCTGATGGTCGATCCGCCCCAGGTACTCCACCAGACCGTCGGTACGCTGGCGCACCAGGTCGCCTGTGCGATACATGCGCCCACCATCGGCAGCAAACGGGTCGGCGACGAAACGTTCGGCAGTGATGCCTGCACGCTCGTGATACCCCACCGCCAGACCGGCGCCGCCGACGAACAATTCACCGGTCGCGCCTTGCGGCACCAGCGCCAGATCGGCGTCGAGAATGTAGGCCACGCGATCACCGATCACGCTGCCGATCGGCACACTGCCAGCGCCCTCCTCCAATACTTCCGGCGCAAGGCTGGCCAGCGGCATGACCACGGTTTCGGTCGGGCCATAGGCGTTGAAGAACAGGCTCGGTTTGAACGCTGCGCGAATCCGTTGCAGGTGTTCGCCGGTCAACGCTTCGCCGCCGGTGATGATCATGCGCACCGGCAGGATGTCGTTTTGCGTCGCGAGGAATTGCGCCAACTGGCTGCCGTAGCTCGGGGTGAAACCGAGAATATTGATCCGATGTTCACGGATCAGGCCGCAGATTTCTTCCGCGTCCCACTGCCCCTGCGCACGCAACACTACCTGCGCACCGCTGAGCAGCGGCACCAGCAGACGCTCGGTGGCCGCGTCGAAGTTGATCGAATAGAAGTGCAGCTCGCAATCGTCCGGACGCATCCCGAAGCGCTCGATCACGGCCTGGCAGTGCATGGCAATTTCACCGTGGGACACCACCACGCCTTTCGGCTTGCCGGTGGAACCCGAGGTGTAAATCAGGTACGCCTGATGCTGCGGCAGGCTGATAAACGGCAGCTCGGTAGCCGGGTAATCGGCCAGCGCAACACTGTCGTCTTCCAGGCACCAGCGCGCCACGTTCGACGGCAGTTCGCCGAGGGCCTTGAACATCGCGCGGTCGCTGAGCAACAGGCCGACGCCGCTGTCTTCGATCATGTAATGCAGGCGGTCGAGCGGGTATTCCGGGTCCAGCGGCACATAGGCGCCGCCGGCCTTGAGAATCGCCAGCAGGCCGACGACCATTTCCAGCGAACGCTCCAGCGCCAGACCGACCCGCACTTGCGGGCCGACACCGCGCTCACGCAAGGCCCAGGCCAGACGGTTGGCGCGGGCGTCGAGTTCGGCGTAGCTCAGGGTCTGCCCGGCGAAGGTCAGGGCCGGCGCGTCTTTGCGCGCCAGTGCCTGCTCGGCGAACAGGTGATGGATGCACTGGTCGAGACGACGCTCGCCCGGCTCGACGCCTAGGCTGTCGAGCAATTGCTGTTGCTCAGGCGCATCGAGCAGCGGCAATTCGCTGAGACGCTGCTGCGGGTCAGCGATCAGCGCTTCCAGCAGGTTGCGCCAATGTTTGGCCATGCGCGCAATGGTCGGCTCGTCGAACAAGTCAGTGCTGTACGTCAGGCAGCAACCGAGGCGATGGTCGAGGTCGGTGACCTCCAGGTTGAGGTCGAACTTGGTCGCCCGCGCATCGTTGGCCAGGTACTCAACAGTCATGCCGGCGAGCATGCGGCTCTGCTGAAATTCCCAGCGCTGCACGTTGCACATCACCTGGAACAACGGGTTGTACGCGGCGCTGCGCGGTGGTTGCAAAGCTTCAACCAGATGGTCGAACGGCAGGTCCTGATGGGACTGACCTTCGATCACGGTGTGGCGCACTTGCTCGAACAATTCGCCGACCGACATCTGGCCGTCGAGCTGGCAACGCAACACTTGAGTGTTGAGGAACGCACCGATCAGGCCTTCGCTTTCCGGACGAATCCGGTTGGCAACCGGCGCGCCGATACGCAGATCGGTCTGGCCGCTGTAGCGGTAAAGCAGGGTCGCAAGGGCGGCGGTCATGGTCATGAACAGGGTCAGACCGTTCTGCGCATTGAACGCCCGGACCCGTGCGGCGAGATCGTCGCTGAGGTCGAAACGGAACAGCTCGCCCTGGTGACTTTGCACCGGCGGACGCGGACGGTCGCCCGGCAATTCCAGCAACGGATGCTCGCGGCCCAGTTGCGCGGTCCAGTAATCGAGCTGACGCTGACGCTCGCCGGACTCCAGCCAGTTGCGCTGCCAGACGCTGTAGTCGAGGTACTGCACCGGCAACGGTTCCAGCGGAGATTCGCGGTCATCGACAAACGCTTCGTACAGCGCGCTGAGCTCACGGGCGAAGATGTCCATCGCCCAGCCTTCGGTGACGATGTGGTGCAGGGTCAGGACGAAGTAATGTTCTTGCTCGGCGGTCTTGACCAGACAGGCGCGCAGCAGCGGGCCGGTCTCCAGATCGAACGGCAGGTGCGCTTCGTCGTCGGCCAGTTGCTGGACTTTCTGCTCGCGCTCGTCGGCGGCGAGTCTTGAGAAATCCTTCCAGTCCATGCGCACGCCCGTCTCGGCATGCACCTGCTGACGGGCCACGCCATCGATGCTCGGGAACGTGGTGCGCAGGGTTTCGTGGCGCAGGATCAGCGATTGCAGCGCCGCTTCGAAACGCCCGACATCCAGCACGCCCCGCAGGCGCGCCATGCCGCCGACGTTGTACGCCGGGCTGTCCGGCTCCATCTGCCAGAGGAACCACATGCGCTGTTGGGAATAGGACAGCGGCACCGGTTTGCTGCGATCAACCTTGTCGATCGGCGGCTGTTTGTTGGTGCGGCCACTGGCCTGAATCTGGCGGATCTGTTCGGCGAAATCACCCAGTTCGCTGTGTTCGAACAAGGCACGCAGCGGCAACTCGACGTCGCAGGCCTGACGAGTGCGGGAGATGATTTGGGTGGCCAGCAGCGAGTGACCGCCGAGGGCGAAGAAGTCGTCGCGCAGGCCGACCTGTTTCAGGCCCAGCACTTCGCGCCAGATCGCGGCGATCTGCTGCTCCAGCTCGGTGACCGGCTCGACGTGTTCGCGCACCTGCCATTGCGGCTCGGGCAAGGCGCGGCGGTCGAGTTTGCCGCTCGGGCTCAGGGGCATTGCGTCCAGGCGCATCAGTTGCGCCGGAACCATGTATTCCGGCAGCTCGGCAGCCAGTGCGGCTTTCAGGCGAGCGATTTGCCCGTCCTGATCTTCACTGGCATCAGTAGCGGTGAAGTAGCCGATCAGTTGCGGACCAGCGACGGTTTCACGCACCAGCACGGCAGCCTGAGCGACGCCATCCTGAGCCAGCAGACGCGCTTCGATTTCTTCCGGCTCGACGCGGAAGCCGCGCAGTTTGACCTGCTGATCGAGACGGCCGAGGTATTCGATCACGCCATCATTCGTCCAGCGTGCGCGGTCACCGGTGCGGTACAGACGCGCGCCCTGCTCGCCCAGCGGATCGACCACGAAACGTTCGGCGGTCAGCGCCGGGCGGCCGAGATAACCACGGGCCAGGCCGATGCCGCTGATGCACAGTTCACCCGGCACACCGGCCGGCACTGGATTCAGATCGCTGTCGAGCACGCGGCAAACCACGTTGCCCAGCGGACGACCAATCGGCGAACGCTCGCCATCCGCCACGCTGCAATGCCAGTGAGTGACGTTGATCGCGGTTTCGGTCGGGCCGTAACGGTTGTGCAGTTGCACCGCCGGCAGTTGCGCCAGCACGCGGTTGCGCAGTTCCGCCGGCAGCGCTTCACCGCCGGAGAACACGCGACGCAGGCTGGTGCATTCGGCGCTCAACGGTTCATCGATGAACAGCGAAAGCAGCGGCGGCACGAAGTGCAGCGTGGTCACGCCGTATTGCTGAACCAGCTGTGCAATGCGGTGCGGATCACGGTGTTCACCGGGGCCGGCGATCAGCAGGCGTGCGCCGGTGATCAGCGGCCAGAAGCACTCCCACACCGACACGTCGAAACTGATCGGCGCCTTTTGCATCAACACGTCGGTGTCGTTCAGGCGATAGCTGTTCTGCATCCATTGCAGACGCTCGGCCAGCGCCGCGTGGGTGTTGCCCACGCCTTTCGGTTGGCCGGTGGAGCCGGAGGTGTAAATCACGTAGGCAAGGTTGTCATCGTGCAGGTGCAGGCCCGGTGCCTGGCTCGGCCAGTTCTCCAGATGCAGGGTATCCATGGCGATCACGCTGACGCCTTCGCTGGCCGGCAAGCGGTCGAGCAATGCGGTCTGGGTCAGCAGCAGTTCGACACCGCTGTCGCTGAGCATGTAGGCCAGACGATCGGCCGGGTAATCCGGGTCCAGCGGCACGTAGGCGCCACCGGCCTTGACGATCGCCAGCAGGCCGATCAGCAATTGCGGTGAACGCTCGGCGGCGATGGCCACGCACACATCCGGGCCGACGCCCTTGTCGCGCAGGTAATGGGCCAAACGGTTGGCCTGAGCGTGCAGTTCGGCAAAGTCGAGGCTGCCACCGTCCCATACCAGCGCGGTGCGAACCGGGGTCTGACGGGCCTGTTCGTTGAGCAGTTCCGGCAGCCATTGTTGCGCCGGGGTGCACGGAGCGACGTTCCAGGTGTTTTGCTGAGTGTGTTCGGTGGCGGTCAGCAGCGGTAGGTCACCGATGGCTTGTTCCGGACGTTCGCAGACTGCACGCAGCAGGTTGCTGAAATGCTCGGCGAGACGTCCGATGGTCGCCGCGTCGAACAGCTCATCGGCGTAGTCGAAGGACAGCGTCAGGCGACCGTTACGGTCTTCTTCACTGTGCAGTTGCAGATCGAACTTGGCTTCGCGGCTGTGCCACGGCAGCTCTTCGGCGAGCAGGCCCGGCAGACGTTTGAGCGCACTCAGGTCGCGCTGCTGGTGGTTGAACATGACCTGGAACAGACCTTGTTCGCGGGCCTGCGGGAAGGCTTCGAGCAGTTGTTCGAACGGCAGGTCCTGATTCGCCTGCGCACCGAGAGCCGCCTGACGGGTTTGCGCCAGCAATTCGGTGAACGGCAGACGCGAATCGACGTCGGCGCGCAGCACCTGGGTGTTGATGAAGAAGCCGATCAGGCCCTGGGTTTCCAGACGCGGACGGTTGGCGTTCGGCACGCCGATGCGAATGTCGCGCTGGCCGCTGTAGCGATGCAACAGGCTCTGGAACGCCGAGAGCAGCAGCATGAATGGCGTGGACTGATAAGCCTGGGCCGTCTGGCGAATGGCATCGCTGAGGCTGATTCCGAGGCGAACGCTGTGGCGCGCGGCGCTGTGTTTTTGCTTGGTCGAACGCGGATGGTCGGTCGCCAGTTCCAGGGTCGGATGCTCGTCACCCAATTGCGCTTTCCAGTACGCCAGTTGCCGCTCGCCCTCGCCTTGCGCCAGCCATTGGCGCTGCCAGCTGCCGTAGTCGGCGTATTGGGTTGGCAGCGGCGCGAGTTCGGCGCGCAGGCCTTGGGATGCGGCGGCGTACAGGCGCGAGAACTCGTCGATCAGCACGTTCAGCGACCAACCGTCGGCGATGATGTGGTGCATGGTCACCAGTAACTGGTGATCTTCGTCGTCGAGTCGAACCAGCGTCACCCACAGCAGCGGGCCTTTCTCCAGGTCGAACTGGGTGCGGGCTTCGTCTTCGCGGATCTGTTGTGCGCGGGCTTCACGTTCGCCGGGCGGCAGGTCGCTGATGTCGATCAGTTGCAGGTTGAACTCACCCGCTGCTCCGACCTGTTGCAGGGCCACGCCGTCGCGTTCGAAGAAGCGCGTACGCAGGGATTCGTGGCGTTCGATCAGTTGCTGGAAACTGGCGCGCAGGGCGTCTTCGTCCAGTTCGCCACGCAGGCGCAGGGCACCGGGGATGTTGTAGGCGCTGCTCTGCGGATCGAGCTGCCAAGTGATCCACAGACGGTTTTGCGCCAGGGATTGCGGCAAGGCTTCGTTGCGCGACAGCGCGGTGATTTCGCCTTGGGCGCTGCCGCCGTCCTGTTGCTGTTGCGCCACGGTTGCGGCGAACGCGGACAGGGTCGGGGCTTCGAACAGCAGACGCAGGTTCAGCTCCAGGCTCAGCTCTTCGCGCACCTTGGCGATCACTTGGGCGGCGGCGATCGAGTTACCGCCAAGCAGGAAGAAGTGGTCGTCGGCGTTGACCTGTTTGACGTTCAACTGCTCGGCCCAGATTCTGCCGATCAACGCTTCCAGTTCGGAGGCGGACGCGGTCGAGTCATGAGCGTTTTCAGCGGTGGCCGACGGGAACACCGCATAGCTGTCGAGGCTGCCGTCAGCCAGACGATTGCGGCAGGCCGAACGTTGCAGCTTGCCGCTGGAGGTCTTCGGCAGCGCGCCCGGATTGAGCAGCACCACCACACTCGGCGCTTCCTGATACGCCTCGGCCACGGCCTGGCGGATGGCTTTGATCAGCGCTTCGGGAGGTAGAATTTTCTGCACGCTGCGGCTGATTTCCGCCGCGATGCCGATGCCTTCTTCGCCATTCTGATTGACGGCGAATGCTGCGACGCGGCCCTTGCGCACCACTTCCACTTCGTTCTCGACCGTCTTCTCGAGGTCCTGCGGATAGAGGTTGTGACCGCGCACGATCAGCATGTCTTTCAGGCGTCCGGTGATGAACAGTTCACCGTCGCGAATGAAGCCCAGGTCACCGGTGCGCAGCCAGGTCTGGCCGGCGTGCTGCACGAAGGTCTTGGCGCTGGCCTCGGGGTTGCGCCAGTAGCCGTGGGCGATGCTCGGGCCGGTTGCCCAGACTTCACCGACGGCGTTGTCGGCCAGTTCTTCGAGGGTATTCGGCTCTACGATCAGCACGGCATGCTCGGGCTGGCTGATGCCGCAACTCATGATCGGGCTGCCCTCGCCCGGCTCGGCGCGGTTCTGTGCCAGGGCTTGATCGTCCACGCGCAGCGCAGGAATGCCAGTGCCGCGCGGTGTGCCGGCGACGAACAGGGTCGCTTCGGCCAGACCGTAGGACGCCATGAAGCTGCTTTCGCTGAAGCCACACGCGGTGAATTTCTCGGCGAAGCGCTCGAGGGTGTCGAGACGGATCGGCTCTGAGCCGGAATAGGCCACGCGCCAGCAGCTCAGGTCGAGGCGTTCCAGCGCCGATTCGCTGACCCGCTCGCTGCACAGACGGTAGGCAAAGTCCGGTCCGCCGCTGATGGTGCCGCCGTATTGGCTGATCGCTTCGAGCCAGCGCAACGGCCGGCCGAGGAAGTACGCCGGCGACATCAGTATGCACGGCACGCCGCTGAAGATCGGTTGCAGCAGACCGCCGATCAGGCCCATGTCGTGGTACAGCGGCAGCCAGCTGACGATCACGTCGTCCGGGTTCACATCGATGCCGAAGCCGTGGCGAATCAGCAGTTCGTTGGCCACCAGGTTGCCGTGGCTGACCTGCACACCCTTGGGTAGCGCGGTGGAGCCGGAGGTGTATTGCAGGAAGGCGATGTGGTCTAGCGGCAGGGTCGGCTCGACCCAGCGTTCGGCCAGCGAAGCGTCAAGGGTGTCGACGCACAACAGCGGCGGCGCACCTTCGATTTGCTGCAAGGCGTCGCGCAGGTCGGCACTGGTCAGCAGCAGGCGCGGTTCGGCGTCGGCGATGATCGACAGCAGGCGTTCCTGATGGTGACGCTTGGCCGACTCCGGCGGATAGGCCGGCACCGCGATCACGCCCGCGTACAGGCAACCAAAGAACGCCGCGACGTAATCCGGGCCGCTCGGGAACAGCAACACTGCGCGATCACCGAAACCGGCCTCGGCTTGCAACGCTGCCGCGATGGTCCGCGCGCGCTGATCGAGTTCGCGATAACTGAGCACCACAGCCTGCTCCTCGGTTTCGGCGAGAAAGCGCAAGGCCAGCCGATCCGGCGTCAGGGCCGCGCGGCGCTGGAGGGCTTGGACCAGGGTGCTGGGGAGTTCGAACGCGTCGGTCATGAGGTTTCCTGCCTGAATTCGGCTTGCTGGTGGAATCGGGTTGGCTGCGGCATGCCCGTGCAAGGCATGCGGGACACGGTCTTCGCCGACCGTGCAAGGCATTGGAATGCGGTAGGTCCGGGGCTGCGTACCCGGATCCATTCACCAATGAGAACGGATGACGTCTTGAAATAATTAGTCGGCAGGCTGGATCACCAACGGGGCTGGGCGCTTGGGCAAGTGCGGCGGCGTGTCGCAGTTCACGGATCGCACCGTTATGGATCATTAGTTCTCTTTCTCAATTGACAATCATTATCATTCAACATAATTTGTCGCTCGATGTGTAGGACGGCCCCGTCCCCCAGGCGTCCCACTAACCTATTGGCAGCAAGGTGATTTCCATGACGGAACAAGTATCCACAAGCAGGTGCGATTCACCGCTACTTCAGGCATTCGTCGACAATCGACTGATTCTGGTCAAGATTGCAGCCCGCATTACCGGCTGCCGGTCACGCGCCGAAGATGTGGTGCAGGATGCGTTCTTCCGACTGCAGTCGGCCCCACCGATCACGTCGTCGATCAAGGCCCAGCTGAGTTATCTGTTCCAGATCGTGCGCAATCTGGCGATCGATCACTACCGCAAACAGGCGCTGGAGCAGAAGTACGCCGGCCCCGAGGAGGAAGGGTTGAACGTGGTCATTCAGGGCGCTTCGCCGGAAACCTCGCACATCAACTTCTCGACCCTGGAACACATCGCCGATGCGCTGACCGAGTTGCCGGTCCGCACCCGCTACGCGTTCGAGATGTACCGTCTGCACGGCGTGCCGCAGAAGGACATCGCCAAGGAACTCGGCGTTTCGCCGACCCTGGTCAACTTCATGATTCGTGATGCGCTGGTGCATTGCCGCAAGGTATCCGGCAGCCGCGCCGATGCCATGTCCGCGAACCGTCGCTGACAAGAATCAGCCGCAAAAAAAGATCGCAGCCTTCGTCGAAGGGCTGCGATCTTTTTTGTTTTCAGCGAAATATCACACCAGCGTGCACCGGTCGAAAAAGCGCTCGCGCCCGAGGATCATCAGCGCCGCACGCTTGTGCGGGAAGTCGAATTCCTTTTCGCAGTGGAAGCACTGGTTGTGCATGTGGCCGATCATCTTCGCGTTGTCGGCGCGCGGTTCGGCGACAACTCGTTGAGTGCGCGGATCATCCAGGAACAGGTAGTGCACCAGCGCCGACAGCCAGCTCGCCACTTTGTGCGGGCCGCGATGGTCTTCTTCCCCGACCAGCATGTGAATGCCGCGATCGTAATTGTCGGCATCGTAGAACGGCGCGATGCGGTCTTCCTTGGCCCAGTAGGCTTCGAAATAGGCAAACGGCTGATCGTCGAAACAGCCAATCAACGTCAAGGTGTGCGGGTCGGCATCGAGCTTGCTCAGGTACTCGCGATGCTGTTCGAGACTGCCCTCTTCCTGCCAGAAACTGGCGACTCGCGGGCTGTTCTGCCAGCGATTGAAACGCGCAAGATCCTGCTCGATCTCCACCGTTCGCAGAGAAATCCAGGCACCGAGACGCGCATCGAAACGTCGGTAGACCTCACCGCGCGGTTTCACTGGTCGCAGCGGATGGCGCTTGCCGTTGCTGATGACCATCTGCTGCGGATAACTGCCCGTCAGCGAGGTGCCGAGCCACGGTTGCGGCAGTTGCCAGAACAGCGTGCGCTCGCAGCGATATTCGCCCGCCACTTCAGTGCCCACCAGCAAACCGCTGAACAAGGCTTCGGTCGGCGACTGATCCAGTTGCCAGATCAATTGCTGACGCGCCGGATCCTGGGCAAACAACCAATAACAGGCCGCCCACAGCGCCTGGCCTGGCGGCAACGCATAACGTTCATCGACCTGGATCGCACCCAGGCCTTCACGATCGAGACGCAGGCGAATCAGCGGTTGCCCGTCCAGGCTCAGGCTCAGACGGCTTTCGGTGGCATCGGCTACCAGTTGGCTGCCCGAAGGCAGGGCCAGGGCAGTCAGGTCATTCAGATTGGACATGGGTCGGGCTCACGATAATCGTCGACAGTTCAACGATGGGACGTGAGCCGGGGCGGGAAATTTAGGCCGGACGCGAAAAACCGCCGGTCATTGATGCGGCACCGGTACCACCGCAATCTTGTACGGATCGAAGATCTTCAGCATCTGTCCGTTGTCGCGCAGGCCTTGCAGCAGCTTGCCGAACGCTTCGCCGGTGATCGGCGCCTTCGGACTGAGAATCGCGTAATGGTGGTAGATCTGGTCGATGCGCTGGGACACCAGCAACTCGTCGCGCACCTTTTCGTTGCGCAGCAGGTAATCGAACAGGTACGAGCGGGTCACCAACGCAATGTCCGCGCGCCCGCGCAAGACCATCAACAGGTTGCTGTCGTGGGAATAGGTCAGCGTGGCGCTGTAGGTTTCCGCGAGGTATTTGGGATCGGCATTGAAGTTGGCGAATTCATAGTGATAGCCGCTGTACAGCGCCAGTCGTTTGCCCTTGAGATCGGCGAAGTAATTCTGCTGGCGTCCGGGCTTGTTCTGCGCGACGAAAATCTCCGCGTCCTCCAGGCCCATGTCGACGGTGACGTGGGGAATGTCTTTCCAGCCCCACTCCGGGTTTTCGAAGATAGCCATGTCGGTGCGGCCATCCTTGAAATCGCCAAACCGGCGAGGAATCGAGGTGGGCACCAGTTCGAAACGATAGTCGCTCTGGGCGCTGTTCAAAGCCGCGACCAACTCTGGCAGCAGACCGGTGTCGGCGCCGTTTTCCGGGCGAATGGTGTAGGGCGGAAAATGCGCCGCGCCCACCCGAACCACTTGCGCCGCCGGAGCAGACAATACCCATGATGCAGCCAGCGCTGCGAGCATCAGCCCTGCGGCCGTCCGAATTGGCGAAGACTTCAAAACACCCCACTCCCCGAAAAAGTACCGATCATTGCATTCAAGCTAGGCGGTTTCGCCCAGTTAGCCAGTTTCCCGACCCGATAGAAAGCGTCTAGCGCTCTTCGAGTACCAGAATCAGCGCTTCTTCGGCCAGTTGATCCAGGCTCAGGCTGCCGCCGGCGCGGAACCAGGTGGTGGTCCAGGACAATGCGCCCGTGAGAAAACGTCGGGTAATGAACACGTCGCCACGGATGAACCCCGCCTCTTTGGCCTCGCCCAGCACTTGCAGCCAGAGGTCTTCGTAGATGTCGCGCAGCGCCAGCACTTTTGCCTGGCCATCCTCGGACAGCGAGCGCCATTCATACACCAGCACCGCCATCGCCTCGCCGCTGCCGCCCATGATCGACTGCAATTCGCAGCGGATCAGCGCCAGCACCCGCTCGCGCACATCGGCAGCATCGGCAAGGGCCGCACGCATCAGCGCGGTGTTGTAGCGGATGGTTTCTTCCATCACCGCCCGCAGGATTTCATCCTTGCTCTTGAAGTGATGAAAGATGCTGCCGGACTGAATCCCCACGGCACCGGCCAGATCGCGCACCGTGGTGCGCTCGTAGCCTTTGTTGCGAAACAGGTGGGCCGCCACTTGCAGCAATTTGCCGCGAGCGCTGTCCGGATCGGTCAGCTGGCCGGCATCGACCAGTTCACGCATGACCCTCAGGGCTTTTTGCTCGTCCACCCGTTCTCTCCTACAGTCGATCAGTCAAATGCGCCGTACGCCGCAGAAACGGCGGGATTGCGCGGGCAATTTAAGCCGCCGGCGGGTACCAAGCAAGCGCTTGGGCAGAAGATAATTTCAGCTGTTTACAAACCAAGCGCTTGCTTGGTAGCCTCGATGCACTTCTGTCACAGGTTCCTGAGTCGGAGATCAAAATGCCCACCACGGTTCGCATCGGATGCGCCAGCGCATTCTGGGGAGACACCTCGACCGCCGCCGCGCAGCTGGTGGCCGCAGGACAGCTGGATTATCTGGTCTTCGACTACCTGGCCGAAATCACCATGTCGATCATGGCCGGCGCGCGCATGAAGGACCCGCAGGCCGGGTTCGCCGGCGATTTCATCGAAGTCCTCGCGCCATTGCTGCCGCAACTGGCGGAACAGAACATTCGCGTCATCAGCAATGCCGGCGGGGTCAATCCAAAGGCCTGCGCCGCCGCCCTGCAAGCGGCCTGCGACAAGGCTGGCGTAGCGCTGAAAATCGCCGTGCTGTCGGGCGATGACCTGCAACCGCAATTCAAACAACTTGCCACCCAAGGCATTACGGAAATGTTCAGCGGCGCCCCGCTGCCGCCAATGTGCGTGTCGACCAACGCCTACCTCGGCGCACCGGGCATTGTCGAAGCGCTGCGTCTGGGCGCCGACATCGTCATCACCGGCCGGGTGGTCGACAGCGCAGTAGTGAGTGCCGCGCTGGTGCATGAATTCGGTTGGTCGTGGCACGACTACGACAAACTCGCACAAGCCGCTCTGGCCGGGCACATCATCGAATGCGGCGCGCAGTGCACCGGCGGCAATTTCACCGACTGGCGTGACGTGCCGGATTACGAACACATCGGTTTCCCGATCGTCGAAGTCAGCGCCGATGGCCAGTTCATCGTCAGCAAACCCGAAGGCTCCGGCGGGCTGGTCACGCCGCTGACCGTCGGCGAGCAGATGCTCTACGAAATCGGCGATCCGCAGGCCTATCTGTTACCCGATGTGGTCTGCGATTTCAGCCAGGTCAAACTCCAGCAACAGGGCAAAAACGCCGTCCGGGTCCACGGCGCCAAAGGCTTGCCGCCCAGCGACCAATACAAGGTCAGCGCAACGTATCCGGACGGTTTCCGTTGCGCCGCCAGTTGCCTGATCGCCGGCATCGATGCCGTAGAGAAAGCCCGGCGCGTCAGCCAGGCGATCCTCGATAAAACCTCGGAAATGCTCGACCAGAAAAGCCTCGGCCCCTACACCGAAACCCACGTCGAACTGCTCGGCAGCGAAGCCACCTACGGCCCTCACGGCCAGCGCCGTGACAGTCGCGAAGTGGTGATCAAACTCGCCGTGCGTCACCCGAACAAACAAGCCTTGATCCTGTTCTCCCGGGAAATCGCCCAGGCCGCGACCGGCATGGCGCCGGGGCTGACCGGCATCGTCGGCGGGCGGCCGACGGTGTATCCGCTGATCCGGCTGTTCTCGTTCCTGATCGACAAAAGCGCCTGCACATTGCAGATCGACATCGCCGGCGAATCTCACCCGTTCGCCCTGCCCGCCCCCGCCATCCTCGACAGCCAGGATCTGCCCCTGCCCCACGAAACGCCCAAACCCCAGGGCCGCGCCGACGCGAGTGTGCCGCTGGTGAAACTGGCCGTGGCGCGCTCCGGCGACAAGGGCAATCACAGCAACATCGGCGTCATGCCGCGCCGCCCGGAATACCTGCCGTGGATCGCCGAAGCACTGACCCCGGCGGTGGTCGTCGACTGGATGAACCATGTCCTCGACCCGATTCACGGCCGGGTTGAACGCTGGTATCTGCCGGGCACCCACAGCCTCAACTTCCTGCTGGAAAACGCCCTTGGTGGCGGCGGCGTGGCGAGTCTGCGCATCGACCCGCAAGGCAAGGCCTTCGCCCAACAACTACTGGAAATCCAGATCCCGGTGCCGCAGAGCATCGCCGAACAGTTCGACTAGAGGATTGGCACCATGGCGTTCGAATCGATTTTCCGGGCTGATCTGTTCAGCGGTCAGACCGTCATCGTCACCGGCGGCGGCAGTGGCATCGGGCGTTGCACCGCCCATGAACTGGCGGCGCTCGGGGCCAACGTTGTACTGGTCGGACGCAAACCGGAAAAGCTGCAAACCGTCGCCGCCGAAATTGCCGAGGACGGCGGTCGCGCCCACTGGAAGGCTTGCGATATCCGTGACGAAGAAGCCGTAAAGGCGCTGGTCAGCGAACTGATCCGCGAACACGGGCCGATCCACGGGCTGGTCAACAATGCCGGCGGCCAGTACCCATCGCCGCTGGCCTCGATCAATCAGAAAGGTTTCGAAACCGTACTGCGGACCAATCTGGTCGGCGGTTTCCTGATGGCCCGCGAAGTGTTCAACCTGTCGATGAGCAAACACGGCGGCAGCATCGTCAACATGCTCGCCGACATGTGGGGCGGCATGCCCGGCATGGGCCATTCCGGCGCCGCGCGCTCGGGCATGGACAACTTCACCAAAACAGCGGCGTTCGAATGGGGTTATGCCGGTGTTCGAGTGAATGCAGTGGCGCCGGGCTGGATCGCTTCCAGCGGTATGGACACTTACGAAGGCGCGCTCAAAGCCGTGATCCCGACCTTGCGCGAACACGTGCCGCTCAAGCGCATCGGCACCGAATCGGAAGTCAGCGCGGCGATCGTGTTTCTGCTCAGCCCGGCTGCCGCGTTCATCAGCGGCAGCACCTTGCGCATCGACGGCGCGGCCAGCCTGGGCAGTCGTGCATGGCCGCTGCACAAGGCGACCCACAGCGAATCCTTCAACGGTTTTCACCGGGCCTACATGCCGGACGTTTTGAAGGACAAGGAGTAAGCCATGCCGGTCATTCAATCTCAGCTCGATCCGCACAGCGAAGCCTTCGCCCGCAACCGCGCGGCCATGCTCGCCGCCATCGAGCAAGTCCAGCAACTCGAACAGAACCTGCTGAACAAGGCCGCCGAAGCCAAACCGAAATTCGACAAACGCGGGCAATTGCTGCCCCGTGAGCGCCTGAATCTGCTGCTCGACCCGGGCGCGCCATTCCTCGAACTGGCGAGCCTGGCCGGCTATAAACTCCACGACGACAAGGACGGCAGCTCGGCCGGTGGCGGCTTGATCGCCGGCATCGGCTACGTCTCCGGCGTGCGCGCCCTGGTCGTGGCGAACAACAGCGCAATCAAGGGCGGGACGATTTCCCCGTCGGGCCTGAAAAAGTCCCTGCGCCTGCAACAGATCGCCCAGGAAAACAAACTGCCGGTCATCACCCTCGCCGAAAGCGGCGGCGCCAACCTCAATTACGCAGCGGAGATTTTCGTCGAGGGCGCTCGCAGTTTTGCCAATCAGGCGCGGATGTCGGCCATGGGTTTGCCGCAGATCACCGTGGTGCACGGTTCTGCAACCGCCGGCGGCGCTTATCAGCCGGGGCTGTCGGATTACGTGGTGGTGGTGCGCGGCAAGGCCAAGCTGTTTCTTGCCGGCCCGCCGTTGCTTAAAGCAGCGACCGGTGAAGTCGCCACCGACGAAGAACTGGGTGGCGCCGAGATGCACGCGCAAGTCGCTGGCACCGCCGAATACCTCGCCGAAAACGATGCCGACGGCGTGCGTCAGGTGCGGGAAATCGTCAGCCTGCTGAACTGGAACGAGCAACTGCCGTGGCTGCCCGAGCCGCAATTCAAGGAACCGCTCTACCCCATCGACGAACTGCTCGGTCTGATCCCGGACGACCCGAAAAAACCTTACGACGTGCGAGAAATCATTGCCCGTATCGCCGATGAATCGCGCTTCCTGGAGTTCAAGGGCGAGTTCGATCAGCAGACTGTTTGCGGCCACCTGAAGATTCAGGGCCGCGCCTGCGGCTTCATCGGCAACAACGGCCCGATCACGCCCAACGGCGCGAGCAAAGCGGCGCAGTTCATTCAGCTCTGCGACCAGAGCCAGACACCTCTGCTGTTTTTCCACAACACCACCGGGTTCATGGTCGGCACCGAATCGGAACAGCACGGCGTGATCAAGCACGGCTCGAAACTGATCCAGGCCGTGGCCAATGCGCGGGTGCCGAAACTGACGATCGTGGTCGGCGGTTCCTACGGCGCGGGCAACTACGCAATGTGCGGGCGCGGGCTCGACCCACGCTTCATCTTCGCCTGGCCCAACAGCCGCACCGCCGTGATGGGCGGCGCCCAGGCCGGCAAGGTGTTGCGCATCGTCACCGAAGCCAAGCAGCTCAAGGACGGACTGGTGCCCGACCCGAAAATGCTCGACATGCTGGAACAGGTCACCGCGCAAAAACTCGACAGCCAGTCCACCGCCCTCTACGGCAGCGCCAACCTGTGGGACGACGGGCTGATCGATCCGCGCGACACCCGCACCCTGCTCGGCTACCTGCTGGACATCTGCCACGAAGCCGACATCCGCACGTTGCAACCCAACAGCTTCGGCGTCAGCCGGTTCTGATCGCCACGGATTAAAGGAGAACAATAAAAATGACCTTCACCCCGGAACACGAAGCCCTGCGTCGCACCGTCCGCCAGTTCGTCGAACACGAGATCAACCCCCACGTCGATGAATGGGAAAAGGCCGGGCGATTTCCGATCCACGAGATTTTCCGCAAGGCCGGCGACCTCGGTCTGCTGGGGATTTCCAAGCCGGAAAAATTCGGCGGCATGGGCCTGGATTACAGCTATTCGATCGTCGCGGCTGAAGAGTTCGGCACCATCCATTGCGGCGGCATTCCGATGTCGATCGGCGTGCAGACCGACATGTGCACCCCCGCCCTCGCCCGCTTCGGCTCCGATGAGTTGCGCGACGAATTCCTGCGCCCGGCCATCACCGGCGAGCAGGTCGGCTGCATCGGCGTCTCGGAAGTCGGCGCCGGCTCCGACGTCGCCGGACTCAAGACCACCGCGCGCAAGGACGGCGACGACTACGTGATCAATGGCAGCAAGATGTGGATCACCAACTCGCCGAGCGCCGACTTCATCTGCCTGCTGGCCAACACCTCGGACGACAAGCCGCACGTCAACAAGTCGCTGATCATGGTGCCGATGAACACACCGGGCATCAGCCTCAGTTCGCACCTGGACAAGCTCGGCATGCGCAGCTCGGAAACCGCCCAAGTGTTTTTCGACAACGTGCGCGTACCCCAGCGCAATCGCATCGGCCACGAAGGCGCCGGGTTCATGATGCAGATGCTGCAGTTCCAGGAGGAACGCCTGTTCGGCGCGGCCAACATGATCAAGGGTCTGGAATACTGCGTCGACAGCACCATCGAGTACTGCAAGGAACGCAAGACCTTCGGCAATGCGCTGATCGACAACCAGGTGATCCACTTCCGCCTCGCCGAATTGCAGACCGAAATCGAATGCCTGCGGGCGTTGGTCTATCAGGCCACCGAGCAATACGTGAAAGGCCAGGACGTCACCCGACTCGCCTCGATGGCCAAGCTCAAGGCCGGGCGTCTCGGCCGCGAAGTCAGCGACAGCTGCCTGCAATACTGGGGCGGCATGGGCTTCATGTGGGACAACCCGGTGGCCCGCGCTTACCGCGACGTGCGGCTGGTATCGATCGGCGGCGGCGCCGACGAAATCATGCTGGGGATCATCTGCAAACTGATGGGCATCCTGCCGGGGAAAAAGAAATGAGCGCCCTGCCCGATTGCCAGACGCTGCGGCTGGAACGGCACAACGGCGTGTTGCACATCACCCTCAATCGCCCGGAAAGCCGTAACGCGATGAGCCTGCAAATGGTCGCCGAGTTACGCGCCGTGCTGGCCAGCGTGCGTGATGACCGCAGCGTTCGCGCACTGGTGCTCAGCGGTGCCGGCGGGCATTTCTGCGCCGGCGGCGACATCAAGGACATGGCCAATGCCCGCGCTCAGGGCAGCGATGCCTATCGCGAGTTGAACCGAGCGTTCGGGTCGTTGCTGGAAGAAGCGCAGCACGCGCCGCAAGTGCTGATCACGGTGTTGCAGGGCGCGGTGCTCGGGGGTGGCTTTGGTTTGGTGTGTGTCAGCGATATCGCCATCGCCGATCATCAGGCGCAGTTCGGTTTGCCGGAAACCAGTCTTGGTCTGCTGCCGGCGCAGATCGCGCCGTTTGTGGTGCAACGCATTGGTCTCACAGAAGCCCGCCGCCTGGCCCTGACCGCCGCCCGCTTCGACGGCCATCAGGCACGTCGCCTGGGGCTGGTGCATTTTGTCGAGCAGGATCCACAGGCGCTCGCCGAGCGGCTGGATGAAGTGCTCGACCATGTCCTCTGCTGCGCTCCCGAAGCGAATGCCGTGACGAAAAAACTGCTGTTGGCCAGTGCCGGCCAGCCGTCGAGTGAACTGTTGGACGAAGCCGCGCAGTGGTTCAGCGAAGCAGTGACCGGCGCCGAAGGGATCGAAGGCACGATGGCATTTGTGCAAAAGCGCAAACCCGGATGGAGCACCTGACCCTGTGGGAGCGGGCTTGCCCGCGATGAGGCCCTTCAATTCACCGCCAAAAACTCAGGAAAATTATCATGCCCGCCCTCCACAAAATCCTGATCGCCAACCGCGGTGAAATCGCCTGCCGCATCCAGCGCACGGCCCAGGCCCTCGGTTATCGCACGGTCGCCGTTTTCAGCGACGCCGACGCCGACGCACTGCACGTGCAGATGGCCGATCAGGCGGTGAACATCGGCCCGGCACCGGTGCAGCAGTCCTACCTGAATATCCCGGCGATCCTCGACGCCGCCCGGCGTAGCGGTGCCGACGCCATCCATCCCGGCTACGGCTTCCTCTCGGAAAATGCCGAATTCGCCCGGGCTTGCGAACAGGCCGACCTGACCTTCATCGGTCCCAGCGTCGAAGCCATCGAACTGATGGGCAGCAAACGCCAGTCGAAAATCGCCATGCTCGCCGCCGGCGTCCCATGCATCGCTGGCTATCAAGGCGCCGAGCAGGATGACGCGACCCTGACCCGTGAAGCCGAGCGCATCGGATACCCGTTGATGATCAAGGCCAGCGCCGGTGGTGGCGGGCGCGGCATGCGCCTGGTGCACCACGCCGAGGAGCTGGCGGCGCAATTGCGCACGGCGCGCTCGGAAGCCTTGAACGGTTTCGGCAGCGATGAACTGATCCTCGAACAGGCGCTGATTGAACCGCGCCATGTCGAAGTGCAGCTGTTCGGCGATCACCACGGCAACCTGATCTACCTCGGCGAGCGCGACTGTTCGATTCAGCGCCGCCACCAGAAGGTCATCGAAGAAGCGCCGTGCCCGGTGATGACCGAAGAACTGCGTCAGGCGATGGGCGAAGCGGCGCTCAAGGCCGGACGTGCGGTGAACTATGTCGGCGCCGGCACTGTGGAGTTTTTGCTTGATGCCGATGGCCGGTTTTACTTCCTGGAGATGAATACCCGGTTGCAGGTCGAGCACCCGGTGACCGAACTGATTACCGGATTGGACCTGGTGGCGTGGCAACTGTCAGTCGCCGAAGGTCAGCCGCTGCCGCTGACCCAGTCGCAGGTGAAACTCGATGGCCACGCCATGGAAGTGCGCCTCTACGCCGAAGATCCGGCCCAGGGTTTTCTTCCGCAGACCGGGCGTGTCGAAGCCTGGGCGCCGGCACTGGATCGAGGTGCGCGGATTGATCACGGCCTTATCGAAGGGCAGTCGATCTCACCGTTCTACGACCCGATGCTCGGCAAACTGATCGCCCACGGCGCAACCCGTGAAGAGGCCCGGCGCAAACTGTTGTGTGCGGTTCAAGACAGCGTGTTGCTGGGCGTGCAGAGCAATCAGCGGCTGCTCGCCAGCCTGTTGCAGCATCCGCAGTTCATCAGCGGAGAGTTCGGCACCGGGTTTATTCCGCAGCACTTTGCCGACCACGAATGCCTGCGCGGCTATTCCCCCACTGCCGAAGAGCTGGCCATCGCGGCGGTGCTGTTTTACCAATCCGCCGCGCAGCAACACCGCGCCCCTTTGTCGGGATGGCGCAATAACGCCGGTGCGCCGTTGCTCTATCGCATCGGCCTCGACGCCCGCGACTGGAACGTGCAACTGCGCGCCAGTTCAAATAACGCGTTTGAAGTGCAGGTCGCGGAGCGCGTCATCGAACTTAAACTCATCGAACACACCACCGGGGCCGTGACGCTGGAGATCGATGGCCTGCGCCAGCACCATGCCTATCGCCTGCGCGACGAGCAGCTCTGGCTGTTCACCCACCCCGGCAGCCTGCACCTGGTGGATCGAACTCACGCCGTGATCGACAGTCAGACCAGCGTCAGTTCCGGCACGTTGAAAGCCCCGATGGATGGCGCCATCATCGATGTGCTCGTCAGCGAAGGCAGCCCGGTCAGCAAAGGACAACTGCTGGTGGTGCTGGAAGCGATGAAAATGGAGCACCCGCTCAAGGCCGGCATCGACGGCGTGCTCAAGCGGGTGCAGGTCAAGGTCGGCGATCAGGTAAAAAATCGTCAGGTTCTGTTGCAGGTCGAGTAGTCGCCGCGCGCATCCGCAAGGTTTGACTACGCTCTGAATAATCAGGACGCGGAAATCAGGAACCCTGCGATGCCCCATTGGCTGGTCATAGATCTGGAAGCCACCACCGATGAGGGTGGCTGGCCGGTTACGGAAATGGAGATCATCGAGATCGGCGCGACCCTGGTGGATCGCGCCGGTCGCGAGCAGGATCACTTTCAGCGCTTCGTCAAACCGACGCGGCGCCCCTTGCTGACGCCGTTTTGCCGCGAACTCACGCACATCACCCAGGCCAACATCGACGCGGCGCAGCCGTTGAGCGATGTCTGGCCGGCGTTCGAACGCTGGCTCGGTCAGCACCAGACGCGCCTTGAAGGCTGGGCGAGCTGGGGCGATTACGACCGCAAGCAACTGCTTCAGGAATGGCAGCGCCTGCAACTCGACAGCGCCCTGAGCCGGGTGCCGCACATGAACCTCAAACAGCGTTTCGCCAAGGCCCGACGCCTCGAACGGCCGCTGGGCCTCAATGGCGCGTTGCAACTGGCGGGCATGCAGTTCACCGGTCAGCAGCATCGGGCGCTGGAAGATGCGCGCAATACCGCACGCCTGCTGCCACTGGTGTTGCCACTTTAGACAGATGACGACGCCCGGTGCCTTGTGCATACTGGCCGACCCTTTTTGACCCTTTTTGACCCTTTTAAGCCATTTTCGAGAGGAATCGCCCATGTTTAAAGTCAACGAGTACTTCGACGGCACCGTCAAGTCGATCGCTTTCGGCACTGCTGAAGGCCCTGCGACCATCGGCGTCATGGCCCCGGGCGAATACGAATTCGGCACCAGCCAGCGTGAAATCATGCACGTGGTCTCGGGCGCACTGACTGTCAAACTGCCGGACAGCAGCGACTGGGAAACCTTCGCCGCCGGCAGCCAGTTCAACGTGCCAGCCAACAGCAAGTTCCAGCTGAAAGTGGCCGTCGACACCGCTTACCTGTGCGAATACCGCGGCTGAAACACCGGTTTCCAGCGGTCATGAAAAATGCCCGTGTCCACGGACACGGGCATTTTTCGTTTAAGAGCGGGTTATTCGAGGATTTCCACCGGCATGCCGACTTCAAGCCGGCCGTTGCTGTCGTTGACCAGATTCTGGCCGAACATCGCGCCGTCAGCCTGGGCACGGGTTTTCTGCAGGGTCGCCAGTGGCTCACGATCGGCGCTGCGTTCACCGGTCTTCGGGTCAATGGTGGTGAGAATGCAGCGCGAGCAGGACTTGACCACGCGGAACTCGACGTCGCCGATACGAATCCGCTTCCAGCCGTCCTCGGCGTAAGCATCACTGCCTTCGATCACCAGGTTCGGCCGGAACCGCAGCATTTCCAGCGGACGCCCGACTTCCTGTGACAGGTGTTGCAGTGATGCCTCACCGATCAGCAGCAGCGGGAAACCATCGGCGAATGCCACTTGGTCGTCATCGTTGCCGTACCCGGCCTGGGTCGTACGAGCACGCTCAAGCGGCACTTGCACCAGACGCGTCGGCTTGCCGATGAATTCGCTGACCCAACGGGCCGCCTCCTCGCCGGCATCCGGTACGCGCAAGGTATCGCGCCAGATGGTTACACCACGCAGATCGTCGTCGCTGCCGGGCAAGGCGACATCGATTGCCGAATGCCCTGGCGCGCTGAGCGTCAGGCCGCCGCTGGCATTCCACAGCGCCGACAGCTGGCTCATTTTCGCTTCGGCACGCTGGGTCAGGAATCGCCCGCTGGCCTCGTCCACCAGCATCCAGCGTCGGTCGCCCTCAAGCCCCAGTTTGTCCAGGCCGATCCCTTGCAGGACCTCGCCCTTGGCGGATTTCAGCGGGTAACGATAAAGCGCGCTCAGACGCAGCATGGCCAGCTCCCTGGTGGGTCAAAACGCCACCCTATACGAGCTTTGTCAGCGAATCAAAGGCTGACGCAGGGTCAGCCTCGACAGGTTGATCAGGCCGGCACTTCGTCGAGCATCAGACGCTGGCGCACCACATCGACCAGTTTGTCCGGCTGGAACTTGGAGAGGAAGTTGTCGCACCCGACCTTCTTCACCATCGAGTCGTTGAAACTGCCGGACAGCGAGGTGTGCAATACCACGTACAGGCCACGCAGGCGTGGGTCGTTGCGAATTTCGGTGGTCAGGCGATAACCGTCCATTTCCGGCATTTCAGCGTCGGTGAACACCATCAGCAGTTTGTCGGTCATGTTCACCCCGGTGTCCGCCCAGGCCTTGAGCATGTTCAGGGCTTTCAGGCCGTCGCTGGCGATGTGCATCTTCACGCCCAACTGGCCGAGGGTGTCGCGCAATTGCGAGAGCGCCACGTTGGAGTCGTCCACCAGCAATACTTCGCGGCCACGGGCGCGTTCCAGCACCGGATCGTCGAGTTTGTCGCGGGAGACCTTGGCGTTGTACGGCACGATTTCGGCGAGGACTTTCTCGACGTCGATGATTTCCACCAGTTGGTCGTCGACCTTGCTGATGGCCGTCAGGTAATGCTGACGACCGGCGCTGGTCGGCGGCGGCAGGATGGCTTCCCAGTTCATGTTGACGATGCGGTCCACGCCGCCGACGAGAAACGCCTGCACCGAACGGTTGTATTCGGTGACGATGATCGTGCTGTTCGGGCCTGGCACCAACGGACGCATGCCGATCGCCTGGGACAGGTCGATCACCGGCAGCGTCTGGCCACGCAGGTTGACCACGCCGCAGACAAAGGGGTGACGCTGGGGCATCAAGGTCAGCTTCGGCAGTTGCAGGACTTCCTGAACCTTGAACACGTTGATCGCGAACAATTGGCGCCCAGCGAGTCGAAACATGAGAATTTCCAGGCGATTCTCACCCACCAGTTGCGTGCGTTGGTCTACCGTGTCGAGAATGCCGGCCATCAATGACTCCTGGGCTTGTTCTGATGAATTCACTATTGGGGGTTATCGGCTGAATCTGGCGGATCTTGATCCCGTCACAAATCACCAACAAAATGCCATGAGCAGGCATTGATGTCACATTAACATCATGCTTTACTGGCCCGGTGAAATCATCTGCTACATTCTCTTCGACGCGACCTCGGTTTGCGCGACAGGTTCCCGTGCCTAAGGGAATCCCCTAGTAACAATCAGGCCCAACCTGATGTTCGCGATATCCAATAGCCATTAATGTGACGCCATTCTCATTGCATGAACGGAGTCAGGCTATTGTGTGCGATCGCAGTTCAGTGGAAACACATCCTCTTGAAACCCCAGGTCCGTGCCAATGCACATCGGGGCGCGGTCTCGCGACGGTTCATGATCGTCGACACACACGGCATTCCCTCATCAGACATGACGTGGTGGAGATAAGCATGCCGAACGACCGTAGTGACTGGGCGCAGCGGTTCCCCGAATTCCTTGTCGAGGCTGAAACGCTCCTGGCCAAGTCTGAAGAATGCCTCAGCCACTTGCAGTTGATCAGCAATGACAAGGACGCCATCGACTGCATGCTCAGCACCCTCCTGAAGCTTGCGAACAAGGCCGATGCCCTGGCGCTGGAGGCGGTGTCCGAATTTTCCCTGCACCTGCATGGCCTGCTCACCCAGGTCCAGGATCACGTGGATTTGCATGCTCAGGCCCTGGAAGCACTGAAAGACTGCTTCACCTTGATGGCATGGCAACTGGAACTGGTTGACCCAAGCACCGGCCAATTGGGCCTCGATGAAAGCGAACAGGCGTCGCTCATCGAAGCCTTTGCCTGCCAGGTCGGACAGTCTCACTTCCAATTGCCGCTCAATGGCAAGCCGATGTCCCTCGTCACCTGGTCGGAGCGCCAAGCGTAACCGGGCACACCGTGGGCTGTTCAGGCCCGTCAGTTCTCGCCGTCGAATGTCGCAATTGAATAGTTCATACCTGCCCGCGACCTCTTCCAATAAATAATTACGAGCGATGAATGCAGACTATCCTCTGCAGATGTCAGGGTTTTCCTGTGTAAAAGAAAACTTGCGGTCGCATCGATAATTATCGAGTCAGGTACTTCAACTTTTCCATTATGGAACCCTCGTCCAACATGGCCTGTTTCCTGACTCTTTGGACATATAGGGCAAACGCGACCAACGGTATGTTAAGTGGTATTATGCCGGCCGTTAGTTGTTTCAGTTAATGGCATGGTGACTTCAATGATCGGTCTCCACCGAAGTTGGCGCTCAATTATCGATCACTGAACCGTTTTGAAATCAACAACCTGAATGACAGTTTTCCAGACAGAGACCGCCAGCCCTTCTGACCGGTCTGCCCGCAGCGAACATCCATTGGCTCCATCCGCTATGTACGCCAGCCTCAAGTCAATCACCACATGGCCTCCCTCCCGAGAAAATGCCCGCAGGTTCACGCTCCTGCTGTGCACGGCTTCGGCCTTGGGCAGTCTGTTGAGCTATGGCGTCTCTGCGCCGTTGTCGCTCGGCCTGCTGCTGATCAACGTGGCGGCTGCCGGCTGCGTCTGGACCCAACATCGCCTGTCGCGCAAATCCATCAAGTTCCAGCCTCAGGAACTGGCCGACCGTTTGCTGGAAGTCCAGGAAAACGAGCGCCATCGCCTGAGTCGTGAACTGCATGACGATATCGGCCAACTGCTGACCGCCGCCAAGCTGCAAAGCGAATGGCTCAAGCGCCGCCTGCCCGCAGATATGCAGGAACACTGCTCGGTACTTTGCGAGACCCTGGAAGAAACCCTAAATAAAGTCCGCGACGTTTCGGCCATTCTCAATCCGCGGCAGTTGACCAGCCTTGGCCTGGAAGCGAGCCTGCGAGCGCATTTGCTCAAGGTATTGGCCAATACTTCGGTGCACTGGAGTCTGGACTGCCAGCAGCGCCTGAATGGAATACCCGAAGAAATGGCCGTCGCTGCCTTTCGCATCACTCAGGAGGCGGTAACCAACATCCTTCGCCATGCACAGGCCAAAAACCTGTTGATCCGCGTGCAACGCCTGCCTCAGGGCCTGACCCTGCTGATCAGCGATGATGGCCTGGGCTTTTCCCCGGCAGCGAATCCGGGGCGCGAAGGACAACGGGGCATGGCCGGGATGGCCGAACGGATCGAGCAACTGGGCGGCACACTGAGCGTGACCAGCGAGCCGGGCAAAGGTACTCAAATCGAAGCACTATTCCCCTGGGCGCCCCGTGCACTCGAGCGGGCCAGTACGAATAAGGTTATGCGTTGACTTGTAACTTACTTCTGGTGGATGACCACTCGCTGATCAGGGCCGGCGTACGCGCCCTGGTGCTGGATATTCCCGGTTATGCGGTTATCGGCGAGGCCAATGACGGCTCGCAGTTGCTCGAGATGGTCGAGCTGCTGTCGCCCGATATCGTATTGCTGGATATTTCCATGAAAGAAACCGGCGGTCTGGAAGCCCTGCAGCGGCTCAGACGCGTACGCCCGCATGCCAAAGTGCTGATTCTGTCGATGCACACCGACCCCGCACTGATCATGCAGGCACTGGAGTCAGGCGCTCACGGTTACCTGCTCAAGGACACCACGGCCACCGAGCTCGAACATGCACTGGAAGCACTGCGCAACAACGAGCGCTACTTGAGCCCAGCCATCGCCCACACCGTGATCAATCAGGCGCTGACCCGCAATCTGAAGCAGCAACCGGAAGTTACCGAGTCGCATAACCTGACAGCACGCCAACTGGAAATCCTGCGCCTGATCGTACGCGGCAAGTCCACGCGGGAAATCGCCAATGGTCTGGGCTTGAGTATCAAGACGGTCGAAACCCACCGTTCGCAGATCATGAAACGCCTGCAGATCTACGATGTGGCGGGCCTGGTGTTGTTTGCCGTGCGGGAACAGATCATCAGTCTGGACGACTGAGCCGGGGCGTTGTGCTCAGCAGCGGCGAGTCCTTGGGCAAATGCACACGCAACGCTCCGGGGCGTGCCGCAAACCGCAGACTGTCGCCCTCCAGTGGCTCACCGTCGAGATTGATGCAAAGCCCTTCGGCAACCTTGATTTCAACCCACGGCAAACGGGTGCGCACGAACATGTTGTCGATGCCGAACCCGTCGCTGAGCAGATTTTTCAGCGTGCCGACCAGCTCCTGCGGCGCCGGCAGAATGCTGATATCCAGAAGACCGTCGTCGACCAGCGCTTCCGGGCACAACACATGCCCTCCACCGGCCTGACGGCCATTGCCGATCCCCAGCGCCAGAAGCTCGCCACGCCAGTGAAAGTCCGGCCCCTGCAACTCGCCGTAGGCAGCATGCAGCTCACTGAACCGCGATAAGCCGGTGAACAGGTAAGCCGCGCCGCCCAGCACTTTTTTCAGATCTTCCGACGTGTTGGCTGTTACCTGACTGCCGAACCCACCGGTGGCCATGTTCAGGAATATCTGCCCGCCGACCTCACCCAGATCGATGTCATGGGCGGGCGCCTCAAGCAATTCGAGCGCTTCGGCCGGCTCCAGGGAAATAGCCGCGGCGCGGGAAAAATCATTGGCGGTTCCCAGCGGCAACAACACCAGACTGGCCTTGCCCGGCTTGGCCGCCAGTGCTTCGGCGATGTCACGCAGGGTGCCATCTCCACCACCGGCGATGATCTGACGGTATCCCGCCGCCAGCGCCTCTTCCACCAGTCGCTGGGCATCGCCGGCCTCCCAGGTCAGGCGCACAGCCAGTTCCCAGCCCTGCTTTCGCTTGCTCTCGACAGCGGCACGAACCGCCTCGTTGAGTGCCTGCTTGCCATGCAGAATCAACAATGCCTTGCGTTCACTCATTGCGGTCACTCCCGGAATTGAATCAGTACGGAACATCTTGACCCTCTACACGGGTAAAAAAGTCGCACACCCTCTGATTAATTGCTGAGGTTCGTCCCGCCCGTCCTACATGCCGGTAATTTTTCGTACAGAACGTAAGGAATCGGCTCAATTGACCAGGCCCGGTCATTGGTACAACGTGTGTCGGCGTTAGCGATCTTCAATTCAAATACACAAGGATGTGCATGTAATGAGTGGATACAGTTTCAGGACTTTCGATGTCTTGCATTCCGGCATTTGCCAATTGCCCCCCATGGCCACAGGTGGACATTTCCATGCAAAGCCATGAAGCAAGACTATCCGTGAGTCCGGTTGCCTCTCTCTCCGAAAGTCGCGCCTGTCTTAAAGACGAATTCAAATGCAGCGCCAGAAATACTGGAGAAAACGATATGGAGCCGCGTGTCACCGAGCTGGAAACTCACCTGAAGTACATTCGACGCGATATGGACGAAGTCAGAGGAGACGTCAAAGCCATCAAGCATCGCCTTGCCTACTCGGCAGGTGCGACAGCGATGGTGCTCGGACTGTTGGGCTGGATTGCCAACAGCCGGTTCGATCAACTCGTCACACTGCTCAGCCGTTGATCCGTTGAAAGGCAGGCACCGTTCAGTGCCTGCCTTTCATATGCCTGCAATCAACCGAGAAGTTCGCTGAGCGGAATGAACGGCACCTGGTCTCCCTTGGCCAGGACTCGCCCTTCCTGCACTTCCACCAACCCCTCGGCCCAGGCAGCGCTGCGCAGAACGCCCGAACTCTGGTTACGGTAGATAATCGCCTGACCCTGCTCCAGACGGCCGCGCAGAAATTCACAGCGGTTACCGGCCTGCGGCCAGACAAATCCTGCGGGCACCGAAAACTTCAGCGGCTCGACATCCTGCACACCCTGGCGACGCAACAGATAAGGTCGGGTCAGCAAGGCGAAAGTCACCAGTGTCGAGGCAGGATTCCCCGGCAATCCAATCACCGGGACACCACGAAAATGCCCGACCGTCAGCGGCTTGCCAGGTTTTATTGCCAGCTTCCAGAGTGTCAGCTCGCCCTCTTCCCTCAATGCGATGCCAAGGAAATCCGCTTCCCCGACCGAGACACCACCGGTTGAAAGAATCAGGTCTACATCCTGAAGTTCACCAAGTCGCGCACGGGTGGTGGGCAGGTCATCAGGCAGAATACCGGCATCCACCACTTCACATCCCAGGCGCTGCAACCAGCTGCACAACAACACCCGGTTGCTGTTGTAGATCTGTCCCGGCCCCAATGTCGTGCCCGGCTCGACCAACTCGTCCCCCGTGGACAGCACCGCCACACGAACCCGGCGAATCACATCAAGCCCTGCGCAACCCAGCGATGCAGCCAGCCCCTGTTCGATCGGACCGAGTCGGGTTCCGGCAGGCAAGACCAACTCACCGACAGTCGTTTCCTGGCCTTGCGGGCGAATGTTCTGCCCGGCCACCATCGCCTCGATGAAGCTCACGCGCTCATCGGCATGAATCTCGGCGTTTTCCTGCATCTCGACACAGTCGGCACCGGCAGGTACCGGCGCACCGGTAAAGATCCGTGCGCAGGTGCCTGGCTTCAAGGGTAACGGTGCCTGCCCGGCGAAGATTTTCTGACTGACCGGCAACGGTTCGCCGGTCCAGTCGGCCAGATTCAAGGCATAACCGTCCATGGCGCTTTTCGGCCACGGCGGCAGATCCAGCGTCGAAATCAGATCCTGCGCCAGCACCCGCCCCTGAACCTGAGCCAGTGGCAAAAACTCGCATTCGACAATCCGTGAACTCTCGGCCATTTCCAGCAACCGCGCGAATGCCTCTTCAACCGGCATCAGGCTGCCGGTCTTGCCCGGCTTACCCACGGGATTCACAAGGCGCCGCCTGTTTCAAATGAGTGACGAAATTGCACGGGCGGTGGCGTGAGTCCAGTTGCTCGGCAAGGATCCCATCCCAACCGGTGCGCACCGCGTTGGTGGAGCCAGGCAGGCAGCAGACCAGCGTGCCATTGGCCAGTCCCGCCAAAGCCCGGGATTGCACGGTGGAGGTGCCGATGTCGGCCACCGAGATCTGGCGAAACAGCTCACCAAAACCATCGACCTGCTTGTCCAGCAGGCAAGCGACCGCTTCCGGGGTGCTGTCGCGGCCGGTAAAACCGGTTCCGCCGGTAATCAGCACCACTTGCACCACGTCTTCGGCAATCCAGTGGGCGACTTGCGCACGGATCTTGTAAAGGTCATCTTTGAGCAGCACTCGCTGCGCCAGATAGTGGCCAGCGGCCGTCAAGCGGTCGACAAAGACCTGACCGGAAGTATCGGTTTCCAGGGTTCGGGTGTCGCTGACCGTGAGTACCGCGATATTGAGCGGTACGAAAGGTACATCAGCCTTGGCTTTCATAGGCTCGTCCAGTTGTAGGAGAAACAGCCCGGTGTTATATCACAGCGCCCCCTTTTTTTGCCGCCCCTGCGGAGAGCTGCCATGACCTCGAACACGCCATTGTCACCCTGCTCCATCCTGTTGCTGGCGGGTGGACGCGGCCAGCGAATGGGCGGCCAGGACAAGGGGCTTGTGGAATGGCACGGTGAACCACTGATCGCGCATCTGCAGCGCAAGGTTCGGCCGCTGACAGACGATCTGATCATTTCCTGCAACCGCAATCGTGAACGCTATGCGCCGTTTGCCGACCAATTGGTGAGCGATGACGAGGAAGACTTTCCTGGCCCGCTGGCTGGTATTCGCGCCGGCTTGAAAGCCGCGCGCCATACCCACCTGCTGGTACTGCCCTGCGATGTTCCGCGCATCGATCTTGCGCTGCTGCACAGCATGCGCGAGGCGGCCAGTCTGAATTCTGAAAAACCTTTAATGTTGCGCCATGACGATCACTGGGAACCGCTGCTTTGCGTGATCCCGGTGGCGCTCCTGCCCGCTTTCGAAAACGCCTGGAAAGCTGGTGAACGCAGCCCCGGGCGGGTGATGCGCACTCTTGATGCCCAGGCCCTGGTTTGCCCTGACAACGATCCACGTCTGGCCAATCTCAACACCCCTGAACTGTTGAGTTCGCACAACACTGTGTCAGACTGACAGCATTCAAGGAACTTGCACGCCTTGTATACGTCTCAAGCTCAGTAACCAAAAGAATTTCCCTTCGGAGACACACTCATGACTCAACGGACCCTCGCCACTTTCATGCTCGCACTAGGCCTCGCTACCCTCGCCGGTTGCGCTTCGCCAACAGTGATCACCTTGAATGACGGTCGCGAAATCCAGGCTGTCGACGCCCCTAAGTATGATGAAGATTCGGGCTTCTACGAGTTCGAACAACTGGACGGCAAGCACACCCGCATCAACAAGGATCAGATCCGCACTGTCAAAGAGCTGTAAGTCTTCAGTTCGACAGCGGATACAGAAAAGCCCGCAATATGCGGGCTTTTTCGTGTCTGGCAATAAAGGGTCGATACCCGGGATCACCAGTCCAGCGTGATCAGGCTTTCAAATTCGCGCACCTGCCCCGTGACCGGATCGATGAATCGCAACCCCTGCGCCAGCAGCTTGAGCGGATTGGCGTAATCATCCTCAACGTCTTTGAGCACTTCAGGGTAAAACGGATCATTACAGATGCTCGCCCCCAGCGCCGTCATGTGTACCCGCAGCTGATGCTTCTTGCCGGTCACCGGGTACAGGCCGTAGCGCCAGAGATCGCCGTTCTTTTCACGAACCTCCACCGCCGTTTCGGTATTGCTCACCCCCGGCCCCTCCTGCATGCGGAAAAACGGTTCGCCGTCGACCATGCGACTCTTGTGCACCAACGGGAAATCCAGCCCGGGCAGCGCGGCAGCAATGGCTTCATAGCGTTTCTCGATCTGCCGTGTCGGGAACAATGACTGATACGCCGACCGCGTCTGTGGGTTGGCAGAGAAAATCACCAGCCCGGCCGTATGCCGGTCAATCCGGTGCAGCGGCACCAGATGGGGATTGTCCAGGCGCCGGATCAATCGGCGAAGCAACGTCTGTTCGACGTACTCGCCTGCCGGGGTCACCGGAAGGAAATGCGGTTTGTCCGCCACCACCAGATGGTCGTCCGCATACAGGATCGACTCGACCACCGGGATCGGCTTTTCATCCGGCACTTCACGAAAATAGTGAATGCGCAGCCCTTCCTTGTAGGGCAAGTCCAGCGCAATCGGCTGCCCCTGGCCATCCAGCACCCGGCCCCGGGCGATTCGATCCAGCCATTGATCGCGCCCGATGGCACTGAAATGCTCACACAGGCAGTCGAGCACTGTCCGCCAGCTACCGGGGGGCAGATACAGCGTGCTGGCCTGATTCTGTGCGGCGGAAAACGTTGATGTGCTGGACATACGGAAAACTCGAACCTTCAAAGCAGAGCGGCATTATCCAACACCGGGCGCAGCAGACCTAGCGCAGAATCAGGCGGGGATCGATTTGAGCGCCGCCGCCTCCGTGAACTCCTTGAGCCAGCGCAGCACATCCACGGCGTCCCAACGGCCCGGATCGTACAAGGCGTACAAAAGCCCCTGATATCCGACCACATCCAGTTGCTTGTGATAACCGGCACGCTGGAACAAGGCCTCGATCTCGGCAAAGCACGTATTGAAATGCAGCTTGTTGAAGGGAGTCTTGCCTTCCGTGACCAGACCGTCCAGGCGCAATTCGTGGACGGCCTCGCGCACCACGTCAATCGACATCCCGTTCACGCTGCTTTTCAACTGTTCGACATTGACCACGGTTACTCCCTCTGACATCCGGTTTGGCCTGAGCAATGCCTGGAAACGGCATGGCAGGCCAACCCAATTACTGTATACGCATACAGTAACCGAATAACCCGAAAAGTGCCAAGCCGTGATTGCGCGAAGGTGACGAGCGCCATCAACGCAGAAGGGAAAAGATCTTTAACGCAGGAATGCCACCACCTGATCGGCGCTGAACGGCCACCCCAGTTCCGCGCCGGTATCGACCCTGCGCAGGACCGGGATCCGCAGGCTGTAGGCCTCGAACCACGATTCATCGTCAGCAATATCCACCAGTTCCACCAGCAGACCATGCTCGACAAAAGGCATCAGTTCGGCCTCCGCGACCTCACACAAATGGCACCCCAGGGTGCCGAACAACTGGCATTCAGGAAGCATGTGCGCTCAACCCCAAAAATCGAGTGATCATTCTAGGCCTGCTCACAAAGCCCGTCGACCCACCCACCGGGTGCGAAAACCTACCTTCGCAAAACCCTGATGTAAATCAGCCCACAAAATCGCCATTTACGCGATGCTCCGGTGTTTTTTACCTCTACGCTTGAAGAGCCTGACCTGTCCCGGAGTACCTTGTGTTTGCCAATCTGCTGATCATTCTGGCGTCGTCCCTGGTGATGATTGCCCTGTTCCGTCGCCTGCGCCTGCCGCCTGTGCTGGGTTATCTGTGCGTAGGGTTGATGGTCGGGCCGAAGGCATTTGACTGGATCAATGAAAGCGAACACTTGCCGGATCTTGCCGAACTGGGCGTGGTGTTTCTGCTGTTTTCTCTGGGGCTGGAATTCTCCCTGTCGAAAATGATTGCACTGCGCCAGGTGGTTTTCCGACTGGGCAGCCAACAGGTAGTAACCACCACAGTGCTGCTGGGAAGCGTGCTGATGCTGCTGGGCATGCCTGCCACACCGGCCTTGTTGCTGGGCGCCGGCCTGTCGTTGTCATCCACGGCAATTGTGACCAAGGAGCTGAGCAGTCTCGGCGAAATTTTCAGCAGCCACGGCCAGAACGCGGTAGGCGTGCTGTTGTTCCAAGACGTGGTGGCCGTGTTGCTGCTGACGCTGGTGCCGGTGTTCGCCGGCAGCAGCGATCAGGCCTGGTACTGGGCACTGCCCCTGACCTTGTTGAAGACCGTGTTGCTGTTCTTCGGTCTGTTGCTGGCCAGCCGCTGGCTGCTGCCACGCCTGTTCCAGGAAGTCGCGGCGTCCCGATCGGCGGAGCTGTTCGTGCTGCTGGCACTGGTAATTGTGCTGCTGACGGCCTGGCTGACCCACTTGCTGGGCCTTTCTCCGGCCCTCGGCGCGTTCCTCGCGGGCATGCTGCTGGGCGAGAGCCATTACCGGCATCAGATCGAGGCCGATATCCGGCCGTTTCGCGACATTCTGCTAGGGCTGTTTTTCGTCAGTATCGGCATGCTGATCGACCTGCAACTGTTCGCCAGCCACAGCCTGCTGATTGTCGGCATGACCCTGGGATTACTGGTGATCAAAGGCCTGGTGGTGGCGCTGCTGGTGAAATGGCGTGGCAGCGACAGTGAAACGGCTTGGCGCAGCGGCCTCGCCCTCGCCCAGGGTGGTGAGTTCTGCTTCGCCCTGATGGCGCAGATGCAGCAGACCCGGCTACTTCCCGCCGAGCTCGGCGCCCTGCTGCTCGCCGCCACCTTCTGCTCGATGCTGCTGACGCCCCTGCTGTTACGCGCCGCACCGCGCATCGCCGCCGCCCTGCACCGCAAACCCAATCAGGAAGCGCAGATCGAGGAAATCAGCGCCCTCAATGCCGGGTTCGACGGGCATGTGGTGATCTGCGGCTACGGCCGTGTCGGTCAGTCGATCGGGCGCTTCATGCGCAATGCCGGGCAAACCTACGTCGCACTGGATAACGATCCGGTGCGGATTCAGGAAGCCGCCACCGTCGAACGCGACGTCCACTACGGCGATTCAACCCGCGGCGATCTGTTGACCGCCGTCGGCTTGCTGCGCGCCAGGCTGCTGGTGATTGCCGTGGATCAAGCCGACGTGGCCTTGCGGGTTCTCAAGGAGGCACGGCGTCTCAATCCGGCAGTACCGATTCTGGTACGCACCCGGGACGACAGCCAGTCGGCCGAGCTGAAAGCAGCCGGCGCCAGTGAAGTGGTGCCGGAACTGCTGGAGTCGAGCCTGATGCTCGGTTCCCATGCCCTGATCCTGCTGGGGTTTCCTGCGCACCGGGTGCAGGAGAAGGTCGATCAGGTGCGCATCGATCGTTATCGCCTGCTTCACGGTTTTTATCCCGGAGCCGACGATGAGGAAACCTAGTCCTGGCTCACCGCGCCGATCTTGTGCAGCGACAGGTCGGCGCCGTAGTACTCCTGTTCCTGGCTCAGGCGCAAACCATGCAGTGCCTTGATCGAACCGTAGACGGCGAAACCGCCGATCAACGCCACCGCCACACCAAGGGCGGTGCCGATCAACTGGCTGATCAGGCTGACGCCACCGAGTCCGCCCAATGCGGTCGAGCCGAAGATCCCGCAGGCAATGCCGCCCCACACGCCACACAGACCGTGCAACGGCCAGACACCCAGCACGTCATCGATGCGCCATTTGACCTGTGCCGCCGTGAAGCACCAGACAAACAGGGCACCGGCAATCGCGCCGGTCACCAGCGCGCCAACCGGGTGCATCAGGTCGGAACCGGCGCACACCGCCACCAACCCGGCCAACGGGCCGTTGTGCAGAAAGCCCGGGTCGTTGCGCCCGACGATCAACGCCGCCACCGTGCCGCCGACCATCGCCATCAGCGAGTTGACCGCCACCAGTCCGCTGACCCCTTGCAGGGTTTGCGCGCTCATCACGTTGAAGCCAAACCAGCCGACGATCAGGATCCACGAACCCAGCGCCAGAAACGGAATGCTCGACGGCGCGAACGCCACCAGCTTGCCGTCGCGATAGCGCCCGTTGCGCGGCCCGAGCAGCAACACCGCCGCCAACGCCAGCCAGCCGCCCATGGCATGCACCACCACCGAACCCGCAAAGTCATGGAAAGGGGCACCGAACTGCGCGGTCAGCCAAGCTTGCAGACCGTAGTTGCCGTTCCAGACCATGCCTTCGAAAAATGGATAGATGAACGCCACGATCAGCGCCGTGGCGCACAGTTGCGGCACAAAACGCGCCCGTTCGGCGATGCCGCCGGAGATGATCGCCGGGATCGCCGCCGCAAAGGTCAGCAGGAAGAAAAACTTCACCAGTCCATAACCATGATCGGCACTGAGCACCGCCGCCGGTTGCAGGAAGGTCACCCCGTACGAAAGCCAGTAGCCTATAAAGAAATAGGCCAGGGTCGACACCGCAAAGTCGCTGAGAATCTTCGACAGCGCGTTGACCTGGTTTTTCTGGCGAACCGTTCCGACCTCCAGAAACGCGAACCCGGCGTGCATGGCCAGCACCATGACCGCACCGATCAGAATGAACAACGTGTTGGAACTGTGAACCAGAGTGTCCACAGCGCTTTGCAGATTTTCCATGAGGAGGCAGACCCAAGGCTGAAAAAGGCACCAAAGCGGTTCATGCGCACATTTCATGCACCAAGTTGCGACTATGCGGTCACTGATCCGGTGGTCCGGTGAACCGCTTTGGCGCACAAGGTCGATGGGCTGACATGAACCCTCATCATCCGGGCCTTGCTCTGCCCGGTTTCGCGCCCGGCAACAGCGCACTGCCACCGATCGACGCACCACGACACAGCAAAAGCTGTACCAAGCACTTGTAATGAACCTTCACTCTTGGCTCATACTCGAACGCATCAGAACGCTGCTTCAGAACGCCACTTACGGAGATCCCCCATGGCCAGCATCAAGGCAAAGACTGCTCAAGAAATCCTGATGAACGACTTCCAGACGCTGGTCAGCGACACTGAACGGTTGCTGGAACACACCGCCACGCTGGCCGGTGATCAGGCTGACGAGTTGCGCGAACAGATCCACGAAAGCCTGCTGCGCGCACGGGAAACGCTGAAGCTGACCGAGGACACCCTGCGCGAGCGCGGTCAGGCTGCGGTCACCGCCACCGAGGAATATGTGTCGGCCAACCCGTGGCAATCTGTGGGCATTGCCGCCGGCGTCGGCTTTCTGATCGGCCTGCTGGCCACGCGGCGCTGATCATGTCGATCGGTGAATCCGGCCCGAACTCGGGCACCGCCTCCTCCACGCGTCGTCTGGGTGCTGCCGTTCTCGGCCTGCTGCACAGCCACGTCGAATTGTTCGGCATCGAACTGCAGGAACAGAAGGCACGCACCGTCAGCCTGCTGCTGTTCGCCGGCCTGGCGCTAGTGTTTGCGCTGCTGTTGCTGGTTGGCCTGTCGACGCTCGTCCTGATCGTGTTCTGGGACACGTATCGTCTGGCTGCAATCATTGGTCTGTGCGTGTTCTATACCCTGGCGGCAATCTTTTGCGCGCTGCGTCTCAAGGCCGCGATCTTCGATGAATCCTCGCCCTTCCACGGCACGCTGGAAGAATTGGCCAATGACCGGGAGCGCCTGCTGCCATGAGCCTGCCTGAACTTCCGCACAACAGCTCACGCCGGGAAATGCGCAAGGCACTGATCCGTTTGCGCATGGAAATGCATCGTCAGGAAATCCGCCACGAAACCGGCCAGGTCCTGCAACCTCTGCAACGCATGCGTGGCATGACGCAAAACCTGCAGGACGGATTCGGCATCAAGCACGCGCCGTTATGGGGCGTGGCGGCCGTGACGCTGCTGGGTTTCATCACGGGTAAAGGAGCCAAAAGCGGTGGTGTCGGCGGCTTGACCCGACTGATCCGCTTGGGCACCAGCCTCGCTCCGCTGATCAAGCTGGTCATGCAGAGTTCGAGCAAGCGCTGACCCCTCGCATCTGGCTGCATTCTTGCAACACCGGCGGGATTGAATTTCTTATCCGGAGGTTCAATCCCGCTCGCCTATCCGGCCGGCAGAATTCGACCAGAACAAGAACGACAAGGAGGCCCCGTGATCGACGGGCAACCGCTCGCCTGCTTTCAACCTTTCATCGATACCGCCACCGGACGCATTGCAGGCGTTGAAGCACTGGGTCGTCTGCGCCAGGCCGATGGCCAACTGGTGTCGGTCGGACCACTGTTCGCCGACCCGCGCACCCCGGCCGTCGCGCTGCGCCGACTGGACCGGCAGATCCGGGATAACGCGCTGAGCCGACTGCACGAGGCGCCGCCGGACTGGTTTCTCAGCCTGAACATGTCACCGCGCTGGATCAGTCGCTTGCGTGCCGATCAGGCGCTGCCGAGCCTCAAACAGCTCGCGCGGCACGGTATCGATCCACAGCGGATTGTTTTCGAGATCACTGAACTTGGCGGCAACAACCAGCGCCTGAGCGAAGTCGTGGCACGCTATCGCGATGCCGGCGCCCGGATTGCCATCGACGACTTCGGCGCCGGCTATTCACAGCTCGATCGCGTGCTGGCGCTGCAACCGGACATTCTCAAACTCGACATGCGCCTGTTCCAGGCCGCCGCACTTGGCGGGCCGAGCAGTGACGTGGTGAAAGCCCTAGCGCAAATGGCCGAAAAAACCGGCTGTTGGATCATCGCCGAAGGTGTGGAGACTGCGGCGCAACTGAATTTCGCGCTGGAATGCGGATCGCGCTACGTGCAAGGTTTTCTGTTCGCCCGGGCGCATGAGGCACTTTTCGGCACGGATGACTTCGTTGAGCGCTTTGCCGAGCTGCGTCAGTCCTACGTGCGCCAGAAGCTGGCCGAACGCAGCAAATGGATGTCCATGCGCCAGCAGCTCAGCGAACTCATGACCATCCTGCAAACCTGGGCCCAGGCCCGCGCTCCGCTCAGCGCCCTGCCACAGCTCGACGCCTTTCCCTGGCTGTTGCGCTTTTATCAGTGCGACCGTCACGGCACCCAGCTGACGCCAAACCTGGAATGGCGACAAAGCGGCTGGGTCGCCGACAATCGCTACCTGGGCCACAACTGGTCGTGGCGCCCGTACTTCTATCACCTGCTGGCCGAAGGCTGGGAAGAACGGCGCCTGACGCTTTCCAACACCTATCGCGACGCCACCAGCAACCAGTACTGCCTGACCGCCGGGCAGTTTTTCGATAACGGCGAGCGCCTGCTGTTGATCGACATCGACGCAGCGGGGCTGTAGTTGCGCTTGCAGATGCCAGCCTGAACCGGGAAGCTAGGGAATCAGTCACCAGACGGAGAGAATCAGCCTTGGATTGGCATACCCTGCTCAACCGCGAACGTCTCGGCAAACCGTTGCACAGCCCGCAGGAACTGGGCCGCAGCCCGTTCCATAAAGACCATGACCGCATCATCTTCTCCGGCGCCTTCCGCCGCCTGGGGCGCAAGACCCAGGTGCACCCGGTGTCGAGCAACGACCACATCCACACGCGCCTGACCCACTCGCTGGAAGTCAGTTGCGTCGGCCGCTCGCTGGGCATGCGCGTCGGTGAAACCCTGCGCCGCGCCCTGCCCGAATGGTGCGAACCGAGCGATCTGGGCATGGTGGTCCAATCGGCCTGCCTGGCGCACGACATCGGCAATCCGCCGTTCGGCCATTCCGGCGAAGACGCGATCCGTCACTGGTTCCAGCAGGCTGCCGGGCGAGGCTGGCTGGACGCGATGAGCGACGCCGAGCGCGGCGACTTCCTGAATTTCGAAGGCAATGCCCAGGGTTTCCGGGTGCTCACGCAACTGGAATATCACCAGTTCGACGGCGGCACCCGACTGACCTACGCCACCCTCGGCACTTACCTGAAGTACCCGTGGACTGCGCGTCACGCCGACTCCCTCGGTTACAAGAAGCACAAATTCGGTTGCTATCAGAGCGAACTGCCGTTGCTCGAACAGATCGCCCACAAGCTGGGTCTGCCGCAACTGGAAGAGCAACGTTGGGCGCGCCATCCGTTGGTGTATCTGATGGAGGCGGCCGACGACATCTGCTACGCCCTGATCGATCTGGAAGATGGCCTGGAAATGGAGCTGCTGGATTACGCCGAAGTCGAGTCGCTACTGCTCGGTCTGGTCGGCGATGATCTGCCGGAAACCTACCGCCAGCTCGGCCCGCAGGATTCGCGCCGGCGCAAACTGGCAATCCTGCGCGGCAAAGCCATCGAGCACCTGACCAACGCCGCTGCCCGAGCCTTCGTCGAACAACAGGACGCACTGCTGGCCGGTACGCTGCCGGGGGATCTGGTAGAACACATGCACGGCCCGGCCAAACGCTGCGTGTTGAATGCCAAGGACATCGCCCGCAAGAAAATCTTCCAGGACAAGCGCAAGACCCTGCATGAAATCGGCGCCTACACGACCCTGGAGATTTTGCTCAACGCCTTCTGCGGCGCGGCCCTGGAACAGCACAACGGCCGCACGCCGTCGTTCAAGAGCCGCCGGATTCTCGATCTGCTGGGCAACAACGCACCGGATCCGCACGGTCCTCTACACACATCGTTCCTGCGCATGATCGACTTCATCGCCGGCATGACCGACAGCTACGCCAGCGACATGGCGCTGGAAATGACCGGCCGTTCCAGCCACTGACGTCTGCCCCCCACCCGATCTGCAATGGATCGGGCGGGTCTGGCGCAATAGCGGCGAAAAGACAATCCTTTCCCTCTGTATATGTTCAAGAAAACGAAACCAGACAACGAATAATAGTTTCAGCATTGACCGCACAAACTTTTTCTGCGCACCTGCAAACTTAATCAAGAACAACGTTTGAACATCTCACGCCTCTACCTACGTCAAACCTAGTTAACACGTAGTCTGATTCTCCTTTATTTGTAGGACTTCTCTCTGATTGCTGCTGACGGCCTGTCAGTTCATGCGAGCGTTCATTCATCTGAGCTAAGGTTCGCCCTTTATTTGCGCTCGTATGGGATTTGATTATGAACTCCGTTTTTATTGTCGACGATCACCCGGTCATCCGACTTGCCGTTCGAATGCTGCTGGAGCATGAAGGTTATAAAGTCGTCGGAGAAACCGATAACGGCGTCGATGCCATGCAGATGGTTCGCGAATGCATGCCCGACCTGATCATTCTCGACATCAGCATTCCCAAGCTCGACGGCCTGGAAGTCCTGTCCCGCTTCAACGCAATGAGTTCGCCATTCAAGACGCTGGTATTGACTGCGCAATGCCCGACCCTGTTCGGCATACGTTGCATGCAGTCAGGTGCCTCGGGTTACGTGTGCAAACAGGAAGATCTGAGTGAACTGGTCAGTGCAATCAAAGCCGTACTGTCCGGTTACAACTACTTCCCCAGCCAGGCCTTGAATCCGGTTCGTCACGATGATGTGCGCTATGTAGAACTTGAACTTTTCAAATCCGTCAATGATCGGGAATTGATGGTGCTGCAATTGTTTGCCCAAGGGCGTACCAACAAGGAAATTGCCAAAGGCATGTTTCTCAGCAACAAAACCGTCAGCACTTATAAAAAACGCCTGATGCAAAAACTCAAAGCCAAGTCCCTTGTAGAACTTATCGAAATGGCCAAACGTAACGCACTCGTGTGAGAGCCAACATGCCCAGTCGCTTAAAGAGTTTTCTGATTGCATTGAGTGCATGCCTGTTTATCAGCGCACCTGTCACGGTTGCATCGCCCACCTTCCAGGACTTTGTCCTGCTTGCGCGCTCGACCGACAGATCCATACCGGTCCTGCTCGAGCCCTCGCAATTGGCATGGCTGCACGCTCGCAATGAGTTGATTCTGGGGGCCTCCGCTCCCGACTATCCGCCCTTCGACATGACCACCAGCGGGCACGACTTCGAGGGATTCACGGCGGACTACGCCGGGCTGGTAGGCCAGGCGACCGGACTGCCGGTCAAGGTCAGGCGCTTCGCGTCTCGAGAAGCCGCGATTCGGGCATTGATCGACGGCAGCATCGACATGCTCGGCAGCTCCAACGGGTTCGAAGCGGAAAACCCCGACATCGTGCTGTCCCGACCCTATGCCGTCGATCAACCGGTGCTGGTGACCCGCGAAGGCGAAACCCGCTCTCTGACCGAAGGCCTGGCCGGTCTGCGGCTGAGCATGCTCTATCACTACCTTCCGCTGGATGAGGTCAAGGCGATGTATCCCAAAGCCCTCATCACGTCCTATCCGTCCTACCAGAACGCAATCAACGCCGTCGCATTCGATCAGGCGGACGTGTTTCTCGGCGACACCATTTCCACGCACTACATGATCAGCAAGGGTTACCTGAACAACATCCGCATGGCCAATTTCGGCAAGCACGAGGCACACGGGTTCAGCTTCGCCGTGCATCGCAACAACGCGCCGTTGGCCAATATCATCGACACCGTGCTCAAGACTGTCCCTGGCAGCGAGCGCGAAAACATCGCCAAGCGCTGGAGCGTCGGCAGCGACACACTGCTCACCGACCAGAAGCTGCAACTGACCCGACGCGAAGAACAATGGCTGAAAAGAAATCCGGTGGTGAGTGTGGTCGTCAACGAGGCCTTCGCCCCGCTGACGTTCTTCGACAGTGATGGCAACTTTCGCGGCATCAGTGCCGACCTGCTCGAACTCATCCGCTTGCGCACCGGTCTGCGATTCGACATCCGCCGCAGCCGCAGCGATGCAGAGATGATCAAGCAGGTTGAAAATCACCAGGCCGACCTTATCGCCGCCCTGCTGCCCACCACTCAGCGCGAGCAAACCCTGACCTTCAGTCGTCCCTACCTGGAAAACTCCTATGTCCTGTTGACCCGAAAAGCGGCCGACAGTCCGACCCACCTGGGTCAGCTCAAACGCAAACGTCTGGCGATCGCCCAAGGCAATCCGATGATTGAATACCTGCGCGCCGAATTTCCACGTATCCAGCTGATCGAAACGCCGGACACCTTCAGCGCCGTGGCGTTACTCGACGAAGGTCAGGTCGAGGGCGCAGTGAACTCGCTGGTGATCGCCAACTACTTCATCACATCCCGCATTTTCGAACAGCCACTGCAGATCACCACCACCATCGGCACACGTCAGGCGGCCTTCTCTCTGGCCACAGCTCGAGACAACACGGAACTGGGCTCGATCATCGACAAGTCGCTGATGAGCATCACCCCCGAAGAACTGGGCATCATCAATGGTCGCTGGCGTGGCTACTCGAGTATTTCGCAAGGCACCTGGCATCAATACCAGCGCTTTTTCTATCAGGCGATCGGCGGCGCCTGCCTGCTGTTGCTGCTGTCGCTGTTCTGGAATGCCTACATGCGCCGCCAGATCAAACAGCGCAAGGCAGCCGAACGAGCCTTGAACGATCAACTGGAATTCATGGGTTCACTGGTCAACGGCACACCCCATCCGATCTACGTGCGTGACCGCCAGGGCGTGCTGCAAAGCTGCAATGACAGCTACCTCCAGGCGTTCAATGCCCGGCGCGAAGACGTCATTGGCAAAAGCGTGATGCAGGGGGCATTGAACAATGCTTTCGAAGCCCTGACGTATCAGGCCGACTATCAGCGGGTAGTGGCCGAGGGCAAACCGCTGGTGCTCGACCGGCCGCTGCAGATCGGCAACCGGCATCTGACGATCTATCACTGGATCCTTCCGTACCGCGACTCCAGCGGTGAAGTCCAGGGAATCATCGGCGGCTGGATCGACATCAGCGAGCGCCGCGAGCTGCTCGATGAGCTCCGCGCTGCCAAGGAACAGGCAGACGATGCCAACCGGGCCAAAAGTACGTTTCTGGCGACCATGAGCCACGAGATCCGCACACCGATGAACGCCGTGATCGGCATGCTCGAATTGACGCTCAAGCGCATGGATCACGCTCATCCGGATCGCTCCGGCATTGAAACGGCCTACCATTCCGCCAAGGATCTGTTGGGCCTGATCGGCGACATCCTGGACATCGCCCGCATCGAGTCCGGGCGGCTGAGTCTGAACCCCGAGCGAATCAACCTGATCGATACCGTCGGTTCCGTAGTCAGAATCTTCGAAGGGCTCGCCCGGCAGAAACACCTTTCACTGGCGATGTCCGTCTCTCCGCCTCAACTGGATGTGGATGTACACCTCGACCCGCTGCGCTTCAAACAGGTGCTGTCGAACCTGATCAGCAATGCCATCAAGTTCACCGAAGCAGGGCATATCAGAATCACGCTGGATGTTCTACCCACCGACGATCCGGAACGCTCGATGGTGCAACTGACCGTACAGGACAGCGGCATCGGGATCACGACGCAGGATCAGTTGCGGCTGTTCGAACCCTTCGCCCAGGCCGGCAACGGCGGGCAACGAACCGTCAGCGGCGCGGGCCTGGGGCTGGTCATCAGCCGCAACCTGTGCGAGATGATGGGTGGAAAACTGCGGTTGAGCAGCCTGCCCGGAGTCGGCACACAGGTCAGTGTTTCGCTGCCGGTGACCATCCTGCCTGCGCAAGTGGCGAGAGCAGAAGACGAACCGCAGATTCAGGCATCCCTCATCCCTTTGACGGTTCTGGTGGTCGATGACCATCCGGCCAATCGGCTGCTGATGTGCCAGCAACTGGAGTACCTCGGACACCGCTTCAGTATTGCCGAAGATGGCCAGCGCGGACTGGAACAATGGAAGAACGGCGAATTCGATCTGGTCATTGCCGACTGCAACATGCCCGTCATGAACGGCTATGAGCTGACCCGGGCGATTCGTCAGCACGAAATGCTCACCCGCCGCCCGGCGTGCACGGTGCTGGGGTTCACCGCCAATGCCCAGCCGGAGGAAATCCTGCGCTGCAAACAGGCAGGCATGAACGAGTGCCTGTTCAAACCCCTGAGCCTGAACAGCCTGAGCCAATGGGTCGACAGCGTTAAGCCACTGTTTCGTGCGCCGGTGTTCAATCTGCAAGGGCTCACGCTGCTGACCGGCGGCAACCCCTCCCAGACTCACCGCCTGCTGGCAGAACTGCTCAACAGCAGTCGTCTTGACCGGCAGGAGTTGCAGGCTTTGTCCCTCACACGGGATCCCCCTGCGCTGGCCGTCATCGCCCACAAGATCAAGGGCGCCGCACGTATTGCCCAGGCTTCCCGCCTGATCGACAGTTGCGATGCGCTTGAGCAGGCTTGTCAGCAAGCGCTGCCGGGGGACGAGATCGAGCGTCGCTGTCAGGCCAGCCGCCTCGCCATCCTGGAACTGGAGCAGGCACTGGAACAGCAACTGGACCGGATCAGCCAGAGCAAAGTGACCGGGGCTTAACTATGCTTGGACGCTGAGCGGTGTGCTTACCTACACGGAGAGTCCGCAATGCCCAGCCCACTGCGCCCGGAACAACGCCGGTTTCCGCTGCATGTGCACATCAGCGTCATGTTCACCTTTCTGTTGTTGCTCACCGGGGTGGTGCTGGGTCTGTTCAACTATCGACAGACCACACAGATCATCCTGTCGAGCAGCGAAAAACTGTTCAATCGCATCGAACAGGATGTGCGCCTCGATCTGCAAGCCACTTATGCACCGATACGGCATCTGCTGAGCCTGTTGGCAGACACCCCCGCCGCCCGGTCTTCCGGTCTCGAACCGCGCCTGGCACTGCTCAAGCCGTTCAGCCAGTCCCTGACAGACAATCCGGATCTGGCCTCCCTGTACCTGGGATATGGCAACGGCGATTTCTTCATGGTTCGTCCTTTGCGCACGCCGGCGCTGAAAAACCTGCTCAAGGCACCCGACGCCGCGGCGTTTCAGGTCTGGAGCATCGAACACGACGCCAGCGGTCAGGCGCATTCGCAGTCGTTGTTCTTCGACCAAACCCTGTCCCCGGTCGGCCGGCAGGACAACCCCGACGATCCTTATGATCCCCGCAGCCGGGCGTGGTACATCAGCGCGCGGCAGCAGGCTGAACAGATCACCACCGAACCCTACGTCTTTTTCTCCACCCACAACGTCGGCACGACACTGGCCCGGCGCAGCGGTGATGACGCGGTGATCGGCGCAGACCTGACCCTTGATGCACTCTCCGCAACCCTGATCAAACACGTGGTGACACCGGCCACGGAAATTGTCCTGTTCGACGCCGAAGGCAACGCCGTGGCCTACCCCGACAGCAGCCGGCTGATCGTCGATGACCGCACGGCGCGCCTGGCCAAGGCTGCCGACTTGAGCCCCGCCCTGCGTGCCTTGTTATCCGGTCACCAGGGCAATCGGCTCAAGGCCGACGGCCGGCAATGGATCGTCGCCCGCAGTCAGTTGCAGGAAGGCGGGCCGAAGGGTTTGCAAATGGCGTTGCTGGTGCCGGAGGACGAGTTGCTGGTCGACGCCTATCGCATGCGCTGGCAAGGCGCGCTGATCACATTGGCCACCCTGCTGCTGTGCCTGCCGCTGGGCTGGCTGATCTCGCGAATTCTGGTCAAGCCGCTGCATGCACTGGTCAAGGAAGCCGATGCAATTCGCAGTTTCGATTTCAATTTTCCCGTGACCCGTCGATCACCGGTGCTGGAGGTCGATCAGTTGAGTCTGTCGATGGCCCGCATGAAAGACACCCTGGCCAGCTTCTTTCGGATCACCGACAGCCTGACTGCCGAAACCCGCTTCGCCCCGCTGCTGCAACGAGTCCTGTTCGAAACGGTGCAGATCGCCCAGGCCCAGGCGGGTCTGATTTATCTGCGTGAAAACGATGGCAATCGCATGGAGCCCTACGGACTGGTGGTCGACGGCGCGTCACAAGCCCTGGCCGCGTTCGATATTCAGGGGCGCAACCTTGATGCTACTCCGAGCCCCGAATGGTTCCGGCAACTGGCGAATACCAACACGGTCGTAAGTAATCTGGGTTTCGAACAGGCCACCGATCTGCAGAAAGTACTGCTGGCCATGGAATCACCGAGGGTGCATCTGATCGGTATCCGCCTGCACAACCGACACAACGAAACCGTCGGCCTGCTGGTGCTGCTGATCAATGACAGCGGCACGGCGAGCGATCTGGAAAAGCTGCGGCCCGACCGCATCGCCTTCCTGCAAGCAGTGTCCGGGGCGGCAGCGGTGAGTATCGAGAGCCAGCGCCTGCAAGCCCGGCAGAAACAGTTGCTGGACGCGTTCATTCAATTGCTCGCCGGCGCCATCGATGCCAAGAGCCCTTATACCGGCGGGCATTGCCAGCGCGTGCCGGAGCTGACCCTGATGCTCGCCCATGCCGCTGCGGCCAGTCAGGCGCCGGCGTTCAGTGACTACCAGCCGAACGAAGACGAATGGGAGGCCTTGCACATCGCCGCGTGGCTGCACGATTGCGGCAAGGTCACGACCCCGGAATACGTGGTCGACAAAGCCACCAAACTGGAAACCCTGAATGATCGTCTCCATGAAATCCGCACCCGCTTCGAAGTGCTCAAGCGCGATGCGTGGGTCAGCTACTGGCAAGCCCTGGCCATGGGCGGCGATGAACGGCAACTGGCCGAGCTGCGCGACGCAACCCTGACAGCACTGGATGATGATTTTGCATTCGTCGCCCACTGCAATCTGGGCAGTGAAGCGATGGCCGAGGCTGATCTGCAACGCTTGCAAGGCATCGCGCAACGTACCTGGACGCGCACGCTGGACGATCGACTGGGTCTGTCATGGGAAGAGAACCGGCGTCAGGCTCGCACCCCGGCACCGATCTTGCCGGTCACCGAACCGCTGCTGGCGGACAAGCAAGAGCATCTGCTGGAACGCGCCGAGGGCGAGCTGATTCCGGAGGACAATCCGTGGGGCTTCAAACTCGATGTGCCACCGTACAAATACAATCGCGGCGAGCTGTACAACCTCAGCATTCCCCGGGGCACGCTGACCCGCGAAGAACGCTACATCATCAACCACCACATGGTGCAGACGATCCTGATGCTCAGTCACCTGCCCTTCCCCGGGCATTTGAACAGCGTGGCGGAGATCGCTGGCGGGCATCACGAAAAGATGGACGGCACCGGTTATCCCAAGCGCCTGAAACGCGAAGACATGAGCCTGCCGGCGCGCATGATGGCGATTGCCGATATTTTCGAAGCCCTGACTGCCGCCGACCGCCCGTACAAAAAGGCCAAGTCCCTCAGTGAAGCGCTGGGGATCATGGCCACCATGTGCCGCGAGGCGCACATCGATGCCGAGCTGTTCGGGCTGTTCATCCGCGATGGCGTGTACTTGCAGTACGCCACGCGTTTTCTCGATCCACGGCAGATCGATGCCGTGGAACCGGCGGCCGTGCTGCTCAAGGCAGGCCTGGCAGCGTGATCAGCAGTCGGTCAGGCGCAGGAAGATTGCTGCCAGCTGTTCGATCCCGACCTGATCCTCGGCACCGAAACGCGCGAGTTTCGGGCTGTCGAGGTCGAGCACGCCGATCAGACGACCGTCCTTGACCAACGGCACGACCAGCTCGCTGTTCGACGCGCTGTCGCAAGCGATATGGCCGGGGAACGCGTGAACGTCTTCGACTCGTTGTGTCTGCAGGCTGGCAGCCGCCGCACCGCACACACCGCGACCGAACGGAATTCGCACGCAGGCGATCTGGCCCTGGAACGGGCCGAGCACCAGTTCTTCGTTGCGATTGAGGTAGAAACCGGCCCAGTTCAGGTCATCGAGCTGGTTGAACAGGAACGCCGAAAACTGCGCGGCGTTGGCGATGAAATCGCGCTCATCCGCCAGCAGCGATTCCAGTTGCGCGGCCAACATGCCATAGCCTTCGAGGCCCTGGCCGCTCTGTTGCAAATCAATCATGCCTTGTGCTCCAACAATTTCAGTCCCACCCAGTAACGGGCGAATTGGTACGCGCAACGTCCGTTGCGGTTGCCACGGCCGGTTGCCCAGCGCACGGCGAGGATGTCCAGCTGTTCGTCGCGCTCCCAGCTCAGGCCGGCCTTGGCGGCCAACTGGCCGATCCAGTGCTCGACGACGTTGAGGAAATGTTCCTGGGTAAACGGATAGAACGACAGCCACAGGCCAAAGCGATCCGACAGCGCGATCTTGTCCTCCACCGCTTCGCTCGGATGCAGTTCGCCATCGACGCGCTTCCAGTTTTCGTTGTCGCTTTCCTTTTCCGGCACCAGATGACGGCGGTTGGAGGTGGCGTACAGCAACACGTTGTCCGGCGCCTGTTCGAGCGAACCGTCCAGCACGCTTTTCAGCACGCGGTAGTCGCCTTCGCCTGACTCGAACGACAGGTCATCGCAGAACAGCACAAAACGCTGCGGCAGCTTGGCGATCTGCTCCACCACCCGTGGCAGGTCTGCCAGGTGATCGCGCTCGATTTCGATCAGACGCAAACCGGCCTTAGCGTGTTCAGCCAGTAGCGCGCGCACCAGCGATGATTTACCGGTCCCGCGCGAACCCCACAGCAGCGCATGGTTGGCCGGCATGCCGTCGAGAAATTGCTGGGTGTTGCGGCCCAGTTGCTCCAGTTGCCGGTCGACGCCGATCAGGTCCGACAGGCGCATGTCGAGGCTGACTTCCAGCGGCAGCAGATAACCGCTGCGACCGTCACGCTGCCAGCGCGCGGCGAGGCAGGTGCCCCAGTCGATGACCGGGCGTGGAGCCGGCAGCAGTGGTTCGATCCGCGCCAGAACCGACTCGGCGCGCTCAAGAAAAGCATTCAATCGGGAATCCACGTCTTCTCCTCGGGCTCGTTCACAGTGATGATGGCGGTGCAGCGACGACAGACAGCGTTCGAAACCTGTCCCGGCCCTTGTTACAAGGCGCTTCGGGAACCCAGGAATCCGTGCATGATCGACTATGCTTGAGCAGCGAAGGGAAACGGAAGTGGTTCAACACCCCATGGATATCAAATTCACCCACCGGCTGTCGTACAAACAGGCCCGGCTTACCGTGCTGGTCGGGTTCATTCTGGGCACGCTGCTCAGCCTGCTGCAAATCGGCATCGATTATGCCAGTGAAGACGCGTCCATCAACCGTGAAATCCTGTCTTTGCTGGAAATCAGCCATAACCCGGCCTCGCGCATCGCCTACAACATCGATGCCGAACTGGCGCAGGAGCTGACCCTGGGCCTGCTGCGCTCGCCGGCGATCATTTCCGCACGACTGACCGACAACAACCAGACAGTGCTGGCCAACGTCAAACGCCCGGAGCTGCAAAGCGGCTACCGGATGATCAGCGACTTCCTGTTCGGCGCCAAACGCCAGTTCGAAGACCGCCTCTATCTCGATCACTTGCCCAATGAATCCCTCGGCACCCTGAGCCTGGAAGTCGACACCTACGCGTTCGGCAGTCGCTTCCTGCGCCGGGCCGAGGTCACGCTGCTCAACGGTTTTGCCCGCAGCCTGATTCTCACCGGGATCCTGCTCGCGCTGTTCTACGTGATGCTGACCAAACCGCTGGTGCGGGTGATCCGCGAACTCAGCGGCCGCGACCCGCGCAGTGCCGAGCCGACCACCCTGGAATGTCCGGGCGGGCACGCCAATGACGAGATCGGCGTATTGGTCAAGGTTGCCAATCAGCAGTTCGAGAACATCGCCACGGAAATCCAGCAGCGGCGCAATGCGGAAAACCGGCTCACCGACTACCTCGCGCAACTCGAAGACATCGTGTCCGCGCGTACTGCCGAACTCAAGGCGATCAACGCGCGGCTCAGCCAGTCCAACCAGGAACTGGAAGTGGCCCGCAGCACGGCACTGGACATGGCCGAAGCGCGTTCGGCCTTTCTCGCCAACATGAGCCACGAGATCCGCACCCCGCTCAACGGCCTGCTGGGGATGATCGCCCTGTCGCTCGACGGCCCGCTCAACGCCGAACAGCAGCAGCAACTGTCGATCGCTCACGACTCTGGCAAGGTATTGGTGGAGCTGCTCAACGACATTCTCGACCTGTCGAAATTCGATGCCGGGCAACTGGAGCTCGAACACATACCGTTCGATCTCGGTTCGCTGATCGAAGACACCGCCAACCTGCTGTCGCAGAACGCGGCGCCGAGTGTCGAACTGACTTGCCTGATCGATCCGTACTTCCCGGCGCTGGTGCTGGGCGATCCGACCCGGGTCAGGCAAATCGTCAGCAACCTGCTATCCAATGCGTTGAAATTCACCCGCTTCGGTCGGGTCGATGTGCGCTTGTCCACCTGGAAGGACGGCGTCCGGATCGAAGTCTGCGACACCGGCATCGGCATCGCCCAGGAAGCGCAGGTGAAGATTTTCCAGCCGTTCACCCAGGCGGGTGCCGGCATCACCCGCCAGTACGGCGGCACCGGGCTCGGGCTGGCATTGACCTATAACCTGTGCGAAGCCATGCAGGGGCGCCTGACTATCAGTTCCGAAGTGGGCTTCGGCAGTCAGTTCTGCGCCGAACTGCCATTGCCCTGCCACACCCGCGCGGTGATTCCTCCACCGTTGCACGGCAAGGTGCTGGCGATCACCAGCGCGGTCAGCGGGCTGGCAGAGCTGCTGGAAAGTCTGCTGCCGGTCTGGGGGTTGACCTACGAGCAGCGAACCCTCGACGACCCGCTGCTTGGCCTGTCCCCCGACGTCATCATCACCGACTGCCCCGAATGCCTGTTCGGCTTGCGCCCGGCGATGACGGCGCCGATTCTGCTGGTGACCGCTTACGGCAGTTTCATGCCGGGTGAGGAAGCCACGGCCCTCGCGCCGTTGCAGCAGCAGGCGCGACCACTGGCCCGCAACGCGCTGTATCAGAATCTGCGTCGGACGCTGTTACCGGACCTCACCACCATCGACCGCGCACGCCTCGAAAGCGTGCCGTCGCAGCGGCGCGGTCGGGTGCTGCTGGTGGAGGACAACCCGGTCAACCAGTTGGTGGCCAAGGGCATGCTGGGCAAACTGGGATGCGACGTTGTAGTCGCCGCCCATGGCGTGGAAGCGCTGGATCAGCTGGAACACGACGAATTCGATCTGGTGCTGATGGACTGCAACATGCCGGTGATGGACGGCTACGAAGCCAGTCGCCAGATTCGCCAGAGCGGCCGCTGGCCGCACCTGCCGATCGTCGCCCTGACTGCCAACGCCATGTCCGAGGAACGAGAACGCTGCAGGGCGGCGGGCATGAGCGACTACCTGGCCAAGCCGTTTCGCCGTGAGGAGCTGGCGGCGCTGCTGGACCAGTGGATTCCGACTACGACAGTGCTTTGATCTGCCCAAGCAAGTGATCGAGACCGTCGCGCAAGTCATTGAGCCGGTCCAGATCCACCCCGCTGTCGCACAACAGCCGCGCTTTCAACGGCCCGACCTGTTCACGCAGCGCCTGCCCTTGCGGTGTGAGGCTCAGATGAACCTCGCGCTCGTCACGAGCCGAGCGCTGACGCTGGACAAGTTGCAGTTGCTCCAGACGCTTGAGCAGCGGCGTAAGCGTGCCGGAATCCAGTGCCAGACGCTCGCCCAGCGCTTTGACCGTCGGTTGCTCCGGCGCGGATTGCTGCCATTCCCACAACACCAGCATCGCCAGGTATTGCGGGTAGGTCAGACCGAGCTGATCGAGCATCGGCTTGTAGGCACGTATCACCGCCCGCGATGCGGCATACAACTTGAAGCACAACTGACTGTCGAGCTTCAGCGAATCGGCGGACAGGCTGTTCATTTGAGCAGGGCTTCGATCTCGCGGCTCAGATCCTGCGGCTTGGTGGCCGGGGCGAAGCGCTTGACCAACTGGCCGTCCTTGCCGATCAGGAACTTGGTGAAGTTCCACTTGATGCCCTGGGAGCCCAGCACGCCCGGCGCGCGTTTCTTCAATTGCACGAACAGCGGGTGCGCACCGGTACCGTTGACTTCGATCTTCTTGAACAGCGGGAAGCTGACACCGTAGTTCAGCTCGCAGAACTCGCTGATGGCGCCCTCGTTGCCCGGCTCCTGCTTGCCGAACTGGTTGCACGGAAAGCCCAGCACCACCAGGCCCTGATCCTTGTAGGTCTGCCACAGTTCCTCAAGGCCCTTGTACTGCGGTGTGAAGCCGCATTTGCTGGCGGTATTGACCACCAGCACCGCCTTGCCGGCGAAATCGGCGAGGGTCTTTTGCTCGCCTTTGATGGTGGTGCACGGAATGTTAAGCAGGTTGTCGCTCATGGTGCGCACTCTTGAAAAATGGATAGACGGCAAAAATAGCGAGCAATTGAATTGTGTCCAATTTAATTATTCGAAAGGCGACCCGTGGATCGCCCGTATCGGTTACTCGCGCGGCACCAGGTCCAGGCACACCGAGTTGATGCAGTAACGCAGGCCGGTCGGCGGCGGACCGTCAGGGAACACATGGCCCAAGTGCGCATCGCACCTGGCGCATTTCACTTCGGTGCGGATCATGCCGTGGCTGGTGTCACGGATTTCGGTCATGGCGCTCTCGCCGATGGGCGCGTAGAAGCTTGGCCAGCCGCAACCGGAGTCGAATTTGGTCTTGGAATCAAACAGCGGCTCGTTGCAGCAGACGCAGTGGTAAACGCCATCGGTCTTGGTGGCATTGTACTTGCCGGAGAACGGCCGCTCGGTCGCGCTCAGGCGGCACACGTTGTATTGCTCGGGATCGAGCATCGCCCGCCATTCTTCCAGGGTCTTTTCAATCTTTTCCATCATCACACCTCAGCGGCTGAAAAAGCCCGATCTGTATCTTTTCCACGGATCGGGCGGCACGTATGATTGCGCCTCGTCACACGCCAGTCTGGCAGCGGGTTCCTGCGCATTCAAACGGATTGTTGGAAACCGCCGCTCGAGACACTTGCCTGTGTGAAGACGCAGGAATCCCAGTACGGTTGTCCACCCGCCGCCTGGATCGTTCATTTTCGGGATCACATCGCCATGCAGTTCAGCAAATCGAACAAGCTCGCCAACGTCTGCTACGACATTCGCGGCCCGGTGCTCAAGCACGCCAAACGCCTGGAAGAGGAAGGCCATCGCATCCTCAAGCTGAACATCGGCAACCCGGCGCCCTTTGGTTTCGAAGCGCCGGACGAAATTCTCCAGGATGTGATCCGCAACCTGCCGACCGCCCAGGGCTACAGCGATTCCAAAGGTCTGTTCAGCGCACGCAAGGCGGTGATGCAGTACTACCAGCAGAAGCAGGTCGAAGGTGTCGGCATCGAAGACATCTACCTGGGCAACGGCGTGTCCGAGCTGATCGTGATGTCGTTGCAGGCATTGCTCAACAACGGCGACGAAGTGCTGGTGCCGGCGCCCGACTATCCACTGTGGACTGCTGCCGTGAGCCTGGCCGGCGGTAACGCGGTGCATTACCTGTGCGACGAGGGCGCCGACTGGTTCCCGGATCTGGCCGACATCAAGGCCAAGATCACCCCGAACACCAAGGCGATGGTGATCATCAACCCGAACAACCCGACCGGCGCGGTGTATTCGAAGGAAGTGCTGCTGGGCATGCTCGAGCTGGCCCGTCAGCACAACCTGGTGGTGTTCTCCGACGAAATCTACGACAAGATCCTTTACGACGACGCCGTGCACATCTGCACCGCTTCGCTGGCCCCTGACCTGCTGTGCCTGACCTTCAACGGTCTGTCCAAGTCGTATCGCGTGGCGGGCTTCCGTTCTGGCTGGATCGCCATTTCCGGGCCGAAACACAACGCCCACAGTTACATCGAAGGCATCGACATGCTGGCCAACATGCGCCTGTGCGCCAACGTGCCAAGCCAGCATGCGATCCAGACCGCTCTGGGTGGCTATCAGAGCATCAATGATCTGGTGCTGCCGCAAGGTCGCCTGCTGGAACAACGCAACCGTACCTGGGAATTGCTCAACGACATTCCAGGCGTGAGCTGCGTGAAGCCGATGGGCGCGCTGTACGCTTTCCCGAAGATCGACCCGAAAGTCTGCCCGATCCACAACGACGAGAAATTCGTGCTCGACCTGCTGCTCTCCGAGAAGCTGCTGGTGGTGCAAGGCACGGCGTTCAACTGGCCGTGGCCTGACCACTTCCGCGTGGTCACCCTGCCGCGGGTCGATGACCTGGACATGGCCATCGGTCGTATCGGCAACTTCCTCAAGTCCTACCGCCAGTAACCGGCGCTCAGTGCGCAACGGCCCGAACGTTGCGCACTGTCTGATTCAGCAACACTTCTGCTCCGCCCCTCCTCCAGCACCTTCTACACTTGCGACTCATACGAATCATGCGTGCCTGACGCAATGAGACCGGGTGCCGCGTGCCTGTCATCCATACCGGATTCGGCAGTGGGAAATCTCCCATGCCCGGCGAATCCGGTGTAGGACACAGTTTGAAATAGTCACTCGGTTGAATCGCCAGGTGCCGCACCTTATATACCCCGCAGTACGCTACATCTTTAGCTTGAGGAGATTTCTACAACCATGATGCGCATCCTGCTGTTTTTGGCCACTAACCTGGCGGTCGTGCTGATAGCCAGCATCACCCTGAGCCTTTTCGGCTTCAACGGGTTCATGGCGGCCAACGGGGTTGACCTCAACCTCAGTCAGCTGCTGGTTTTCTGTGCAGTCTTTGGTTTCGCCGGTTCCCTGTTCTCGCTGTTCATCTCCAAGTGGATGGCGAAGATGAGCACCAGTACCCAGATCATCACCCAGCCACGCACTCGCCACGAACAATGGCTGCTGCAAACCGTCGAGCAACTGTCCCGGGAGGCCGGGATCAAGATGCCCGAAGTCGGGATTTTCCCGGCCTACGAGGCCAACGCCTTCGCCACCGGCTGGAACAAGAACGACGCACTCGTCGCGGTCAGCCAGGGTTTGCTCGAACGATTCAAGGAAGATGAAGTGCGGGCCGTGCTGGCCCACGAGATCGGCCATGTGGCCAACGGCGACATGGTCACCCTGGCGCTGATCCAGGGCGTGGTGAACACCTTCGTGATGTTCTTCGCGCGGATCATCGGCAACTTCGTCGACAAGGTGATCTTCAAGAACGAAGAAGGCCAGGGCATGGCCTACTACATCGCAACCATCTTCGCCGAACTGGTGCTGGGCATTCTGGCCAGCGCGATCGTGATGTGGTTCTCGCGCAAACGCGAGTTCCGTGCCGACGATGCCGGTGCCCGACTGGCCGGTACGGGCGCGATGATCAACGCCTTGCAACGCCTGCGCGCCGAACAGGGCCTGCCGGTGCACATGCCTGACACCCTGAACGCCTTCGGCATCAACGGTGGCATCAAACAAGGGTTCGCCCGCATGTTCATGAGCCACCCTCCGCTGGAAGAGCGTATCGACGCCCTGCGTCGTCGCGGTTGATCAAACCGGCGCACCAACTAAAAGGCCCGCAGTGATGCGGGCCTTTTTTTGCCTGTCGATTACGCCCCGGAAATCCGGTACACCCGCTCTTCAAGCCGAGTAACGCCGGCCTGCACGAACTTCCAGCTTTCACCGAGTACGTCCTGTTCTTCCAGCCTCTCGACGCGCCAGACACGGCCCAGCAAACGCTGCACTTCGGCATCGTCCACGGAAAATGGCGGCCCTGGCATCTGCGACTGGTCGTAATCCAGCGTCACCAGCAGTCCTCGGCATGTCGGTAAAAGGTCCTGCAAGTGCGCTGCATAACGTTCGCGCATCGACGGCGGCAAGGCAATCACCGCCGCCCGGTCATACAGCGCGGTGCATCCCGCCACATCCTCCGTCGTCAGCGAGAAGAAATCCCCACACCACAATTCGATCGTGCCAGAGCGATAGATCTTGAACCCGCCCTGTTCACTCACCTGCGGCTGCAATTGCTGCTCGAGGAAGAAATCTTCCACGGCCTTCTCCGACAGCTCGACACCGAGCACCTGATGACCACGGCCGGCGAGCCACAGCAGATCCAGGCTTTTCCCACACAACGGCACCAGCACACGAGCCTGCGCCGGGATGGCCAGATCGGGCCAGTGCCGATGTAAATAAGGGTTCACGTCAGGCTGGTGAAAGCCGATCTGGTTCGATTCCCACTTCTTGTGCCAAAACTCCGGCTGCATGCATCCTCCTAAGAATTCGATCAAAAGGCGTTAAAACTTATATTGGAATTAGATCAATGAACTGACTGAAGATGAACCCATCTTAACGCTCAGGAACCCTTCCATGTTTCCCAGCCTGTTTATCTCTCACGGCTCGCCCATGCTGGCGCTGGAGCCCGGTGCCAGTGGCCCGGCACTGGCGCGACTGGCAGCCGAACTGCCACGCCCGAAAGCCATCGTCATCGTTTCCGCTCATTGGGAAAGCCATGAGCTGCTGGTAAGCAGCCATGCGCAACCGGAAACCTGGCACGACTTTGGCGGTTTCCCTCGCGCGTTGTTTGAAGTGCAGTATCCGGCACCGGGCAATCCGCAACTGGCTAGCGAGGTCGCCGACCTGCTGACCGCCAACAACCTGCCGGCACGCCTCGATCCGCAACGACCGTTCGATCACGGCGTGTGGGTGCCACTGTCGCTGATGTACCCACAGGCCGACATTCCGGTGGTTCAGGTTTCCCTGCCCAGCCGTGGCGGCCCGGCGCTGCAGAACCGCGTCGGCCAGGCGCTGGCCAGTCTGCGCGATCAAGGCATTTTGTTGATCGGTTCCGGCAGCATCACTCACAACCTGCGAGAACTGGACTGGCACGCTGGTCCGGAGAGCGTAGAGCCGTGGGCCCGGGACTTCCGCGACTGGATAGTCGACAAGCTGGCTGCCAATGACGAAGCCGCCTTGCACGATTACCGCCAGCAAGCACCGAACGCCGTACGCAACCATCCAAGTGACGAGCACCTGTTGCCGCTGTACTTCGCCCGTGGCGCCGGCGGTGATTTCAGCATCGCCCATCAAGGCTTCACCATGGGCGCACTGGGCATGGACATCTACCGTTTCGGCTGATGCCCAAATCGCAGGCAAAAAAAATCCCCGAACCAGTCGGGGATTTTTTATGTTCGATCAATCAGCCCAAGGGCGGATCAATCTTCGCGGTAGCGACGCAGTTTCAGCTGTTTGCCGGCAACGCGAGTGTCCTTCAGCTTGGTCAGGAGTTTGTCCAGACCATCTTCCGGCAGCTCGACGAGGCTGAAGCTGTCACGCACCTGGATGCGACCGATGGCTTCACGTGCCAGACCACCTTCGTTGAGGATGGCGCCCAGCAGGTTTTTCGCCGCGATACCGTCACGCGCGCCCAGCGCGGTACGGCAACGGGCACGGCCTTCGCCCAAAGGCATCGGCGCACGACGCTCGCGATCACCACGGTCCGGACGATCACCGGAACGCTCAGGACGGTCACCACGTGGAGCGCTGTTCGGCACCAGTGGACGTTCCTTCTCGATCGCTGCCAGGTTCAGCGCCTGACCATTGGTGGCCTTGCGCAGCAGAGCGGCAGCCAGGGCACGCGGGGTGCAACCGATGTCGGCGGTCAGGCGATCCAGCAGATCACCGTGAGTCGATTCGGCGTCAGCCACCAGCGGCGACAGGCTGTTGGTCAGTTTCTTGATGCGGGCATCGAGAACGGCCTGGGCGTCCGGCAGACGCACTTCGGCAACTTTCTGACCGGTCACACGCTCGATCACTTGCAGCATGCGGCGCTCACGTGGAGTCACCAGCAGCAGCGCGCGGCCTTCGCGACCGGCACGGCCGGTACGGCCGATACGGTGCACGTAGGATTCCGGATCGTACGGCATGTCCACGTTGAACACGTGGGTGATGCGCGGAACGTCCAGACCACGGGCGGCAACGTCGGTCGCTACAACGATGTCCAGACGGCCATCTTTGAGCGAGTCGATCACGCGCTCACGCTGGTTCTGGGCGATGTCGCCGTTCAACGCTGCGGCTTTGTAGCCTTTGGCGTCGAGGGCGCTGGCCAGATCCAGGGTCGCTTGCTTGGTGCGCACGAACATGATCAGAGCGTCGAAATCTTCCACTTCCAGCAAGCTGAGAACTGCAGAAGTCTTCTGGTCAGCGTGAACCAACAGGTGAGCCTGTTCGATCGCGGTAACGGTCTGGGTCTTGCTCTGGATCTTCACGTGCTTTGGATCGCGCAGGTGACGCTCGGCGATGGCACGGATCGATTGCGGCAGGGTCGCCGAGAACAATACGGTCTGACGGGTTTCCGGCATGGCCTTGAAGATGACTTCGAGGTCGTCCATGAAGCCCAGTTTGAGCATTTCGTCTGCTTCGTCGAGAACCAGGTGGTTCACGGTCTGCAGTACTTTTTCGTCGCGACGCAGGTGGTCGCACAGACGGCCCGGAGTGGCGACAACGATCTGTGCGCCATTACGGATTGCTTTCAATTGTGGGCCCATCGGCGCGCCGCCGTAGACAGCCACAACAGTCACGCCCGGCATTTGCTTGGCGTAGGTTTCGAAAGCGGTTGCAACTTGCAGCGCCAACTCACGAGTTGGGGCCAGGATCAGAGCTTGCGGCTCGCGCTTGGACGGATCAATGCGGTGCAGGATAGGCAGGGCAAAGGCAGCGGTTTTACCGGTACCGGTTTGCGCCTGACCAATCATATCGTGACCGGCGAGGATGATCGGGATCGACTGCTGCTGAATGGCCGAAGGCTCTTCATAGCCGGTAGCGACTACTGCAGCGACAATATTGGGATGAAGTTCAAGAGCGGCGAAGCCGCCGATTTCCTGGGTCATGGGTCTGCCTCTAAGTGCATCCGCAAAGACCCATGCTCCAAAGCTGCACATGCCGTGTTGAGACTCAAGAGTCGCCCTGGCAGCTTTGTCGGCGGGGATTTGCGAAAACGAATGAATGAAAAAGAATCGTCAAGGAAGAGCCCGCAGTGCGGACGTGCAGCCGAAGCTGACTTCGGGGAATTGCGCTACCTAAACGCGGCCCGGTTAAAGGCCGGCGCGCACTATACCGGAATTTGCCCAAAAAGGGAGCTTTTTTTATCGGCGAAATACAGTTGTCACCGCTGTGTAACGGGGTTTTGCGGATAATCGGGCAAAGGTCTATTTTTCAAAGACCCCGGCCCTGCGGGCGATGGCGCTTAAACGATTCACCGACATGCGGCATCTGGTCGCTGCACCCTTTCTTCCCCTGCGAGGAAACACCCATGAATCAGCCCTGCCCCGGCCGCGTCAGCCGTGCGCGCCACGGTCACGTGCATTTGATCGGCCTGGACCGCGCCGCCAAGCGCAATGCCTTCGACCTCGATCTGCTCAACGACCTGGCCCTGGCCTACGGTGAATTCGAGGCTGATAACGAAGCGCGGGTGGCGGTGGTGTTCGGACATGGTGAGCATTTCACCGCCGGGCTCGATCTGGTCAATGCCAGCTCCGCCCTCGCCCAAGGCTGGCAGGTACCACCCGGTGGTTGCGATCCTTGGGGCGTGTTCGTCGGACCGCGAGTCAGTAAACCGGTGATCGTCGCCGCACAGGGTTATTGCCTGACCATCGGCATCGAGCTGATGCTCGCCGCCGACATCAACCTGTGCGCCAGCAACACCCGGTTCGCGCAGATGGAAGTGCAGCGCGGGATCTTTCCGTTCGGCGGTGCGACATTGCGCTTTCATCAGATAGCCGGCTGGAGCAATGCGATGCGCTGGTTGCTGACCGGCGACGAGTTCGACGCCCATGATGCGCTACGCCTGGGCCTGGTACAGGAAGTCATGGCCAGCGAGGATCTGCTGCCGCGCGCCATCGAACTGGCCGAACGGATTGCCCGGCAAGCGCCGCTGGGGGTGCAGGCGACGCTGATGTCGGCGCGTCAGGCGCGCTATGAAGGCGAGACCGCGGCGGCCAAGAGCTTGCCGCCGTTGGTGAAGAAGTTGCTGGCCACTGAGGACGCCAAGGAAGGTGTGCGCTCGCTGGTGGAGCGGCGACCCGGTGTATTCAAAGGGATCTGAAATGGGTGGTGGTCATAGCGCCGCCTTCGTCGGATCGGCACAGTCAGCGAATCATGTCGCCGGGCGAATGGCCTTGATCAACGTCTGCAACGAGTAACCGAGCTTCGGCGCCAGCGCTTCGGCCCGGGCAGTCAGCGCCTGCATGTCCAGCACCTGATCGAGATCCGCCGGCACGATCAGAATCACGTTGCCTTCCTTCACCGGCAGTTCCCAGTAATGCCGGTGATAGAGCCCGCGCAACAATGCCGCCCCGAGAGGTTTGCCGTCATCGGTGGCCCACTGGTTGATCACCAGCCAGCCACCGGGATTCAGACGTTTCTGACAGTCGCCAAGGAAATTCCACGTAAGATGCCCGGCGCCGGGGCCGACATCGGTATAGAGGTCGACGAAAATCAGGTCAGCCGGTTCAGCGGTAGGCAGCAGTTCAAGGGCATCACCGACGCGGATGTACAGCCGTGGATCGTCATCAAGGCCAAGGTATTCGATGGCCAGACGCGGCACGTCGGGGCGCAGCTCGATGGCTTCGACATCTTCCAGCGGCAGGAACTTGAGGCAGGCCTGGGTCAGCGTCCCCGCGCCCAGCCCGAGAAACAGCGCACTCTCCGGTTGCTCATGGCACAACGCGCCGATCAGCATCGCCCGGGTGTAGTCGTACTCCAGCCAGCTCGGGTCGGCGGTAAACACGCAGCTTTGCTCGATCGCATCGCCGAACTCCAGAAAGCGGTAATCGGCCACTTCCAGCACGCGAATCACGCCGAACTCATCCTGTACCTCGGCGAGCAACAGCTCGACGCGCTCCTCAGTCATTTCGTCTCCTGGTGGTCACCGGACGCGGTGACGCGATGGCACCGCTGTGGTGCCGTGGCAAAGCGGCGATTGTCGGCGAAGCGGCGGGAGCAGGTCACGCACTAATTGCTGCTAACATGGCCGTCCGTGCGTAGAACCTTAGAGACCGTGATGAGCCAACCCTGGAGCCCTGACAGCTGGCGCGCCCTGCCGATCCAGCAACAACCCCGATACCCCGACGCCGCGCATCTGCGCCAGGTCGAGCAGACGCTGGCCAGCTATCCGCCGCTGGTGTTTGCCGGCGAAGCGCGCGAGCTGCGTCGTCAGTTTGCCGAAGTCACTCAGGGCCGGGCGTTCCTGCTGCAGGGCGGCGACTGCGCAGAAAGCTTTGCCGAGTTCTCCGCCGCGAAGATCCGCGACACCTTTAAAGTGTTGCTGCAAATGGCGATCGTCATGACCTTCGCTGCCGGTTGCCCGGTGGTCAAGGTCGGGCGCATGGCCGGCCAGTTCGCCAAGCCGCGCTCGGCCAATGACGAGACCATCGACGGCGTGACCCTGCCGGCCTACCGGGGTGACATCGTCAACGGCATCGGTTTCGACGCCGCCAGCCGCGTACCGGATCCGGAGCGTCTGCTGCAGTCGTATCACCAGTCCACCGCCACCCTCAACCTGCTGCGCGCGTTTGCCCAGGGCGGTTTTGCCGACCTGCATCAGGTGCACAAGTGGAACCTGGACTTCATCGCCAACTCGGCGCTGGCTGAAAAATACAGCCACCTCGCCGACCGCATCGATGAAACCCTGGCGTTCATGCGCGCCTGCGGCATGGACAGCTCGCCGCAACTGCGCGAAACCAGTTTCTTCACCGCCCACGAAGCGCTGCTGCTGAACTACGAAGAAGCCTTCGTACGCCGCGACAGCCTGACCAACGATTACTACGATTGCTCGGCGCACATGCTGTGGATCGGCGACCGCACCCGACAGCTCGACGGTGCCCACGTCGAATTCCTGCGCGGGGTGAACAACCCGATCGGGGTGAAAGTCGGCCCGAGCATGAACCCCGACGACCTGATCCGCCTGATCGACGTGCTCAACCCGGACAACGATCCGGGTCGTCTGAACCTGATCGCGCGGATGGGTGCGAACAAGGTCGGCGATCACCTGCCGGCGCTGATTCGCGCGGTGCAGCGCGAAGGCAAGCAGGTGCTGTGGAGCTCCGACCCGATGCACGGCAACACCATCAAGGCCAGCAGCGGCTACAAGACCCGCGACTTTGCGCAGATCCTTGGCGAGGTGAAGCAGTTCTTCCAGGTTCACGAAGCGGAAGGCAGCTACGCCGGCGGCATCCACATCGAGATGACCGGGCAGAACGTCACCGAGTGCATCGGTGGTGCGCGGCCGATCACTGAAGATGGCTTGTCGGATCGCTATCACACCCACTGCGACCCACGGATGAATGCCGATCAGTCGCTGGAACTGGCGTTCTTGATCGCTGAAACCCTGAAACAGGTTCGGCGCTGAGTTCGGAAACCTTCATTGTTTGATCGGACCTCATCGCGGGCAAGCTCGGCTCACACAGGATTGGTGTCGTACATTTAGTTTGTGAACGACTCGGTCACTGTGGGAGCTGGCTTGCCAGCGATGAAGCCGGTTCAGTCGCAGCCGATCTGAACCATAGCCAGTCGGAGCCGACCGGCACTTTCCCGCTGACAATTGAGCTGCACCTGCTCAAGCCCCAACCAGTCCGCCATGCGCCGCAAGTTCAGCGCCAACGCCAACATCCCCGCGTCATCCAGTCCCGTTTCTTCCTCATGCACCGCATGCACCGCCAGGCGCCCTGCCGCCCGTTCGGCGCGCAGGTCAACTCGTGCAGCAATCCGTTCGTTGTGCAGGAACGGCAGCACGTAGTAGCCATAGACCCGCTTGTCCTGCGGCGTGTAAATCTCCAGCCGATAGCGAAAATCGAACAGCCGCTCGGTCCGGCTGCGCTCCCAGATCAGTGAGTCGAACGGCGACAGCAATGCACTGGCCTCAACCTTGCGCGGTATTTTCGGCTCGGGGAGGCAATAAGCGATCTGTCGCCAACCGGCGACTTCGCAGGTCAGCAGTTGCCCGTCCTCGACCAGCTCCGCCAGACGCGGGCGGGCGTCGGAAGGATTCAGGCGGAAGTAATCACGCAGGTCTTTTTCCGCGCCGACACCCATCGCCTGCGCTGCATGCAGTAGCAAACCGCGCTGCGCCTCGGCCTCATCGGGCAGTGGCTGTTGCAGCACGGAGGCCGGAATCACTCGCTCCGGCAAGTCATACAAACGCTCGAAGCCACGCCGTCCGGCCACGGTGACTTCACCAGCGGCAAACAACCACTCCAGTGCATGCTTTTCCGCACTCCAATCCCACCACGGCCCGGCTTTTTCCTCCCGGGTCGACAGACTGCCGGCGCCCAATGCGCCCTGCTCTTCGACCGACGCCAGCACCCGGCGAATGGTGTCCTGTTGCTCGCGGCCGAACCGCGCCAATTGCTGATAGATATCCTCACCGCGCCTGGCCCGCTGCATGCGCCAGCCCATCAACGGGTACATCGACAACGGCAGCAACGACGCTTCATGGCCCCAGTATTCGAACAGCGAACGACGTCGCCCCGAACTCCAGGCAGCCTGGTCGAGCAAATCAGCAGAATAGGAACCGAGACGGGAGAACAGCGGCAGGTAGTGCGAGCGCACCACGGCGTTGACGGAGTCGATCTGCAACAGGCCAAGGCGTTCGATCAGCCGGTTGAGGTGCATCGCCTTGACAGCCGGCGGCTGGCGCCCGTGAAACCCTTGGGCTGCCAGTGCCAGACGTCGAGCCTGTTTAAGGGAAAAGGACAGTGTCGCGGGCATGTGTACCTCCATGTCTGCTCGCAACCTACCTCACTACAAAGGGGTTTATGTAGCAATGGCCTCATCATTTATGCATCGGATCGTCCCAGAACGGCCGCACCGACTCATGTTCGACATCGGCACGACTGACCCCGATGTCCTTCAACGCTTCGTCGCTCAGACTGGCAAGCAACTCGCGTTCGCGGTGAAGTTCGTACCAGCGGCTAAACTTGTGCAGCAGATCGGAAATCAGATGGACCGGCACTCTTTCATCGCTCACATACAGTTTTTGACCTTTCATCGTGTTGCCCTCCTTTAGGGATGGCTCAAGTCTCGCGCCGGAGCTACGATCAATCCAACGAATGTTTCTGATGACATGCATCACGGAGATTCATCAATTGTCGGCGTACCCCAGTATCGATACCGATGTCCTGCGCACCTTTGTCGCGATTGCCGATCAGGGCGGTTTTACCCGCGCCGGCGAAATGGTCAACCGCACTCAATCAGCGGTGAGCATGCAAATGAAGCGTCTGGAAGAGGACGTGTTGCAGCGCCAGTTGTTCGAGCGCGACGGGCGCCAGGTGCGCCTGACCGCCGAGGGCCAGGTGTTGCTCGGTTACGCGCGGCGCATCCTGAAATTGCACAGCGAAGTGTTCAACACCCTGCGCGAGCCGCACATGGTCGGCACGGTGCGGATCGGCACACCGGACGATTACGTGATGCGGTTTCTGCCGGGGATTTTGTCGCGCTTTGCGCAGTTCTATCCGTTGATCCAGATTGAAGTGCATTGCGAGTCGACAAAACAGTTGCTGCAACGCACGGACCTGGATCTGTCGATCGTCACCCGCGAGCCGGGCAACGAGATTGGCCAGTTGCTGCGCAAGGAACGTTTCGTCTGGGCCGAGGCGCAGAATTTCAGCGCCCACGAGCAAACGCCGTTGCCGCTGGCGATGTTCAACAGTGATTGCTTCTGCCGTCTGTGGGCCTGCAATGCGCTGGACGCGATGGGCCGCGAATACCGGATTGCCTATAACAGCACCAGCCTGTCGGCATTGATGGCGGTGGTGAGCGCGGGCCTGGCGATCACCGCGCAACTGGAAAGCCTGATCACCCCGGACCTGCGCATTCTTGGGGCCGCCGAGGATCTGCCGCTGTTGCCCGAGGCCAGCATCATGCTGATCCGCAACCTCAACAATCCCTCGCCGATCACCGAATGCCTGGCCGAGCACATCGTCGAAGGCTTCAAACTTTAAAGGCGAGCATCACCGCGCACAGCACCAGAAACCCGCAGAACAGCCCGCGCAGGAGTTTTTCCGGCATCGCGTGGGCGACCTTCACGCCCCAACTGATGCTGGCCAGACCGCCGATGGCCAGCGGCAGTCCGATCATCCAGTCCACTTCGTGGTGCACCGCGTACGTCACCAAGGTGACGCCGGTGCTCGGCAATGCCAGCGCCAGCGACAAACCTTGAGCGACAACCTGAGTGGTGCCGAACAGGCTGGTCAGCACTGGCGTCGCCACCACCGCTCCGCCGACACCGAACAAGCCGCCCATGGTGCCCGACGCCGCGCCGAGCACGCCCAGCCACGGCCATGAATAACGCATCTCGGACCTCGCCGCCGGACGCGCGCCGAACATACGCACCAGGTTGTAGGCCGACAACGCCACAAGGAACGCGACAAAACCGATGCGCATGGTTTGCGCGTCGATGCCCACGGCCCAGATCGAGCCGATCCACGCAAAGCAGAATCCCATCACTGCCAGCGGCAACGCATGGCGGAGTTCGATGCGATTACGCTGGTGATAACGCCACAGCGCCAGCATCACGTTCGGCACCACCATCACCAGCGCCGTGCCTTGGGCGATCTGCTGATCGAGCCCGAACCACACACCCAGCAGCGGAATGGCGATCAACCCGCCGCCAATGCCAAAGATCCCACCCAGAGTGCCGAGGGCGGCGCCAAACAACAGGTACAGCAAAAACTCGATCACAGCAGAATTCCTCAAACGTCAGGCGACTCATCCTACGCAGTCGACGCTGGCACGGAAACGCACAGCAACGCACAATGGCTGTGCCAAATCCGCATAGGCACTGAGCTGATTCATGAATCCCAATCAATTGACCGAACAACTCGGGCTGTTTCTCGATGTACTGGAGAGCGGCAGTTTCTCCGCCGCCTCACGCCGGCATCCGCTGACGCCTTCCGCCGTTGCCCGGCGTATCGACAGTCTGGAAAGCGCGGTCGGCAGCCAGTTGTTTATCCGCAGTACTCACGCGGTGCGCGCCACGCCAGCCGGTCTTGCGTTTGCCGAACGGGCGCGGCGGATTGTGGCCGAGTTGCAACTGGCCCGGGCTGAAGCGGTGTCTCTGAGCAACGCGCCAGAAGGTCTGATTCGGGTGGACGCGCCGGCAGCATTCGGGCGTCGGCATCTGGCGCCGGTGATTGCCGATTTTCTGGTGCTGTATCCGGGGCTCGACGTACAACTGCATCTGATCGACAGCTTCGTCGACATGGACGGCTCAAACCTGGGCAAGGTCGATCTGGTGTTGCGCGCCGGGCAGATGGCCGACACCCGGTTGGTCGCTACACCGTTGGCGAGCATGGTCCGCATCGCCTGCGCCAGCCCCGACTATCTCAAGCGCCGGGGCGTGCCGAGCGAACCCGCTCAATTGAGCGAACACGATGGCCTCGATTGGGACGGCCTCGCCCCGCCCTTTGCCTGGCGTTTCGAACAGGACGGGCAGATGCAATTGCACCGCCCGGCGCGGGTGCGCATGAGCGCCAACAACGCCGAAGCGCTGGTTTGCGGCGCGCTTGCGGGGCTCGGGATCGCGCATCTGCCGACCTGGCTGGCCAGCGAATACCTGTTGCGCGGCGAATTGCTGCCGTTGTTCTGTGAAAACGGCCTGCCGAAACCGGAGAGTACCGGCATCTATGCGCTGCGGCTTGAGCAACAGGCCAGCTCCCGCAGCCGCCTGCTGCTGGAATACCTCAAGACCCGGTTCAGCCCCGTGCCGCCGTGGGATCTGGCGCTGCAACGTGAGCTGGGCCGGCACTGACCGACTCGCCACCGGGCACAATTGTCTGGCGCATTAAAGATTCGAGCGCTAGATTCATCTGCATCACCGTTCAAGGCACTGACATGACCACCGACCGCAACACCTCCGATCACTGCGAAGACCTGCTGCTCGACAATCAGGCCTGCTTCGCCCTGCATTCCACTTCGCTGATGATGACCAAGGTCTACAAGCCCCTGCTGCAAGCGCTTGGCCTGACGTATCCGCAGTATCTGGCGATGATGGTGCTGTGGGAGAAGGATGGTTTGACCGTCGGAGAAATCAGCACGCGCCTGCTGACCGATCCGGGCTCCCTGACCCCGCTGCTCAAGCGGCTGGAAGGTGAAGGTTTGCTCAGCCGAACCCGCAGCCGCGAGGATGAACGGGTGGTGATCGTTGAACTGACGCCACAGGGACGCGCCTTGAAAGACAAGGCCCGAACCGTTCCGCAATGCATCCTCGGGGCCAGCGGCTTCACGCTGGAGCGGCTGCAAAATCTGCAAGCCGAGTTGCAGGCCTTGCGTGGTCATTTGCAGGACAGCCTCGCTTAAGATCCCCCCTTTCCTGTGGGCGCAGCCTTGCGCCTGCAGGCGAATCGCACCTTCCCCACTGATTACCGAAAAATTTTTCCTCTCGTTTACGTTCAAAAAAAACCTTCTATATCAAAAGCTTGAGATCACGACTCAGCCCGATCCAAGTGCCGATCTCCGCTTTCTTCAAAAATTTATCTTGCGCACTAAATATTCGCGCAGTACATTTACTTCGCACCTAGTTAGCGCGCAAACAATTAGCGCAATAAACCACACTTAATGAGGCTCACACCATGCAAACTCTCTACACCGCAATCGCAACCTCCACTGGCGGCCGTGACGGTCGTGCGATCTCCAGCGACAACATCCTCGACGTCAAACTCGCCACCCCGAAAGAACTCGGCGGTGCCGGCGGCGCTGCCACCAACCCTGAACAACTGTTCGCTGCCGGTTACTCGGCCTGCTTCATCGGCGCCCTGAAATTCGTTGCCAGCCAGACCAAACGCAAAATCCCGGACGACGCGTCGATAACCGCTCACGTCGGCATCGGCCAGATTCCTGGCGGCTTCGGTCTGGACATCGACCTGCACATCAGCCTGCCGGGCCTGGAACAGGCTGACGCGCAAAGTCTGGTCGACGCGGCTCACCAGGTCTGCCCGTACTCCAACGCCACCCGCGGCAACGTTGATGTGCGTCTGCACGTCACCGTGTAATCACTGACACTCAGGCCCGTACAGGAAATGAACATGAACACTTTCAGCAAAGTCTTGACCGGTACCCTTCTCGCCCTGTCCATCCACAGCGCATTTGCCGGGGAGGTTGAACACAACACCCAGGCGTTCCTTGATGTGCTGAACGCCGGCACTGGCAAACCGATGGAACAGATGACGCCCAAAGATGCCCGCGCCGTTCTGACCGGCGCGCAGTCCGGGGTCAAACTGACGCTGCCCAAAGCGGACGTCAGCGAGAAGACCATCCAGGTCGATGGCCAACCGTTGAGCCTGACCATCGTCCGGCCGGCCGGGGTCAAGGGCGAGCTGCCAGTATTCATGTTCTTCCACGGCGGCGGCTGGGTGCTGGGGGATTTCCCGACCCACGAACGTCTGGTGCGGGATCTGGTGGTCGGCTCGGGTGCGGCGGCGGTGTTCGTCAACTACACCCCTTCGCCGGAAGCGCATTACCCGGTGGCGATCAACCAGGCTTACGCCGCGACCAAATGGGTGGCCGAACACGGCAAAGAGATCAACGTCGACGGCAAGCGTCTGGCAGTGGCGGGCAACAGCGTCGGCGGCAACATGGCGGCAGTCGTCGCCTTGATGGCCAAAGACAAAGGCACCCCGGCGATCAAGTTCCAGGTGCTGCTGTGGCCGGTGACCGATGCCAGTTTCGACACCGGTTCGTATAACCAGTATGCCGAGGGACACTTCCTCACCCGCAACATGATGAAGTGGTTCTGGGACAACTACACCACTGACGCCAACCAGCGGAACGAGATCTACGCCTCGCCGCTGCGGGCCACGACCGCACAATTGAAAGGTCTGCCGCCTGCACTGGTGCAGACCGCCGGGGCCGACGTGCTGCGTGACGAAGGTGAAGCCTACGCCCGCAAGCTCGATGAAGCCGGGGTGCCGGTGACCTCGGTGCGCTACAACGGCATGATCCACGACTACGGTTTGCTCAACGTGGTCAGCCAGGTACCGGCGGTACGCTCGGCGATGCTGCAGGCCTCGGAAGAACTGAAACAGCATCTGAAGAAGTAATTTTCATCAGGCACAAAAAAGCCCGACTCAATGGTCGGGCTTTTTCTTTCCGCAAAAACCAGTGCTTATTTGGCACGGCCTTTGTAGGAACCGCCTTCGCGGGTATCGATCTCGATCATGTCGCCGATTTCGATGAAGTCAGCAACCGACAGCTCGGTACCGTTCTTCAGTTTGGCAGGCTTCATCACCTTGCCGGAAGTGTCACCGCGAGCGGAACCTTCGGTGTAGTCAACCTGACGCACGATGGTGGTCGGCAGCTCTACGGAAACCAGACGGCCTTCGAAGAATACGGCTTCGCAAACGTCGGTCATGCCTTCTTCCACGAATGGCAGAACGCTTTCGATGTCTTCGGCGTTCAGCTCGTACATGGTGTAGTCGGTGGTGTCCATGAACGTGTAGGAGTCACCGCTGATGAAGGACAGGGTCGCTTCTTTGCGATCCAGGATCACGTCGTCCAGCTTGTCGTCCGCGCCGTAAACGGTTTCGGTCTTGTAACCGGTCAGCAGGTTCTTCAGCTTGGTCTTCATGATCGCGCTGTTACGGCCCGACTTGGTGAATTCAGCTTTCTGAACCAGCCAAGGATCGTTGTCGATACGGATCACGGTACCGGGTTTGAGTTCTTTACCAGTTTTCATTGCGAATATCCGAATTTGGATGGGATTTACAAAAATCTAGGCCGCGTATCATATCCAATTTCGGTAAAACTGTACCAGCGCCGTCGCAAGATCCGCCTGTGAGGCCTGTTCCAGACACCACGCGCGGGCATTTTCCTGCAGCTCGGGCCAGTGTTTACGGGCCTCAAGCCAGTGCTGGCCGATAGGCTGCCCGGCACTCCAGGCACGCCATAGACCGTTCATCGCCTCGGCGGCAGCGGGCGAAAGGCGTTTTGTGTAGAGCGCAAGGAAGGCGTCGAGCTTGTCCAGATGAATGTCTTCATCCTGCTGATAGATGTGCCACAGCATCGGCCGCCCAGCCCATTGCGCCCTGACAAACGAGTCCTCGCCGCGCACCGCGTTGAAATCGCAGCACCAGAGCAATTGATCGTATTGATCCTGACGGACGAACGGTAGCACCTGCACGGTCAGCGCCTTGCGAACATGCGTCGCCCCGACCGCCAGCGACTCGACCCCGAGCCAACAGGCGACATCGCCGAGAATCCGCCCTTCCGGCACCAGCAGATGAGTGGGTGTCGAGTCCGCCGCCAGCACATCCAGCCAGCTGGCGAGTCCGGCATTTTCGTAGGCAAACAGCGAGATCAATTGCGCACCGGGTGCAGGATCGATCCCCAGACCGTGCAGGAATTGTCGCTGCGCCTCGGGATCCTGCTGAAACTGCTGACGCCGCTCCAGCAAACCGCTCTCACGCAACAGGCCGCCGGTACCCGGATGGAACCCCGGAAAGAAAAAGTACTTCTGCACCGATTTGTACTTCACCGACGGCAATCCGTGGCAGCCGACCACCCAGTCTTCGGCACTGAGGTAGTCGAGGTTCATCCACAACGGCGGCTTTTCCCGTGCGGCCATGGCGTCCATGTAGACACTCGGCAACTGGCAGGCAAACGCGGCGATCACCACGTCGGCCGCCTCCACCTCCTGCCATTCTGCTGGCCAGTGCCGGACTTCGACGCCCTGCTGCCATTGCTGATCGAGGCTAATGTCGATTTCGGGGCAGATGCGTTCGAAAGCACGCAGGTCATCGACCCACAGCCGCACCGCCATTGCCTGCTCGCTGACCAGTTGCCGGGCCAGACGCCAGGTCACGCCAATGTCGCCGTAGTTGTCGACGACCGTACAAAAAATGTCCCAGCGGGTTTTCGGTTGCGGCATTCAAGGCTCCCGTTGGCAAAAGCGCCGATTGTCCGCATAAATGTCTCCATGCAGAAGAGCCGACGGCAATTAATCTTCGTGCGACAATCGCGACTTGCCCGCATTCATCCGCCAGGAGGCAGCCATGCCCTATCGTCCCAACCCGCGTCGCCCCTTGCCTGTTCAGCTTAGCGCGCTGCAATTGACCGGCAGCATTGCCCTGGGTCTATGGCTGGGTTTCATGGCCATTGCGCTGACGTGCTGGCTCGCTTCACGCTTTTTCTTCAATGAACAATTGGCACCGGTTGCTCAGGCCGTGCAGCAACTGGCCAACCCGCCCGCCGTCCGAGTGGTACCGGATATTCCGCCGCAGAGCCCGTTGTTCGAGCAGTACGAAGAAAACCTGCGCAAGAACGAGCAACAGGCGCGCCTGGATCAGGCCCGTGGCAGCACACGTAATCTGTCGAACCCCAAATGCCAGTTCTGGCTGCAACAGGATCAGACGGCCCCGAGCGAAAAGAGCCGCGCCAACGTCCTGCAATTTTGCGATTGATCATGAATAAACAGACAGTTCACCAACTGATTCTCGACAAGCTGCGCGTCGACCTCGACATCGCCGAACGCGCGGCACAAACCGCTTATGAAACCGCGACCCACGAAGAAAACATCGCCGAAAACAAGTACGACACCCTGGGACTCGAGGCGTCGTACCTGGCAGCAGGCCAGGCGAAACGGGTCGAAGAGATACGTCAGTCACTGGCGCTGTGCCAGAACCTGACGCTGCGCGCGTATGACGATCAGCGAGGAATTGAAGTCGGCGCCCTGCTGGGTCTGGAAGACGAAAAGGGTCGCGAGCAATGGCTGTTTCTGGCGCCGGATGCGGCGGGCCTGAAAGTCGACGTGGTGGGTCAGCCGATTACCGTCATCACACCGCGCTCGCCGCTGGGCAAAAGCCTGCTGGGCAAGTTCGAGGGTGACGAGGTGGAGATTCTGGTGGCAGGCACCCGGCAACAGTTTGCTGTCACCGAGGTGCTCTAGACAGGGGCTTAGTGAACCGGCAGTTCGACGCCTTCGAACAGCTCTTCCAGTTCCTGCTTGTTGTGGCACTGAATGGCCTTGGCCATGACATCACGGGTCAGGTGCGGCGCGAATTTTTCGATGAAGTCGCACATGAAGCCACGCAGGAAGGTGCCGCGACGGAAACCGATCTTGGTCACGCTGGACTCGAACAGTTCGCTGGCATCGAGCACCACCAGATCGTTATCCAGTTTGGTGTCGACCGCCATTTTCGCCACGATGCCAACGCCCAGGCCCAGGCGCACGTAGGTTTTGATCACGTCGGCGTCGGCGGCGGTGAACACCACTTTCGGCGTCAGGCCGCGATGGCTGAAGGCTTCGTCGAGTTTCGAACGACCGGTGAAACCGAACACGTAAGTCACGATCGGGTATTCGGCCAGCGCTTCGAGGGTCAGCTTCGGCAGTTTGGTCAGCGGGTGGCCCTGAGGCACGACCACGCAACGGTTCCAGCGGTAGCACGGCATCATCACCAGATCGCCGAACAGCTCCAGCGCTTCGGTGGCAATGGCGAAATCGACGGTGCCGTCAGCGGCCATCTCGGCGATCTGCATCGGCGAACCCTGGTGCATGTGCAGCGCCACGTCCGGGTATTGCTTGATGAAATTGCTGATCACCGGCGGCAGTGCATAACGCGCCTGGGTGTGGGTGGTGGCGATCGACAGGGTGCCCTTCTTCTCGTTGGAGAACTCCTGGGCGATCTGCTTGATGCTTTCGACCTTGCGCAGAATCTCACCGGCGGTGGTGATGATGCGCTCGCCGGCCGGAGTCACGCGGGTCAGGTGCTTGCCGCTGCGGGCGAATACTTCGACGCCCAGTTCGTCTTCCAGCAGACGGATCTGTTTACTGATGCCCGGTTGCGAGGTGTAGAGGCTTTGGGCTGTAGCGGAAACGTTGAGGTCGTGGTGCGCCACTTCCCAGATGTAGCGCAATTGTTGAAGCTTCATATGAATCCCTCAAAGCAGGTAGACGCCACGGGCATCAGCGACGGTATATAACTATATTAATGGTTTGAAGAATAAATCTAGAACTTTTTTATCAAAGTGCCATTATTCCTGCTTCAGCGATCCTCCCGACGCCGACGCTCCACCAGCGGCACCAGATAAACCGGCACCTTGGACAATTGCAGCAGCCGTGCCGCCGTTCGCCCCAACGGTGTTTCCGCACCGACCCCGTGGCTGTGACTTCCTACGATCAGCAAATCGACAGAGAGTTTCTGCACCTGATCGAGAATCACCTGTGACGGATCGCCCTGCAGCACCCGCACCGCGCGTATCCGCTGCAGGTCCTGCTCGCCGTCGTCCCCCAGCTCTTCGCGAAAACTGTCGAGCACCCGCTGCTCGATATTGGCGATGACGGTTTTCAGACCCTGACTGTGAAATTCGTTCAACGCCTGTTCGTCGAGATAGCTCTGCAACACCGATTCGGCAAACAGCCCCATGGGCTCCACCGCATGCACCACGTACAGATCGGCATTGAACGTTCGCGCCATCGCCAGGGCATGCTGCATCACTAACGGTGCGTACAGACCGAGGTCAGTGGCATACAGCATCGAACGAATCATATGACCTCCTCGCGCTCCAACATGGCGGAGATTTGATTCAGCTTAGCAGTGCCTTGGCGAGTACGACGTGCGACGCAACGTCTTGAACCACGTGGGCTTTAGACCGCCGGTTCGTTGCTGATGCCGTGGGGCACGTGACCGGTCGCCACGACTTCCCGGGCCAGCTCGCAGTGACCGGCCTGATCGTCGAAAAACACGTCGGCGGCAAAGGCTTCGAGGAACGCCGATTTGGTCAGGCCACCGAGAAACAGCGATTCGTCCAGACGAATGTCCCACTCGCGCAAGGTGCGGATCACCCGCTCGTGGGCCGGCGCCGAACGCGCGGTGACCAATGCGGTGCGGATCGGGCACTCCTCGTCGGAGAACTCGCGCTGCAACAGATTGAGCGCCGCCAGAAAACCCTTGAACGGTCCGCCGCGCAACGGTTCGCGCGCGGACTCACGCTCCTTGGCCTGGAAGGCTTCGAGTCCACCGGATTGATAGACGCGTTCCGACTCGTCGGAAAACAGCACCGCGTCACCGTCGAAGGCGATGCGCAATTCATCGCTGGCCGCGCGACTGGCGCCGCCGGACAGAATGGTCGCCGCTGCGAAACCGGCATCCAGTGCGGCGCGCACATCTTCGGCGTGGGTGGAGAGAAACAGGTCGCAACCAAAGGCCTTCAGATACGGATAAGGACTGCGCCCGCCGACAAACGCCGCGCGGGAGATTGCCAGGCCGTAATGACCAATGGAGTTGAAAACGCGCAGGCCGGTGTCGGCGCTGTTGCGCGACACCAGAATCACCTCGACCCGGGCGCGGCCGAGGCGACTGTTGAGGTTGAGGAGTTTTTCCACCAGCGGAAAAGCATCGCCCGGCGCAAGAATTTCGTCTTCGTGATCGATCTGATATTGCCGGTAGGCTTCCACGCCACTCGACTCATACACCTTGTGACTTTCGCTCAGGTCGAACAGGGCACGGGACGAAATCGCCAGCACCAGTTTGTCATCGATGTTCTTGGCCATGCCTTTCCCCCAGTGCGACCGGTTTAAACGTTGCGCCGGTCGATAAAGCTCAATGTGCGATACAACGATTCGATACGCGGTAACTCGCAGCCTGCCGCTTTTGCCGCTGCCAAAGGACGAGCGTAGATCGCCTCCAGCTCCAGCGGTCGTTTGTGCAAAAAGTCGTGGTACATGCTCGGCCAATAGTCGGGCATTTTCTCGGTCATCATGAACAGGTATTCGGCGTAACCGGGCGGCATGTCGTGACCGCAGGCCTTGGCGCCCTGCACCACCTCAGCCATCAGCGCCTGAATCAATGCCCGGCTGTCAGTGTCGGCCATCAACGGTGTGGTGCTGGCACCGAGCAACACCGAAAGCCCGTTGTAGGGAATGTTCCACACCAGTTTCTGCCAGCGCGCCTGATGCAGGTTCGGCATCGCCTGCGAGTCGAGACCGGCGGCCCGGAACAGGCCGGCGCCCTCCTCGACGATTGCCATGCGCACCGCGTCATCCGGTGCCGGGCCGCTGTGATAACCGACGTTCACCGCCCCCAGCGCCTGGTGAGTGATTTGCCCCGCCCCTTCACGGTGGACGCAGATCAGGCACAAGCCGCCCAGCAAATGCAGGGAATCGGGCAACAGCGCACGCAGGCTGTCTTCGACATCAAGGCCGTTTTGCAGCACCAGCACTTTCGCGTCGGGTTTCGCCGCCTGAATGATCGACGGTGCCAGCCCGGCATTGCTGGTGGTCTTGGCGCCGACCAACAGCCAGTCGCAGGGCGGCATGTCTTCTGCCGACGAATAAGCCTGCACCGGGTTCAGCGTCAATGCGCCATGCACGGCACTGTCCACCTGCAAGCCGCGCTCGGCAACCGCGGAAAATTCACTGCGCAACAGAAAGTGCACATCGAACCCGGCCCGGGCCAGCATCACCCCGTAAAACCCTCCGATGGCGCCGGTGCCGATAATCCCCACCACCGGTTTGTTGACTGCTCCCATCACGGCAACTCCTCTGCAATTCGACCCAGCGCCTGCGCCACGGCTGCGTTCAGCTCATCGACATTCAGGCGCGTGTGCACTGCCCCAAAGAACTCGCCGTTGCGCACCACAAAGAGTGCCGGCAAATGAAAGACCTGATAACGCTCGACAAGCCCGCCGTTGTCACCGGCATCGATCCAGCACACGCGATCGACGGCCAGATCGAGCCCCGGCAACACTTCGCGGGCATAGCGGCAACTGGCGCAGCCGACGCTGGTGAAAATCACCAGCGAAACGCCGTTCATCGCCAGCAGCCGTTGGTCGGCGTCAAAATCGGTCAGCTGCGATTCGACCACTATACTGGGGGAAACAATGTCAAATGGCCGACACAGGGAGTCTGTGCTCATGGGACGGTTTATTCCTCATCCGGATGATGTGCCCGTTGAATTGACCTTGCTCACACCGGAGTGTATTTCGCGTCAACGGCTGCACACTATCAGCCTCGGCGGCATCGCTTGCAATTACCACCGTGCCTGGCGCCATGGCACCGCGCTGCAAGTGCGCATGCCGACCCTCAATGCCGACATCTGTTATCCGGGCTACGTGGCCTGGTGCCTGCGACGCAAGAAAGGCTATCTGGTGGGCATCGCCTTCACCGACGAACAGACGCTGTTCAGCGCGCGAATGGGTGAGCAGGTGTGTCAGATCGAGCGCTATTGCCGACTCAACGACGCCCACGACGATCTCCAGGATATTCAGGCCCTGGCCCTGCAATGGGTCGAACAACACGCCGACGAGTTCTCCCACGACACCGTTCGCAAAGCTTTTGCGCAGCCAGTGCTGGACTGAACAGTTACTTGCCCATTGTCTAGCAGGCTCCTAACGCGATAAGGTTCGGCTCCCCGACGCGCTTAAATCCGCTGTGCTCCGCCGCGCGGGGATCGCTGGCGGCCGGCACCCGTGACCTGACGAGTAAACGATGGCTGATTTACCGATCAACGACCTGAACGTCGCTTCCAACGAGACCCTGATCACTCCTGATCAGCTCAAGCGTGATATCCCTCTGAGCGACGCTGCCCTGCGCACCGTCACCAAGGGTCGCGAAGTCATCCGCAACATTCTCGATGGCACCGACCATCGCCTGTTCGTGGTGATCGGCCCCTGCTCGATCCACGACATCAAGGCTGCCCACGAATATGCCGATCGCCTGAAAGTGCTGGCGGCAGAAGTTTCGGACACCCTGTATCTGGTCATGCGCGTGTATTTCGAGAAGCCACGGACCACCGTCGGCTGGAAAGGCCTGATCAACGACCCGTACCTGGATGACTCGTTCAAGATCCAGGACGGTCTGCACATCGGTCGCCAGTTGCTGCTGGACCTGGCCGAGAAAGGCCTGCCGACCGCGACCGAAGCCCTTGATCCGATCTCCCCGCAGTATCTGCAGGACCTGATCAGTTGGTCGGCCATCGGCGCGCGAACCACCGAATCCCAGACCCACCGCGAAATGGCTTCCGGCCTGTCCTCGGCGGTCGGCTTCAAGAACGGCACCGACGGCGGCCTGACCGTGGCGATCAACGCCTTGCAGTCGGTTTCCAGCCCGCACCGTTTCCTGGGTATCAACCAGGAAGGTGGCGTGTCGATCGTCACCACCAAAGGCAACGCCTACGGTCACGTGGTGCTGCGTGGCGGCAACGGCAAGCCGAACTACGATTCGGTCAGCGTCGCCCTGTGCGAGCAGGCGCTGAACAAGGCCAAGATCAAGCCGAACATCATGGTCGATTGCAGCCACGCCAACTCCAACAAGGACCCGGCCCTGCAACCGCTGGTGATGGAGAACGTTGCCAACCAGATCCTCGAAGGCAACCAGTCGATCATCGGCCTGATGGTCGAGAGTCACCTGAACTGGGGCTGCCAGGCGATCCCGAAAGATCTCGCCGACCTGCAATACGGCGTGTCGATCACCGATGCCTGCATCGACTGGTCCGCTACCGAAAACACCTTGCGCAGCATGCACGCCAAGCTCAAGGATGTACTGCCGAAACGTCAGCGCGGCTGACAGCCATATCGCAGGCATAAAAAAACGCCGGGCATTGCCCGGCGTTTTTGTGTGTGCGGTGAGGTCAGTCAGATCTTGGCGGTGCGCCGCTGATGACGCTCCATGTAACGCTCCACGTAGGAGCACGATGGAATGACCGTGTAGCCCATTTCATCGGCGTACTGCAACGCCCGCTCGGTCAGGGCCGCCGCGATGCCTCGGCCACGCAAGGCGTTGGGCACGAAGGTGCGGTAGATATCCAGGGTCTGTTTCCCCAGATCCATATAGGTCAGGTAGGCACGATGACCGTCCACATTGGTCTCGAACTGATGACCAGCCTGGTCATGGTGGATGGACAACGCCTCGCTCATCACTACTCCTCGCGGGTCTCGAATTCTGACCCCTACCTTACCGATGTTTTCCCGGCGAAGGAACATCTACGCCACCCCGTGCCTGATGGACACCGAGAAGAACTGCACCGATCTCGCGCAACCCGAGCACGTATCAAATAGTAGGCACCATTGGCGAAAATGCTCAAGGTACGCTCGTCATCATGCAGATTGACGGGGCAGTTCCGGTGGACTCAGGGCCGGCTCGGGAGACGATCTTCCCGAGCCGAAAGGCTGAACATCGCCGGATGTTGAGACTTAAGACGAGCCCCCTGTTTTAAAGTCACCTCAACATGGACAAAGATATGCGAGGCGCTGCGCAAATTCGCAACAAAAGTGTGGACGAATCCATATAGACAGACTTTAGCCACTACCTGCAAAACAGCGAAGGGCAACGGGAACTTTTTCTCATTAACTCGCTCATCTCGGGGCTTACAGCTGGATATTTTTTATACAGCGCAGTTAAAAGTTGCTCGAAAAAGAATCAACGCCTACAATTTTTTTTGCTTCTTGCCTCACGTCAGTTTACTTACTACAAGTAATGGGTAGTATGTACGCCGGCTATTTCCTCAATCGGAGGAGACAGCCACTTAATTGAAAGTCCTTGAAGGGGAACACGATGAACAACGTTCTGAAATTCTCTGCTCTGGCTCTGGCCGCAGTTCTGGCTACCGGTTGCAGCAGCGCATCGAAAGAAACCGAAGCACGTCTGACCGCTACTGAAGACGCAGCTGCTCGCTCCCAGGCTCGTGCAGACGAAGCTTACCGTAAAGCTGATGAAGCTCTGGCTGCTGCTCAAAAAGCACAACAGACTGCTGACGAAGCTAACGAGCGTGCTCTGCGCATGCTGGAAAAAGCTAGCCGCAAGTAATAGTCCTTCGGGATTGTTATCAAGCCGACCCATTTTTTGGGTCGGCTTTTTTGTGCCTGCAGTTTCCTGCAGGCAATAAAAAACCCGCCGCTGCGCAAGCCTCGGCGGGTTTCATCTTTCAGCTTATTGCTGCAGGTCAATCGGTGCGCTGGAGACCATCGGCGCCGAGGTGTTCGGCGTGCCGATTTCGGTTGGCAGGCCATCTTCGGCCGCCACCACATCACGCACCACATCCCAGTCCATGCGCAGGTTGTTGGTGATGTCTTCACGCTTGAGCATCGCGTTGATCACGGCGGTGTGCTTGTCGACTACCGAGGGGTTGCCCTTGTCGTCGATCGGCGTGTGCGCTTCCAGATAGATCTTGCCGCCACTGCGACCGAACTTGTAAGCGTCGTTGAGGATTCGTACCGAAGTCCCCACCGGCACCATGCTGGCCATTTCCAGCACGTTGTTGTTGAACATGCGGAAGCAGCCGTGGCTGGTACGCATGCCGATACCGAATTTCTTGTTCGAGCCGTGGATCAGGTAGCCCGGCGTGCCCAGGGTAAACTTGAACGGACCCAGCGGGTTGTCCGGACCGGCCGGCACCACGTTCGGCAGCGGATCACCATCGGCGGCGTGTTCAGCCTTGATCGAGGCTGGCGGCGTCCAGGTCGGATTCGGTGTCTTGGCAGTGATCGTGGTGTGGGCAATCGGCGAACCCCAGCCTTCACGACCGATACCCAGCGGGAAGGTGTAGACCACGTTCCGGCCTTTCGGGTAGTAATAGAGGCGGTATTCGGCGAGGTTGATCACGATGCCTTCACGCGGGCCTGGCGGCAGGATGAAGCGGGTCGGCAGGACCACTTCGGTGCCGGCGCCCGGCAGCCAGGCATCGACGCCCGGGTTGGCCGCGACCATTTCCGAATAGCCCAGATCGTAGGTGGTGCCCAGATCGGCAAAGGTGTCTTCGTACTTGGCCTTGATCACCTGCACCTGGCCGATGATGTCCTCACCAGGCGGTGGCAGTGGAAACTCCAGTGCGGCAACGGGACCGGCCACACACAGGGCGGCAAGAGACAGGCAGCGGGTGACGGCAGGAAAACGCGGCAACATCCGGAGAATCCTTCGCAAGATCGACAAGGGTAATAAGAACGCGATTGTACACCGCGCCCAGAGAATTCGGGGAGATGCGCCGATGGGCTGGCATCACTCTTCATGATTGAAGCTGCCGCCCGCACGGTCAGCATTCGAAAGATGCCTGAGCTTAAAGCTCGAAACGCAGCTCAGGCCAGATCGGCGAGGTGCCGCGCTTCTGCGATTCGAGGATCGCCCGGCACAGCGAGCACAGGCGCTGATCCTGAAACACCCGGCGATCCACGCTCGACCAGCGCGGTTGCGCCGGCAGCAGACTGCCGCACAGGGTTCGGTCAGCCGAGCCGCCGAGCTCCAGTTGACGGGTCACCAGATGCACCCGCACTTCCTGGCAGGCGAACAGATCCAGCTGTTCGTCAGGCTCGATCAGTTGGTAGGCAAACAGGGACCAGGCAGGACGCGGCATCGGGGGCTCCAAATAAGGGGGCGCCACATTAGCCGAAAGCCTGCCGCTAGAAAAGCCTCATAGCAGCGGTTTTAGCGTCGGCCAGACATTTTCCAGCAACTTGCCCTGAGCCCCGGCAGCCGGGTGCAGACCGTCGGCCTGCATCAGGTCCGGATGACCGCCCACGCCGTCGAGAAAAAACGGCACCAGCGGGATTTTTTTCTCCTCGGCGAGTTTGCCGTAGACCTCGGCAAAGGCATCGGTGTAGCGCTTGCCGTAGTTGGGTGGCAACTGCATACCGAGCAACAACACCTTGGCACCGCTTTGGCGGGAGCTGTCGATCATCGAAGCAAGATTTTGTTGCAATTGCGTCGGCGGCATACCGCGCAGGCCATCGTTGCCGCCCAACTCGAGGATCACCAGCTCCGGTTTATGCTCTGCAAGCAGCGCGGGCAGCCGCGCCTGGCCTCCGGCACTGGTGTCGCCACTGATGGACGCATTGACCACTTTGTCGTCAAAACCTTCGGTCTTGAGCCGCTGTTCGAGCAACGACACCCACCCCAGCCGGGTATCCAGTCCGAAACCGGCGCTGATACTATCGCCAACGATCAGGACTGTACCCGCCGCTGCGTTCTGGGCCATGCACATCAAGGCCAGGCCAGCACTCAAAAACCACACACGCATCGGATTCTCCATGGGCGCAAGCATTCTCACCGCGAAGAACCTTAGCAAAGTGGTTCCCAGCGCGGAAGGTGAACTGACCATCCTGCACGAACTCAGCCTGGAACTGAACAAGGGCGATAGCCTGGCCATCGTCGGCGCGTCCGGTTCCGGCAAATCCACCCTGCTGGGTCTGCTCGCCGGCCTTGATCTGCCGAGCAGCGGCGAAGTGACGCTCGCCGGGCAAGGCCTGAGCAATCTCGACGAAGACCAGCGCGCGCGCATTCGTGCCGAACACGTGGGTTTCGTCTTTCAATCGTTCCAGTTGCTCGACAGCCTCAACGCGCTGGAGAACGTCATGCTGCCGCTGGAGCTCGACGGCCGCAAAGACGCCCGCAGCCGCGCCACCGAATTGCTGCAACGGGTCGGCCTCGGCCAGCGCCTGACACACTCGCCGCGCCAGCTCTCCGGCGGTGAACAACAACGCGTGGCGATTGCCCGGGCCTTCGCCGCCGAGCCGGACGTGCTGTTCGCCGACGAACCCACCGGCAACCTCGACAGCCACACCGGCGAGCGCATCAGCGACTTGCTGTTCGAATTGAACAAGGAACGCGGCACCACCCTGGTGCTGGTGACCCACGACGAACGCCTGGCCCATCGGTGCCGGCGTCTGATCCGTCTTGAAGCCGGCCTGTTGGTCGCCCCTCTGGAGCCTTGATGGCACGTCTGCCGCTGTTGCGTCTGTTCAGTCTCGCCCTGCGCCAACTGATGCGCGATGCCCGCGCCGGTGAACTGCGGGTGCTGTTTTTCGCCTTGGTCGTGGCAGTGGCGGCGAGTACCGCGATCGGCTATTTCGGCGCCCGCCTCAACGGCGCGATGATGCTACGCGCCACCGAGTTTCTCGGCGCCGACCTGTCGCTCGAAGGCAGTTCGCCGGCCCGGCCGGAACAGATCCGGAGCGGCACCGAGCTGCGTCTGGATCATGCGCAGGTGGTGGAGTTTTCCAGCGTCATCGCCACGGACAACGGGATTCAGCTCTCCAGTATCAAAGCCGTCGACCGCGCCTATCCCCTGCGCGGCGAGCTGAAAAGCGCCCCCGCCCCTTACGCGACGGAAGAAGCCGGGGGCGAGCCGCAGCCCGGTGAAGCCTGGGTTGAAGCGCGCCTGCTGACAGCGCTGGACCTGAAAATCGGCGACAGCATCGACGTCGGCATGAAAACGCTGAAACTGACGCGAGTGCTGACCTATGAACCGGATCGCGCCGGCAACTTCTACAGCCTCACGCCACGCGTAATGATCAACCTCGACGACCTCGCCGCGACCGGCGTGGTGCAACCCGGCAGTCGGGTGAGCTACCGCGAACTCTGGCGCGGTGAGCCGCAAGCGCTGGAAACCTATCGCCAACTGATCAAACCGGGCCTCGCCGCCAACCAGCGTATTCAGGATGCCCGCGATGGCAATCGGCAGATCGGCGGCGCACTGGGCAAGGCCGAACGCTATCTGAACATGGCCAGTCTGGTGGCCGTGCTTTTGGCCGGTGTCGCGGTGGCGTTGTCGGCCAACCGCTTTGCCAGTCGGCGTTTCGATGCCAGCGCCCTGCTCCGTTGCCTGGGCCTGTCGCGCCGGGAAACCCTGGTGCTGTTCAGTCTGCAATTGACGGTGCTCGGCCTGCTCGCCAGCCTCAGTGGCGCCGTGCTCGGCTGGCTCGCGCAATTGGGATTGTTCGCGCTGCTGCATGATCTGCTGCCGACCGACGTACCGCCGGGTGGCTTGCTGCCGGCGCTGGCCGGCATCGGCACCGGGCTGGTGGCACTGGCCGGTTTCGCCCTGCCGCCGCTCGCTGCCTTGGGCCGCGTGCCGCCGCTGCGGGTATTGCGTCGGGACATGCTGCCGATTCCGTCGAGCACCTGGATGGTCTACGGCGCGGCACTCGGTGCGCTCGGGCTGATCATGTGGCGCCTGAGCCTGGACCTGCTGCTGACGTTCGCCCTGCTCGGCGGCGGTGTGGTCGCCGCGCTGGTGCTCGGCGGCTTGCTGCTGTTGCTGCTGCAAAGCCTGCGTCGCCTGCTCGCGCGCGCGTCCCTGCCGTGGCGTCTCGGGCTGGGTCAGCTGTTGCGCCATCCTTTGGCGGCCGCCGGCCAGTCATTGGCTTTCGGGCTGATCCTGCTGTCCATGGCGTTGATTGCCTTGCTGCGCGGCGAACTGCTCGACACCTGGCAGAACCAGTTGCCGAAAAATGCCCCCAACTATTTCGCCCTGAACATCCTGCCGGCGGACAAACAGGCCTTCACCGATCACCTGATCAATGTCTCGGCCCAGGCCGCGCCGCTGTATCCGGTGGTACCGGGACGCCTGATCAGCATCAATGGCGAAGCGGTGCAGCAGATTGTCAGCAAGGATTCGGCCGGCGACCGCGCCATCCAGCGCGACCTGAGCCTGACCTGGGCCGCTGATCTGCCGGCGGGCAACAAAATCACCGCTGGTTCGTGGTGGACCGGCCAACCTTCGGACGATGTTCCGGGCGTCTCGGTGGAAGGCAAAGTGGCCGAAAGCCTCAAGCTCAAACTGGGCGATCACATGGTGTTCAGCGTCGGTGGAGTCAATCGCGAAGCGAAGGTCACCAGCCTGCGGGAGATCAACTGGGACAACTTCCAGCCGAACTTCTTCATGATCTTCCAGCCCGGCACCCTGAAGGATCTGCCGGCGACCTACCTGACCAGCTTCTATCTGGCCCCCGGTCACGATCAGCAGATTGTCGAGCTGTCGCGAGCGTTCCCGGCGGTGACCATCCTGCAGGTCGAAGCCTTGCTCGAACAGCTGCGCAGCATCCTCGCCCAGGTCACCCTGGCGGTGGAGTATGTGTTGTTGTTTGTGTTGGCGGCGGGGATGGCGGTGTTGTTTTCCGGGTTGCAGGCAACGCTGGATGAACGCATTCGCCAGGGTGCGCTGTTGCGTGCGCTGGGTGCCGAGCGGCAGTTGCTGATCAAGGCGCGACGCATCGAGTTCGGTTTACTCGGCGCGGTCAGCGGATTGCTCGCGGCGATCGGTTCGGAAGTGGTGAGTCTGGTGCTGTATCGCTTCGCCTTCGACCTGCCATGGCATCCCCATCCGTGGTTGCTGCTGTTGCCGTTGATCGGCGCGGCGCTGATCGGTGGCGCCGGGGTGTTCGGCACGCGGCGTGCGCTGAACGCCAGCCCGCTGACAGTGTTGCGCGAGGGTTGATAGACTCCCGCCATCTTGATCAAAAGAAGTTGCCATGAGCCGTTATCGCCCTCCCCGCACCGCCGGCACCGCGCTGATCACCCCCGAAGGTGAAGCACGGATGCGCGCCGAATTCCATGAGCTGTGGCATGTGCGCCGCCCGCAGGTGACGCAATCGGTCAGCGAGGCGGCGGCTCAGGGTGATCGTTCGGAAAATGCCGAATACACCTACGGCAAGAAAATGCTGCGCGAGATCGACAGTCGCGTGCGTTTTCTCACCAAACGCCTTGAAGCGTTGAAAGTGGTCAGCGAAAAACCGAGTGATCCCAACAAGGTCTACTTCGGCGCCTGGGTGACCATCGAAGACGAGGACGGCAAACAGTCGCGCTATCGCATTGTCGGCCCGGACGAACTGGACCTGAAACTCGGCCTGATCAGCATCGACTCACCGCTGGCCCGCGCCCTGATCGGCAAGGCGCTGGATGCTGAAGTGCGGGTACAGACGCCGACCGGCGAACAGTTCGTCTACATCGTGGCGATCGAATATCCCTGAAGCTCAGCGTCGGGTGATCAGGCCCTGGCGTGCGACGCGGGTCAGTTGGCGAATCATTTCCGGCGCCTCTTCAAGGCTCGGGGCCTGAATGACGGCCAGATCGAAGCTGTCATCGGCAAAACGCGCCAGCGACTCACCGTCTTCGACAAACTGGATCAGGAATGCGGCAGGACCGCCGCTGCGACGTGGCCAGCCATCGAGATAACGCAACAGCGTCGGCTGATGTTTGCCGCCAAGCAGGATTTTCGGATTGCGCTGGGTGATGTGTGCCGTGATCGGCGCGGGACGTGCTGGAGGGCGTAGTGCATTCATCGTGTCGTGTCTCTGCCTCAAAAGTCTGCATGGCAGGTGAGAGGCAACACCGAACCAGCGCTTTAGCGGTATTTCGAAGCCCTGTTCCGGCTTCTGACGGCAACTGAAGAATAGTCACCTGGCGCCCCGCAAGTAGCTGTTTAAATCGGCGCATGAGCGGCATCCTAGAGAACGTGACCGGCCAGTGTCAAGAATCAGCCGCAACAAAAAAGGCCCGCACAATGCGGGCCTTTTGCTTGAGCCAGAGCCTTCAACCGGCGATGGCGCGATCCACCGAGAGCTTGCCGGCGCCTTCGATCAGCACCGCGAGGCTGCCGCCGAGCAGGGCCAGGGCGAACTCGTAACCGTTGTTGGCCATGAACAGACCGTTGCTGATATGCACGGTGAAGATCGCCACCAGCGACAGGAAGGTCAGACCCAGTGCCGCCGGGCGAACCAGCAGGCCGATGATCAGCGCCAGACCGGCGAAGAACTCGGTACCGCCGGCCAGAGTGGCCATCAGGTAACCCGGGGTCAGGCCGATGCTTTCCATGTATTGCGCGGTGCCTGCCAGACCGTAGCCACCGAACAGGCCGAAGAGTTTCTGCGAGCCGTGGGCGGCGAAGATCACGCCGACGGCAATGCGCAGAATGGTCAGACCGTAGCCGGCGCGGGTGAACAGAACCTTGTTGATCAGAGAGCTCATGTTGCGTTTCCTTGTTGTCAGAAGTGCGTGTTGGTTGGCCGCTATATTAATCAGTTAATTTCATGTTAAAAGCGCAAAAATTCTGCCATAACAATCAACTTATTAGATTATTTGCGTGAGACCACTTTCTGCCCTGCGGGCTCCAACGACTCCCGCTCCCGGTCGAACGCCAAGTAATACTTGTTCACGCTATTAACATAGCTGACGGCACCCATTCCCACCTGCTCCATGGCGATGCGCTCGACCTGGAAGAACCACTGGTTGGGATTCAGGCCGCGACGTCGCGCCTCGGCGCGCATGCCTTGCACCCGCTCCGGGCCGATGTTGTACGCCGCCAGGGTGAACGCCATGCGCTCGCGCTCATTGAGTTTCGGACTGTTGAAAAACTTGCGGCGGATCATCGCCAGGTACTTGGCCCCGGCCTGCACATTCGCATCGAGATTCTGGATATTGTTGACGCCGACCCGCTGCGCGGCGGAGGGGGTGATCTGCATCAGCCCGGTCGGCCCGCTGCCGCTGCGCGCGTTGGGCTGCAGCGCCGACTCCTTGAACGCCAGCGCCGCCAGGTTGAGCCAGTCCATGTTTTGCGCTTCGGCGTGTTTCTGCAGGGTCGGGCGCAGTTTTTCCAGGCGCTGACGGTCAGCCTTGGCCAATGGATAGTGCACTTGATAGAGGCGGCGGTAGATCCGCAGAAATGCCGCATCTTCGTTCGACGGTTTTTTGTAGCCGGTCAGGAAGCGGTCGATGCTGGCCCGCAACATCGAGGCATCGCGGCGCACGAACCAGTATTCCTCGCCCGGTTCGCTGATCATCACCTGGCGGTCGAAACGCAGCTTGGGCAGGATCTTGCCCCATCGCTCGGCAATCGGTTGCTCGACGATGGTCAGGTGGAAGATCCCGCCCTGAACCATCTCCAGCACATCTTCGACCGCCAGCGTCGGATCGACCCATTCGATCTTGATCGGCGCCAGTTTGTGCAGCGCCAGCTTCTGGTTGAGCTGGCTGACCGCCTCCCCCGCCGCACTGCCGGTGGGCAGCGCCAGGGTTTTGCCCGACAGTTGCTCGACCTTGGTGTAGCGCTTCTCGCCCTTGATGCCGACCAGCACCAGCGGCACGTTGCTGGCAATCGGCTCGCTGCTGGCGACCGCGTGGCCCGGTTGCAACTCGAGCAGTTCGCCCGGCGCAACAAGATCGCCTTCGCCGCGCTGTAACGCGCCGAGCAATTGATCCTTGGCTTTGGGGATGATCTTGAGGGTGATTTCCTGACCGTCGCGGGCGTGGCCATTGAGGTACTGCTCGAAGGCGCGTAGACGGTGGTATTCGATGCCGATGGCCTGACCCTGAACTTCGCCGGAGCTGTTGCGGCTCTGGTTGACCAGCACCCGCAGGACGCGGCTGCTGCGGATCTCGGTCAGGTCACGGACCTTGGCGGCCGGCACGGCTTGCAGAGGCCCGGGCAGCCGCGCGACCGCCGTCATCGGCAGCAGCAACGAACCACACAGCAGGAGCAAAACCGAGGGACGAACCATCCACTCTCCGGAAAGAATACGGGGTGTTTTCACCGCTGAACGGTCACGAAACACCGACGAAAACAGAGCGCCTGGAGCGCTGATAAAGTGCGAGAGACTGGCACAGTGATGGCAACTCTGCCAACCCGTGTTGCCTCGCGGCCTCAACAGACAGCCATAAGCCGTTGTAGTTCTTGGCTTTTCTTATAAATCTACAGCTCTGATATGCTTTCCGGCCTTCGGCCCGAGGTAGCACCATGCAACTCATCGATATCGGCGTCAACCTGACCAACCCCAGTTTCGCCGACAAACACCAGGCCGTGCTCGACCGCGCCTACGCTGCCGGGGTCTGCCAACTGGTGCTGACCGGCACCAGTGTCGAAGGCAGCGAACAGGCAATGGAGCTATGCCAGCAACTGGATCCGGACGGCCAGCGACTGTTCGCCACCGCCGGCATTCACCCGCATTCGGCCAGCAACTGGAACGCTGACAGCGCGCGGCGTCTGCGCAGCCTGCTGCAGGAATCGAACGTGGTCGCGGTGGGCGAATGCGGGCTGGATTTCAACCGTGATTTCTCTCCGCGCCCGCAGCAGGAAAAAGTCCTCGAAGAACATTTGGCGCTGGCTGCCGAACTGCAATTGCCGGTGTTTCTGCATGAGCGTGATGCGAGCCAGCGCCTGCTGGAAATCCTCCGTGATTTCCGCGACCGCTTGCCCGCCGCCGTGGTGCATTGCTTCACCGGCGAGCAGAAAGCGTTGTTCAGTTACCTCGATCTGGACCTGCACATCGGCATCACCGGCTGGATCTGCGATGAGCGTCGCGGCACCCATTTGCATCCGCTGGTGAAGGAGATCAAACGCGGTCGCCTGATGCTGGAAAGCGATGCGCCGTATCTGCTGCCACGCACATTGCGACCAAAACCGAAAAACGGCCGCAACGAACCGGCGTATCTGACCGAAGTGCTGCGTGAAGTCGCGTTGCATCGAGGCGAGACCGAGGAAGATCTGGCAGCCCACACCACCGCGTGCGCACGAGCTTTCTACGGTTTACCTACCCTGCCCTGAGCCGAGGCGAATGCATCACTTGTTGATGCACATCAAGATCCGGGCACCTGCGTAGCGGCACAATAATGGCACCTTGCCAAAACTGTTTCCGCTATCAGAGAAGACCTCCATGGGTGCCTGGCTTAGCAATATCTCGCTGAAATACAAATTCTGGGCGGTCAACGCGGTCGCCTTTGTCACCACTTTGTTGCTGGTGCTGTACGCCGTACAGCTCGAACAACAGGCCCGCAGTCATGCCGCGCAAACCTCGGCCCAGGCCCAGGCGCAGTTGCTCAAGGCCTGGCCGGCCGGGCAGGCGCTGCCCAAATCCGATCAAGTGCTGACGTTCAAACGCGGGGAAGCACCGCGCCTCAACGATCAGCCGCTGCTGGAGATCACCGACAGCAACGGCTGGATCGAGATCAGTCACTTGCCGTTGTTCGGCGAAAACCCGCTGCTCGGCGCCGAGGTCTTCAGCCGTGCCGATGGCCAGCAGGTCGCCGTGATCGCCTACGCCCCCAGCCTCAGCCAGGTGTTCAGCGAGCGCTTCGCCAACTATGCGGTGGCGGTGTTCATCCTGATGCTGGCGATGCTCGGCGCTTCACAGTTGCTGATCCGCTTTCTGCTCAGCCAGCTCAACACCCTCAAGGACGTAATGCTGCACGTGGAGAAAACCGGCGACCTCTCCGCCCGTGTGCCGCTAGCTTGCAAAGATGAAGTCGGGCAGATGGCCAACGCGTTCAACGCGATGCAGGCCGGTTATCAGCGCGTGGTCACCACCGTGGCCAACACCGCGCGGCAACTCGACGTCGGTGCCGCACGCCTGGCATCGAGCATGAACGAGGTGCGTCACGGCATGCTCGGCCAGCAAAGTGAAACCGATCAGGCCGCCACGGCGATCAACGAAATGACCGCCACCGTCTACCACATCGCCCAGCACGCCGGCGCCACACGCGACCTGTCGCAGACCGCCGATGGCCTGGCCGGCAGCGGCCAGCAAGTGGTGAGCCGGGTGCAGACTTCGATTGCCGGGCTGTCCAGCGGCGTGCAGCAGACCGCCGAGATGATCCAGCGCCTGGCCGAGGACAGCCAAAAGATCAACGGCGTGGTCAGCGTGATCCACAGCATCGCCGAACAGACCAATCTGCTTGCACTCAACGCCGCGATCGAAGCGGCGCGTGCCGGGGAAATGGGTCGCGGGTTTGCGGTAGTCGCCGACGAGGTGCGCAACCTCGCCAAACGCGTGCAGACCTCCACCGATGAAATCACCACCATGGTGTCGGCGTTGCAGGCTGGCACCCGCGACGCGGTGGACTTCATGCAGGAGAGTTCGTACAAGGCCGACGACTGCGTGCAACAGGCGCAAGAGGCCGGCGAAGCACTGGCGGAAATCACCGGAGCGGTGGCGCAGATGCGCGAGAGCAACACACAGATTGCGGTGGCGGCAGAACAGCAAAGTCAGGTTGCCGAAGAGATGAACCGCGCGGTGGTGAGCATTCGCGACGTGACCGAAAACACCGTGCAACAGACCGTTGATTCGGCAACCACCAGTAACGAGTTGGCGACGCTGGCCGGGGAACTGAACAAGGCGATCGGCCAATTGAAGCTCTAGGGGGCAACATCAAGAATGGCCATTGTGCCTATCACTTCAATAGCCAACCTTGATTCGCCGCTCTGGCTGCCCGGGCCTATTCTTCAACCATGTACCAAACATGGATCGAGGAGCAGCAACATGGGCAAACGTCACCCCAACCTTCCCGCGTGGCAATGGCGCGCGTACCCGAACAACCATCAGCACCCGACCAATCTGGTGCTGCACCTGATTGCCGTGCCGCTGTTCATCGTCGCGTTTCTGTTGATCGTCTCGGGCGTGTTCAGCCTGAGTCTGGCCAGCGTGGCAATCGGCGTGATCGGCGTCATCGCGGCGCTGGGTCTGCAGCGTCACGGCCACAGCCTGGAGGCGCAAGCCTCCGAGCCGTTCAGTGATCGCAAGGACGCCGTCTCGCGTCTGCTGGTCGAACAGTTTCTGACGTTTCCACGGTTCTTCCTCAGCGGCGGCTGGTTCCGCGCCTGGCGTGAGCGTCACCGTCGGCACTGAGTCAGGCGAAGATCGTCACCGTCTGCCGACTCATGGCAATCAGTTCACCTTTCGCGCTCCACAGCTTGGCGGCGACATGGCCGTAACCGTCGGCCGCATACTCGATGTCCGCCAGGTATTGGCAAAAATCCAGCGTACTCAAATTCCGTAATGGCTGAACGAATTCGATGGTCCAGGTCAGCGTGCTGCCCGGTGCCGGTTTCTTCAGGTACGGCAACAGCGCAGGCGGCCAGGCATCGACCAGCGCCAGCAGGTGCGCCTCGTTGACCGGTTCTTCCTTCACATCCCCACGCAAACGCACCCAGCCGCCCATCAGCCGCGATCGATTGCCGGTGAACGGCATGCCGCCGACACTCCAGCGCATCGCCAGATGACGCATGAACTCCGGGGTTACGCCTTTGATGTACGGCAGTTCCTGGCAGTCGTCCCAGTGCTTCATCTCCGGTGCCGGATAGGCTTCAACCGCCACTTCCGACGGCCGCGAAGCCCCGAAGCTGCCTTGCACCATTGTCACCACCTGACCGTTCTGCACCGCACGCCCCAGCACCTGGCTGACCGCTTTGCCTTCGCGCAGCACTTCGACTTCAAAGCTCACCGGCACTTCGGGCTCGACCGGGCCGACAAAGGTGATCGCCAGCGAACGCACCGGCCGCTCGGCCGGCACTTTGCTGCGCATTACTTCAAATTGCAGTGCAGCAACCAAGCCGCCAAAACTGGCCCGGCCCTGCCCCCACTCCGCCGGAATCGTGACCTCCGGTTGACGACGGACAGCATCGATCAGATCGCAAAAGCGCATGGAAACCTCGGACACGAAAAAGGGAATGACCGGATCTTAACCAGCGCGGCAGAGCGGCGCAGCGTCCATTCCGGTCAAAGAGACTGACAGATAAGCCGTTTAGTGTGGGAGCGAGCCTGCTCGCGATAGCGGTGTGTCAGTCACTTCATTGGTGACCGTGCAGCCGTAATCGCGAGCAGGCTCGCTCCCACATGTGGTCTTGTGGAAAATTCAGGACTTGAAGCAGGCCGCGCTGAGCTTTTCCAGCACCCGGTCGGCCTTGATTTCGGCCTTGCCCATGGTCGCCTGCCAGGTGGCGACGCAGGGTTGCAGATCCGGCTCCTGCTCGGCGCGGGCCAGCCATTGCCAGCAATCATGCCAGTCACCGAGGGCGCCTTGCGCGGATTTCAAACGAGGCAATGCAGCTTCCGGCAAACGATCCAGTTCAGGGTAAGCCTCGATGCCATAACGCACGCGCTTGATCAGCAGGCGCAGGCGATGGCGGTCGTGGGCCGGGTCGTGCAGCGCCACGTCGAGATTCTTCCATTGTTTGCCCAGACGTTTTTCGATGCGCTTGTCCAGGCGTTCGAGCAATCCCTGGCGCTGGGACGCACGCAGAAAACGCGGAAAGGCATCGAGGATCATCAGCAGCGACGCCACTTCGGCGCTGGCCGCCAGCGTCGGGTAGGCCTCGGCCATTTGCGCCATGCGGCGCTGTGCAGCTTCCGGCTGATCATGCTTGATCAACCAGGCCGCCAGCACTTCGCGGTCGCGCCACGGCGTGGTCAGTTGCCCCACCGCAGCGGCCGCATCTTCCAGTTGCTCGACACCGGGCAAGCCGCGCAACGGTCGCAGCAAACTGCGCAAACGCCGCACGGTGGTGCGCAAATCATGCAGCGCCTCAGGATCAGTCCGGGCGGTCAAACGTGCCTGACAGGCCAGCAGCCTGACTTCCAGGCTCAAGACATGAGCCACCAACCGGTCGACCAACGCAGACATCGCTTGCTCCTGAATTCAATGGCTTTGCACGAGTGTGCGCTGGCGCAAGACACCTGTCCTTGCGCCACGTCAGCAGCTTAGCGTCCGGCGCGGGATTCGCGAATGTAGAACCGCGCCTTTTCGGCTTTCTTGGTGCAGCCTTCGAATCCTTCAAATTGCTGCTGAGTCTTGGCCGCCGTCAACAGCGACAGCGCCTTGGAATAGCTGACGGTGCCGGCAAACCCTTCGGCCTTCGCCAGATCCAGCTCGTGCCACGCCGCGTCGAGCTGGCTGCCGCAGCTGTCGCGGTAAGCGGTCTTGCCGGCGCAACCGGCCAATGCCAGCGCCATCAACGGCACACAGATCCAGGCTTTCATCACTCACACCTCAAAGATAGGTCAACAGTCGTGCAGGTAAGACGTTTCGGCAGCGAAAAAGTGCCTTGTGTCCCGCAATTGCACCGCACTGCAAAAGATAGCTCCGACGGGTCATGAAGTATCGAAAAAACGACGCCATCGCCGCCCCGAACGACCCCGGCGATTGTCGCCCGGCCCTCGATAGGTGCATTGTGGAACCTTGCCGGGAGGAAGTCGGATGAAAAAGCGTGTCGCACTGGTGCTGGGCTCCGGTGGCGCCCGGGGCTATGCCCATATCGGGGTCATTGAAGAGATCGAACGACGGGGCTATGACATCAGTTGTATTGCCGGCTGTTCAATGGGGGCCGTGGTCGGCGGAATCTACGCCGCCGGCAAGCTCGACGAGTACCGCAACTGGATCGAAAGCCTGGATTACCTCGACGTGCTGCGCCTGGTGGACGTCAGCTTCCGTCTCGGCGCGATCCGTGGCGAAAAGGTCTTCGGCCAGATCCGCAAGATCGTCGGCGAGATCAACATCGAAGACCTGCGCATTCCCTACACCGCCGTAGCCGCCGACCTCACCAACCAGCAGGAAATCTGGTTTCAGGAAGGCTGCCTGCATCAGGCCATGCGCGCCTCGGCGGCGATTCCCAGCCTGTTCACCCCGGTGATGCAGGGCAACCGGATGCTGGTGGACGGCGGCATTCTCAACCCGTTGCCGATCGTGCCAGTGGTGTCTAGCCACTGCGACCTGATCATCGCGGTCAATCTCAACTCGACCAACCAGCGCCATTACAAACTGCCGGTGATCCAGCGCCCCGCCGCGTTCCGCACACGCTTCGACAGCCTGATCAGTTCGCTGGGCTCGAAGATGCCGTTCCGCCGCAAACAGGCCGAGCAATTGCTGATGCTGGAACAGGAAGCGCTGCGTGCCGAAGCGGCTGACATCAATCCTTGGGTCGAAGGCGCCGAGCCGGAAACCCAGCAACCGGCCGCCGCCCCCGAACGCGACGGCGCACCGAAGTCCGCCACCGGATCGTTCATCGTCGATAACGTCGGGCCGGCGTCATTGCTGGACCTGATCAACCAGAGTTTCGAGGTGATGCAAACCTCGCTGGCGCAGTACAAGATCGCCGGGTATCCGCCGGATATCCTGATCAACGTGCCGAAGCGGGTGTGCCGGTTCTTCGAGTTCTACAAGGCGCCGGAGCTGATCGCGCTGGGTCGCGAGATCGCCCGGGATACGCTGGACCGCTATGAGAGCGAGCAGAACTAAAGGCTGCTCTCGCTCAACAAGCGATAACCGACACCGGCCTCGGTCACGATGAACCGGGGCCGGGTCGGATCGTCCGCCAGTTTCTGCCGCAGATGACCGACCACGATTCGCAGGTAGTGGCTGTCCTCGGTGTGAGTCGGGCCCCAGATGTCCTTGAGCAATTGCTGCTGGGTGATCACCCGCCCCGGATGCCGCGCCAGTTGCGCCAGCACTGCGTATTCCTTGCGGGTCAGGGCGACTTCGACGCCGTCGAGCAACACCCGGCGATACGCCAGGTCCACGGTCAGCGGGCCGAAATTCAACGCGGCCTGCTGCGCTTCGCCGGCCGGTGCCTGACGCAGCAATGCGCGCACCCGGGCGAGAAATTCCTGAATGCCGAACGGCTTGGTCACGTAGTCATTGGCGCCGCCATCCAGCGCCTGGACTTTCTGCCCTTCGCTGGCACGCACCGACAGCACCAGCACCGGCGCCGTGGCCCATTCGCGAAACTCGCGCAGCACTTGCTGACCGTCCATGTCCGGCAGGCCAAGGTCGAGCACCAGCAGATCGGGTTTGTTCAGCGCCGCCTGGGCCAGGCCCTCGGCGCCGGTGCCCGCCTCCAGCACTTTGTAGCCTTGGGAAGCGAGGCTGATGCGCAGGAACTTGCGGATCTGCGGTTCGTCATCAATGACCAAAATAGTCGCGGTCTGGCTCATGAATTCACATCAACACAAAAGAGTGGCAAGAGAGTAGCGCAGCGCGGATCAGGCTTCACCGTCCATCCCCGGTTGCGTCTGCAACGGCAGGTGCAGGGTGATGCAGGTGCCGCGCCCGTCGATCCCGTCGCCGACACTGATCCGTCCGCCGTGGGCGCCGACCATGCCCTGACAGATCGCCAGCCCAAGACCGGTGCCCTGCCCGCCCCGATCACCTCGGGCGGCGGTGTAGAACATGTCGAAAATCTTCGCCCGCTCATCGACCGGAATCCCCGGCCCTTCGTCGCTGACCGAGAAAAACACTTCGCTGTCATCCGCCCCGGCGCGCAGTTGCAGACGGCCGTGGGATGGCGAGAATCGGGCGGCGTTTTCCAGCACGTTCACCAAGGCCTGCTCGATCAGCGCGGCATGCACGAACAGCAATGGCAATTCGGCGGGTACATCGGTCGCGACCTGCAATGACGACAACACCGCCCGCAGACGATTGAGCGCACTGCCGACGATGTCCGCCGGCGACACCCAGTCCCGCGCCAGCTTCAGGGCGCCGTGGCCGAGGCGAGTCATGTCCAGCAGGTTCTGGATGTAGCGGTCGAGACGCTCGGCTTCATCGCGAGTGCCTTCGAGCAGCTCGCGGCGATCCTCCAGCGGGATCGCTTCGCCGAGGGCCAGCAGGCTGTCGATGCTGCCACGCATCGAGGTCAGCGGCGTGCGCAGATCGTGGGACACCGAGGCCAGCAAGGCACTGCGCAGTTGTTCGGTTTCGCCGTGCAGGCGCGCGGCTTCCAGGTCATCGGCCAGTTGTGCTCGGGCCAGCGCTTGAGCCAGTGGCTGACTCAACGCGGTCAGCAAACGACGACGCTGGCCGCTCAAGGTCTGGCCCTCTTTGGCACACACACCGAGCAGCGCCAGCGGCCCGTCTTCCACCGACAGCGGCCACCACCACCAGCGGCCGAACGGCAACGTGCCGGTGCCCATGCCCGCCGGTTGATCGTGTTGCCAGGCCCAGTCGGCAGCAGCGCGTTCGGATTCTGTGAATTGCAGCGGCCCGCCGGTTTCGACCTTCCAACTGCCCTGCCCGTCGCGATTGAGCAGACACAATTGCAGATCGCTCCAGCCATTGAGGTGTTGCGCGGCGGCGCTGACCACGGCCTGACGGTCGGTGGCGGCGGTGAGTTTGCGCGACAGGTCGAGCAGTTCGGTGGTCTCTTCCTGGGTATCGCGCAGTGCCTGCAATTGTCGACGCTGACGCGCCGCGAGGTTGCCGGTGAGCGCCGCCATCAGCAGGAAAAACAGCAAGGTCAGCACGTCCTCTTCGCGCTGGATGCTGAAGGAGAAATTCGGCGGGATGAACAGAAAGTCATAGGTCAGAAACGACAACGCCGCACAGGCCAGCGCCGGGCCGAGACTGCTGCGCACCGCCACCAGAAGCACAGCAGCAAGGAACACCAGCGAGATGTTCGGCAACGGCAGCACGCTGGACACCGCCCATGCCAGCGCACTGGCCAGAATCGTCGCCACCAGCGCCAGCGCATAGTCGAACCACACCAGCGTCGGCGCTACACGCGGGCGCGGCTGATGCTGTTCCTGATCACTGTCCAGCACGTTGATTTCCAGACCGTGGGCCTGACGCAGCAATCGCGCCGCCAGCCCACCGCCGAACAGGCGTCGGCGCAGACGCGGCCGGGACTGGCCGACCAGCACCAGACTCGCCCGCCGTTCAGCCGCATGCTGGATCAGGGTTTTCGCCACTTCGCCGGCCCGCAACAGCACCACTTCGCCGCCGAGGCGTTCGGCCAGTTGCTGGGCGCTTTGCAGGCGCAGCCGTGACTGCTCGTCGCGCACGCTGCCGTTGTCGACGTGCACCAGACTCCACGGCAAATGCCGGCGCTGGGCGACGCGGCTGGCGTGACGCACCAGCCGTTCGGCCTGAGCATCGCCATCGACGCCGACCAGCAAGCGCCCGCGCACCGCCGGCGCGGCTTGACCGAGCTGGCGATAGCCCTGAGCGAGATCGTTATCGACCTGCGCGGCAGCGGTCTGCATCGCCAGTTCGCGCAGTGCGGTGAGGTTGGTCTGGGTGAAAAATGCATCGATCGCCGCTCGCGCCTGCTCCGGCACGTAGACCTTGCCTTCGCGCAGGCGCTCGAGCAATTCCCGGGGTGGCAGGTCGATCAGCAGCAGTTCGTAGGCTTCTTGCAGCACCCAGTCCGGCAGGGTTTCGCGCACCTGCACACCGGTGATGCCGCGCACCTGATCGTTGAGGCTTTCCAGATGCTGGACGTTGACCGTGGTGTACACGTCGATGCCGGCGGCGAGCAGCTCCTGAATGTCCTGCCAGCGTTTGGCGTGGCGACTGCCGGGGGCGTTGCTGTGGGCCAGCTCATCCACCAGAACCAGTTTCGGTTTGGCGGCGAGCAGGCCGTCGAGGTCCATTTCTTCAAGCGTCACGCCACGGTATTCCGAGCGCACCAACGGCAGTTGCGGCAGGCCGCCAAGCAGCGCTTCGGTTTCGGCACGGCCGTGGGTTTCGACCACCCCGGCGATGACTTTCACGCCTTGGCGCAACTGGCTGTGGGCCGCCTGCAACATCGCGTAGGTCTTGCCCACGCCCGGTGCAGCGCCGAGGAAAACCTTGAGCCGGCCGCGTCCATCGCGGGGCAAGTCTGCTAACAGCGCGTCGGCGCGGCCGGAGTCACTCATGCTTGAAAGTCTCTTCCTGATGTTTGTGTATTGCCTGGACTGCCGTCATCGCTGGCAAGCCAGCTCCCACAGGGAGAATGCGTGCTCCTGTGGGAGCTGGCTTGCCAGCGATTGGCCGCGCCACCGATTCAGAGCTTTTCCAGCGCCATGTTCAGCGCCAGCACATTCACCACTGGCGGGCCCACCAGCGGCTGTTCGATGTGCGCGTCGAGCAGTTGCTGCAAGGTCGCCACCGGCACATTGCGCGCTGCCGCAACACGCGCCAGTTGATAGGCAATCGCCGCCGGTGGCAAGTGCGGATCGAGACCGCTGCCAGAGTTGGTCAGCAACGCCAACGGCACCGGGCCCTGACCGGGCACCTGCAGCTTGTTGGCGTCATCGATCACCCGAGTGGCCAGCGCCGGATTGCTTGGCGACAGGTTGCTCGCACTGCTCGACACGGTGGCGAAGGCACCGGCTGATGGACGCGGATGGAACCAGGCATCGCCGACAAAATCCTGAGCGATCAGCGACGAGCCGCGCACCTTGCCTTCGGCATCGCGCACCAGGCTGCCGTTGGCCTGCTCGGGGAAGGCGACCTGAGCAACACCGGTCACCACCAATGGATAGGCAACGCCTGTGACCAGGGTCATCAGCACCAGCAGGCTCAGGGCCGGACGTAACATTGTGGACATTTCGGAATCCTCGAATTCATTGGGCAAACTTTGGTGGGGTGTCAGGAAGATCCATCCCCCTCACCTCAGCCCTCTCCCCCAAGGGGGCGAGGGGGAAAGGGAGCCGATTGGAGGATTTTCAAATCCTGAGTTCGGCTCGGTAATTCAGGTCGATGTATCTCCAGAGAACACCTCATTCAGTCCCCTCTCCCCCTGGGAGAGGGTTAGGGTGAGGGCTGGATCTCAAGCCGTGTAGAGATCCAGCAAACACCGCTCACTCAAACCAGATGCAACGCCGTCAACAGCATGTCGATCGCCTTGATCCCCACGAACGGCACCAGAATCCCGCCCAGGCCATAGATCAGCAGATTGCGACGCAGCAACGCCGCCGCACTCGCCGCCTGCACCCGCACACCGCGCAGGGCCAGCGGAATCAGCACGACGATGATCAAAGCGTTGAAGACGATGGCCGACAGGATCGCGCTCTGCGGGCTGCTCAAATGCATGATGTTCAGCACGCCCAATTGCGGGTAGATCGCGGCAAACAGAGCCGGCAGGATCGCGAAGTACTTGGCCACGTCGTTGGCGATGGAAAAGGTCGTCAGCGCGCCGCGAGTCACCAGCAACTCCTTGCCGATCTGCACCACGTCCAGCAGCTTGGTCGGGTCGCTGTCGAGGTCGACCATGTTGGCCGCTTCGCGCGCGGCTTGCGTGCCGTCGTTCATCGCCATGCCGACGTCAGCCTGGGCCAGCGCCGGAGCATCGTTGGCGCCGTCGCCGCACATCGCGACCAGACGCCCGTCGTTCTGCTCGTGACGGATGCGGGCGAGTTTTTTCTCCGGTGTGGCTTCGGCCAGCACGTCATCGACGCCCGCTTCAGCGGCAATCGCTGCGGCGGTCAGCGGGTTGTCGCCAGTGACCATCACCGTGCGAATCCCCAGTTTGCGCAGCTCGGCAAAACGCTCGCGGATGCCCGGCTTGACCACGTCTTTCAGGTGAATCGCGCCGAGCAGTTTGCCGTCGGCGCAAACCAGCAACGGCGTGCCGCCACTCTGGGCAATCCTGTCGATTTCCCGGGACAGCGCCGGGGCCAGATCCTTGCGTTGCTGACCGAGGAAGGCCAGCAGCGAGTCCACCGCCCCTTTGCGGAATACACGGCCCTGATAATCGACACCGGACAAGCGGGTTTCGGCACTGAACGGTACGGCGGTCAGGGTTTCCGGTGAAGGTTCCGGCTGTGGATTGGTGCCGCGCAGGTACTCGACGATGGACTTTCCTTCGGCAGTTTCGTCGGCCAGCGAGGCGAACAGCGCACCTTCGGCCAGCTCACGGGCGTTCACACCCGGCGCCGCATACACCGCGCTGCAACGACGATTACCGAAGGTGATGGTGCCGGTCTTGTCCAGCAGCAGCACATGCACGTCACCCGCCGCTTCCACCGCACGGCCGGATTTGGCAATCACGTTCAGGCGCACCAGACGATCCATCCCGGCAATACCGATCGCCGACAGCAGGCCGCCGATGGTGGTCGGAATCAGCGTGACCAATAACGCCACCAGGAACACCAGCGGCAGGCTGCCGTTGGCGAAGTGGGCGAACGGTTGCAGGGTCACGACCACCAGCAGAAAGATCAGGGTCAGGCCGATCAGCAGGATATCCAGCGCCACTTCGTTCGGGGTCTTCTGGCGTTTGGCGCCTTCGACCAGCGCGATCATGCGGTCGAGGGTCGATTCACCGGGGTTGGCGGTGATCTTCACCAGCAACCAGTCGGACACCAGCCGGGTGTTGCCGGTAACGGCGGAACGGTCGCCGCCGGACTCACGGATTACCGGCGCCGATTCGCCGGTAATCGCCGCTTCGTTGACCGCCGCGATGCCTTCGATGACCTCGCCGTCACCGGGGATCATTTCGCCGGCTTCAACGCGCACCACATCGCCCTTGCGCAGGCTGGTGGCCGGTACGACCTGGAAGCTGCCGTTGGCCAGTTTGCGTCGGGCGCTGAGGCCTTCACTACCAGCCTTGAGGCTGTCGGCGCGGGCCTTGCCGCGACCTTCGGCCAGCGCTTCGGCGAAGTTGGCGAACAGCACGGTGAACCACAGCCACAGGGCGATTTGCGCGGCGACGAAGGTCGGCACGCTGCTGTCGGGAATGAAGCACAGCACGGTGGTCAGGATCGCCGTCAGTTCGACCACCAGCATCACCGGCGAGCGCTGCAACTGGCGCGGGTCGAGCTTGACGAACGCTTGCACCAGCGCCGGGCGCCACAGGGCGCTGATCGCGGTTTTCGCTTGTTCCGGCGCCTTGACGGCGGCGGGTTTGATTGCGGGCATATTCATCATCAGCTCCTTAGAAGCCCATGCTCAGGTGTTCAGCGATAGGGCCCAATGCAAGGGTCGGCAAGAAGGTCAGGCCGCCCACCAGCAAAATGGTCACGGTCAACAGGGTCACGAACAGCGGGCCGTGGGTCGGGAAGCTGTTCTGGCCGATCGGCGCGGTTTTCTTCATTGCCAGGCTGCCGGCCAAAGCCAGTACCGGAAGGATGTAACCGAAGCGGCCGATCAACATGCCAAGGCCCAGCATCAGGTTATGGAACGCGGTGTTGGCGCCGAAGCCGCCGAACGCCGAACCGTTGTTCGCGCTGGCCGAGGTGTAGGCGTAGAGCAACTGGCTGAAACCGTGCGGACCGGGGTTGCTCACCGCCGCCACCGGGCCCGGCAGGCTCGCGGCAATCGCACCGAGCACCAACACGCCGACCGGCATCACCAGCAGGGTGACGACCAGCAGTTGCACTTCACGGGCCTGGAGTTTCTTGCCGAGGTATTCCGGCGTGCGGCCGATCATCAGGCCGGCGAGGAACACCGCGATCAGCACGTTCAGCAACATGCCGTAGAGCCCGGCGCCGACGCCGCCGAAGATCACTTCGCCGACCATCATGTTGACCAGCGCGACCATGCCGCTGAGCGGGTTGAGGCTGTCATGCATGCCGTTGACCGAACCGTTCGACGCCGCCGTGGTAGTCACCGACCAGAGCACGGTGGCGGTGGTGCCGAAGCGCGCTTCCTTGCCTTCCAGCGGCGCGGTTTGTTCGACGGCGACGTTGTTCAAGGCAGGGTTTGGCTGGTACTCGGCCCACAGCGAAGTCGCGCCGCCGATGATGAACAGCGCAAGCATGCAGCCGATGATGGCGCGGCTCTGACGCAGGTCTTTCACGTAGTGGCCAAAGGTGAACACCAGCGCCACCGGGATCAGAATGATCGAGGCGACTTCGAACAGGTTGCTCCACGCGGTCGGGTTCTCGAACGGATGCGCCGAGTTGACGCCGAAGAAACCACCGCCGTTGGTGCCCAGTTGCTTGATCGCAATCTGGCTGGCGGCCGGGCCGAGCGGGATGACTTGGTCAACGCCCTGCATCGTCACAGCATTCACGTATTGCTCGAAGGTCTGCGGCACGCCCTGCCATACCAGGTACAGCGCCAGCAGCAGGCACAGCGGCAGCAAGCCGTAGAGGGTGGCGCGGGTCATGTCGACCCAGAAGTTGCCGAGAGTCTTGGTGGATTTGCGCCCGATGCCACGGCACAGCGCGACCAGTACGGCGAGGCCGGTGGCGGCACTGACGAAGTTCTGCACGGTGAGGCCGACCATCTGGCTCAGATAGCTGAGCGACGCTTCGCCGCTGTAGGCCTGCCAGTTGGTGTTGGTCATGAAACTGACGGCGGTGTTGAACGCGAGGGTCCACTCCTGGCCCGGCAGGTTTTGCGGGTTCAGCGGCAGGTGATCCTGGAACAGCAGGATCGCGAACAGAAGCAGGAAACCGGCGAGGTTGAACGCCAGCAGCGCCAGCGTGTACTTCTGCCAGCTCTGTTCGTCCTGCGGATTGACCCCGGCAATGCGATAGCAGCCGCGCTCGACCGGGCCGAGAATCGGCGTCAGCCAGGTACGCTGGCCCTCCATCACCCTGTAGTAGAAGCGCCCGAGGAACGGCGCCGGCAGCAAGACCACCGCGAAGAATGCGAGGATCAGCCAATAGTCATAACTGTGCATAGCCGCTCCTAAGTCCGATCCGCGCGCAACAGCGCAACCAACAGATAAATGAACAGCCCCACTGCCAGCAGCAGTGACACCCCGTCCAGAACGCTCATGGAAGATCTCCGTGTTACGGCGTATTGCCGCGTGTGGAGGCATTGTCGGAAAGGAGGCTGTAAAGGAACGAGAGCGAGGGTGCGCGCGGGGCATAAAGAAAGCGTAAAGAGTGGGTTTACGCGGGCGTTACAGCAGAGTTATGCGTCGTGTGGACGGGCCTCTTCGTCGGATCGCCGCCCGGACCAAGCCCGCTCCCACATTTTGAAATGCGCGCGTCCAGACACCGCTGACACCTGTGGGACCGGGCTTGCCCGCGAAGACGGCAGCACAGACAACATCGCACCCAACTGGCGCACAATTTTGTGGGCATTGCGCCGCGAACATCCCCGATACGACAGCTTTCAGCGCTTTACGACCCGTCAATACAAAATGGCACGCCCACTGCACACGCCCTTCCCCGAGCTTTCCAAACCGTTCAGGGAGCAAATGCATGAACACACAACTCAAACCCACGCTGGGCACGTTGCACCTGTGGGGCATTGCGGTGGGGCTGGTGATTTCCGGGGAGTATTTCGGCTGGAGTTATGGCTGGGGCGTCGCGGGGACACTGGGCTTTCTGGTGACCTCGTTCATGGTCGCGACCATGTACACCTGCTTCATTTTCAGCTTCACCGAACTGACCACGGCGATTCCTCACGCGGGCGGGCCGTTCGCTTACAGCCGTCGGGCTTTCGGTGAGAAAGGTGGATTGATCGCCGGGTTGGCGACGCTGATAGAATTCGTCTTCGCTCCGCCGGCGATTGCATTGGCGATTGGCGCGTACCTGAACGTGCAGTTTCCGGCCCTCGATCCGAAACACGCGGCGGTCGGCGCGTATATCGTGTTCATGGGGTTGAACATTCTCGGTGTGAAGCTGGCCGCGACCTTCGAATTGATCGTCTGTGTCCTGGCCGTCGCCGAGCTGTTGGTGTTCATGGGCGTGGTCGCGCCGGCGTTCAGTTTCAGCAACTTCGCGCTTAATGGCTGGGCTGGCTCGGACATCTTCGGCGCTCCGGCGATTGCCGGGATGTTCGCAGCGATTCCGTTTGCGATCTGGTTTTTCCTCGCCATCGAAGGCGCAGCCATGGCGGCCGAGGAAGCCAAGGACCCGAAACGCACGATTCCCAAGGCCTACATCAGCGGCATTCTGACCCTGGTGTTGCTGGCGATGGGCGTGATGTTCTTTGCCGGCGGTGTCGGCGACTGGCGCACCCTGTCGAACATCAACGATCCGCTGCCTCAAGCGATGAAAACCGTGGTCGGCGACAACTCCGGCTGGCTGCACATGCTGGTGTGGATCGGTCTGTTCGGGCTGGTGGCGAGTTTCCACGGCATCATTCTTGGTTACTCGCGGCAGTTCTTCGCCCTCGCCCGCGCCGGTTACCTTCCCGCCTCTCTGGCGAAACTGTCGCGCTTCCAGACCCCGCACCGCGCCATCATTGCCGGCGGCGTGATCGGCATCGCGGCGATCTACAGCGACGGCCTGATCAATCTCGGCGGCATGACCCTCACCGCCGCGATGATCACCATGGCCGTGTTCGGGGCAATCGTGATGTACATCATGAGCATGCTCAGCCTGTTCAAACTGCGCAAATCCGAACCGAATCTGGAGCGCACCTTCCGCGCGCCGTGCTACCCGCTGATCCCGCTGATTGCACTGGTGTTGGCCGTGGTGTGCCTGGTGGCGATGGCCTGGTTCAATGCGTTGATCGGGCTGATCTTTCTCGGCTTCATGGCCGTCGGTTTCGGCTACTTCCTGTTGACCGGCCAGTTGCGCGCCAACGCCCCGGCAGACGCCATGCTCACTGGTCTGTAAACCGCGACGGGCATAACCGGCCTAGAATGGAACCACTGCGAATGCACTTCGCTCAAAGTGGTATGCAGCGTTGCACGGCGAAACCCTCGCCCGTCGACCTGTCTTTAAGGAGAGCCGTTATGCCTTGGTATGCCTGGTTGATTCTGGTCGTTGCAATCGGCTCGATCGTCGGCGGTCTGATGATGTTGCGTGACACCGCCAACAAGGTCGAACTGACCGATGAACAACGCAAGCGCGTCGCTGAACGCAACGCCGAAGCGGACATCAAGGACGCGCAGGACCGCTGAACGAAAAACCCCGCCTGAATCGGCGGGGTTTGTTTTTTGTGGCGATTATTTTTCCCACTCGGCCTTGGCAATGTGCAAGCCATGCAGGCCTTTGTACGCCGCACGTTCCGGCTGGCTCCAGCCTTCGAGTAACGCATCGTCCAGACGATAGATTTCCACCCCGAGCGGGCGGCACACGGTCAGCGGGTCCTGCGCGTCCGGCCCCCACATCGCCAATGACAGATCACCACCCGGGCAGGTCGACAACGCGCACAGCAAGTCGATTTCGGCGAAGAACTCCAGATAATCGCCCTTCTGCGCCGGGCAGGCTTTCATGAAATACAGGTCATCGTGATTCAGGCCGGTGCACTGAAAGATGTTCAACACGTCGTGCACGTCGAACTCAGTCAGACCGTGCGGTAGAACGGCGCGGGTCAGGTTGGAATGGCAATGATGATGGAAATCTTCGCCGGTGAGCATCTTGTTCACGTAGGGATCACAGCGCGTACCGAGCAAATCGTGCAGGCGCCCGCCATGTTCGTCGATACCGTAACCGGCCAGGCTGTCATCGGTGATGGTCACCAGTGGCCGCAGAAAAGGCAGGTTCGACCAGAGGCGATCATGGGTGCTGACATGGGCGCCCTGCAGTTGCCGGGTGCGCGCCGCCCACATCCGTTCGCGCGGATCGTGGGCATTCCACACATTGAAGTCGCCCACCTGTGGCCCCACCGGTGTGGTGACACGAAACACATGCCCCGCCGGCACGTGCCAGGCACGCCCGGAGCGGATTGGCACTTCGAATTGTTCGATCAGCGTACGACCTTCCTTGCGGTCGCGAATCCGTTCGTAGAAAGGTGTATTGACCTGTAACGCCGAGCCTTTGCTGACCTGATAGGCGGCCGGGTAGTCTTTGTACATGATTCTCCTGCTCCTCAAGTGATGGCAACTTTGCAAGCTGCAACCACTATCCGTGCCAACCGTGGAGGGCTGTTACGAACATGTCGGAGTCACCGACAGCTTTTTTAGAAGTAGAAGTACAGTCACCATTCAATTTGCATTGGTTAAGATGGCGGTCTTGTTGCGGAGAGTTTAAATGCGTTACTCGCAAGATCATAAAGCCCAGACCCATCAGCGCATCATCAAGGAAGCGTCCGAGCGGTTTCGCAAGGACGGCATTGGTGCGACCGGTCTGCAACCTTTGATGAAGGCGCTGGGCCTGACCCATGGCGGCTTTTATTCGCATTTCAAATCGAAGGACGAGTTGGTGGAGAAGGCCCTGCAGGCGGCCGGTGATCAGGTTGCCGGACTCTGTACCGAACTCTTTGCCCAGGAAAAACCGCTGGAAGCCTTCATCGATACGTACCTCTCCGAATGGCACCAGACTTCTCCTCATGAGGGCTGCCCGTTGTTGACCATTTCTTCGGAACTGGGATTGCGCGGCCAGCCGAGTCCGACCAGCGACGCTGTGCTGAAGGCACGTCTGGATCAAATCCAGAGCACCCTCGAAGACGAGAACGCCGCCCAGCGCAGCATCGTCATCATGTCGACGCTGGTGGGTGCGCTCCTGCTGTCACGCAGTGTTGCGGATGCCGAATTTGCGCAGCAGATCCTCGACGTCACCCGCGAACACCTCAAGCGCTCCGAAGACTAAGCCTGCCAGCGCTTGAACAGCACGCTGGCATTGACCCCGCCGAAGCCGAACCCGTTGGACAACGCATACTCGATCGGCATCGACCGCGCCTGACCGTGGACAATGTCCACACCTTCGCTCGCCGGATCGGGATTTTCCAGGTTGAGGGTCGGCGGAACGATCTGATCGCGGATCGCCAACAACGTGAAGATCGCTTCCAGACCTCCCGCCGCACCGAGCAAATGCCCCGTCGCGGATTTGGTCGAGGTCACGGCGATTGAGTCTTGCGCGCCAAACACCGACTTGATCGCCGCCAGCTCACCGAGGTCGCCCACTGGCGTCGAAGTCGCATGGGCGTTCAGATGCTGCACCTGATCCGGAGTGATGCCGGCCTGAGCCAGCGCCAGAGTCATCGCCCGCCGAGCGCCACTGCCATCCTCCGGCCCTGCGGTCAGGTGATAGGCATCGGCGCTGGTGCCGTAACCGACCAGCTCGACCAACGGCTGCGCGCCGCGGGCCAGTGCGTGCTCCAGCGACTCGATCACCAGCAGCCCGGCGCCTTCGCCCATCACGAAACCGTCCCTGCCGCTGTCGAAAGGTCGTGAAGCGCGCTCAGGCGTGTCGTTGTAGCCGCTGGACAAGGCTCGCGCCGCCGCAAAACCGGCGAGGCTGACTCGATCGATTGATGCCTCGGCACCACCACATACCGCGATATCGGCCTCACCGGCGCGAATCAGCCGAGCGGCGTCACCAATCGCCTGCACACCGGCGGCACACGCGGTGACCGGCGCACCGAGCGGGCCCTTCAGACCGTGCTGGATCGAAACATGCCCCGCCGCAAGGTTGACCAGAAACGAGGGGATGGTGAACGGCGACAAGCGTCGCGGGCCTCGGCTGTCGGTGGTGCGTACCGCATCGGCGATCGCGCCGAACCCGCCGACACCTGAGCCAATGATGGTGGCCGTGCGCTCCTGAGCCTGGGACTCCATCGGATGCCAGCCGGCCTGTTCAAGCGCCTGCCGGGCAGCCTCCATCGCGAACAGAATGAAACGATCCATTTTCTTCTGTTCTTTGGGCGGCGTGGCACGGTCAGGATCGAAACCCGCTTCGGCATCCTCCTCCACCGTCGGCACCACACCGCCGACCCGGGTCGGCAGATCGGCAATCACCGCTTCCGGCAGGTTTCGCAATCCCGAACGCCCGGCCAGCAGGCGCTGCCAGACCACCTCGACTCCGCTTCCCAAGGGCGATACCAGGCCCATACCCGTGACAACTACTCGACGCTGATCCATATCGGGTTGACCTCTCGCGACTCAAAAGTCTTTTACTTGTAGCGGCTGGCCGCCGAACTGTGGGACAGGTTGGGCGCCATCACATGACGGGCGGCGACGAAGGCTTGCCACTCGCCGGCATCGGGCAGCGAAGGAATCGTGACGAGCTCGCCCTGATCCAGACCGGACAGCGCGGCATCGACCATCTCGCCGGCTTCCATGACCATTTCCGCCGGGATGCCGCTGGCATCGAAACCGGAGCGTTCCCAGATTTCGGTGCGGGTCACACCGGGCAGTACCGCTTGCACCTTGACCCCGGTGCCTTCGAGTTCGGTATTGAGCGATTGAGTCAGGCTCAACACGTAAGCCTTGCTGGCGCTGTAGGTGGCATTGAAACGCTCGGGGAACAGGGCTACAACGGACGCGATATTGATGATCGTGCCGCGTCCGGCACTGGTGAATGCCGCGGCGGCAGCTGAAGCCAGTCGGGTCAGCGTTGTGACGTTCAGCTGGATCAGTTTCTCCAGCTCATCCAGATCGGCGTTGGCCAGCAATCCGTTGACTGCAACCCCCGCATTGTTGACCAGCAGGCTGATGCTGGAGTCGCTGCGCAGGCGCTGCTCAAGCTTGAGCACTTCATCCTTTTGCGTCAGATCAGCCTTCAGTACTTCGACCTGAACGCCGTGTGCGTCCCGCAGTTTTCTGGCCGCGGACTCCAGACGCTCCTGATCGCGCGCCACCAGCAACAGATCAAAACCACGTGCCACCAATCGCTCGGCATACACCGCACCGATGCCGGAAGAAGCGCCAGTGACCAGCGCCGTGCCTTGGGATTTCGGGGAATTCATGACGATACTCCTGGAATGCGTGAGGAATGAGCGACCACTGAAAAGCAGAGGGATTCAGTGGCGACTGAAATTATTATAGGCATAATCCCAAAGCAATATGATAGCCGTAATTTTCTATTTTCCGACGGAAAGGCTGTCGCCCTCCTGCGACGCTTGAAGGAAGCGGGAAGCAAGAAGGGCCGGTCAATGACCGGCCCCTTGGCGTTGAACAATCAGCTTAGTTCACTTCCAGCTTGTCGCGATTGCGATCCAGGATCGCCTTGCCGATACCCTTCACTTCCAACAATTCATCCACGGACGCAAACGGCCCGTTTGTTTCACGATAAGCAACAATCGCTTTCGCCTTGGCCTCGCCCACACCTGCCAGTTCCTTTTGCAGAGTGGCCGCGTCGGCACCGTTCAGATCGACCTTTTGATTTTCAGAAGTGGCTGAGGCGTCCATCACCACGGGTGCCTTGTTCGCTTCGGGAGAAGCCAGAGGTGCAGCAATGGCGGCAATCGAGGCGCTGGTCAGCAAGGCAAAAATCAGGGAGTAGAAATATCCGGTACGCATAAGTGACGCTCCATCATCAATTGAGAAAGCAGCTTTTCCGAAGCTGCTCTCCAAACTTAGGCGATGATGGGAGCCTGTCAAAAACGCGTCCGTTACAGGATGTGAAACAATCAGGGTTCGAGACGGCGCTGTTGATGAATCCAGTCGACGATCTCACCGTCGGGGGTATAGCCGCTGACGGTTTCACGCAGAAGCTGACGGACCCGAGAGTAATCATCCGCGTCCACAGCAGCGAGCAGTTCACCCAAACGTATTTTCAACACATCCCAGGGCAAGTGATCCTCACTGGCAGTCATGATCATCGGATGCGGCGTCGCGGCAACGTTGTCGCCAATCAGCAGTTCTTCATAGAGCTTTTCACCGGGGCGCAAACCCGTGAACTCGATGGAAATATCGCCCTGCGGATTACGTTCGGAACGAATGCTCAGACCGGACAGATGAATCATTTTCTCGGCCAGTTCCACGATTCTCACCGGCTCGCCCATGTCCAGCACGAATACATCGCCACCCTGCCCCATGGAGCCTGCCTGGATCACCAGTTGAGCGGCTTCCGGAATCGTCATGAAGTAGCGGGTGATTTTCGGGTGAGTGACCGTCAGCGGACCGCCGGACTTGATCTGACTGTGAAACAGCGGGATCACCGAGCCAGACGAGCCCAGTACGTTGCCGAAACGGACCATGGTGAAGCGGGTCTTGTTGACCCGGGACACGTTGGCCTTGTCGCCGAACAACACGGGGGCGACTTCTCGACTCAACGCCTGAAGCGTGAGCTCCGCCAGGCGCTTGGTACTGCCCATGACATTGGTCGGACGGACCGCCTTGTCGGTCGAGATCAGCACGAAATTGGAAACGCCCGACTGCAACGCCGCCTGCGCCGTATTGAGCGTACCGATCACGTTATTCAACACGCCCTCGGCGATATTGTGTTCGACCATCGGCACATGCTTGTAGGCCGCCGCGTGATAAACGGTGTCGACCTTCCAGGTTTTCATCACATCCAGCAGTTTGTCCTGATGGCGAATCGAACCGAGGATCGGCAGCAAACGAACAGGTGTCGACTCACGACTGCCACGTTGTTCGAGTTCCGAGAGAATGCTGTAGAGGTTGAATTCGCTATGTTCGAACAGCAGAAGCGTCGTCGGCTGCAACGAAAATATCTGCCGGCACAGTTCTGAACCGATAGACCCCCCTGCGCCGGTGACCATCACCGTCTTGCCCTTGATGCAGCGTTCGAGCAGATCCGGCTGAGCCGGCACTGCGTCACGCCCCAGCAGGTCGGCAATATCGACTTCTTGAATGTCTTCGACTTTTACCCGGCCACTGGCCAGGTCAGTAAAGTTGGGAACGCTACGAACGTGCAGCGGAAAACCTTCCAGGAGGTTGAGAATTTCCCTACGGCGGGCACGAGTAGAAGAAGGCAGCGCCAGCAAAATCTCCTGCGCTCCCGTAACATCAATCATCTGCTGAATATGTTTGGGTTTATAGACCTGCAGACCCGAGATGGATCGATCGACAATACTTGCATCATCATCAATAAACGCCACGGGCCGCATCACACGCCCCATGCGTAAGGCGGCAACCAATTGATTACCCGCCACGCCAGCACCATAGATGGCAACCTTGGTCAGACCGTCGTCACGGTTTGTGAACGGTACATGCTGAACACCAGTGAACCAGTCGCCCATGAAATATTGACGCATGCAAAGGCGCAGGCCACCGATGATGACCAGACTCAACCACCAGTAATTGAAAATGATGGATCGCGGGACTACGGCCTCGTGATTGCTATACCAGAAGACGACGAGTGCAAGAATCAATGAAGACAGACTGACAGCCTTGATGATGGCTATCAGTGCATCATTGCCGAAATAACGCATCACGGCACGATACATGCCGAAACGGATAAAGAGAGGAATTGCAATGGCTGGTGCAGACGCGAAAAGCCACAGATGAATTTTGAGCGGGTTGTACATGTCGTCTATCCCTAGACGCACGATGAACGCGAGCCACAAGGCGACCCAGACCAAAACGATGTCTGTGGTCACCTGCAACAAACGTTTTCGACGCCGGGGCAATCCCAGCAGCCGTGTCTTCACTCTATCCATAAACTCTTCGCTCAATAGGTTCTCTCCCTTACCTGAAGCATCGCAGCCTGATCCTCCCAGAGACTGGTGCCCCCGGTGCGCAGAAATCGATGCCTTGAAAAGTGACATGCCCGAATCAAGGTTCGACAGCGATCACGAGCCAATAATTCATGTACCTGAATGATGGCATACAGCTCATCAAGCCCCAAGCATCACGGTCAAAAGTGTTATGCGTATCTAAAGCCTGTCTGCGGGTCAAACGCCTCGCGACAAATGGAAGGAAGCGCGAGAAAGGGCACCACCCGCTTTTCCTTGGTGCCCGACCCGATTCGCACGCGAATTCGCGCCGTGTAAAACCTTGATAAACCCGGTAAACTAATCAGCTTCGCGACGATGCCCAAACCAATTCGCCACCATGGAAAGAGCGCTCAAACTTGTGTCAAATCAACCGCTGCCCGCCACAGTAACAACGCTGAGCAGCCCCGCAGAAGATGCCGGGGATGTGGCCATATTACTCTGTACTTACAATGGCGGACGTTTTCTCAAGGAGCAACTCGACTCTATTGCTGCGCAGACCCATCCAGACTGGACTGTCTACGCTTCGGACGACGGCTCTACGGACGAGACACTTGAAATCCTGCAACAGTACCGCGAGGCATGGGGTTCGCAGCGGCTGAAAATAAGCAAGGGACCCGAGCGCGGCTTCTCAATCAATTTCCTTTCTGTACTCGGACAGGCTTGCGGTGAGCATACGTATTACGCGTTTTGTGACCAGGATGACATCTGGCACCCTGCGAAGCTGCAAAACGCATTGGACTGGCAGCGCCACCAACCCAGTGAAATCCCATCCCTGTATTGCGGCCGCACTCGGATCATTGATACCACGGGGCGGGCTATCGGGCTTTCTCCATTGTTCGCCAAGCGTCCAAGTTTCGAAAACGCACTGATGCAGAGTCTGGCGGGTGGCAACACGATGCTGATCAATCAGGCGGCGTGTTCCTTGCTGGTAGAAACCCCCATTGATGCGCAACTGGTTTGCCATGACTGGTGGGCTTATTTGCTTATCAGTGGCTGTGGGGGAAGCGTCTTCTACGATCCGGTTCCGACCCTGGACTATCGCCAGCATCCTCAAAACGTTATTGGCGCCAACACTTCGTTCATGAGTCGAATGCGTCGCCTGACAAGCATGCTCAAAGGCTCGCTGCACGACTGGAACAACACGAACATTGCCGCGTTGAACAGACTTCAAAAGCGATTGACCGATCACAATCTGACAAGCCTCCAACGCTTTGAACAGGCTCGCAGCGCGCCGTTGACAACCAGAGTAACGTTGATGTTGAAAAGCCGGTTCTACCGGCAAACCCTACTCGGCAATCTCGGCCTGGTCATGGCCGTTCTGTTCAGGAAGATCTAGCGATGGATTCAATCACCTTGAACAAAACTCCGCATCCTGGAACTCCCTGCAGGTAGTGCGTCACTTTTGCCTTCCAGCGTTCACAAATTCATTCTTTTGGGTATTTTAATGAGTGTTCCGCAAAAGACATCGAGCCTGTACGGCCTGTCCAAAAATCTGTTTTTGCACCGTCACTTGATCTATCAGATGACCAAGCGTGAGGTTATCGGTCGATACAGGGGCTCAGTGCTAGGTCTGCTTTGGTCTTTTCTCAACCCATTGATGATGCTGAGTGTCTACACCTTTGTATTCGCTGTTGTATTCAAGTCGCGTTGGGGTATCACTCCGGCAGGTACCGAAGAAAGCAAAACCATGTTTGCGATCATGCTGTTCGCCGGTCTGATCGTGCATGCCGTTTTCGCAGAGGTCATCAATCGCTCACCAAGCATTGTGTTGAGCAACGTCAACTATGTGAAAAAGGTAGTTTTCCCGTTGGAAGTTTTGCCCATCATAACTTTAGGTGCGGCGCTTTTTCATGGATTGATCAGCCTGACTGTCCTCGTTCTTGCGTACTGTATTTTCCAGGGCATACCTCATCTGACTACTTTGCTGGTTCCGGTCGTCATGCTGCCTCTGCTGATACTGACGCTGGGCCTCGCATGGATACTGGCATCGCTGGGGGTTTATCTGCAGGACGTGGGCCAGACGACCGGGATTATCACGACTGTAATGCTGTTCCTGTCGCCAGTCTTTTTCCCGCTGCATTCCCTGCCCGAGCAATATCAGACCCTCATTTTGCTCAACCCCCTCACGTTCATTATCGAACAAATGAGGGAAGTTGTGATTTGGGGAAGATTGCCTGATTTCATGGGGCTTGGTGTTTACCTGCTCATTGCCCTATTAGTCGCCGCAGCTGGTTATGCGTGGTTCCAGAAAACAAGATCGGGTTTTGCTGATGTCCTCTGAATTGCTAGCAACGAATCCAACTGAAGCATCGGTGCCCGCATCGAATCTGGCTATTCGTGTTGAAAATCTGAGCAAATGTTTTCACATCTACGAACGCCCTCGTCAGCGCCTTCAGCAATTGCTACTGGCCCCGATCAGAAACCGGCTTCAGGACGCCCACGTCAAGTACTATCGCGAGTTCTGGGCACTCAAGAACATTAATTTCGAAGTTTCTCGCGGCGAAACCGTGGGAATTATCGGAAAAAACGGCTCCGGGAAATCCACGTTGCTGCAGATCATCTGTGGCACGCTCACCGCTTCCGAAGGCACGGTTGAAGTCAGTGGACGAATTGCCGCCCTGTTGGAGCTTGGGTCTGGATTCAACCCAGAGTTTACCGGTCGAGAAAACGTTTATCTCAATGGCTCGATTCTTGGACTAAGCCGCCAGGAAGTCGATCAGCGCTTCGCCGAAATCGAAGCGTTTGCAGACATTGGCGAGTTCATCGATCAACAGGTCAAATCGTACTCCAGCGGCATGGCGGTGCGACTTGCTTTCGCGGTGGCCATTAACGCCGACCCGGAAATCCTTATCGTCGACGAGGCACTTTCGGTTGGCGACGAATTGTTTCAACGCAAGTGCTTTTCCAGAATTGAGGCCATTCGACAACAAGGCGCGACGATACTGTTCGTGTCCCACGCCGGCAGCGCCATCGTCGAACTTTGCGACCGGGCAATCCTGCTCGACAGCGGCGATAAACTGACCGAAGGCGCACCGAAACAAGTCGTGGGCAACTATCAGAAGATGCTGTATGCCGCTGCAGACCGCCGGGCAATCATTCGCCAGCAAATTATTTCGGGACAGGCGCCTACAGGTATCGACCCTCAGACAGAAACACTGGCACCGACAGAGTCCGAACAAGAGATTGAGGAGAGCTTCGACCCCGATCTCAAGCCCAACAGCACAATCGAATATGAAGACAAGGGTGCGCGCATTCGAGATGCGGGCATTTTTACCGAGTCCGGCATCAAGGTTAACAACCTGGTTCGCGGACGCAGCTATCTCTACCGCTACACCGTCGACTTTTCTACCATCGCAGAACGCGTTCGGTTCGGCATGCTTATCAAGACCGTGAGCGGCGCGGAACTCGGTGGCGCGGTTTCCGCGCCTTCGGTAGCAGACTCAGTCGAGTGGGTCGAGGCCGGCAGCAGCGTCCAGGTCCAGTTTCAGTTTGCCTGCAACCTGACACCTGGCATGTATTTCCTCAATGCTGGCGTCACCGGAATTTCCGATCAGGTTGAAACTTTTCTACATCGTGCCCTGGACGTAGCGGCGTTCCGTGTGATCACCGAGTCCGGTTGTCTGGCCACCAGCATCGTAGACTTCCATTGCGTGCCAACGCTGACTATTTCCCAAGGCATCTAAATCAATGAATACCAAGAAAATCATCATTGTCCTGGGCATGCATCGCAGTGGCACCAGCGCCCTTACCCGCGGTCTGAGCACCATGGGCGTCGCCTTGAGCGACGATCTTCACCCTGCCGGCCCCGACAACCCAACCGGCTTTTGGGAAGACAGCGATGTCATTGCCATCAATAACCGGATTCTCGGCTTGCTGGGCTCGGCATATGATCGCCTGGGTGTGATCGACGCCAATGTCTTCGAATTACCCGAGATACAGGAAATTTATACAACCGCCAAAGAACTGGTGAAGCAAAAAACCTCATCGACTTCAATGTGGGGAATAAAAGATCCGCGCATTACGCGACTGCTTCCGTTCTGGCAAAAACTGCTGAACGAACTCGGCTTCGAGATCGGTTATGTCATTGCCTTGCGCAATCCGTTGAATGTTGCAGCATCACTGACCGCGCGCAACCAACTCCCGCCGGTCAAATCCTACATCCTCTGGCTGGAACACATGCTGCAAGCCGTGGCATGTACCCATTTGGAAAATCGCTTGATTGTAGGTTACGACTACCTTCTAAGCGATCCAGGCAAACAGCTCCTGCGGATATCCAATGCTCTTCACCTGCTGGCTCCAGCACCAGAAGAGCTAGCGAGTTATTCTGAAGAGTTTCTGGACACGAATCTGCGCCATGGCCAACACGATGATGATGAACTGTTGAAAAGTCATATCGAGCCCGCCATTCTCGCGCAAGCCTATGAACTGCTGCGCAAGTGTGCGCTTGATGAACTGTCCATCAACAGTGATGAATTCGAACAACAATTTCAACCTTTGATGTCTGCACTACGACAGATGCAACCGATGTTGCAACTTGTATCTCAAGCTGAAGCTGCAACTGTCGCAGCCAACGAAGAGATAGTCGACCGCGACCGTCAGATCGAAGCTCTTAATACGCATATCCAGCATCTGAATCACGAAGACGAAATCCTCCCGGCATCCGATACCGAAAAGGCTTGCCGCTCCACTACGCATGAAACCGAACAAGCAGCACTCAAAAACGCCTTGGCGCAGCAGACTGTCCGCAATGACGCACTGACGACAGAACTTGAGCAGTGCCAATCAGCACTCGAACTGACCAGGGCCCAAGAGCAATCTCTCAAGCAACATGTCGCCAATCTGACGTTGTCGCTGAATACCGTTCACGACAACTTGCTAAGAACCACCGAGCAGGTCGCTACGCTGAGCAACGCCTGGGCGACGTTTTTTATATCCAGAACCTGGCGGCTTTTTCGCGCTTTCAGTAAAGCCAACAAACCGATCATCCCTCTTTCTGATGGCAATCAGTTTGACGACCGTTTTTACTTGAAAACGTACCCCGATGTAGCCGCCTCCCCCCTCAGCGCACGGGAGCACTTCCTCTCCGCAGGCATTCGCGAAGGACGCGTGACCTCAGCCAATCATGCGTCCGCTGTCGGCCATGAAGCGACAAAGGTGCAATCAAGGTCTCCCGCGCAAGTGGACTGTGAAGACAAACCAGGGAGAGAAAAAGAAAATATCGCATTTGACCGCGACTTTTATCTCGCCATGTACCCTGATGTCGCTCATTGCGGAGTTGAACCGGAACAGCACTTCCTGCTGCACGGTCGACATGAAGGTCGGATAGGAACCGTACCGCAGATAGAACTGAGCCGTCCGATCAACCCCCTGGGGAACGACAAGCCGACCGTATTGCTGGTCAGTCATGAAGCATCGCGCACCGGGGCCCCGATTCTCAGCCTCAATGTTGCACAGCACCTGACGCAACAATTCAATGTCATCGCACTGCTTCTGGGACCTGGCAATCTGACCGAGGCCTTCCTGGAGTCGGGAGCAATCGTCGCCGGCCCACTGGACCGCAGCAACCCAATGGGCGCTTCTTTGGCAGTCACCGAGTTTTTGAACACCCATAAAGTCGACTTTGCGATCGTCAACAGCCTGGAATCCAATGTTGTGCTGAAGCCGTTGGCCGACCGCTTCATCCCGGCAGTCAGTCTTATCCACGAGTTTGCGATTTACACCCGCCCTCAATCCGCCATTCAGAATGCAATGCTGTGGGCAAGCCAGACGGTATTCTCCTCACAAGCAACGCTGGACAGCGCTGTGCAGGCACTACCACAACTTGGCGACTGCAGCATTCCGGTGCTGGCGCAAGGCAAAAGCATCGTTCCGGGCGAAGCACAGGACGAGGAAGTAGTCCGCGCTGAAAAACTTCGACTCCGGCACGTCATGCGACCACAGGATCAGGACGCCGATACCATCCTCATCCTTGGCGCCGGCCGAGTGCAATTGCGCAAAGGTGTCGAAATCTTCATCGAGTGCGCAACGCGGGTCATCAACTCTCCAATCGGTCACAAATGCCGTTTTGTCTGGATCGGCGATAACTATAATCCCGAAACCGACATTGCATATTCGGTCTATCTGCTTGATCAGATCCAGCGCAGCGGCATTGCTGAACAATTTACGATCATCTCTGAAACTGCGCAGATCGAGGAGGTTTATGCCATGAGCGATATGTTGCTGCTCAGCTCCCGACTCGATCCGCTACCGAACGTCGCTATTGACGCCATGGTTCGCGGTCTGCCTGTACTGTGTTTTGACCGGACTACAGGTATTGCCGAAATCCTCAAGCGCAACGATCTGGAATCGGCATGTGTGGCGCCATACCTCGACACTAGCAACATGGCTGACAAAATCATTCGCCTGGCATCATCCAGTAGCGTAAGGGCCGAGGTAGGCGAGCAAGTGAAGGCAATCGCCAGCCGCGAGTTCAACATGGCCGACTACGTTGCAAAACTGGTAGACATTGCCACTTGCCAGAAAGCGTCGAGTCTTCAGGAAAAGCAGGACAGCATCACGATTTCCGAGGCTGGAGCAATGGACATCGGTTTCTACACGCCCGCCAACGTGCGCTTGAAAGATGCGGATGAGGCCGTGCGTCGTTATGTTCGGTCATGGAGTCGAGGCATACTGCGTCGCAAGCCGTTTCCGGGTTTTGACCCGAGCCTCTATCAAGTACTCAATGCAGACGCGGTCGGTCAGCAAGACCCTCTTGCCCATTTCCTTCGCTCGGGTCGTCCGCAAGGCCCATGGAACCAGGCTCATATCGATTGGGGGAAACCAAACTCGGCACTGGGTGGCCGTACGGTTCTTTTGTACCTCAGTGTCCAATTGCCTGAACATCTGCTGAGTATTCTGGACAAGATAACGGCCTCCGGCATCCGCGTGACCGTGACCGTACTGACCAGGGATGAGGCAACGCGACTTGCACTGCACAAAGTTCTTGAGACCGAGCGCAATCTGTCACTCGACGTGCAGGTGTACGAACGAAGCGCCCTATGCGCAATGCTCGAGCATTTGGTCGAAGCCAATTATCAAAATTACGATATGGTCGGCCACATTAACCTGCAAGCGGATCCTGTGAACCCAGAGTTCACCAGTCATTCGGCTTATCATCGTTTTCTGGTCGAGAACATGATCGGCGGCAAGCATCTGGCACTGAGAACCATCGCCAGCCAGTTGACCGACTCCAACAGCACCGATCCGATAGGACTTGTGTTCCCTGATGATCCGAACATCGGCCATCTGGCAACAGATGCCCCCCTTCTCGCCGACCTCTGCCGAGCCATCGATATTCAAAAGCCGGAATATGAGCACCAGCCCTATCCTGTAAACGGAACATTCCTTAGCGTTCCTGCGACATTGTCGCCACTTGTCGACTCCATGCCGACACTGAAATCGGCAATGAAGCAGATGCACCTCACATCACAAGTGGAAAGTCGAATTGTGGCTCGCCTTCTGCCGCAAGTCTGCGTCAGCAAACGCATGCTCATGAAAACGACAGTCGTCACTGGCGTCACTTACTAATCGAATGCTGATCGAATGAACAAGTTGAATACAAAATTGCGCAATAAAGGGCGTCAGATCAAGAAGTTGGCGCTAGGCGTTGCCCAGGGCCTCTATGCTCGCGCCTACGTCAAAGCCAAGGGAGACTCCCTTAACTTCGATCCGGTTTTTTATTTGAACCAATACCCGGACATCAAAGACTCCGGCACCGACCCTTTCTCCCACTATGTGTTTCATGGACGTAAAGAAGGTCGCGTTGGCCACTCACCGACTTTAGGTAAGAGCGGCGCTGAATTTGCTCAGCTTGATCCTGCACGCGAGACTGTAATTGTTGTCAGTCACGAGGCTTCCAGAACCGGAGCACCGATTCTCAGCCTCAATCTGATCATGATGCTCAAGCGTCGTTACAATGTGATTGCAATCGTATTGGGTGGAGGTGATTTGACAGATGAATTCAAAAACTCCGGCACAGTATTTATTGACGCCACAGGAATGCGGTTCAATCCAGGTCACGCACGTGTCCTGATCGACAAGATTTGCAGCGAGACGCAGATAAAGTTTGCCCTGGTCAACAGCATAGAATCCCGTGTAATGCTCCAGGGGCTGTCGGCCAACTTCGTTCCAGCCATAAGCCTGCTTCACGAGTTTTCCGCCTATACCCGCCCGAAAACCGCGTTTCTGGAGAGTATGTTCTGGTCGACTCGTACGGTTTTCTCCTCCAAGGTCATTCATCAAAGCGCCATACAGGACTTCCCGAATCTGGGCAGCTTTGCAGCGGATATCCTTCCGCAGGGTCGCTGCGAAGTTACTTTTGCCGATATAGACGAACATGAAGTTGCTCGGGAAGAGACACGCCTAAGAAACATCTTCACGACACTGAAAAAAGGTAATAAACGAATCGTGCTCGGCGCAGGACTGGTTCAACTGCGCAAAGGCGTTGATCTGTTCATTGATTGTGCTGCCCGCGTTCTGGAAAACGGTGAAATGAACGACCTGCACTTCGTGTGGGTTGGCAAAGGGTACGATCCGGAAAACGACGTCCAGTACTCCGCCTATCTCTTTGATCAGATTCGACGAGCCGGCCTTGAAAATCATGTGACCTTCATTTCTGAAACATCGGCGATCCAGGTCGTTTACGACGAGGCCTCAGCCGTGTTGATCACCTCGCGCCTGGATCCATTGCCCAATGTGGCAATTGACGCCATGAGCCTCGGACTACCTGTAGTATGCTTCGCCGAAACCACCGGCATCGTCGACTTTCTTGATGAATGCGGCTTGCGCGAGGCGTGCGTAGCACGGTACCTGAACGTATCGGACATGGCCCGCAAGTTGACGGCATTGATGGCCGACCCTGCTCGCGTATCGACCATCGGCGAAACCTTGAAGTCTGCATCGGCTCATCGTTTTGCGATGCAGACCTATATAGACGGTCTGGAGTCCATTGCGATCGAGGCTATTGCACAAGCAGCCCAGGAAAAGCTCGACTTTGCCACTATCGAGCAGGCGGACGTCTACCGAAGCGACTTCATTCCGCGGTATCACAGAACCATTTCCGATTTCGACACATTGCGCATGCATGGACGTTCCTGGGCCAACAACATCAAAGAGAGAAGGTTGTTTCCCGGTTTCCATCCAGCCATTTTTGCCGAGCAGTCCAGCGATTACCGGGCTGGCCAGAATCCACTTGCCTGCTATCTGCGGGCTGGAAAACCGGATGGCCCCTGGATTGATGAAGTACTTACCCCCTCCTCGCCCGTCACCGCTGATGTGCAGCAGGGCCGGGTTGCGCTGCATGTTCACGTCTTCTATGCCGACCTGTTCGACGAGGTCCTCGATTGCCTGTCCATCAACAAGGTGCGTCCCGACCTGTTCCTCAGCGCACCCAATGATCAGGTCAAGGCAGAACTCGAAACCCTGAAGTCCAGGTATGCCGGCAATGTGGTCGCCATTGAGGTTGTGCCAAACAGGGGTCGCGACATCGGCCCGTTTCTGACGTCTTTTAACCGACGCCATTTGCGGGACTACGACGTCATCGGCCACTTTCACACCAAAAAAAGCAAGGATCAGAGCAATCCCGAAGTCGGCAGTGTCTGGTACGACTTCCTGCTTGAAAACCTGTTGGGACGGGCCCATCCAATGGCGGACGTCATCATTTCCAGATTGCTAAGTGATCAACGCGTAGGCATGGTGTTCGCAGACGATCCACATATTGTCTGCTGGGGCAAGAATCGCAGCTACGCCGAGGAACTTCAGGTACGTCTTGGCCTTTCTGAATTACCGGAAAACATTGTATTTCCGGTGGGCAGCATGTTCTGGGCGCGAACCGAAAGCCTTCGCTCGCTGGATAAATTGGAGTTGTCCTGGGACGACTACCCGGCCGAGCCACTTCCGTATGACGGAAGCATGCTGCACGCATTGGAGCGCTTGTTCCCCCTTATCGTACAAAGCAACGGCTACGACATCGCGTTGACCAACGTTAAAAGCATTACGAGATAACATGAAAATACTAATTTTTGGTGGTGGTGGTTTTATTGGCTCGGCGATTGCCGACCGTCTGCTGGCCGACGGTCACTCACTGCGCATCTTCGAGCGACCGAGGGTTGAAGCCTACCGAAAATTCGAATCAACCGAGTCCGTCGAATGGGTCACCGGCGATTTGATGAGCAAACATGACGTCACTGAAGCCATCGACGGAATGGACGCAGTGTTGCATCTGGTTTCCACCACCCTGCCGAAAACCTCTAACGACGATCCGATTTACGACGTCCAGACCAACCTGGTCGCGACGCTGCAAATGCTGGAAGCGATGGTGGCAAAGAATGTTTCGCGCATTGTGTTCATCTCTTCGGGGGGAACCGTATATGGCGCGCCTAACTATTTGCCAGTGGACGAAAAGCACCCTACCGACCCTCAGGTGTCGTACGGCATCACCAAGTTGGCGATCGAAAAATACCTGCTGATGTATCAACACCTTCACGGCATAAAAGCCACCGTGCTGCGGGTGACCAACCCTTATGGAGAACGCCAGCGAGTGGAAACTGCACAGGGCGCCGTCGGTGTGTTCCTGAGCCGTGCACTGAAAAATGAATCGATTCAGGTATGGGGAGATGGCAGCGTCACTCGCGACTACATTTACGTGTCGGACGTAGCCGAAGCCTTTGCCCTGGCCCTCAGGTATGAAGGTCCTCACAGCGTTTTCAATATCAGCTCAGGCAAGGGTGTTTCCATCAATGAGCTGATTGAGCGAATCGAGACCGTGCTCGGCGGTGCAATAGACAAGCTTTATCTGGCAGGCCGATCGTATGACGTTCCGATAAACGTGCTGGATAACACGCTGGCGGCACAGGAACTCAACTGGACGCCGAAGGTGGGTCTGGAAGAAGGCTTGAACCTGACCAGTGCCTGGATGAAGAGAACACTCGGCAAATGATGGACTCTTGCAATATCAAAGTGTCAGTCGTCATTCCCACAAAAAATGGTGGTAGTCGCTTCCGCTCGGTCTTGAGAGCTGTTCTGGAGCAGAAGACGAACTGGCCCTTTGAAGTCATTGTGATTGACTCCGGCTCAAGCGATGAAACCCTGGCAATTGCCAGGGAGAATCCTGACGTTCGTATCATTACCATTGAAGCGAAAGATTTTCAGCACGGACGCACACGCAACACCGCCATTGAGCATGCAAAAGGCGAGTTCATCGCCATGATGACTCAGGACGCACAACCGGTGGCGAATGACTGGCTGCACTGCCTGGTGAGCACGATCGAAGCTGATGATCAGATCGCCGGCGTATTCGGCCGGCATATTGCCTACGATGATGCGTCACTTTTCACACAGGATGAGTTGGTTCAACATTTCTCAGGATTCGAGTCCCGCCCCGTGGTCCAGCTGACAGATCCTGAGCGATACGCGCAAGACGCCGGCTATCGTCAGTTTTTGTACTTCTTTTCTGATAACAACGCGCTTATCCGCCGCTCGGTATGGAAACTTCACCCTTACCCGGAAGTCGATTTTTCCGAAGACCAGGCCTGGGCGCGGATCATCATTGAAGCGGGTTACAAAAAAGCCTATAGCCGGGAAGCCGTGGTTTATCACTCGCATAACTACGGTCTATGGGAGCGCTTCCAGCGAAGTTTCGATGAAAGCATGGCACTCGACCATTTGTTCCACTACGACCAGCCGAAGGGCTTTATTGTGCTGTTACGCAGCTGGGTGGGACTGACTCTGCGGGATCTCAAGGCAGTACGCCAACACCTGCCCGCAATGGGCTGGAAGTTGATACTTCCAGCGATCAGGATGCCAATCGACAACTTCATGAGAGTGTCCGGGAGCTGGCTGGGTGTTCAACATGGATTCAAATCTCCAGCACTTATCGCCTTTTGCTCTCGCGACAAAAAACTCAGCCGGGTGAAACGTTAACCGTGAATGCTCATCTACTCGCAGCGCAGATCAAAAAATCCCTGAATCACATCAGACAGGAAGGGTTCTCTTCCTTCCTCAACATACTGTCACGCCGGCTCAAAAGCTCACGCTCGCTTTTCACCAAGCCCGACGTGATGCACGCTTATCGTTTTCTGAAATTTACACCCATGGTTCAGAAACCTGATGATGCCTTAAGCAACGGCGAAAAGACTGTCAACTGGTATATTCCGCCGATCGGCAAAGGCTCTGGTGGGCATTTGAATCTCTTCAGATTCATGCAGCACATCGGAAATATGGGATTCATTAACCGCGTTGTCATCGTTGAAGACGATGGCGAACAGTCCGTTGCCAAGGCTAAATCAACCATCCGAGCATGGTTCGAGATCGACAATGTAGAGGTTTATTACATCAACGCTGATGTACCCTCGGCAGCAGTAACCATTGCGACGTCATGGCAAACCGCATATGCCGTAAAAAACGTCAGCGCAACGACACATAAATGCTACTTCGTTCAGGATTATGAGCCGTGGTTCTACCCGGCAGGCACCGAATACGCACTGGCGGAGCAGACCTATCGCTTTGGTTTCCACGGGTTCACCGCGGGCAGTTGGCTGTCCGCGCTGTTAAATCGGGAATTCGGCATGTCGTGCACGGCGTTAGGGTTTTCCTATGAACGGGCACTCTACAAGCCATATCCAAAAGCCGTCACGACAGGCAACAAGCGCGTGTTTTTTTATGTACGCCCCCCTACTGCCCGTCGGGCTTTTGATCTTGGTGTCCTGGTACTGGCAGAGCTGGCTCAACGGATGCCTGCTGTCACCGTAGTTATGGCAGGCTGGGATGTTCATCACTACACATTTCCATTTGATTGCGAGCATGCGGGCCTGAAAAACCCTGACCAACTTGCAGAGCTTTACAGTTCATGTGATGTGGCGCTGGTACTGTCCATGACCAATCTGTCGTTATTGCCGCTCGAAATCATGGCCTGCGGTGTACCCGTTGTCAGCAACAGAGCCGAGTGTACGCAATGGCTTCTCAATGATGACATTGCAATGCTTGCCGAACCCACCGTCGAGGGTCTGGCGGATGCATTGGAGGAGATCCTGCGCTCACCGGAGCGCGCAGAACAAATCAAGGCGAATGCCTTTGCCTTTGCTGCATCAGCTTCCTGGTCAGCGGAAGGCGACAAGATGGGGCGACGACTGATGGAGATTCTGTCCGAATCTTGATTCTCGCCCCTGCGCTTTTCGGCCAAGCCGATTGCTTGCTCTCAGAGAGCATCGCAAATAAAAAAATACCCGCAACTGCGGGTATTTTTATGCTTACTTTCAGCCTTGTACAGGCACCTCAAGTTTTACCTTTTTTGTTCCCGCCCCCAGATAACGCCTCAATCCCAAGGCTGGCTTTTCGATAAATCTCCAGGACAAATAGGCCAGAGGGATAACGATAAGACTCGCGTACAGCGCATTGACATAAGCACTCTGAGCGGGTGCCCAGACAAGTTGCTGAATGGGCCAAGCGTAAATGTAGACTCCATAGGAAATATCGCCAAACTTGTCCATATCAAAGTGAGGGAGGCGATAGGCAAGCATCAGCAAGGTATACATGAGCGCTGTGGAACACGCGTATGGAAACCAGCTCGTGTTGGCAAAGTAAAATACTGAATATACCAATACCGCACATAGCAACCAGTTCAGGGGAATATAACTACGATTCACCCAGAAGAAACTGCCCACGATAAAGTAAAGCAAAGGTTCATGAAACTGAGTGTTGCTCCCAAACAATGGAACCATGGCGTAGTTATTCTGAACAAGCAACAATGCAAGAATCAAAGATATATTGGCTACTTCCCTCGTCTTGAACAACCCGAAAAGCCCCAACAGAAAAACTGCAATATAGCAGCGAAGCTCAGCGGGTAACGTCCAGGTAGAACCATTCGTCGATCCTGCAAAGGGTCGATCGCCGAATACATACGGCAAATTGTACTTCCAATCCCAAAGCGTTGCATTCCACAAGTTATTCCAAGGTGTACTGTGAAAATACTGAGCAAGACTGACACTTGTGGCGATTGGGCCAATTACAAAAACAGCGACCAATGAATATACAATGACGGCGGGATATAAACGCAGCGAACGAGACACAACAAAATCTCTCAAGCTTCTATTTGATATCGAAGCTGTCACCAAAAAACCACTGATTGCAAAAAAACCTCCGACAGCAAGACTCCCGATCCACGCATGAGGAAGGATGAGCATTGTGAGAGGATCACTACCATTACCACTGATGGGAAATGAGTGCCCAAAAAGCACCGTAAACGCGAGTAGAAAACGCAGCACAGTGAAGTTGTTATCTCTATGCCCATCATAATCACACAAACGATCTGTTCGAAAAATTTCTCTCAGCATAATGCTTTCCGCACCCTCTCATATACCATAAGATCTTTTACAGCCGCACCTCAGTGCGGCTGTAAACTGACCCGCCCTGCCTTTCCATGCAGATATATCGACAAGAAAGACCCGGGTGACCGACACAATCAAGTGAATTACGGCTCAATCGTTACCGGTATTTCAAACTGGCTGCAACTACTGAACTCAGCACCTTGCACACCTCCCAGGCCTAACTTATAGCGTCCGCGCAATGTCGAGAGATCAAGCAATCCATTGAACCCGGAAACACTCAGAGCAGGTTTTTGATAGGCTGCACCTACATCAGCACGAGTCTCACGGTTGGTCTCAAAGAAAAACCTGCCGCCCTTCTCATCCGTAAGCGTCAGATACGTCGCATCGAACAGCGTGCCAGTCTTGGTGGAGCTAGCAAGCCAGCCCTGCAACTTCAACCGATCTGTCGCGTGCAAAGTAGTCGCTGTCGCGCCCGCACCGTTCATCAAATCAATACTGCCCTCACACGCCACGACTGCATTTTTCCGCACACCGGAAATAGCCGTTGTACTGCGATTGAAGGCTATAGGCTTATTGTGAACATTCGGAACTTGCGAACCCACCCACCGAGCGGAAAAATCCGGTTTGAAGTACTGTGAGGACTCCGAAGAAAACATGACAGATTCAACAGCCTCACCGGAAAACTCGAAGTTATCGATCAATGGGCTCACCCAGACGCCACTCTTCGAATTCAAGATATTCAAACGGTACTCGCGGATATCACCAGACACGAGTTTATATCTGATCTTCAGAATATCTCCACGAAATAAAAGATTCTTCAGACGAGCATAGGCCGTGAGTTCGAAATCGGGAATGATTTTGACAACGTTTCCAGAGTGCTTTGGAACCTTGTACCACTCGTCGAACTTCATGACCGTTTCAGCCAACGTTTGCTCAGCAGCGTCAGCTTTTACGCTGTTAGCTTCGAGAAGTATAAGTGGCACGCCGCCCTTACCCTTTGAAACTTCGACAACATGATAATTGAGCAGGATCGCGTCTACAGTCAGCGGATCCTCATTCAATGAGTATTTCCGGTCAAACGCATCGAATACGTTGCAGTTTTCAGACACGCAAGCAATACCTGCGCTCCACAATACAAACTTCGGTCGCGCCGCAGATTCAAAAAACGACTTATTCATCAAATCCAGAGCCGGTGTAAGGGTCATGTAATTCTGGAATGACGGACGGTGCGAATAGTTCAAGTCATTGGCAAATATATACTCATTGTTGTATGGATACACATCAATGGTAGATTTTTTAATTTTGCTCAACAGTGCACTATCCAATCTGTAGTCTGCATACAGACCTTTCATCCGGGTCGAATAATCAGCATTGAAATCTACGCCCGAAACCAGCGCATCCTTAGTCGGAGCACCGGGATAGCTTGGATTGGTTGACAGGTAGTAGAGCCCCGCCAAGGCGATCACAAACATCGCCCGACCCAGACGAGTTTTGTCAAAGACCATGACGAGTGCCAGTGCGGCCGTTGGAATGACAAAATAGCCCAGATAGTGATCTGTACGGCTGAAGCCGAGTTTAAAAAGCAGCAACAACAGAACATTCAGCGTTAGCAGAAGCGACCTTCGCTTCACTACCAAATACACATTGAGGGCAGCTACAACCAAGAAAACGGCCACAAAAGTATTTGGCGAATTGGCACTTTCCAGGGTCATGTCGACCGAATTGCCAAAGCTCAGGTTTTTGTTGATAACGAGATAGTTAACAATGCTCGCAACATTGTGAAAAATAATCAAACCAACCGCTACATAACTTAATGCTACGACTGCAACAAAACTGATCAATCTCGATATCTTTCTCTCAGTAAACAGTCTGATAAAAAAATAAGAACCGATCGTTGCCACGCCCACCAAGCCGTAAAAAAAACGAACGTAAAACAGAAAACCTACTACAACTCCAAGGAGTGCCATCCCGCGCATGCCAACAACAACAGGCTTATCTTTGGAGAATTCCAGATAAGCGACTGTTGCGAACGGCAAAAGATAAAAGGCTGCTGGAAAGGCCAAGCCGCTAAAAAACAAAAAGAAAGCGACTGCGAGATAAAGGTAGGAACGTGCCTTGTGAACGAGAGTAAAAATCAGAGACCAAAAAATCGCATAGACGGCACTTATATAAAAAATTGAGCCCCAATATGAATAAATGTTGTACTGCGTAGAACTACCGCCGACCAGCCAATACAGAGGACCGTAGCTGAACAGAAAATCTCGCCCTTCATAAAAAACCTGGTTGGTCAGATTCACCCACTGTTCGACATTCCCATTGGAAACCGCTGCCGAATACATTTTCATAGATGAAAAAACAAGTACAAAAACGCTTAGAAAAACCAAAAACTCCGTCTTGTATTTTGCACATAACGATTTGAGGCCGTTTTCAGTTGTTTTTATATCTGCAGCACTAAAGACCCCACTCACTTGTCGCCGTCTCCCTTGACGTTGTAGTGCCCAAAACAGCTTTTCAGAAGGATGTTAAGTACCGAAAGGTTACCTTTGACACTGCTGATTTTGGTCGGTACTTCACCTTTTGGATAGCGTCGAACCGTTGCCAGCTCAACACACCGATAGCCCAATTTCGGAGCTCGATAAGAAAGATAAGCAAGCAGTTCATAAGTCATGAACACATCGCGAAAGGGTGCTACTTTTGGATCAAGCAACATTTTCCGGCTATACGCGCGAAAGCCCTGCGTTGTGTCCGTCCAGCCAAAGCCGGAGAACAGGCTCAGCATGGGTGCGTGAATGAAGCGGATAGCGAAGTCCCGTGATTTCGGTGTGTTCTCGGCTACACCACCTGCCACGAAACGCGAAGCCTGGACAAAGTCGACTCCTTCTTTCAACGCCTCGATAAAACGCTCAATGGCGTCAGGGTCATCCTTGTCATTGCCATCAATGGTGACAATGCCTTCGTATCCCTGATCAAGTGCAAAAGCGTATGCACAACGCAGTTGAGCGCTCAACTTGCCAGCGGACGTTTTGAGCAAGAGCCCCTTCACACCCACCTGCTCCAACGCCGGCAGCTCAAGAGAACCATCCGTAGTTCCCCCGTCTACAATAATGATGTCGGCGATATTGGCGACATTCACCGCTGCCATTCTGGAAAGCAGGTTTTTGATCCGCTCTCCCTCATTGATTACCGGAATCACAACACAATAGGAATGCTGGCGGCCTAGCCACATTTTTGTGTCATAGGAAGGCACTTGCCACGCCTGACGTGCAGCAGGAGAAATATCGAGAGAAGTCATCAAATTCACCATCAAGCCACGCGAGCTGTAATCAGCCCAACGCCAGCAATCACCAATACGATCCCTGCACCGGTAGTCCAGTGGAAGGATTCGCGAAAAATTACGACCGAGAATAGAGCGACAGTCGCCACGGCACCCGCCGTCAAAACCGGATGAGCCACGTTAAGAGGCAGACGCGCCAATGCAGCGGCATAAAGCAGAAACGCGGCGCCATACAGGCCGAGCCCAAGCCAGAAAGGCCAATTGCTGAGTGCTGCCATGGGATCGCCAAGCGACGGAAATTTACGAGGAGGCATCATTGCCATCTTCACCAGGACGCTGGCGGAGGCATTGGAAAGAATGCCCAGGATCAGGATCACCCATTTCATGCTCATCTGCCCACCTCAACTACCGCCATTCGATAATGCTGCACCGCCACCAGTAGTGAACGCTCCATGGAGATCAAATGAGGTTCATCTTTGGTCGCAACCATTTCGATGGAAACAATGTGGTTTGGCAGATAACGAGCCACTGCCTTTGCCATTTCAGCGTGCGCAGTACCACCCTCTCCCAACGGTAACAAGTCGGGCTCACTCGCATGAACATGTCCGATTAATTCGGAATGCAGTTCGAGAATGGACTGCACCTCTTCCTTGTTTATCGTCACCGCCCCGGTATCGAGCTGCATACGAATGGCTGGATGTGCCACCTGAGTTACCACATTGGCAGTTTCAGCACTGGCCGTCATGAAGTTCGCGCCATAGCATTCAGGATTGGGTTCAAGGCAAATCGTCACACCTCTGTTCTGGGCGATATCACCCAATTGTCTGAAGAACGGGATCGCGACTTGCAGTGTCTCCTCATCGCTCAGTCCGGAACGGTCACGGTTCTTTGGAGAGCCAAAAACCACCCGAGTGGCTCCGAGTGACCCACCAATGCGACAAACGGCATCAAGATGCTTGAGTAGTGCAGCTTGAGTATCGGTAGAGCCGAACACGTTCAGTCCTGATGTACCAAACAACAGCGCCTGCATACCGGTAATTTCGATTCCGCGTTCCGCCCACCAGTCTTTGACACGACATATGTCTTCATCCGTTGCCTGGGTCGGTTCAGGAAAGTACTTGCCAGGCGCTATATCGATCGCGTTGACGCCAAAGCGATTCAGCAGCTTTGCAACGTCCTCATCTTCAACGACATCCCAGGCAATATTGGAAATGGCGAGCCTCATGCCGAAGTACCCGGCTGGTCTTTTTTCGTCAGGGGCTCGGATTGGGCATAAGCCCTGACAGCTTGAACTGTTTCGCGAGCACTGTATTGATAACGGCCCACACCTCCAAAGACCTTGGCATGGATGCTTTGCAAGTCATATAAACCTGGCGCATTGCCAAGCTCGTTATCAAACGGTTTCCCGAAACCTTGCAGGGAAACATTCGCCACACTGACAGGTTCGGCAGTAAAGTGAACCAGTTTCAACCCGGCATTGAGCGCGAGTTGAATATCAGGCCAGAGATTTACCATTGGGTAGAACTGGAATACTCCACGACTATCAATTGCCTGAATATTATTGTCGTTGAGGAAATCGAAAATTACATTCTTCCGCAGACCGGGACCAACCAGACCGGGTAAACGAACGATGAGATAGTTCGAAAAATGACTTTCAACGAATTTCTCCAGCAACCGCCGATGCAAGCCATACGCATGCAAGTCCGACTCATCGACTGTCGAGTTCTCATCAACACCCACGGGTTCCTTAAAAACATCCACTGTACTGATAAGAATAAATGTTTTGCACTGAACCGTTTTCAAGTGCGAAATAAGCTCTTCAATCTTTAACCGATCCGCTTGGGGATCGCGATTGGCGATCCACTTCTGCGCAGGTGCGCCGGCACAAACTACTGTATCGAATGTTTCGTTGTCGATTTCGGCAATATTGGTCGAACGATAAAGCGACGAAAACGCCTGCTGCTTCAGAAGAGTACTGCCCACGAAACCTGAAAAACCAATAAGAGAACTACGCATTTACTACTCCACCTTTCGATTCTTCCTGACCATCAATTCGCGAAATATGCTCTTTTTCAAGCGTCTCGATGACGTCGTAGATATTGTCTATTTTCCCACCAAGAATGGAATAACATCCTGGCAACTCCATATGCCGTTCAAAAAGAATCGGTCGGCCGTCGTCGCCCTCATTCTTTACAAGCACTGTTTTGACTTCAAACAGGGAATCGACATGGCGGGCTTGCAATACGGCTGGAATATACCTTCCAACATCTCTGACCATTCGATCAACGCGACTTTCCCGCACGTAATCATCCAACCTTGCATAGGGATCAAAATCAGGCTGATCATTCCAGTGCAAATGAGGTGTATAGCGAACATGGGAAAGGGTATGCAATCCTCGAGCAGGGAATGGCATCGTCGAAAAGAACGGGCCATCCATCACTGTAATTCCCACGCCTTCTAGAGACTCCGGCATTTGCATCAGAGCCATCTCGGTGATTTCTTGTTTAAGCCCGGCGCTGACGCCTGGGAAGTCGCCAGTGAATTGATTCAACCCGCTGTAGGTGCAGTTGAACACATAGCGGCAATTAATGGCCTCACGATGCCCCTGCGCATTTTCGGCAATTACTGTCAGTGGTGAGTGCAGACCTCGGGATATGGCTGTTACGCGGCTTTGATAGCGAATCTGCACTCCACTTTCGTCCAGCTCACGCTTGGCCCAACTCGCCAACGTGGTGGTATCGAAAGCATACTCTTCGACAATGAACACATCCTCGATCAGCCGAGGTTCGAAAAGCTCCCGCAGTTCGGAAGTTGCAGGTTTGATATCAGCGCCAATATCTCTGCAAAAACGTTCAAATTGTTTGGCGGTGACCTTCGAATTCCTGCGGGCTATTGCATAGAGCTTCGTAAAATCGCGTTTCACCGCAGCCGGCCAGTCCGTCACGAACTTGGGCAGGTTAATCCGGCTTCTGTAAGCGGTGGTGAAACTCCGGGGATAGTGATAGCCGTTATGCACGCGTGCCTGATTGTTATAGGAAGCCCGCATCAATAGTGCAGGCTCACGTTCTATCAACAGTACGCGTTTCAACCCGCGCTGTCGGGCCAGGTAGACAGCAATGGCAGCGCCATAAAATCCGCCACCGATGACCACAGCGTCTTGGCTAGCCGGGTCCGCTTCATACCCAACCATCAGGAGGTCCGTTCACTAGCCGTGGCTGAGGTACTGACGCCCTCCGAAACCACTTTTTCGATGTTCAGCTTTTCACGCCGTGTCATGCGTGCGCTGGTGAACTCCTGGCCAACATGATAAAGCGGCCCTTCATTAGATAAGCTGGCCATGTTGAGGATGTATTCACCCAACACCAGCAGCACCAGAGAAATAAGGAAAAACATGCCGGACTGTTGCAACGAAAAACTAACCCATCCCGGTGCTACATCGGTTTTCCAGATGCCGATCGCCAGAACATAAACGCTGTATATCAGGTTGGCGATTGCACCAAAAAGCGAGAGCGACGTTACCAGCCTCATCGGCGCCCTGGTCGTGGATACCAGCAAGCGCATCCCTCGATCGATACTCTCCCCCAACCGCTTCGGACTGGAGGCTTTCGGGGTCGCACTGTAATTGAGATAGGCGCGCGCAAAACCACCTGTTGCCGGCAGGTGACGGTAGGTCATCGACGGTTGTGGGTGTTGCAGGATGAAATTGATAACGCGCTTACTGAGGATTCGAAACTGGGGAGCGTCCTTAGCCAGATGAACACCATTAAAATGGTTGTAGAGGCTATGGAACACGAAATTTGCAGCACGATATGCAACGCTCTGCGCTGGCTTATGCGAGTTGTTGGCAAACACCACATCCGCACCAGCGACTGCCTGGTCAAGCATCTCAGGAACAAATCCGATATCATCGATCAATGGATCAATGACAGCGACGAAATCACCCAAGGCATTCTCCAGCCCGACCCAGGAAGCTGTATCTGCATCCACCTCTTTGGTCAAGGCATACACCTGCAGATTGGCGAGGCCGCTCTCAGAGGTCAGGCGTTTGAGCTGTAGAATGCTGTCGTCTTCAGAAGCGTTGTCGACCACGATCAGCTCATAGTCGCTGACCGTCGAAGAGATTATGGAAGCCGCATCAGACAGAATCTTTTCGATTTGCTCTGACTGATTACGAACGACAAAAACGACAGACAAAAAACAGGGAAAAAAAGCCATCTTGAATTCTCATGAAATCAGCGGTCTGCAAACCATGAATCATACGGTTTAGCTAAGAGGCCTCGCTGAAAAGTGACACCGCAATGTCAGCGGTCGGTCGGACGCTTTGAAAGTGGAAAACAGGGCAAGAATTCGCTGCGTTCCACGTTTCCAGTACCGCCACTCAAGCCAAATTCGGCGGAAAAGTGATAAAAATAATGCCTCGACAAAAGGCAATAATTGGCGCGCAAAGTAGCATAAGTGGGCTTTATCTACCAGTACTGAAGCCGCCTGTCGCCTGCCGTCCAGCCTCTCTTGCTGATAACGCGATAATGCTTACCACTGATCTCGACGGGAGCGCTTGAACTCAAAGACACGCAAAGGATATTGGCACACTGACAGGCTTCGCCATCGAAGCTCTTTCGAAACTGGCTCCCACTATACAAAGTAATAACCTTGAATTGAGTCGACGACCAGTTCGATCAGTTTTAACACCGAACCTGAACAAAGAAACGGTTAAACCCTGATAAGCCCGAGCACCACCTAATTCATCCAGCGTGGAATACAGACCCTGTAATCACTCTGCGGGAGAGGGGCAAACCACGCATGTTTCACGCACGCAATCTGCCCCCATTTGCCCGAGCACAAGGGGGGGGGGGGATTACCCCTGCTCTGCCTGAGCGAAGCTTTCAGCAATCCGAATAGCCAAAGCACGTGCATGCTGGCGAAGTTCCGGCACCGCCGTTGCCTCCCAAAAGCGAGCCTTGAGCATCGGCCCGACATAACTCAGCCACTCGACACGCTCTCCCGATTCACTCATGACAGCGTAGTTTTCATCAACATTGATTCCGATACCCAAAGCATCAGGTGTGATGATCGAACTGCCTGACAAATACGAGATGAACGCATCGGAAATCTTCCCGATATCAGTACACGGTCCGGTGCAGTTGATTACCTGATCAAACTGTGACTCGACAACTTCCACGCCCCCCCGGATCCTGATACGCACCGCAACACTCTCTTCATTGGCATTCGCCGACAAGATCCGTCCGGCAATTGAAGTAACGGTCGACGCCGCAATTTCATCCTGGAAAATATTGAACGTTTGCGGTGCCATCCGGTGCCGATAGACATCCCAATGAGGCTGAACATGGCGCAGAAAGCGCTTGCGTTCGACAAGTGACAGGCGACTCCACAATTCAGAGGTGACAGGCCTCAAAGCGGCCACAACTTCACGCCAACGTTCTGGATATCTGGCAATCTCGCGACGAATTAACCTCATATAGGACAACACTGTCGCTGGAGCTAACAGGATTTCTGCGACGATGCCTGTCTCGAATCCCTCTGCGGGCATCTTTTCTCGATGACTGGTCGGCAACAATCCTCGACGCGAAAGCAACGTAACCTTGGCCGTCAGATGAGTTCGGCGCAGGGAAATCAATGTGTCGACAGCGGTCAAACCGCTACCGATCAGGAGAATTCGAGGTGCCGCTTTTTGTATCATCCAATTGTCCGCGGACCATGGATCCTCGATGTACAAATTGGATTGTGCAACCTCCCGCAGACCTGCCGGCGTGGCGGGCGGGAAATTGCCAAATGCAAGAATGACTTTATCGGCAGCAATGCACACTCCCGTATCGACCCTGATAATCGCACCCTTCCCTGTAGCGTCTGACTGGATGGAATTGACCTCACCTACGATGCTTTCACACTGGACACATGAGTCTGCTTTCGCCCGGCTGAGCAACTGACTCAAGTATGCGCCGTACATCTGACGGGAAACGAAGCTGCCCGAATGGTGGTCCGGATCCAACTGCTTGCAGAATTCGAGAAAAGAGTCGGATTGCTCCACCAGCGCTGACATATTCCCGGCAGGCACATTCAACAAATGGTCCGGACTATCGGTTCCGTATGCCAGACCGCGCGCCATTTGGCCAGAGCGGTTGATAATAGTCAGCCGCGACCCTGCAGGCGCTCTGTTGAGAAACTCAATAGCGGTTACCGCCCCGCTAAAACCCAGACCAATAATAACTAAGTGCTTCACTTGGCATTCCATTGCTTCAAGTAATCAATGATGATCTCGACACTTGTTTCAATCGAGTGATTCATCGTACTTATTGTAATTTGTGGAGCCAGAGGTTTTTCATAGGGCGAATCAATTCCTGTGAAGTTTTTTATCAATCCTTGACGTGCTTTTTTATACAAGCCTTTGGGGTCACGTCGCTCACACTCACTGAGCGGGGTATCGATGAAAACTTCAATAAAGTTATCAGATCCAATCACACTTCGCGCCAGTGCGCGATCACGGTGGAAGGGAGAAATAAAAGATGTGATGGTGATAAGCCCTGCATCAACGAAAAGCTTAGCTACTTCAGCCACCCGACGAATGTTTTCTTCACGGTCAGAATTACTGAACCCGAGATCCTTGCACAGCCCCATCCGGACATTGTCCCCATCCAGCAGGTAGGTATGGCTGCCTGCCATCACCAGCCGTTGTTCCAGTGCATCGGCGACGGAGGATTTTCCCGAGCCGCTGAGCCCCGTCAGCCAGATAACCACTGGACGTTGATTCTTTTGCTCGCCACGCACCTGACTGGTAGTCGAAATTTGCTGGCTGGTGAGATTGTTATGCATAATTTTGTTCACTTTGATGTAAAGGTCATCAGTGCGTGGCACGCCACATTCATTGATGAAAATATGAATGACCGAACCTGAATCGCAGATCGGCAGCACTGCTAAAGCTAAACAACTCTAGCCTGACCCGCTTTTAACACGATTGCCACGACAACCAATGGAGCGAAAGCAATCACCACCGCCCAAAATGCATCCAGATAATTCAAGGCCACCAGAAGCGAAATTGGCAACAGAAACGCAATATTGATCCCCACAACCGTTAATGTGACCTTCTTATGGCCAAATCGACGGGCTGCGTGCTGATAACCATGGTCACTATGGGCTTGATACACTTTTTCACCTCGACTCAAACGCCGAACAAGTGTCCAGGTCGCATCGACAATAAACACACCCGAAAGAATCACCCAGCTCCACAACAACTCTGGTTGATGCCAGGCCGAACTCAGGGACATGGCCCCGGCGATGAGCCCCATGAAACCGCTTCCCGCATCGCCCATGAAAATCTTCGCAGGGGGAAAGTTCCAGCAGAGAAAACCTGCCACCGCCGCAGCCAGCGTCAGAGGAGCCCAGGTAAGATCACTGTGCATTCCGAATCCATAGACAAGACACATACCCAGACAAACGCTGATCATCTCAGCACTGGCCAGACCATCGATACCGTCCATGAAGTTATAAAGATTAAGCATCCACACCAGATAAACCAAGGCCAGCACCTGACCGATCCAGCCCAGATCAATGCGAGTGTTCAACAAGCTTAACGGCGACAACCCCCCAATCCAGAAAAGTGCCCACGCCGCAGCGACAAAATGACCGAGCAAGCGCCATCTGGCTGCGATATGCCCATGATCATCAGCGAATCCAATGATTGCGACAAGCAGGCCGGCGCCCATCAGCGCGTAAAGGGTCGGCGCATCAATCCACTCAAAGTGAGCGAGAAACGGCAATGCGACCAGAAAAGAAATAACGAACGCGACACCGCCGCCTCTCGGTGTTGGCACCGAATGAGCGCTACGTTCGTTGGGTATATCCATCAAGCTTCGGGAGAGAGCATAACGTCGCAGCCCGAATGTCAGCACATAGGAAACGATAAATGCCGCAAGTAAAAACCACCCAACAATCATCCGTGTTCATCCTTATAGCGCTCAGCAGTTTGACGCAATGCCTTTTGCATACTTACAGGGGGTGTCCAGCCTAGTAGCTGGAGATTTTTTTCAATATCGACTTGCAACGAACCGCATATTCTTTGCGAGACACCACGCTTGCCCAGCAATCCCGCCCCCAGCTTTAGCAACGATTCAGGGACAGGCAAAAGACGTGAGGGTTTACCCAGAGCCGTCGCTAGACGACGCAGCAATCGGGAAGTGGATACATCATCACCGTCACTGACCAGAAACACCTGGTTGGCCGCTGCCGGGTGATCAATGCACGCAACAATCAAACTGACCAGATTGGCGATGGCGACCAGACTTCGCTGATTACCGATAGCTCCCAATGGTAAAGGGATACCCTTGGAGAGCCAGTCCATCATGCTGAGAAAATTGGCTTTTACACCAGGGCCATAGACCAATGGTGGTCGAATAACCACCACCTCCATACCTGATTCGTGACCCAATTGCATCAATGCCGTCTCGGCTTCGTGCTTCGAAACACCGTACGGATCCTGGGGGGCAATCGGGTCATCCGCCTTGAAAGGCCTGCCCGGCAAGGTATTCTCGCCATTGACCTTGATCGAGCTGATATAGATAAATCGCCTTACGCCTGAGGCGACCGCCTGGCGCGCCAATTTGAGCGTCCCCTGAACATTGACCTTACGAAATTCGGTCAACGCGTCGTCCGCCCTCTCATCCATGACATGTACGCGTGCGGCAGCATGAACGATTACTTCGATGCCTTCGAGCTGGGCTGAAGAATGCTCATCGAGCAAATCGAACATTTGCACCGAGCACAACCCACCCAGTCTTGTCTCGCTGCGTACCGCTGCAACCGGGCAGTATTTCTTGTCCACCAACAACCGAAAAACCAGCGCTTCTCCGACAAAACCACTGGCGCCTGTCACCAGTATCTTCGGACCTGTCATTGAGTATTCTTCCTTAATGCAGTTACCCAGCAGATACAGAAAAACAAGACCTTGTCTCTTCCTCGTCGCCGACAACTCCAGGCACTGAAAGAGAGACGGAGCAGCTCAAAACGGCGCAGTGTCAACCACTTGACTACAAAAGGATCAGATTCCAGACCTATCAGCTTCACAATGGTCTGCACTTGACTGAACCACCAGCCATCTCGAATGGTTTTGTAGCGCGCAATCAGCGATTTCATGCCCTTATTGGCACCAACTTGATTACGCTCGTGCTGGCGGTAGTCCATGGAAGGCCTTGAGTCGATGAACCAGCGAAAACCGTGACTGCGGGCAAAGGCATAGCAATACCAGTCATGCAGACTGACCGTCTGAAGCGGCTGCCAGGTCGCAAGCATCGACAATTTCAACGCCGACACCAACGACTGGTTCATTACATAGGTACAGCCGGGGCCGGCGGCTTCAAACAGAAAGTCCCAAGCCACCTGTGGCTGAGACTTGTCCAGCAGGTGCGTAGCGCCGTCAGGCCAGAATGCCAAGACATTAGTGGAACAAGCATCGACCTGTTCGGTTTGAATGACTTGAATGGCGCGTTGCAGCTTGTCCGCGTACCAAAAGTCATCCTGATCAGCGAAAGCAACATAGTGATAGACCGTCAGATCAACATCGCGGATCAGTCGGAAGAAATTGCGCGCTGCCCCTCCAAACGCGCCCGCAGGAGGCAGAACGATGATCCGCGAATCCTCAAGGGCCCAGGCTGAGCAATAGGCCTCAGTACCATCGGTGGAAGGATCGATGCTGATATAAACGTTTACTTCAACGTCTGACTGGCAAAGGATCGAAGCCAATTGCTCTTCGATCCACTGCATACCATTGTACGCTGCCAGTAAAACCGCAACCTTGGGAAGTTTCACTGGCATGCCATTCCTGCTTGCACCGTTAAACGCTTCTGAACGAAAGGGATCCGGCTATCGAATCAGTGAGCAGGTGAATCGACGAGTTTCTGCAGGTACTGGCCATACCCGGTTTTCTTCAGTGCGTCAGCCTGCTTGCTCAGTTGCTCTGCAGTAATCCAGCCATTGTGATAGGCGATCTCTTCGAGGCATGCCACTTTGAGACCCTGACGCTGTTCAATGGTATGTACGAAGTGGCTCGCCTCTAGAAGCGAATCATGAGTACCGGTGTCCAGCCATGCGAAGCCACGACCCAACATCTCGACGTTCAATGTCTTGCGGTCAAGATAAGCACGGTTGACGTCTGTGATTTCCAGCTCGCCCCGATCCGATGGCTTGATGTTCTTGGCAATTTCCACCACATCATTGTCGTAGAAATACAGGCCGGTCACTGCATAGTTGGACTTTGGCTTCAGTGGTTTCTCTTCAATACTTAAAGCACGGCCGGTTTTATCGAATTCGACAACACCGAAACGCTCCGGATCGGAAACGTGATACCCGAACACCGTTGCCCCCTTCTGTTGCGAACTTGCCGAACGGAGATTGTCCGAGAAATGCTGACCGTAGAAGATGTTATCGCCCAGAATTAAGCAGCAAGGGTCCTTGCCAATGAATTCCTCGCCGATGATGAACGCCTGTGCGAGGCCGTCCGGAGTAGGTTGTTCGGCGTAAGTCAGCTTGATACCGTAAACACTGCCATCGCCCAGCAGCTTGCGAAAACATGGCAAGTCTTCCGGCGTGGAGATGATCAGGATTTCACGCATGCCCGCAAGCATCAGCACGGACAGCGGATAGAAGATCATCGGTTTGTCGTAGATCGGCAGCATCTGCTTCGAGACGCCGAGGGTTAGCGGATGCAGGCGAGTGCCCGAGCCACCGGCGAGAATGATGCCTTTACGATTTGTCGTGGTCATTTGTTCAGAACTTCCCTAAGCATTCGGGTTACACCACTTTGCCAATCCGGCAAGTGTAGAGAAAAATTGTCGCGCAGCTTCTGAGTATTCAAACGTGAATTCAAAGGCCGACGTGCAGGTGTCGGGTAAGCGGTCGTATTGATCGGGTTGACCGCCTTTACAGCAAGTTGCTCACCATTTGCCTGGGCGAATGCAATCACATGTCCCGCATAACCGTGCCAAGACACTTCACCGCCGGCTGCCAGGTGGTAAAGCCCCAACAATTCCGGTCGGTGCAACACTTGGCGAATGGCCAAGGCAGTGACATCGGCAATCAGGTCAGCCCCCGTCGGAGCTCCGATCTGATCATTGATCACGTTGAGCGTTTCGCGATCCAATGCCAGTCGCAACATGGTCTTGGCGAAGTTATTGCCGCGAGCACCGTAGACCCAGCTAGTACGGAAAATAAGGTACTTGCAGGCGGATGCGATGATTGCATTTTCACCTGCAAGCTTGCTCGCACCGTATCGATTCACCGGTGAGACGGCGTCAGTCTCCAGCCATGGGCTGGAACCTTCACCGTTGAACACGTAATCCGTCGAGTAATGGACAAGCAAGGCGTCCAGGCGGCAAGCCTCTTCAGCCATGATCCGACTCGCCTGACCGTTCACGCGATCAGCCAGCTCCGTTTCGGATTCAGCCTTGTCGACGGCGGTATAGGCTGCGGCATTGACAATCACATCAGGCCTGACCTGACGGATTGTCGCTCGCAGGCCCTCCAGGTCAGACAAATCGCCACACAAGCCATCGACCGCATGACGATCCAGCGCGATCAACTCGCCGAGCGGGGCAAGCGAGCGCTGCAGCTCCCATCCAACCTGGCCATTCTTACCCAGCAGGAGGATCTTCATGCCTTGTTCGAGCGATCTGCGTAATTCTGGTCGATCCACTGCTGGTAGCTTCCGCTTTTCACGTGAGCAACCCATTCAGTATTGTTGAGGTACCACTCCACTGTTTTACGGATACCGGTTTCGAACGTTTCTTCAGGCGTCCAGCCCAGCTCGCGCTGGATTTTGCTGGCGTCGATGGCATAACGCTGATCATGACCCGGGCGATCCTGAACGTAGGTGATCAGACTCGCGTGCGGGCGATGTGCGGAATCCGGGCGCAACTCATCGAGTAGTGCACAGAGCGTATTCACTACTTCGATGTTCTGTTTCTCGTTATGACCGCCGATGTTGTAGGTCTCACCGATGACGCCTTCTGTAACAACCTTGTACAGCGCGCGAGCGTGATCTTCGACATACAGCCAATCGCGAACCTGATTGCCTTTGCCATAGACAGGCAGCGGCTTACCTTCCAGCGCATTGAGAATGATCAACGGGATCAACTTCTCAGGGAAGTGGCAAGGACCATAGTTATTCGAGCAATTGGTGACCAGAGTCGGCAGACCGTATGTACGGGCCCAGGCACGAACCAGGTGATCGGAACTCGCTTTACTGGCCGAGTACGGCGAACTTGGCTGATATGGGGTAGTTTCCGTAAAGAGATCTTCCGGACCTTCCAGATCACCGTAAACTTCATCCGTCGAAATATGGTGGAAGCGAAATGCGGTCTTGCGGGCATCATCCAGCGCTGCCCAGTAATGGCGCGCAGCTTCCAGCAAGGTATAAGTGCCGATGATGTTGGTCTGAATAAACTCCGAAGGACCGGAGATCGAGCGATCCACATGGGACTCTGCGGCCAGGTGCATGATTGCATCCGGTTGATGTTCACGCAGTACGCGATCGATCTGATCACGGTCGCAGATATCGACGCGCTCGAACGCATAACGATCGCTTCCGCTGACGTCGGCCAACGACTCAAGGTTACCGGCATACGTCAGCTTGTCGACGTTTACCACTGCGTCGGTAGTGTTGGAGATGATATGACGGATAACAGCTGAGCCGATAAACCCGGCGCCGCCGGTTACTAGAATTTTCACGCGAAACCATACCCTTGAGTTGCTGACAGGGCCGTCAACCGAGCGCTGTCTAATCCATGAATGCAAAAGCCATCATTTCAGCTGTGGCTTCTGACGATGTCAGTCTAAACCGATGTGGGAATATGCCACTATCGGACAAGCCCAGCATTTTACAGCTTAATGAACGTTTTACTAATGGATATAGACAAGCTGTGGCTAAAGTTTAGTTCGCCTTTCCTTCCATGTCGCAATCAGACTGGACGCTTGCGTGAAGCTCTGGACGAACGTCCCAGAAACCAACCAAAAAACGGCCCGATCAGCATTCCCAACAGCAATGCACCAACCGTAATCACCGATACCGGAAGTTGTGGCCCCGCCCACCCAAGAAACAACAGGGAGACCGATTGCTGATTTTCGAGAACGAACGCAAGGATCGCCAAGACAAGCAATAGAATTAAAACGGAAAGAAAAATGCGCTTGAGATTACTCATTAGCGGCTCCTTGCATAACGGTGACCGTCAAGCCCCCTCCTCCTCTTCTTCATTCACACGATCGCGCAGCTCTTTGCCTGGCTTGAAATGCGGAACGAATTTTCCGTCAAGACTGACGGACTGACCGGTCTTGGGATTTCGACCCACGCGCGGCGCACGATAGTGCAAGGAAAAGCTGCCAAAACCACGGATCTCGATACGATCCCCTGTGGCCAGACACTGGGACATTTGCTCAAGCATGGTCTTGATGGCCAGCTCCACATCCTTGGATGAGAGCAGCCCCTGATGGGTGACAATTCGTTCGATCAACTCCGACTTCGTCATATTTTTCCCTTCTTTTTCAAGCAGCTAGATCAGCGCTTGAAAGGTTTTAGCACGCCCGGAAGATTTTGAACAGCCCAGGGCTTGACATATCTTTCCGCTCACCGAAACGCCCATTTTCAGGGCATCGGATGAAAGCCCGCCAACGCTCACTCACCGACAAATCACCAACATGGTTCGAGTGACGTAGCCTGCCGGATTGAAGCCGAAGGGAAACTCATCCTCATCCCGGGCGTCATCGGATCGCGTGATCACCTTATAACCCGCCCCCTTGCATTCCTTGGCAGCACGCTTCTGGCACCTCTCCCAGCCCGAACCCAAACCGGAGCAGTCAACTTCGATACCACTGACTCCACGCACCGCATGGGTCTTGGCACTGGTAGTACAGCCTGCCACCACCAACACACCCAACAGAACTATAAACTTGTTCATTCACATCCTTATGCCAGGCGCCTGCCCGACTACTGCGATCTTCAGACTAAGCCTAGACGCGAATAGACGATTGATCCGATTAAAGAAACAGACCACCCGGCAAAGGGAATGGTTTCACCTGATAACCAGAGAGCAATGCCCCACCAAATCGCAAGCACAAAAAAGGGCGACCGAAGTCGCCCTTTTTTTAATGATCAGACAGAACTCAGTTCTGTTTGGCCATTGCTTGACGCAGCAGTGCCGCCATAGTGGTGTCAGCTGCTTCGCCTTCCGGAGCTGCTTTCAGGCTCTGGATGGCTTCTTTCTCTTCAGCATCGTCTTTCGACTTGATCGACAGCTGAATTACGCGGCTCTTACGATCAACGCTGATGATCTTGGCTTCTACTTGCTGGCCTTCTTTCAGAACGTTGCGCGCGTCTTCAACGCGGTCACGGCTGATTTCGGAGGCTTTCAGAGTCGCTTCGATATCGTCGGCCAGAACGATGATGGCGCCTTTGGCGTCAACTTCTTTCACGGTGCCAGTAACGATTGCGCCTTTGTCGTTAACCGAGACGTACTCGGAGAACGGATCGCTTTCCAGTTGCTTGATACCCAGGGAGATACGCTCACGCTCCGGGTCAACCGACAGGATAACGGTGTCCAGCTCGTCGCCCTTCTTGAAACGACGTACGGCTTCTTCGCCCACTTCGTTCCAGGAGATGTCGGACAGGTGAACCAGACCGTCGATGCCGCCGTCCAGACCAATGAAGATACCGAAATCGGTGATCGACTTGATGGTGCCGGAGATCTTGTCGCCCTTGTTGAACTGGCCAGAGAAGTCTTCCCATGGGTTCGACTTGCACTGCTTGATGCCCAGGGAGATACGACGACGCTCTTCGTCGATGTCCAGAACCATGACTTCCACTTCGTCGCCGACTTGTACGACTTTCGAAGGGTGGATGTTCTTGTTGGTCCAGTCCATTTCCGAAACGTGTACCAGACCTTCAACGCCTTCTTCCAGCTCAGCGAAGCAGCCGTAGTCGGTCAGGTTGGTTACACGAGCGGTAACGCGAGTGCTTTCTGGGTAACGGGCTTTGATAGCAACCCATGGATCTTCGCCCAGTTGCTTCAGGCCCAGGGAAACACGATTGCGCTCGCGATCGTACTTCAGAACCTTGACGTCGATCTCGTCGCCAACATTGACGATTTCGGAAGGGTGCTTGATACGCTTCCACGCCATGTCGGTGATGTGCAGCAGGCCGTCCACGCCACCCAGATCGACGAATGCGCCGTAATCGGTGAGGTTTTTGACGATACCTTTGACTTGCTGGCCTTCCTGCAGGGATTCCAGCAGAGCTTCACGCTCGGCGGAGTTCTCGGCTTCCAGGACGCTGCGACGGGAAACGACAACGTTGTTGCGCTTCTGGTCCAGTTTGATGACCTTGAATTCCAGCTCTTTGCCTTCCAGGTGCGTGGTGTCGCGCACTGGACGGACGTCAACCAGGGAACCTGGCAGGAACGCACGGATGCCGTTAACGTCGACAGTGAAGCCGCCTTTAACCTTACCGTTGATAACGCCCTTGACCACTTCCTCAGCTGCGAAGGCTGCTTCCAGAACGATCCAGCATTCAGCGCGCTTGGCTTTTTCACGGGACAGCTTGGTTTCACCGAAACCGTCTTCAACCGAGTCCAGAGCAACGTGAACTTCGTCACCGACGTTGATGTTCAGTTCGCCAGCGTCGTTGTAGAACTGCTCCAGAGGGATCAGTGCTTCGGACTTCAGGCCAGCGTGAACAGTTACCCAGCGAGCTTGGTAATCGATATCAACGATAACACCGGTGATGATGGAGCCTGCCTGAAGGTTCAGGGTCTTTAGGCTTTCTTCAAAGAGTTCCGCAAAGCTTTCGCTCATTTTAATTCCTGTTGATTAGGGCGAAAAATACGCCCGTCTCCACATCCCAGACGATGCGGGTCAGTTTCATTTAAAGGAAGCCACCGCAGGACTATGACTGGTCCCCTGCGGCCTTCCTGGTCACCCGGCGATATCGCGAATGGCGATCTCGCTCATGATGCGTTCCAGCACCTGATCGATGGACAACTCCGTGGAATCCAGCTGTATGGCGTCGGCCGCCGGTTTGAGCGGGGCCACCGCTCGCTGGGTATCGCGCTCGTCACGCGCACGGATCTCATCTAGCAGACTCGACAGACTAACACCCTCGACTTTGCCCTTCAACTGCAAATATCGACGGCGCGCCCGCTCCTCGGCACTGGCGGTCAGGAAAATCTTCAGGGGCGCATTCGGAAATACTACCGTGCCCATGTCGCGACCATCGGCCACCAGGCCCGGCGACTCCTGGAAAGCACGCTGGCGCTGCAGCAGCGCCTCGCGCACAGCCGGCAATGCAGCCACCTGAGAAGCGCCGGAGCCGACGCTTTCAGTGCGGATGACATCGCTGACTTCGTCACCTTCCAGAATGATGCGCTGCAGCTGACCGTCGGTCGCCGCGATGAACTGCACATCCAGATGAGCGGCCAGCTTCTTCAACAGTTCTTCATTGGTCAGGTCGACACCATGGTTGTGCGCGGCAAACGCCAGCAGGCGATACAACGCACCGGAGTCCAGCAGGTTCCAGCCCAGACGCTTGGCCAGAATCCCGGCCACGGTGCCTTTGCCCGAGCCGCTTGGCCCGTCGATGGTGATGACCGGAGCAATGTTGTTCACGACTGAGCCTCTTGCGCTACACGGATGCCGACCTGCGCGCACAGCGCCAGGAAATTCGGGAACGATGTCGCGACGTTGGCGCAATCATGGATGCGGATCGGTGCAGTAGCGCGCAATGAGGCCACGCTGAAAGCCATCGCGATGCGGTGATCGCCATGACCATGCACTTCGCCGCCGCCGATCTGGCCGCCGTCGATGATGATGCCGTCCGGGGTCGGTTCGCACTTGACGCCCAGCGCCAGCAAACCGTCCGCCATGACCTGGATACGGTCCGATTCCTTGACTCGCAGCTCTTCGGCTCCGGTCAGCACGGTGCGCCCTTCTGCACAGGCCGCGGCCACAAACAGCACCGGGAACTCGTCGATGGCCAGCGGAACCAGCGCTTCCGGAATCTCGATACCCTTGAGTTTAGCCGCTCGCACACGCAGATCCGCTACTGGCTCGCCGCCCACTTCACGCTGGTTTTCCAGAGTAATGTCGGCGCCCATCAGGCGCAGAATGTCGATTACGCCAGTACGGGTCGGGTTGATGCCAACGTGTTCGAGCACCAGTTCCGAGCCTTCGGCAATGGACGCCGCCACCAGGAAGAATGCCGACGACGAGATATCGCCCGGCACTTCGATGTGGGTCGCAGCCAGCTTGCCGCCGGACTCGACGGACGCCGTCGCGCCGTCAACGTTCACCGGATAGCCGAAGCCGCGCAGCATGCGCTCGGTGTGGTCGCGAGTCGGAGCCGGCTCGGTCACAGTGGTCTTGCCTTCGGCGTACAGACCCGCCAGCAGCAGGCAGGACTTAACCTGGGCACTGGCCATCGGCATGGTGTAGGTCAGGCCTTTGAGCTTGTGACCACCACGAATGGTCATCGGCGGACGACCGTCGGCAGCGGTCTCGATCACGGCGCCCATTTCCCGCAGCGGGTTGGCCACACGATTCATCGGACGCTTGGACAGCGAAGCATCACCAGTCAGGGTGCTGTCGAAGTCCTGCGCGGCCAGCAGGCCGGACAGCAGGCGCATCGAAGTACCGGAGTTGCCCAGATAAATCGGGCCCGGCGCAGGCTTCAAGCCGTGCAGGCCGACACCGTGAATGGTCACGCGGCCGTGATGCGGGCCTTCGATAACCACGCCCATGTCGCGGAACGCCTGCAAGGTCGCCAGGGCGTCTTCGCCCTCGAGGAAGCCTTCGACTTCGGTGACGCCGTCAGCCAGGGAACCGAGCATGATCGAACGGTGGGAAATCGATTTGTCACCTGGTACGCGAATCCGACCGGACAGGCGGCCACCAGGTTGAGCCAGGAAAATCAGATCGTTGGAATTCATAGCGTCCACATAGGCCCTGCGGGCCAGGATTTTACTGAAATGCTCGCGGGCAACCCGGGCGCGCGTGAAGACGCCCAACAGTTGGTGCCCATCCCCTGCATCGACCGCGTCGCGCAAGGCGTCGAGGTCGCTGCGAAATGTATCGAGTGTGCGCAGGACAGCCTCGCGGTTGGCGAGAAAGATGTCATGCCACATGACCGGGTCGCTTCCGGCGATTCTTGTGAAATCACGGAAACCGCCCGCAGCGTAACGGAAGATCTCAAGGTTTTCATTGCGCTTGGCCAGCGAATCGACCAGACCGAAGGCCAGCAGGTGCGGCAGATGGCTGGTTGCGGCCAGCACTTCATCGTGACGCTCGACCTGCATGTGCTCGACGTCGGCGCCCAGTTCGCGCCACAAGCGATCAACCACCGCCAGGGCAGCCGGATCGGTTTGCTCCAGTGGGGTCAGAATCACTTTATGACGGCGGAACAGCTCCGAGTTGGAGGCTTCCACCCCGCTCTGCTCGGAGCCGGCAATCGGATGGCCCGGCACGAAACGCGCCGGCATGCCGCCGAACGCTTCGGTCGCCGCGCGCACCACATTGCCCTTGGCGCTGCCGACATCCGTCAGGATCGCCTGCCCCAGATCCATGCCGGCCAGACGGGCCAGCACTTTTTCCATGGCCAGGATCGGCACCGCCAACTGGATCACGTCCGCACCCTGACAAGCCGCCACCAGGTCGTCTTCGCACCGATCCACCACGCCCAACTCGACCGCCAGCTTGCGCGATTGCGGATCGAGATCGACCCCGACCACTTCGCGGCAGACGCCGCTTTCACGCAAGCCTTTGGCAAACGAACCACCGATCAACCCCAGACCGACCACCACCAGGCGCCCGATCATAGGTGCAGCAGATTGCAGCGCAGTGACATCACCCACGAGCCAGAACCTTGCGCAGCGCTTCGAGGAAGCGGCTGTTTTCCGCCGGCAGACCGATGGTCACCCGCAGATGGTTCGGCATGCCGTAGTTGGCCACCGGACGCACGATCACGCCTTCGCGCAGCAGGCCCTGGAATACAGGAGCCGCCACTTGACCGAGGTCGACGCAGATGAAGTTGCCCTTGGACGGAATCCAGTTCAGGCCCAGCTCGCGGAAACCCGATTCCAGCTGTTGCATGCCGGATTCATTGAGCTGACGGCTCTGCGCCAGATATTCCTCATCCTTCAGCGCCGCACATGCCGCGGCCAAAGCCAGGCTGTTCACGTTGAACGGCTGGCGTACACGGTTCAGCACATCCGCCACCACCGGGGTGGACAAGCCATAACCAACGCGCAGCGCCGCCAGACCGTAGGCCTTGGAGAAGGTGCGCGAAACCAGCAGGTTCGGATAAGCCGCGAGGAAATCCAGACCATCCGGCAGATCGCTGCCTTCGGCATATTCGATGTAGGCCTCGTCCAGCACCACCAGCACATGCTCCGGCACGTCCTGCAGGAATTCGTCCAGCGCTTCGGCGCCGAACCAGGTGCCGGTCGGGTTGTTCGGGTTGGCGATGAACACGACGCGGGTGTTGGCGTCGATGGCTGCCAGCATGGCCGGCAGGTCATGGCCCCAATCCTTGGCCGGAACGACCTTGGCCTGAGCGCCGACCGCCTGGGTGGCGATCGGGTAGACCGCAAACGCGTGCTCGCTGAACACCGCATTCAGGCCCGGCGCCAGATAGGCGCGCGCCACCAGCTCGAGAATGTCGTTCGAGCCGTTGCCCAGGGTCACCTGGTTCAGCTCGACACGGCACTGCTCGGCCAGCAGGGATTTCAGCGCAAAACCATTGCCATCCGGATAGCGGGTCAGCTCGTCCAGCGCTTCGCGGATCGCAGCCAGGGCTTTCGGGCTCGCGCCCAACGGGTTTTCGTTGCTCGCCAGTTTGACGATGCTTGCCGGATCCAGGTCCAGCTCGCGCGCCAGCTCGTCCACGGGCTTGCCCGGCACGTATGGCGAAAGTTGTTGCACGCCCGGCTGTGCCAGAGCGAGGAAGTTGCCACTCATTGCTACCACCCCTTAAAGAACTGCTTTCGGGTAGGAACCCAGCACCTTGAGTGCTACTGCTTCCTGACTGATCTTTTCCAGTACACCTTTGATCAGCGGATCACGGTGATGACCGACGAAGTCGATGAAGAACACGTAGGTCCATTTGCCGCTGCGCGACGGACGGGTTTCGATCCGGGTCAGGTCGATCCCGTTGTCATGGAACGGCACCAGCAGCTCGTGGAGCGCGCCGGGCTTGTTGCTCATGGACACGATGATCGACGTCTTGTCGTCGCCGGTCGGCGGCACTTCCTGGTTACCGATCATCAGGAAGCGCGTGGAGTTGTCCGGACGATCCTCGATCTTCTCGGCCAGACGGGTCAGGCCATACAGCCCGGCCGCCATGTCACCGGCGATCGCCGCCGAGTTCCACTCACCCTTGACCCGCTTGGCCGCTTCGGCGTTGCTGGACACCGCCACGCGCTCGACATTCGGGTAGTGGGCATCCAGCCATTTGCGGCACTGGGCCAGCGACTGGGCGTGGGAATAGATGCGGCTGATGCTGTCGGTCTTGGTGTTTTCACCGACCAACAGGTGGTGGTGAATCCGCAGCTCGACTTCGCCACAGATCACCATATCGTGCTCGAGGAAGCTGTCGAGGGTGTGGTTGACCGCGCCCTCGGTGGAGTTCTCCACCGGCACCACGCCAAAATTCACCGCGCCAGCTGCCACTTCGCGGAATACTTCGTCGATCGCCGCCATCGGCTTGCTGATCACCGCATGACCGAAGTGTTTCATGGCCGCCGCTTGGGTGAAGGTGCCTTCCGGACCGAGATAAGCCACTTTCAGCGGATTCTCGAGGGCCAGGCACGAAGACATGATTTCGCGGAACAAGCGCGCCATCTCTTCGTTACCCAGCGGCCCCTTGTTGCGCTCCATCACGCGTTTGAGGACCTGCGCCTCACGCTCGGGACGGTAGAACACCGGCTGCTCGCCTTCGGCCAGACTGGCCATCTTGACCCGGGCAACTTCTTCGGCACAGCGAGCGCGATCGCTGATCAGCTGGAGGATCTTCTCATCCAGGTTATCGATGCGAACGCGCAGCGCCTTGAGCTCCTGCTCGGACATCAGGAATGCTCCTTCTCGAATTCAGCCATGTAGCCAACCAGCGCTTCAACGGCGTCAAGACCCAGGGCGTTGTAGATCGAGGCACGCATGCCGCCGACCGAACGATGGCCCTTGAGGTTGAGCAGGCCACGGGCGTCGGCGCCGGCCAGGAAAGCCTTGTCCAGACGCTCGTCAGCCAGACGGAACGGCACGTTCATCCACGAGCGGGCGTTGACGCTGATCGGGTTGGTATAGAAGTCGCTGTTGTCGATGAAGCCGTACAGGCGATCTTTCTTCGCCTTGTTGCGCTGCTCCATAGCGGCGACGCCGCCCTGCTCCTTCAGCCACTCGAAAACCAGGCCCGAGAGGTACCAGGAATAGGTGGCCGGGGTGTTGTACATCGAGCCGTTATCGGCCGAGACCTTGTAGTCGAGCATGGTCGGGCACGAACTGCGGGCGCGGCCCAGCAGGTCTTCACGAACGATCACAACGACGAGTCCGCTCGGGCCGATGTTCTTTTGCGCGCCGGCGTAGATCAGGCCGTACTGCGACACATCGATCGGACGCGAGAGGATATCGGAGGACATGTCGACCACCAACGGAACGTCACCGGCCTCGGGAACCCAGTCGAACTGCAGGCCGCCGATGGTTTCGTTGGACGCGTAATGCAGATAGGCCGCACCCGGGGTCAGCTTCCATTCGTTCTGGCCAGGGATGGCCAGATAGTCGTAAGGCTTGGCGCTGGCGGCAACGTTGACGTTGCCGAAGCGACGCGCTTCCTCGATGGCTTTTTTCGACCAGATGCCGGTTTCGACATAGTCGGCAGTGCCGTTCTCGGGCAGCAGGTTCAGCGGAATCTCGGCGAACTGTTGGCTCGCACCGCCCTGCAGGAACAGCACTTTGTAATTGGAGGGGATGGACAGCAGGTCGCGCAGGTCTTGTTCGGCCTTCTCGGCGATGGCCACGTAGTCATCGCTGCGATGGCTCATTTCCATGACCGACAGACCCTTGCCGTGCCAGTCGAGCATCTCGGACTGGGCACGCAACAGGACAGCTTCAGGCAGCGCAGCGGGACCTGCGCAGAAGTTAAAGGCTCGTTTGCTCACATCCACTCTCGCTATGCAATCACGGTAGCGGACAGAGCAAACACTCTGCCCTGCTACGATTTGGTTAGTCTTGCGACTCTTCTTCGTCTGCGGCGTCCGCCTGCAGGTTGTCGACCGCATCGTCCGGTTCGGCGCCGATCACGCCTTCTTCCAATTCGACACCTTCTTCACCTTCAAGCTCGTCACCTTCGACTTCCGACGGCTCCTGAACCCGCTCCAGACCAACCAGGGTTTCATCCTTGGCCAGCTTGATCAGGGTCACGCCCTGGGTGTTACGACCCAGACTGGAAACTTCGTCGACACGGGTACGCACCAGCGTGCCCTGGTCGGAAATCAGCATGATCTCCTCGCCGTCGAGCACCTGAACCGCACCGACCAGACGGCCGTTACGCTCGTTGCTGACCATGGCGATCACGCCTTGACCGCCACGCTTGTACTCAGGGAACTCGGTGATCGCGGTGCGCTTGCCGTAGCCACGCTCGGAAGCGGTGAGGATCTGGCTGCCTTCTTCCGGGATCAGCATCGAAATCAGCTTCTGCCCTTCCGGCAGACGCATGCCGCGCACACCACGGGCGGTACGGCCCATGGCACGAACGTCGGATTCCTTGAAGCGGGTCACCTTGCCGCCGTCGGAGAACAGCATCACTTCACGCTCGCCATCGGTGATGGCGGCGGAGATCAGCACGTCGCCTTCGTCCAGCTCCAGCGCGATCAGACCGACGCTGCGCTGACGGCTGAAGGATTCCAGCGGGGTCTTCTTCACGGTGCCGTTGGCGGTGGCCATGAAGATGTAGTGACCTTCGGTGTATTCCTCGACCGGCAGCATGGTGGTGATGTATTCACCGTCATCCAGCGGCAGCAGGTTGACCAGCGGACGACCACGGGCGGCGCGGGACGCTTCCGGAATTTCGTAGGTTTTCAGCCAGTACACCTTGCCCTTGCTGGAGAACAGCAGCAGCGTGGTGTGGCTGTTGGCAACCAGCAGGTGAGCGATGTAGTCCTCATCCTTCACGCCGGTAGCCGATTTGCCTTTACCGCCACGACGCTGGGCCTGATACGCAGCCAGCGGCTGGGTCTTGGCATAGCCACCGTGGGAGATGGTCACGACGCGCTCTTCTTCCGGGATCATGTCGCCCAGGGTCAGGTCGAGTCGGGCATCGAGGATTTCGGTGCGGCGTACGTCGCCGTATTCGGCGCGGATCACTTCCAGTTCTTCGCGGATCACTTCCATCAGGCGCACGGCGCTGTTGAGGATGCGGATCAGCTCGCCGATCTGGTTAAGGATCTCTTGATACTCGGCCAGCAGCTTTTCGTGTTCCAGACCGGTCAGACGGTGCAGACGCAGTTCCAGAATGGCTTGCGCCTGCTCTGGCGACAGGAAGTACTTGCCGTCGCGCAGACCGTATTGCGGATCGAGGTTTTCCGGACGGCACGAATCGGCACCGGCACGTTCCACCATCGCCACCACGGCAGTAGATTCCCACGGCGTGCTGACCAGTGCTTCCTTGGCTTCCGACGGGGTCGGCGAAGCCTTGATCAGGGCGATGACCGGGTCGATGTTCGACAGGGCAACGGCCTGACCTTCGAGGATGTGACCGCGCTCGCGCGCCTTGCGCAGCTCGAACACGGTACGGCGGGTAACCACTTCGCGACGGTGACGGACGAACGCTTCCAGCAGGTCCTTGAGGTTCAGGATCCGCGGACGGCCATCGATCAGCGCAACGATGTTGATGCCGAATACCGATTGCAGCTGGGTCTGGGCGTAGAGGTTGTTGAGGATCACCTCAGGCACTTCGCCGCGACGCAGTTCGATCACGACGCGCATACCGTCCTTGTCGGACTCGTCACGCAGCTCGGTGATGCCTTCGAGTTTCTTCTCTTTTACCAGCTCGGCGATCTTCTCGATCAGACGCGCCTTGTTCAGCTGGTAAGGGAGTTCGGTGATGACGATCTGCTGACGACCACCGACCTTGTCGATGTCTTCGATGATCGAGCGGGCGCGCATGTAAATGCGGCCACGGCCGGTGCGGTAGGCTTCGATGATGCCGGCGCGACCGTTGATGATCGCGGCGGTCGGGAAGTCCGGACCGGGAATGTATTGCATCAGCTCATCGACGGTCAGCTCGGGGTTGTCGATGAGGGCCAGGCAACCGTCGATGACTTCACCGAGGTTGTGCGGCGGAATGTTGGTCGCCATGCCCACGGCGATACCGCTGGAACCGTTGACCAGCAGGTTCGGTACGCGGGTCGGCATGACTGCCGGGATCAGTTCGGTGCCGTCGTAGTTCGGCACCCAGTCCACGGTTTCCTTGTGCAGGTCGGCCAGCAGCTCGTGCGCCAGCTTGGTCATGCGCACTTCGGTGTATCGCATGGCCGCGGCGTTGTCGCCGTCCACCGAACCGAAGTTGCCCTGGCCGTCGACCAGCAGGTAACGCAGGGAGAAAGGCTGCGCCATGCGGACGATGGTGTCGTACACCGCGGTATCACCGTGCGGGTGATACTTACCGATCACGTCACCGACGACACGGGCAGATTTCTTGTACGGCTTGTTGAAGTCGTTGCCCAGCTCGCTCATCGCGAACAGCACGCGACGGTGCACGGGCTTCAAGCCATCGCGCGCATCCGGCAGTGCACGGCCGACGATCACGCTCATCGCGTAGTCGAGATAGGACTGTTTCAGCTCGTCTTCGATATTGACCGGGAGGATTTCTTTGGCCAGTTCGCCCATGAGAAGCCTGATTCCTTTTTCTGGTGAAACTTCGCCATATCCATAGGGGACGCACGAAGCTCGTCGATGCAGGCCGAGTGCCATGCGCCGACTTACGACAAATCGACAAGTTGACCCTGGATTTGCGCAGTGAAGACAACCCCGTGGGACTGCCTCGGAAAACGCCGGATGTTATCACAAGAGCCGCCACGCACCTATCCCCCAGATGCGCATGGAGCATAGTTAGATGACCGATGACAGGCTTAACGGGGACGAGAGAGGCTCAGAGCTTCCCTGAATGCAGATTTCGGGACGAAATTGCGGATGTTTATTGACTTTCAAGGCCCCATCGCTGGCAAGCCAGCTCCCACAGGATCCGTGGCGGGCACAGAACCTGTGGTAGTCCGCCTGCTGGCGATGGCAATTCAGCAGGCGCCGAACACCCTTAATGCAGGCGCTTGCGGCACATCAACTGCGCCATCTTCGCGGTATCCGGCCGTTCGACGATGCCTTTCTCGGTAACGATCGCATCGATCAGATCTGCCGGGGTCACGTCAAACACCGGGTTGAACGCCTCAACGTCAGCCCCGACGCGTTTGCCGCCAACTTCCAGCAACTCGGCGCCGTCGCGCTCTTCGATCGGAATGTCGTCACCGCTCGCCAGATTCATGTCGATGGTCGAACTCGGCGCCACCACCATGAAGCGAACGCCATGGTGCATGGCGTTGACCGCCAGTTGATAGGTGCCGATCTTGTTCGCCACATCGCCGTTGGCGGTGATCCGGTCAGCGCCGACAATCACCCAGGTCACGCCTTTGGTTTTCATGATGTGCGCGGCGGCGGAGTCGGCATTGAGCGTTACTGGAATGCCTTCGTTGGCCAGTTCCCACGCGGTCAGGCGCGAGCCTTGCAGCCACGGCCGGGTTTCGTCGGCGTAGACACGCTCGACCATGCCCTCGATGAACGCCGCGCGTATTACCCCGAGCGCCGTACCGAAACCACCAGTGGCCAGGGCACCGGTGTTGCAGTGGGTCAGAATCGCCTGAGCATTGCCCTGATGTTTTCGAATCAGATCAACGCCGAGCTGAGCCATGGTCAGATTGGCTTCGCGATCGCTTTCATGAATAGCGATGGCTTCGGCTTCCAGCGCCGCCAGCGGATCGGCGTTTTCTTTCAAACGGTCCAGCCGGTCGTGCATGCGGTTCAACGCCCAGAACAGATTGACCGCCGTCGGGCGGGAATCGGCCAGCAGCATGAAATCCTCTTCCAGCGACGCATACCAGTCGCCACCTTCGGCAATCCGGGCACGGGCCGCCAGCACGATGCCATAGGCGGCACTGATACCGATGGCCGGCGCACCGCGCACCACCATCGAGCGAATCGCCTCGGCCACGCCGGCGGCGCTGGTGTAGGCGATCCAGTTTTCCTCGAACGGCAAAACGCGCTGATCCAGCAGGTGGAGCGCGCCATCACGCCAATCGATGGCCTTTACTTTCTCCGCAGCCAACAGTCGATCGCGCATCCCTCACCCCGCACTCATGAACAAAAGCCGCCGATTATAGCGATCCCCCCGCGAAGACGCTCGGGTATACTTCGCCATCCTTTACAAAAGCACTGGAACCGACCCTCGATGCCGAAACCTGCCATTGCGCTCGACTTATTATTGCTGCCGACCTGGCTGGTACCCGTCGAACCCGCAGGCGTGGTGCTCAAGGAGCATGGCCTGGGCGTCCGCGACGGCCGCATCGTGTTCATCGGCCCGCGCGCCGAAGCCTTGAAGTGTAACGCCACTGAAGTCTGCGAACTGCCGGACGTTCTGCTCAGCCCCGGCCTGATCAACGCCCACGGCCATGCCGCGATGACGCTGTTCCGTGGCCTGGCCGACGATCTGCCGCTGATGACCTGGCTGGAAAACCACATCTGGCCGGCCGAGGGCAAATGGGTCAATGAAGATTTTGTGCGTGACGGCACCGATCTGGCCATCGCCGAACAGATAAAAGGTGGCATCACCTGTTTCTCGGACATGTACTTCTTCCCGAAGATTGCCAGCGAGCGCGTGCACAACAGCGGAATCCGCGCGCAGATCGCGATTCCGATCCTCGACTTCCCGATTCCGGGCGCCGCCAGCGCTGATGAAGCCATACGTCAGGGCGTCGAACTGCTCGGCGACCTCAAGCATCACGAGCGCATCAAGATCACCTTCGGCCCTCATGCACCCTACACCGTGGGCGACGAGAACCTGGAAAAAATCCGCGTGATCGCCGAAGAGCTGGACGCCTCGATCCACATGCACGTCCACGAAACCGCCTTCGAAGTGCAGCAAGCGCTCGAACAGCGCGGCGAACGCCCGCTGGCCCGCCTCGGTCGTCTCGGCCTGCTCGGCCCGCGCTTCCAGGCCGTGCACATGACCCAGATCAGCGATGACGACCTGGCGTTGCTGGTAGAAAGCAACACCAGCGTGATCCACTGCCCGGAGTCGAACCTGAAACTGGCCAGCGGTTTCTGCCCGGTGGAGCGCCTGTGGCAGGCCGGGGTCAACGTCGCGGTCGGCACCGATGGCGCGGCGAGCAACAATGACCTGGACCTGCTGGGCGAAACCCGCACCGCCGCCCTGCTGGCCAAAGCCGTCGCTGGCTCGGCCACCGCGCTGGACGCCCACCGGGCGCTGCGCATGGCCACGCTGAACGGCGCGCGAGCCCTGGGAATCGAAGCCGAGACCGGCTCCCTGGAACTCGGCAAGGCGGCAGACATCGTCGCCTTCGACCTGTCCGGCCTCGCGCAACAACCGGTTTATGACCCGGTCTCGCAGCTTATATATGCCACCGGCCGCGACTGCGTGAAACACCTGTGGGTTGCCGGCAAGCAGTTGCTCGACGACCGGCGCCTGACCCGACTGGACGAACAACAGCTCGGCGAAACCGCCCGGGCCTGGGGCCGACGCATCAGCGGCCACACCGAATCGTAAACACCCCGGGGCAAACTCCGGGGCTACAGCCTTTTTCAAGTTTTAGAGGATTGAATCATGAGCAACGTCGACCACGCCGAAATCGCCAAATTCGAAGCCCTGGCCCATCGCTGGTGGGATCGCGAAAGCGAGTTCAAACCGCTGCACGACATCAACCCGCTGCGGGTCAACTGGATTGACGAGCGTGTCAATCTGGCCGGTAAAAAGGTCCTCGACGTCGGTTGCGGCGGCGGCATCCTCAGTGAAGCCATGGCCCAGCGCGGCGCGACCGTGACCGGCATCGACATGGGCGAAGCGCCGCTGGCGGTCGCGCAACTGCATCAGCTGGAATCCGGCGTGAACGTCGAATACCGCCAGATCACCGCCGAAGCCCTGGCCGAAGAAATGCCCGAGCAGTTCGACGTTGTCACCTGCCTGGAAATGCTTGAGCACGTACCGGACCCGTCCTCGGTGATCCGCGCCTGCTACCGCATGGTCAAGCCCGGCGGCCAGGTGTTCTTCTCCACCATCAACCGCAACCCGAAGGCGTATCTGTTCGCCATCGTCGGCGCCGAATACATCATGAAGCTGCTGCCGCGCGGCACCCACGACTTCAAGAAATTCATCCGCCCGTCCGAGCTGGGTGCCTGGAGCCGCATGGCCGGCCTGACCGTCAAGGACATCATCGGTCTGACCTACAACCCGCTGACCAAGCATTACAAACTGGCGGCGGACGTTGACGTCAACTACATGATCCAGACCCTGCGCGAGGAGTAAGCCGATGGCCATCAGAGCAGTCCTTTTCGACATGGACGGCACTCTGCTCGACACCGCGCCGGACTTCATCGCCATCTGCCAGGCGATGCGCGCGGATCGCGGTTTGCCGCCGATGAACGACAAACATATCCGCGATGAAATCTCCGGCGGCGCCAAGGCCATGGTCGCGGTGACGTTCTCGATGGACCCGGAGTCGCCGGGCTTCGAGGAACTACGCCTGGAGTTCCTCGAGCGCTACCTCGTCGGTTGCGCCGTGCACAGCAAACTGTTCGACGGCATGGGCGAATTGCTGGCCGACATCGAGAAATCCAATCTGGTCTGGGGCGTGGTCACCAACAAGCCGCTGCGCTTCGCCGAACCGATCATGCAGCAACTGGGGCTGGCCGAGCGCTCGGCGCTGCTGATCTGCCCGGATCACGTGAAGAACAGCAAGCCGGATCCCGAGATGCTGACCCTTGCCTGCAAGATGCTTGATCTGGATCCGTCGACCGTTCTGTTTATCGGCGATGATCTGCGTGATATCGAATCCGGCCGTGACGCCGGCACCAGGACCGCTGCTGTGACCTACGGCTACATTCACCCGGATGACAACCCTCGGCACTGGGGCGCGGACGTGGTGGTGGATCACCCGCTGGAATTGCGCAAGGTGCTCGACAACGCTCTGTGCAGTTGCTGAGTGGTGCTGCAGAGCGACCATCGCTGCAATCTCGCGCAGGGCGCGGGAACGATCAGAAGTTAATGGATTAGAGGTTTCTTATGTTTGATTACTCCGCTCGCCCCGAATTGCTCAAGGATCGGGTCATTCTGGTCACCGGTGCCGGTCGTGGCATCGGCGCGGCTGCCGCCAAGACCTACGCCGCCCACGGCGCGACCGTGCTGCTGCTGGGCAAGACCGAAGCCAATCTGACCCAGGTCTACGACGAGATCGAAGCGGCCGGTCATCCACAACCGGCGGTGATCCCGTTCAACCTCGAAACCGCCCTGCCCCACCAATACGATGAGCTGGCGGCAATGATCGAGACCGAGTTCGGCCACCTCGACGGCCTGCTGCACAACGCCTCGATCATCGGCCCGCGCACGCCGATCGAGCAGTTGTCCGGTGAAAACTTCATGCGCGTCATGCAGGTCAACGTCAACGCGATGTTCATGCTGACCAGCACCCTGCTGCCGCTGCTCAAACTGTCGCAGGACGCGTCGGTGGTCTTCACCTCGAGCAGTGTCGGGCGCAAGGGTCGTGCCTACTGGGGCGCCTATGGCGTATCGAAGTTCGCCACCGAAGGCCTGATGCAAACCCTGGCCGACGAAGTCGAAAACGTCGCCCCGGTGCGCTCCAACAGCATCAACCCGGGCGCCACCCGCACCAGCATGCGCGCCCAGGCTTACCCGGGTGAAAACCCGCTGAACAACCCGACACCGGAAGAGATCATGCCGGTCTATCTGTACCTGATGGGCCCGGACAGCACCGGTATCAATGGTCAGGCGTTCAACGCCCAGTAATGCCATACGTCGCTTTTGTTGCCGTGGCGGAATACCGTCGCGGCATGCAATTGCCGCTTTGAGCACGGCAAATTCAGTCAAATAACCACCGCCCCTCATTCCGCAAAAATTCCAAATTATTGATTCACAACGGTTTTCAAAAAATATGAACCGTGTGGCACGACTTTCGCTCTACATTTCCTCAAAGCACGCCGAGTGAAGGCAGTCGGGCAAGGCCTGATTCGATAGCTGACTAATCGTCATCGGGCAGACTAAACTTGTGCCAAATGTCCTACGGGACTGATGGATCAGTATGACGCGCAGCCCATAGCCGCTCTCACCCAGCCTGTAAGACAGACTTACTGCTTAGGGGCTCACGCCATATGAAATCACCCTCCCAGACCACTGCAATTGACTTCGACAGTGCCAAATTGCAACGCCTGGGCTTCGGTCAGCAGCCGCCTCTCCTGGCGCGACCTGTCAGCCTGGCGCAATTGCGCCAGCAAATGAGCCTGCAACTGCAAACCAGCCTTGAGCCTCAACGCATCCTCGGTCTGTTTTTCCGCGAAGTTCAGCGACTGGTGCCGCTGGACGCCTTGACTTACGTACACAACGGCAGCGATCTGCGCCTGGAGTTCGGCGCCCGAGGGCACCACTCGGCCAGCTACAGCCTCAGCCACGAAGGCGAGCACATGGGTGAGTTGGTATTTCGCCGCAACCAGCGCTTCAGCGAACAGGAACTGGGCAATCTCGAATCGCTGCTGTCGGCCCTGCTGTATCCGATGCGCAATGCGCTGCTGTACCGTGCCGCCACGCAAAGCGCCCTGCGTGATCCGTTGACCGGTGCCGGCAACCGCATTGCCATGGAGCAGACGCTGCAACGAGAAATCGAGATGTCACGCCGGCACCTGCAACCGTTGTCGCTGCTGATGCTGGACATCGACCATTTCAAACAGGTCAACGACCTCCATGGCCACAGCGCTGGCGATGACGTACTCAAAGCCGTGGCTGCCTCGATCAAGGGCCAGTTGCGCAACGTCGACATGGTGTTCCGCTATGGCGGCGAAGAGTTTCTGATCCTGCTGTCCAACACCGCTCGCGATGCGGCCGCCATGGTCGGCGAGCGCTTGCGTCAGGCAGCGCAGGCTCAGGATTACTACGCCAATAATCAATTGATCGAACTGACCGTGAGCCTCGGTTGCTCGACCCTGTTGCCGGGCGAATCCGCCGACAGCCTGTTGCGCCGCGCCGACAGCGCGCTATATGTCGCCAAGCGCGAGGGCCGCAATCGCCTGACCATGGCGGGCTGATATTTCTCAGCCAACAAAAACGGGAGCCGAGGCTCCCGTTTTTTATTGATGCCGCCGAAATCAGCTCTCGACCAGCGCCCGACGCTCACGCCCGACCATCACCCGCTCCGACAGCTCAAGCTGCATGCAGCGCTCCAGGAACAGGTACATGTAGTCGTAGCTCTTGCAAATCGCCTGTCGCAGTTCCACCTGCAAGGCCTTGCTCGGGTTCGTCCCGGCCAGGGTGCAGATGATCTCCAACGCTTCCCAAGGGTGGGCATCGTCGTACTGGGCATGCATCTTCAGCCACTTCATCGCCCGCTTGCGATCCTCTTCAGGGAAGGCGGCGGCATAGACACCCGTCGAACATACCAGCGCCGACCACTCCCCGGTCGCGCCTTCGATGGCGTAGTTGGTGGCCGCGATGGCCACGATCAGTGAATCCGCCGAGCTGGTGTGCCAGCACCAGTGGCTCAGGGCATGCAACTCCGGTGGCACCTGCTGCGCCTGCAGATCTTCCAGGCTCACCCCATGGGCCCGGCTCCAGTGCAGCCAGTAATCGGCATGGTTGAGTTCGACGCGGATGTTGCGCATCAACCAGCGCCGCGCCATGTCTTCACCCGGGTGACGGGCGAATTTGGTTTTAGTGAGATTCTGCGCCATGTACAAGGCGAATTGCTCAACGACGGGCCAGCCCCCGATCAGGTACTGGCGCATGGTTTTGGCGCTGAGCTTGTTATCACGCATGCGCAGATAAAGTTCATGTTCGACAACCCGGCGTTTGCTCTCGCTGCAATCCTGGATCAACTGTTGCGCCCAGGCGGGATAACTTGCAGCTTCCATGAGTGGTCCGGTTCGGTTGAATGTGTCGATCACTGTTCGGCTCCTTTTGATTTGTGATTGTAAGGATCGGCAAGAGATTTCAACGGAACGTGCCAGGCGCCTTGAATAACAGTGGCTGCGGTCTGGCGGGCCGACTTTGCAAACTGTCACAGGTAAACAATTGCGGGCGTTCCACAACATAACCCTGAGCGTAATCCACGCCGATTTCAAGCAAAGCCTGCTCAATCTGCGCCGTTTCAACAAACTCGGCAATTGTCTGCTTACCCATGACATGCCCGATGTGATTGATCACTTCGACCATTGCACGGTTAATCGGGTCGTCCAGCATATCCTTTACGAAACTCCCGTCGATCTTCAGGAAGTCTACAGGCAAATGTTTCAAATAAGCGAATGAAGACATTCCGGCACAAAAGTCATCCAGTGAGAAATAACATCCCAACCCTTTGAGTTCATTAATAAATCTGATTGCACTACCAAGATTTGCAATGGCACTGGTTTCTGTAATTTCAAAACAAATCATTTCAGGCGGTACGCCGTATTTATCAAACTGCTCGCGTAGAAAGTGCAAAAACGCGTCATCTCCGATAGTAATGCCTGAAAGATTAATCGCACACATTGCCAGAGGGCCTTCGCACTCTTCGTTAATACATTGAGCAATAACCTTAAATACATTCTGCACAACCCAGCGATCCAGCGAGGTCATCAAACCGTAACGCTCGGCCGCCGGTATGAAACTGTCCGGGAGAATCATCCGACCCGCTTCGTCATGCAGGCGCAGCAGAATTTCGATGTGCCCGCGGGTGCCGCCGGCAACCGAACCCAGCGGAGCGATTTCCTGGGCGTAGAGACAGAAGCGGTTTTCCTCCAGGGCCATGTGCAGGCGTTGCACCCACGCCATCTCGCCGAAGCGCAGAGACAACTCCGAATCGTCGGCGTGATAGACCTGCACCCGGTTGCGACCCTTTTCCTTGGCCATGTAGCAGGCCATGTCGGCGGCGCGCAACGAGGCTTCGAGGGTGGTCGGGGTTTGCGCGACGTGCACCAGGCCGATGCTGACAGTGGTCAGGAACGGCCGCCCCTTCCAGACAAAATGCAGGTTCTGTACGGTCTGGCGCAGCCCCTCGGCGATTTTCTCGGCCGCCTCCGGTGCGCAGTTCTCCAGCAGGATGCCGAACTCGTCCCCACCCAGCCGCGCCAGAGTGTCGCCCTCGCGCAGGCCCGATTGCAGCAACGCACAGATATGCCGCAGCAACTCATCGCCGGCCGCATGCCCGCAAGTGTCGTTGACCAGCTTGAACTGATCGAGATCGAGGAACATCAGCGCATGCCGCCCCGGCTGCCGGGTCAGGTTGTGCAGGGCCTGTTCGAGGCGGTATTCGAACTCGCGACGGTTGGCCAGGCCGGTCAGCGCGTCGTGGGTGGCCTGCCACGACAGATTGGCGATGTATTGCCGCTCCTGGGTCATGTCATGCAGCACCAGCACCGTCCCGCTGACCTTGCCGGCGTTGCGGATCGGTGCGCCGACCAGGGTCACCGACACAGTGCTGCCATCCAGCCGCTGGATCAGCTTGGAATGCTCGCTGCCGCCCGTGAGCTGGCCGCTGAGAATGTGCTCGATCAGGGTCAACCCCTCGCTCTGGGCATTGTCATCCAGCAGGTTGAACAACGCCGCGAGCGGAAGACCGGCCGCCTGTTCGGCCTTCCAGTGGGTCAACGCTTCGGCGGCCGGGTTCATGTAGTCGATCGCCCCGCTCACATCGGTGGTGATCACCCCGTCGCCGATCGAGTGCAGGGTGACATGGGCCCGATCCTTTTCCAGTTGCAACGCTTCGGCGAAGGCGTGTCGCTGCTTGAGCAGTTTGCGGGTGCGCAACAGTGCCAGCACGATCAGGCCCAGCGCGGTGGCAAGGTTGGTGAACAGCAGCAGACGCAGGATCATCCGCGAACCTTCACCCAAGGCATCGCTGAACGCCTTGGCGGCCGGGGTCACGCCATCATTGATGGCAAAAATCCGCTCTTTCCAGCGGCGGATATCGGCCTCGGTGGCGGCATTGGCCGTGATGCGCTGATGCATCTCCTGCGCCACGCCGTCGAGCTCCACCAGATAGGCATCGCCCAGCGTCCAGCGGTCGATGGCGGTTTCCAGGTAACTGAAGTGACGGAAATTCAGGTACAGCCAGATCAGACTGGAAACATCGTCCGGATGATTACCGCCCTTGAGAATGCCTTCGCGCGCCGCTTGCAGGTCGGGCGGTTGCTTGTCCAGTGCCAGACGCAGCTGGTGACCGCCCTGAGGTACGGCAATCGCGGTCTGGTATTTGAGGTAAATCGCCTCGTCTCGGCTGTCGGCATACAGATTGAGGTAATAGATGGCGTCTTTCTGGCCCTTGGACCAGAGGCTTTCGCCTGCCACATAACCGCGAACGGCCGACAGGACGTAAAGACTCACGCCCCCCAGCAATGCCTGAAACAGCACGACGGCGATAAATGGCCAGACGATGCCCAACAATCGAGGCGTTCCGAGAGTCCGCTTTTGTTTCATTGGATTCCTTGCATGAGCAGCGCCCGCTCGTCGTCCGGACGAAATCGCTACCACGAGACTAGGTGGGCTTGCGGTTATAGGCAAGTCTGCAACCTTGCCCGATTTTTTTCCCCGCAATACCTATGCACCACTGTGCAATCGCCTCAGAACGATCTACTGCGAACATATCTTCTTCATTCCAGCGGGAATGAATCCACAGGGATGTACTTAATTTCAGAAGGACAACCAACCATGCAAATTCCATTGACTTCCGTCAGTGAAACTTCGAGTGACACACCTTCCAGCGCGATACGCCACAAGGCTTTGCTGGAGGAGTACAAGCAGTTGCTTGAACACTTGCGACACACCCCCGCCACCCCGATGGCACTGACCGAACGATTCATGAAAACTCACCCGCACTCGCCGCTTTACATGGAGGAGAAGAGAAAGCCCCCTGCCGCCACCGACTTGCCCAATACGTCAGCGGGATACTTCAGCCTCGCTCAATTGGCCGTGTATTACGGCCTGGCCCCCTGGGATCGAACCGATGAGGCCATGCATCAATCCAGCCTTCATGCCTTGGATGAAAAACGGGCACGGCACGCCCTGCAACTGGAAAGTGGCGTCAATATCGATGAACTGCTGTGCGCGCCGAGCGAGTCAGAGCGCAAGTCGCTGCGCAACAGACCTCGATCGACATCCCTCGAAGCGCAGCTTGCCAGTCTCACTGACTTGAAAATAAAAGGCGTCATTCGCGAGTTTCTTCCCGCAACCGAAACTTCTCTGATCGGTCACCTCGTTAGAGTCCTCCCTTCATCGGCGAGTGTCGTGGATGTTCAAGCGGCTCCCACGGTCTATCTGGAGAAGCTGCTGCAATCGACTGACGCCGACAGACTGGCACAAACGTTATTAGAGAAACTCGGCTGGTATGGCAGCAAGCCCGGAGAGGAAACCTCCCCGACCGTACGTTACAAAATGTTGAGCAGAGCCATTCGTTTATGGGAGCGACGAGACACTGGGGCAACAAGAGATATCGCTGGTTATCAATGGCACAAGCGATCCAATTATGGAAAAAGTTATCAGGCCATCTGGACCGAATTCGAAACCCATCTTCTCAATAGCGGACGCGCCTCGACCGCCGTCGAGGCGGCTCTGCTGGCAGCCTTGTACCGATTCGAGTTTCCCAGCGATTTTCACCGAACCGACATACCTGAGGATCTGCCCTACAAGAACTCGCTGGTATGGGTGAACTTCGTTCACGGACTCAACCTTGCCGAGCTCATTGAGCCTGACCGGCTATCACGCATGACATTCCAGCAACTGGTGGACTTCCCTTTGCAGGAACTTGCCGAGGCTACGGAGCAGGAGCGGGAATTGATCGCCTGGTTACGTTTTCCACCGACGATGGACTGGGCAATCGCCAACGGCATCGTGCTGGAGGACGCTCAATCCAATTACAGCCAGATCGATAGAGAACGCGCCATCGAAGCGCTCGATCAGTACACCAACAGGCTGACCGCCGCCATTGCCCAAATGGATATCGATTCACCAAAAAGACAGGATATTGCCGATCGTGAAATCAGAAAGGTTTTCGGACACCAGGTATTCACCACCGATGGTCGAAAACTGGTCAGGTATTACGGTCCGGCAAACGAATCCGCGCGGGTGCCTGACCTCAAACAAAAGAGAGAGTCCTTGCGCGATGTCTACATGTGGAAAGGACATGCCAATAAAAACTGGCTGATCACCCGACCCGATGGCGAAACAGTGACCACTGCCACGTTCAGCCTGGACTCCAGCGGCGCCATCCATACGACTGCCACCTGGATTCCACAGGTCATCCGGAACAGGACGTTTCCAGACGTCAACAAACTGTTCGAAAACGAATACCAGTCCTGGTTGACCACCACCAGAGCCGCCTATAAAACCTTGCTGACCCATCTGTTCTCCTGCCTGCCTCACGATGATCTCCAAGCCATGGAATTTGGCGAGACGAAAATCTACACACTGAGAAAAGCAACGCAGGGGCTGGAGGCAGATCAGGAAACAGCTTCACTTACCATGCCCTTGCGGCTGCGCACGGGGTTGATTCTGCGATTGAGCAACAACAGCAAAACCTCTTGGTATGAATGCCTGCCCCGAGCCGGGATCCTTCGCAAACGTAACGATATCACCGACAACATGCTCAACGGCCTGCTCATGACTGAACGGTGGCGCGTACGCACAACGGTGCGGGTACAGGTCCGGCGTGGCCAGTCAGTGCCATTCGATTGGGAAGCCCATGAAAAAGGAAAGTTGCCCAGAAAAGGAGCTACCTGCACAGCCATCATCGAGCAGTTGGGCAACACATACCCCCCTGAATCTCCGTCCGGCTATCCACCTCTGATGACTTCGAATCGGGCAGCCGCAATAGCTACCTATATCGCCAAAGCCCTGTTTTATTTTGACGAAGACGAATTGTTTGCGGTGGCCCGAAATCAGACCGATCTGGAACGACTGGAGGAAAAACGCCACACGCTTCTCGATGAACTCGTCAATTTTATGCCTTTCTTTGGCAATCTCGACGATCTCGATTCGGACAATCCCAATAAAAGAATTGGCGCCATTTTTGGCATGTACAGTGACTCGCTCTCTTTCGCCATGCCTATCGGAAAATTCATTTCCGGGACGCTGAAGCTGACCTCCACAGCGGTTCGCATGGGCTACAGGCACGCGCTACCGCAGTTTTCCGGGCTGGTTGCAAAACTGCTGGTTTCATCCCTGCAGAACTTCAATCCACTCGATGGTTTGGCGACTCTGGCCAGGAATCTGATACGAGGGCTTTATGCCAAGGTACGACAGGCATTGGTGCGGGTTGTAAGGCTCATCAAAAGACTGGCCGGAAGAACCGGCACCTATGATTTCGTCAAAAGCTTGCCTGAGGTTTCCGATCCTGGGCGTTACCGATTGCTTGCGCCCTCGGACGAACTGGCAACGACCCGCCACTCAGCCGATGTGCCAGTTCGAAAAGTCAACAGTACGCAACCGTTCGACTATCGAGTGATGGATCCACTCACCAATAAGCCTTATGGGCCGCCGCTGGCGGACAAGACATTCCGGCTGTCGCTGGGCCGCTCTGAATATTCGGCACTAGAAGCAACAGATCAGCAGGTAACCGTAAGAGTTGCGGAGAGTGCGCAGGTTCGCTCGATTCCTGAGATCGATGGAAGGACCACTCTGTTTATCGACGAAGTGCCTTACAGGCTGGACGGCGACTCGCTTAAACGCATCGAGATGATCGATGACAGTACAACGTTCAAGCATTCCGTCTGCCGAATCAGACGCGCGCCGGGCAACGAGGTATGTATCAATGAATTCTTCAACGGCGGTCCTCACCCTGACACCCCGGCGCTTGGTTCATTTGACGAGGACAAGGGGTACGCACCATGGTTCGGCGAAAAAATATGCCTTCCGCAGGCCCGGTCTGGGCAGACCGGTGAGTTTTTTATGCGAGACGGCAAGCTTTATCAAGTCACCAACGGCAAGGTGCAAGCCTGGCGAGGTGACCTGAGTAGCCTTGGTTTCCCTTCGAATCTGCCCGTCCCGAAAGACCAGCTTCTCGCTAACCTGCAGTTTCGCAAAGGTATCTATGGGCGAATCGAAATACAGGGGGCTTATGCAGGTAGCGACGAACTGCACCGAATCGGGGCCATTGTGGTTCCCGGTGCCGACGGCATCAGCACCCACATTTTCGCCTCGCCCATCAACGGCAAATACTATCTCGCGACGGTACCGTCGACAGATCAATTGAACCAGCACCAGACCTATTTCATGAAACTGCTGCCGCCAGTTCAACTGAAGACCGGATTGGGAGAGGAACTGTTACGGGTTTTTGATGGCTCGATGACCGCCAACAACATGGTGGCCTTACATGGTGCAGATAACGTTCAGCGCGCGATGAGGACCATGGAGACGATCGCCATTCCCATTGGCATCACCGATAACCCGCCGGCCAATATGAAATGGGTGAAGGTGGATACAAGCCCGGGAGAGGCATTGATGTTCGACGACGAGGTGAGAATGTCAGTGAACACTCTACCGGCAGGATCAAACGTCTGGGCACGCTCGCGTGCAATATCGGACGCGGCTAAACAAAGGACGGCGGAGATTTTCGATACCCTGTTCCAAAAAAAGGTGATCACTCAGGGAGAAAGCAGTGTTTTCAGAATCAACAACACAATGCAGAAACTCCATACGTCCCTAAAGTGGCCATTAAACAAAGGCAACGCGCGAAATATCGCGTACGCAGAAGTCACTAAAGTTGACGGAACACGGGAAATCTATGTCAGCGTCTCGGGCGGGAAGAAGATAACCAAAAACCTGCCGCTGTTCAAAAGTCACCCGGGAACGGGCCGAGTTCAGCTTGGAGATACAACCTATATCAACGTCGACTGGCAAGCATCCTGGCCAATGAGCTCTCTGGTTCTCGACGCTGATGACAGTTTGCTTGCCATTCCCAGAACCCCAATGACGCTCCCACCACAACCTACGTCTCTGGATAGCGAAAGCAAACTGATTGCCACCATTCGCAATGCTTACCCCGACAGACGATCAATCAGTTCCATCAACATCGCCACAACCATGGCGCCTTGCGAGTCCTGTGCTGTCGTGATGAAAGCGTTCGGGCATACCGGTGAGGATATTCCTCTGAACGTGATCTGGAACTGACCTACAACCGCTGCAAATGCCCATAAAGCTTGGCGTACAACCCGCCATCGGCAATCAGTTGCTGATGGTCGCCATCCTCGGCCACTTGTCCGCCGTCGAACACCAGCACCCGGTCCGCCTGCTTCACCGCTGACAAGCGGTGGGCAATGATCAGCGTGGTGCGGCCATGGAGGAACCGCGCCATGGCCTGGTGCAGGTTGTATTCGGTGGCGGCGTCGAGGGCTGACGTCGCCTCGTCGAGGATCACCACTTTGGGTTCGGCGAGGATCATCCGCGCAATTGCCAACCGTTGCCGCTGACCACCGGACAGGCGCACGCCGGAGCGGCCGACGATGCTGTCCAGCCCGTCCGGCAAGGCACGGATGGTGGGTTCGAGCTGGGCGATTTCCAGTGCCTGCCAGCAGGCTTCATCGCTGCGGGTGCGGCCCATGGTCAGGTTGGCGCGCACGGTGTCGTTGAACAGCGCCGGATGCTGCAGCACCACCGCGACATTTTCCCGAACCGTTTCCAGGCCGATTTCCTGCTGGGTCGATCCGCCGAAACGGATCGTCCCGGCCAGTGGCGTGTAGAGCCCCAGCAGCAATTGCACGAGGGTACTTTTGCCGCCGCCGCTGGCGCCGACAATCGCCACTTTCTCGCCCGGTGCGATGGACAGGTTCAACTGATCCAGCACCAGTTCGTCGCCATAACCGAAGCTCAACCCCTGCACCTGAATCCCGACCGTATCGCGGCCCTTGAACGGATCGACGCCGCCGGGGTATTGCGGCTCGTCGGCGCGCGCCAGCAGTTCGTTGATCCGCGACAGCGCACCGCCCGCCGCGTAGTAGGCGTATTGCAGGTTCAGCAGTTGTTCGACCGGGCCGATCATGAACCACAGATAGCTGAACACCGCGAGCATCTGGCCGATCGACAAGTCGGAGAACAACACCGTGAGCATCGCCGCCGCGCGGAAAATGTCGATGCCGAACTGGAACAACAAACCGCTGGCACGGTTGGATGCATCGGTCTTCCACTGCGAGTTGACCGCATAGTTGCGCACTTCCTGAGCTCGCAGACCGAGACGCCCGAGGAAGAAACCCTGACGGTTGCCGGCGCGCACTTCCTGGATCGCATCGAGGGTTTCGCTCAGCGCCTGGGTGAAGCGCGAGGTGCTGTCGTTCTCCAGTTTCTTCAGGTGCTTGACCCGCTTGCCCAACTGCACCGTGGCGTAGATCACCAACGGGTTGAACAGCAGGATCAGCAGCGCCAGTTTCCAGTGCATCCACATCAGGATGCTGGCGGTACCGACCAGCGTCAGCATCGCCACCAGGAAACGGCTAAGGGTTTCGCCGACAAACTTGTCGAGGGTATCGAGATCGGTGACCAGATGCGTGGTGACCGTGCCGCTGCCCAGGCTTTCGTATTCGCCGAGGGAGATCCGTTTGAGTCGTTCAATCAAACGCACGCGAATGCGATAAACGATGTCCTTGGCCAGCCGCGCAAACAACCGCGCCTGCAACACGCCAAAACACAGGGCACTGCAACGCAGGGTCAGCGTCACCACCAGCATCAGTCCGATGTAGCCCGCCGCTTGTTGCCACATCGAGGGCAGCACATGGTTCATGACTTTCAGCGCGGCATCGCCGTGACCGAGCAGGACTTCGTCCACCAGCAACGGCAGCAGCAGCGGAATCGGCACGCTGCACAGCGTCGCCAGTACGGCCACGCCGTTGGCGATCCACAGGGATTTTTTGTGATGAAGTGCCAGACGCCGGACTTCAGCCCAGCTCAGCCGGTCGACACGCTTGACGGCTGGCGTGTCATCGGCCGGGTCAGACACAGGCCGCGCGCTCCAGCCATCGACCGAGCAACGGCGACAGTTCACTGAGCGGCTGGTAACCGTTGGTCAGCAACGCCAGTTGGCCGTTGCGTTCGGCGAGCAGGGTCGGGAATCCGGCGATGCCCAGATCCTGCACCCAGCTGAAATCGGCCTGTGTCGCCTTGTGTTGATCGGCATGATCAAACAGGGCAGCAAATTCGATGCGCGGGACGCCGGCCTTCTCTGCCAGTTCCACCAGAACGCTGGCCTGAGTGACATCGCGACCTTCGGCGTAAAACGCGTGCTGGATCAACCCGACCAGTTTCCACGCGCAATCCGGTGCCAGGCTGCGCGCGGTGACGATGGCCCGACAGGCAGGTTCGGTGTCATAGACGAAGCCGTCCGGCAAGGCGCCTTCCAGCTTGAACGGCTGGCCGGTGGCCTCGGTGACCGCCTGCCAGTGTTCGAGAACGTAGCGCCGGGTGGTCGGCTCCAGCGCCGCACCGCTGCCGGTGCGCAACCCGCCGACCACCAGGTGCAGTTCCACCCCGGCTGCCTGCGCCTGCTCCACCAATGCCTTGGCTACCGGAGCAAATCCCCAGCACCACGAACACATCGGATCCATCACATAGAGCAGGCGTGCAGACATGATTAAGCCTCGGTGGATGCTTGCTTATCTTGCTTATAGTTGTAGCCGATCGGGTGCGGCATGTTGCGCGCTTTTGCCAGTTCGATCTGCTTCTGGCGGTCGATCGCACTGCGGCGGGTCTTCTCGCTCAGGGTGTCCCAGCAGTGCGGGCAGCTGATGCCGGCCACGTAATGCTCGGAAGCGCGATCTTCAACGCTGACCGGGGTACGGCAGGCATGGCACTGATCGTAGTCGCCTTCGCTCAGGTCATGGCGCACGGTCACGCGGTTGTCGAACACGAAGCAGTCGCCCTGCCATTTGGTTTCTTCCTGCGGCACCTCCTCGAGGTACTTCAGGATGCCGCCCTTGAGGTGGTAAACCTCTTCGAAACCTTCGCCGAGCATGTAGCTCGAGGCTTTTTCGCAGCGAATGCCGCCGGTGCAGAACATCGCGACTTTCTTGTGCACGGCCGGATCGAAGTGTTCTTTGATGTAGTCGGGGAATTCGCGAAAACTGGTGGTTTTCGGATCGATGGCGCCTTCGAAGGTGCCGATCGAGACTTCGTAATCGTTGCGGGTGTCGATCAGCAGCACTTCCGGGTCGCTGATCAGCGCGTTCCAGTCCTGCGGTTCGACGTAGGTGCCGACCTTCTTGTTCGGGTCGACGCCTTCGACGCCCAGGGTCACGATCTCTTTCTTGAGCTTGACCTTGGTGCGGTAGAACGGCTGCTCGTCGCAGTACGATTCCTTGTGATCGATATCGACCATGCGCGGATCGTTGCGCAGCCAGGCCAGCAGGCCGTCGATGCCTTCACGACTGCCGGAAACCGTGCCGTTGATGCCTTCTTCGGCGATCAGCAGGGTGCCTTTGATGCCGTTGTCGACCATCGCTTGCAGCAGGGGCTCGCGCAGGTTGACGTAATCTTCGAGGGTGACGAACTTGTACAGTGCCGCCACGACAATCGGTTGTGTCATGGGTATTTCTCCAGGTGGCTACCCTCGTAAAGGGTGAACCGGATGCGAAAAAAAACGCGCCGGGTGAGCGGCGCGTTGCGGATTCTAGCAAAAAACCTCAGTTCATTGCTGCAAGGCTCAATGCTTGCTGCCGCCGGCACAGGTCGGCGACGCCGGAGCGACGCCTGTCTCTGCCCATTCCTGCGGGGTGTAGGTGTGCAGCGCCAACGCATGAAACTCGCCCATCAGCTCGCCGAGCGTGCCGTAGACTTTCTGGTGGCGTTTGACCCGGTTCAGGCCTTCGAACTGCGCACTGACCACCACTGCCTTGAAGTGGGTCTGCAACCCGCGACTGTGCATGTGGCTTTCGTCCAGTACTTGCAGATGCTCAGGCTGAAGCAGCGCCAGCGTCGATTCGATGCGTTGTTGCATGGTCATCACGAACTCCGCTTACTTCTTCTTGGCCGGAGCCGCGCCTTTCGGTGCCAGCTCGTTGGTCATGTCGTCCAGCAGCTTGTTGACCACTGGTACGGCGCTTTCCAGTTTGGCCTGAGTCATCTGGGCCGATTGCTGAGTCAGCTGCGGCATTTTTTCCAGGACTTTCTTGCCCAGTGGCGACTGGTAGAACGCGACCAGGTCTTTCAATTCCTGTTCGCTGAAATTGCTGGTGTAGAGCTTGACCATGTCCGGCTTCAGCTTGTTCCAGCCAATGGCCTGGTCCAGGGCGGCGTTGGCCTTGGCCTGGTAGGTATCCAGTACGGCTTTCTTGGATTCCGGCGCCTTGGTCTGTTCAAAACGCTGGGCGAACATCTGCTGAACCTGCATGTACACCGGAGTGCCCAGCTTGTCAGCGTGCGCCAGAGTCAGGAAAGTTTCGGCACTGGCGTTGTGGCTGGCGGTATCGGCGAACACCTGGCCGCTGGCGCAAACCAGGGCAACCGCGGTGCAGATGGCACGAAGACGAGTCATCGAGTTTCCTTTTCAGCTAGGCGAGGTAAAACCCCAAGGGCGACCATTCTGCGCCTGAATAACGCTGCGGCTCAACCCCCGGCCCTTGCCGCGCTTGATTGGCGGGGATTTGCCGGTCAACAATCGGCCGGAGGGAACCACCCGGGCCGACACCGGCCTAAACTGCGCAAACAGACCAACAGGAGTGTGCACGATGAGCCGTATCGAAACCGACAGCCTGGGCCAGATCGAGGTCCCGGACGACGCTTACTGGGGCGCTCAGACGCAACGCTCGCTGATCAACTTCGCCATCGGTCAGGAACGCATGCCCTTGCCGGTACTGCACGCCCTGGCGCTGATCAAGAAAGCCGCGGCCCGGGTCAACGACCGCAACGGCGACCTGCCCGCCGACATCGCCCGCCTGATCGAACAGGCCGCCGACGAAGTGCTCGACGGCCAGCACGACGACCAGTTCCCGCTGGTGGTCTGGCAGACCGGCAGCGGCACCCAAAGCAACATGAACGCCAACGAAGTGATTGCCGGGCGCGCCAACGAACTGGCCGGCAACCCGCGCGGCGGCAAGACGCCGGTGCACCCCAACGATCACGTCAACCGCTCGCAGAGTTCCAACGATTGCTTCCCCACTGCCATGAGCATCGCCACTGCGCAAGCGGTGCAGGCCCAACTGCTGCCGGCGATCGCCGAGCTGTCGGGTGGTCTGGCCGAGCTGTCGGCGCGGCACATGAAACTGGTGAAGACCGGCCGCACCCACATGATGGACGCCACGCCGATCACCTTCGGCCAGGAGATTTCCGGTTTCATAGCGCAGCTGGATTACGCTGAACGAGCGATCCGCGCGGCGTTGCCGGCGGTCTGCGAACTGGCACAGGGCGGTACCGCCGTCGGCACCGGGCTCAATTCGCCCCACGGTTTCGGCGAAGCGATTGCTGCTGAGCTGGCCGCCCTCTCCGGACTGCCGTTCGTCACCGCACCGAACAAGTTCGCCGCCCTCGCCGGCCATGAGCCGCTGACTACGCTGTCCGGCGCCCTGAAAACCCTCGCCGTGGCGCTGATGAAAATCGCCAACGACTTGCGTCTGCTGGGCTCGGGCCCACGAGCCGGTTTTGCCGAAGTGAAATTGCCGGCAAACGAGCCGGGCAGTTCGATCATGCCCGGCAAGGTCAACCCGACCCAGTGCGAGGCGCTGTCAATGCTCGCCTGCCAAGTGCTGGGCAACGACGTGGCGATCGGCTTCGCCGCCAGCCAGGGTCACCTGCAACTGAACGTGTTCAAACCGGTGATCATCCACAACCTGCTGCAATCGATCCGCCTGCTGGCCGATGGCTGCAGCAACTTCCAGCAGCATTGCATCGCCGGGCTTGAGCCGGATGCCGAAGTCATGGCGAAACATCTGGAACGCGGGCTGATGCTGGTGACGGCGCTGAACCCGCACATCGGCTACGACAAGTCGGCGGAAATCGCCAAGAAGGCCTACAGCGAAGGCAAGACCCTGCGCGAAGCGGCGCTGGAGCTGGGTTATCTGACCGATGAAGAGTTCGATGCCTGGGTGCGGCCGGAAAACATGATCGAGGCCGGTGCCAAGGGCTGAGATCTTCAGCGTCTTTAAGTCAGTCTTCGCGAGCAAGCCCGCTCCCACTTTTAACCGCATTCCTCACATGGGATTGCGGTCAAGTGTGGGAGCGGGCTTGCTCGCGAAGAACGATGACTCAGTTAACCTGCTGCCATGCGCATGCGCCGGGCCTTGAGCCCGGCAATCAGCGAAGGCCCGAGCGCCACCAGCGCCGACCCCAGCACTACCAGCACCGCCCCGCCATACCCCAGCAGATTGATCTGCTCGGCATGCACATACTCAGGCCACACCCCCGCCGCCACGGCCACCGCACCGAACGTCACCAACGGCGTGATCGCGAGTGTCGCACTGACCCGTGAGGCTTCCCAATGCGCCAGCGCCTCGGCAAATGCGCCGTAGGCGATCAGGGTGTTCATGCAGCAGGCCAGCAGCAGCCAGCCCTGCAACGGGCTCAGCGACAGAGCTTCGAGCGGATGCACCCAGGGCGTCAGCAACAAGGCGCAGAACAGGTAGATCACCATCATCACCTGCAGCGAATTCCACACCGTCAGCAGTTGCTTTTGGCCAAGCGCATAGAAGGTCCAGACGGTCGAGGCCAACAGCACCAGCAACACGCCAGCGGTGTAATCAGACAAAGACGTGAGCAATTCCGCCAAGCGCTGATTGAAGAACAGCGCGAATCCGATCAGCAGCACCATCAGGCCAATGCCCTGACCGATGCTGAAGCGCTCCTTGAACACAAAGAGACTGGCGATCAGCAACATGATCGGCCCCATCTGCACCACCAGTTGCGCGGTGCCGGGGCTGAGCAGGTTCAGGCCCATCAGGTACAGCACGTAGTTGCCCACCAGCCCGAGCACCGCCATCAGCACCAGCCAGCCGCCCTTCGGCCCGAGCACCTTGCGACTCGGCAACCGTTTGGTCGCCGCCAGATAAATGAACAGACAGCCGCCGGACACCAGCAGGCGAAACCAGGTCACCGTGACCGGGTCCATCACCACCAGCACCTGCTTGAGCTTGATCGGCAGGATTCCCCAGAGAAACGCCGTCAACAACGCCAGGAACATGCCGTACACCCAACGACCCGATGAAACGTGCATGAGAACCCCAAGCGCCAGAGACAGGAGCGCTCATTCTAGGCGCACAGACCGGCCCGACACAGGGACAGTTGCGCTCAAGCCGCAAATGAAACTGTGCAGGTCGCAGCAGAAAATTGACGACGGGCCGTTGATCGGCTGGCCGGGCAAGGTAAGTGGTTCAGGCATAAGCTCATTGGATCCAGCCCGGGACAACACTCACCAAGGAGACCTTCGTCATGTTAGGCATGCGCGCCCAGGACACCGCCCCCGCCACGCACTTTCGCAGCGACCGCGTGTGCCGGGTCAACGGCGAACTGTATTTCAGCACCCGGGAAAATACCCTTGAAGGGCCGTTCGACAGCCCCGAGAAAGCCGAGCAGGAAATAAAGGCTTACATCGCGCGGATGCAATTGATGGATTCCAACAGATAAGCCGTGCTGAACCCAATCGCGGGCAAGCCCGCTCCCACAGGTTCCGGAGTGGCCACTGAATTGTGAGCACACTCGAACAGTGTGGGAGCGGGCTTGCCCGCGATTACGATTTGCCGGTCAACGTATCGTTCAAGGCCTAGCGTACGGCTTCGAACAACCCGGACGCACCCATCCCGCCGCCCACGCACATGGTGACGATCCCGTAACGCAGATTACGCCGCTGCAACTCGCGCACCAGATGCCCGACCTGCCGCGACCCGGTCATGCCGAACGGGTGACCGATGGAAATCGAGCCGCCGTTGACGTTGTATTTCTCGTTGTCTATTTCCAGACGATCACGGGCGTACAGGCACTGCGAGGCAAACGCTTCGTTCAATTCCCACAGATCGATGTCCGCCACCTGCAAGCCTTTCGCCTTGAGCAGTTTCGGCACCGAGAACACCGGGCCGATGCCCATTTCGTCCGGCTCGCAACCGGCCACGGTGAACCCACGGAAAAACGCCTTCGGCTTGAGCCCCAGTTGCAGGGCTTTTTCCAGGCTCATCACCAGCGTCATCGACGCGCCATCGGACAACTGCGACGAGTTGCCGGCGGTCACCGAACCGTCTTCGGCAAACACCGGTTTCAATCCCGCGAGGCTTTCATAGGTGGTGTCCGGGCGGTTGCAGTCGTCGCGATCGACGATGCCGTCGAGGATCTGCACTTCACCGCTGTTTTTGTCTTCAACGCGGTACTTCACCGCCATCGGCACGATTTCATCGTCGAACAGGCCGGCTGCCTGCGCCTGGGCCGTGCGGATCTGACTTTGCAGCGAGTAACGATCCTGCGCCTCGCGGCTGACGCCATAACGACGCGCCACCACTTCGGCGGTCTGGCCCATGGTGTAGTAGATGCCCGGCGTCTGCTGCTTGAGCAACGGGTTGATCAGGTGATCGGTGTTGACGCTTTTCAGGGTCAGGCTGATCGACTCGACGCCGCCGGCAACGATGATGTCGCTGCAACCCGATGCGATCTGGTTGGCGGCAATCGCAATCGCCTGCAAGCCCGACGAACAGAAACGGTTGAGGGTCATGCCCGCCGTGCCGGTGCCCAATTGCGAGAGCACCGCCACGTTGCGACCGATGTTGTAGCCCTGGGCGCCTTCGTTGGAGCCGGCGCCGACGATGCAGTCCTCGACGCTGGCCGGGTCGATGTCATTGCGCGAGAGCAACGCATTGACGCAATGGGCCGCCATGTCATCGGGACGGGTCTGGTTGAACTTGCCGCGAAAGGACTTGGCCAGGCCGGTCCGTACGCTGTCGACGATCACCACTTCACGCATGGCATACCTCATTGTTGCAGTCGGTTGAGAGTGAACCGAGCATAAGTCCACCCAATCGCCGACCGCGACAATCATTCACCTCGCGTATGCGTGCCCATCGGTTCAGTCCTTGTGCTTCTTGGCTCGTTTGTCGGACTTCTCGAAAGCTTCCTCCAGCGCACGGTTGATCGTGCGCAGCACTTTGACCCGGGCCCAGCGCTTGTCGTTGGCCTCGACCAGCGTCCACGGCGCGATTTCGGTGCTGGTGCGGTCGACCATGTCGCCCACGGCGGCACGATAGGCGTCCCATTTGTCACGGTTGCGCCAGTCGTCTTCGGTGATCTTGAAGCGCTTGAACGGGATTTCTTCGCGCTCCTGAAAGCGCTCCATCTGCGTGTCCTTGTCGATCGCCAGCCAGAACTTGACCACGATCACCCCGGCATCGGCCAGTTGCTCCTCGAAGTCGTTTATTTCTCCGTAAGCGCGCATCCAGTCGGCGGTGCTGCAAAAGCCTTCGACCCGCTCCACCAGCACCCGGCCGTACCACGAGCGGTCAAACACGGTGAACTTGCCCCGCGCCGGAATGTGCCGCCAGAACCGCCACAGATACGGCTGCGCACGCTCTTCTTCGGTCGGCGCGGCAATCGGCACGATGCTGTACTGACGCGGATCGAGCGCCGCCGCCACTCGACGAATCGAACCGCCCTTGCCCGCCGCATCGTTGCCTTCGAACACCGCTACCAGTGCATGGCGGCGCATGCGTTTGTCACGCATCAGGCCGGACAGCCGCGCCTGTTCGGTGATCAATTGTTCTTCGTAGTCTTTCTTTTCCAGACGCTGATCCAGGTTGAGGCTGTCGAGCAGGTTCAACTGATCCACCGACGAGCCCAGCGGCTGGGCGCTGACATCGTGCGGATGCACATCGGGACGCTTCAGTGCGTTTTGCAGGCCCTCGAGCAGAATCTTGCCGACCGTCAGGCTGCGGTAGTGCGGGTCGACACCCTCGATGACATGCCATGGCGCGTAATCGCGACTGGTGCGGCGCAACACGCGCTCGCCGTATTTGACGAACTTGTCGTAGGTTTGCGACTGCTGCCAGTCGAGCGGGCTGATGCGCCAGCTGTGCAGCGGGTCATCGGCCAGGGCCTTGAGCCGCGCCTTCATCTGTTTCTTGGACAGGTGGAACCAGAACTTGAAGATCAGCGCGCCTTCATCACAGAACATCTTTTCCATGCGCTCGGCGCCGGCAATCGCCTGATCCAGACGCGGATCCTTGAACAAGCCATGCACCCGGCCCTGCAGCATCTGGCTGTACCAGTTGCCAAAGAAAATCCCCATCCGCCCCTTGGCCGGCAGCATCCGCCAGTAACGCCAGGCCGGTGGCCGTGCCAGCTCTTCGTCGGTCTGCTGGTCGAAGGTGCGCACTTCGATCAGGCGCGGGTCCATCCACTCGTTGAGCAACTTCACCGTCTCGCCCTTGCCGGCGCCTTCGATGCCGTTGATCAAAATGATCACCGGGAAACGCTTCTGCTGCTGCAACTCGAACTGGGCTTCAAGCAAGGCTTCACGCAAGGCGGGCACGGCGGCTTCGTAGGTGTCTTTGTCGATGGCGTGACCGATTTCAGCGGATTCGAACATAGGGACGGCTCCTTCCAGGATTCAGCAAGACTAGCGGATTGGGCTCTGGCGCGGCACAGAAATTCCCGCCGGCGGCGGATTGTCCTTGAGTGATCGTCGGCAAGGCTTGCCATGGATCAAGCGCCGCCTGCGTGATCGGCTAGAATGGCCGCCTTGTCGTTGCCGAGCCTGCCATGAAACCTGTAATGCCCCACGCCCAACTCGACTGGGATGACCAGGGACGCCCGCGTTCGCGAGTGTTCGACGATGTGTATTTTTCCGACCAGTCGGGGCTGGATGAAACCCGCTACGTGTTCCTCGAACAGAACCGTCTGGCCGAGCGTTTTGCCGCGTTGACGGCGGGTGGGCGACTGGTGATCGGTGAAACCGGCTTCGGCACCGGGCTGAATTTTCTCTGCGCCTGGCAGTTGTTCGAACAGCATGCAGTGGCCGGTGCGCGGCTGCATTTCGTCAGCGTCGAAAAGTTTCCGTTGAGCCCCGCGGATCTAAAGCGAGCACTGGCGTTGTGGCCCGACCTGAAGCTGCTTTCCGATCAGTTGCTCAAGCATTACGTGGCAATCCATCAAGGTTTCCAACGCATTGTTCTGGATAACGGTCGCGTGACCCTGACGCTGCTGATCGGCGATGCGCTGGAGCAGTTGCCGCAACTGGACGGCCAGATCGACGCCTGGTTTCTCGACGGTTTCGCCCCGGCGAAAAACCCGGAGATGTGGACCGCCGAACTGTTCGCCGAACTGGCGCGATTGGCGGCGCCCGGCTCGACCATCAGCACGTTCACCAGCACCGGTTGGGTGCGGCGCCTGCTCAACGCCGCCGGCTTCAAGATGAAGCGCACGCCGGGCATCGGCCATAAGTGGGAGATCCTGCGCGGCCAATTTCTCGGCTGGCCAGAGGACGTTGCGCCCCCCGCCGCCAACAAACCGTGGTTCGCCCGTCCGGCTCCGTTGAGCGGTGAGCGTCGTGCCCTGGTGATCGGCGCCGGTCTGGCCGGTTGCGCCACCGCTGCCAGCCTCGCGGCGAGGGGCTGGCAGGTCAGTCTGCTGGAGCGACATGACGCGGTAGCACAGGAAGCCTCGGGCAATCCCCAAGGCGTGCTGTACCTGAAACTGTCCGCCCACGGCACCGCACTGTCGCAGTTGATCGTCAGCGGTTTCGGCTACACCCGTCGCCTGCTGGAAACCCTGCAACGCGGTACCGACTGGGATGACTGCGGCGTGCTGCAACTGGCGTTCAATGAAAAGGAACGCGAACGTCAGGCGCAACTGGCGACCGCGTTTCCCGAAGACCTTCTGCAATGGCTTGATCAACCCGAAGCGCAGGCCCGTGCCGGGATCGGTCTGGCCCATGGCGGTTTGTACTATCCCGAGGGCGGCTGGGTGCATCCGCCGGCATTGTGTCAGGCGCAATCCGCACAACCGGGCGTCACGCTGCTCACCCATCAGGAAGCCGTGGAACTGCGCAAGGTCGACGGCCAGTGGCAGGCCTTCGACGGTGATCGCTTGATCGCAACAGCACCTGTCGTGGTGTTGGCTGGTGCCGCCGAGATCAAGCGTTTCCCCCAGAGTGCCGACCTGCCCCTCAAACGCATTCGCGGGCAGATCACCCGACTGGCGCAGACCACACAAAGCCAGGCGCTGACCACCGTGGTGTGCGCCGAAGGTTACGTCGCACCGGCACGCTTGGGCGAGCACACTCTCGGCGCCAGTTTCGATTTCAACAGCGACGACCTGACCCCGACCACCGCCGAACACCTGGGCAATCTGGCGATGCTCAATGAAATCTCCACGGATCTGGTCGCACGCCTGCACATCAGCGACCCCGACGCCGACAGCCTTGAGGGCCGAGCCGCCTTCCGTTGCACCAGTCCCGATTACCTGCCGATTGTCGGCCCGCTCGCCGATCGCGAAGCCTTCACCGACGCCTATCGCGCCTTGAGCAAGGATGCCCGGCAAGTGCCGGACATTCCCTGCCCGTGGCTGGACGGTCTGTACGTCAACAGCGGTCATGGTTCACGCGGGTTGATCACCGCGCCACTGTCTGGCGAGCTGCTGGCCGCATGGCTCGACAACGAACCGCTGCCCCTGCCTCGCAGCGTGGCCGAAGCCTGTCACCCCAACCGGTTTGCCCTGCGCCGTCTGATTCGTGGCAAATGAACCCGAGCATAATCAGTCAGTGGGCACAATGCAGGTCCCCCTCTCAATCGACTCCGTTACCTGCCGGGTAAGCCGCCGCAACAACGCATTTTCGGTCTGCTCCATTCGGGCAGCACAGAGGTTCATTTCGCTCAGGTAATCGGCAGAGCTGAGCTCCTCGGCCTTGTCGAACAGCGCCCGTGCCTCCGCTTGGTGAGGCTCCCGCGCTTCTTCGAACTGCTGAACAAAACTGCTTTTCAGATAGTCGCTCCAAAACGGCTGGCGACCCAGAAAATCCAGCCATTGAGAGGATACTTCGGCCGTCTGGATTCGATGAATAGCCGTAACCAGATCCTCACTCGTCACATCAGCGAGTTCCCCGTAACGCATGTGCGAAGGCTGCCCCGGCAGGTCGAACGCCCGCGCCAGGCCGGTACGGTAGGCGAGCGTGACTTCCAGAGGATCGGGAGAGCCTTGATCCAGAACGTGTTCAGCAGCTATCCGGTCGATCTGTTCCAGCCGGAACAAGCCTCGGGCAAGCCTCATCAGCAATGCCGCCGATGGTTTTTCACCACCGGAAACACGCAGCACATTGTGAACATGAACCGCCACTTCAAGATGGCTGAAGTTCAGCGCCGCATTGTCCGTACAGTTGATCGGGTTGGCGGCCAGATCGAAAATCTGCCCGCGTAGTTCGGCATTGGCTTGCGTGGCCTCCAGAACACTCCACACCCGACGGGACATGTCCTCACGCACATGTCTGGATTCAGCGGTATTACCCAGCTCGGCCAGCAAATGGAACAGACCTTCGGCCGTCGGATCGTCCTTGATCGAATTCCATATCTGCAAACGTCTGGCACCTTGCGTTCCACCTGTTTCGGTCAGCCAGATAGAACGCGCCTGATGTTCGTCCAGCCTGGCGATGTCATTTTCCAGGTAGCCCATGCCGACCCCGGTGTTTTTGCGGTAATTGGTCAGATGGGTGTTGCTGACTTCGGAAATCGGATTGTTGCGCAGATTGATCGTCTCACTGAATCGCCTTGGGGTTTCGAAGAGCCATTGAGGCAAATCCCGGATGTCGTTGTCGCGCAGATCCACCCGATCCAGATTCGGCAAGCGCTCCAGCCCTTTGGGCAACTCTGTGGAACGGGTGTTGCGCACGCTCAACTCAGACAGTTCGAACATCTCGCTGACATCCAGTGTGGCCCCCAAGGGGTTTTCGCTCAGATCCAGGCTTTGCAGGGAACCCATCCGGGACAACTTCACCAGATCATGCTCGGTCAACTGAATGCGGTTTTGCGCCAGGCTCAGCCGCCGGAGGTCGGGCATGCGGGAAATGAACTCCGGCAACCGGGTGAGCCTGTTGCGACCCAGCTCAAGAATCTCGACGTTCTTGAAGGCTCTGAGGAAGTAGGCGACATCGTTGTCCAGTTGCATGTTTTGCAAAGACAGATGCTGGACATGATCGAAGCTCAACCCGATCGGCAGGAACGGAAGCTTTCCGAATCGCATGCCATCGAGCCTCAGACCGAACACCGGGTTGTTGTACTCGTCGCGCAGGAAGACCAGCCGGCGGAAGCTGTCCTCGATATCGAACGCCACAATCCGCCGACACTCCGTTATTTCACTGACATCGCCGCCCAGCGTCTTTATGGCTGCCTCATCGTCTATCCAGACATCGAGTTCGCTTCGCAGTCGGCTCAGATTGCCCTGTAATTCTCTGACCCGCAGGGCACGGGCAAGATGATCGCTGCCCGCCTGGTCAAGAAACTCGCTGGCCTGAGCGTCGGTAAACAATGGGTACAGTTGTTTAACTTTTCGCAGCAAGCGCCGCGAATGATTCGATACCGGAGGATCGGCGAGCGTGCACAGCGGTTCAGAGAACATCGGTTCAAAGCGCTCCCCCGCCAGTATCCGGGCGCAACCTTCCCGCTCGTCCAGCCCAATGTTCAGCAGTTGACCTCGCAAACGCCAGCCGTCTTCCGGCTTGGCAGACGCGAATCCAATGTCCTTGGCCTGACGGGGTAAAAGTCCCTTGAGGATGGCCTGATAAAGACTGTCGGGACCGGAAGTTCGACCGAGGGTTTTGTTCTGGCTGTCGAACACCTCGTAGCCATTTTCGAGCCGGACCAGTGTGAGTGAGTTGCCAGGCAGGGGCGGTTGCTTGCCGACAATTTGCAGCAGACTTCCGTTGAGTGATCTGGCCCGCAATTCGAGGTAAAGCTGCGAATCCCAGCCACCGAGTTGCGGCAGCAACCCGATGGCCAGTTTCTCTGTATCGGCGTTGGATATTTCAGACAGGTAGAAGCCGGTCAGCGCCCGATCCAGTCGAATGTTGCTCGAGGCCTCGTTCAACCGTTGTGCGATACCCATGGGCACTCGTCCGCTGGTGCGCAGGTGCAGGCGCTCGACACTCGGGGACTGGCGGATCAGCTCTTGTGCATGGCGTGCCGGTATGCCGGGACAGACCTGTCTTGCCTTGAGCACCTCGCTTTCGATGGTCTGGTCATACCGCTGATACAGATGATCGAATGTCGAGCGGCGATCGGCCTTGACCGACTCCCCCAGCAGTTTCGCCAGCTCTCTGCCCTGATCAGCGGGCTTCGTGTCGATGCCCACCAATGCCTCCACTTCGTGGTCGTACAAACCGTCGATGACGGTCTGTAGCAATTCCCCTGCGGCCAATTGCGCCTGGCTCACAATAACGCTCACGGTGTCATCGTCAATCGAGCCCGCAGGGAAGGTTTCAACGATACGTTCGTTGTCATCCACGACCTTGATGTAGCGATCGGTCGGCCATTTCGCCAGCCTGGGCAACGCGTGCAGTTGCTCCTCGGCATGGCGAGAGCCGGTCGACTCGCCACGTTCCATGGCGGTCACGAATTCACGCAGCCTTTGATCGATTGCAAATCGCTCAAGAGCGTCTCGCAACCGGGCAGGTATCGGCAGTCCGTCATCGCTCAGGCGATGCAGTTCGTCGAACCGGGTGTCGGTCAGCCGGCGGATCATCTCCAGACGGCTGTCTTCAAAACGCGCCAACTGCGGATCGATACGTTTGAGGGTATAGGCCCCGGACCATGGCTCGCTAGGCTCCAGGGCAAGACGCCAGCCCCCGTGCCGACTGGGCGTGAGTGCAGGGGCGTAGGCATTCGGCCGGACAGGATGCTGAAGGCACCAGGTCTTTGAAAGCGGATCCAGCGCCACGGCATAGGTTCGATCGTCAATACGGACAAAGACCTTGCCATCGACCTGATACAAGCCCGCCGCGTCGGGTGCGGAACCCGCCTTTACCGGCAGCGGCTGTGCATAGGCATCCAGTGCCGGCTTCCACAATCGGGATTGACCATTGCGGTCAAGAATGGCGGTGAAAGGCTGAAAGAAATCCGGGTGTTTTTTAACTGTCTTGATCGCCAGGGATTTCAAGACCTTTATGCCAGCCCCCACGGCGGCCATCAGCGCAATACTTTCCGCCACGCCGAGCAAGTGTGAAAAAGCTTCCTGACGTTCTCCCCGATTCCAGTCCTCGATCCCTTCGTACACTTCAGCAAGCATTTGTCCGATTGCGACGCCCATCATCAGTTGCCCCAGAACCGGGACGACGAACCCCGCCACGTTGGCGATCGTCATGCCGATTTCCAGGTAGTGGATCAAACGCTTCTTGCGCTCTTCTTCATCGACATCCGCCGTCGGTACGGCGAGCGCGCGGGCATCGAGCTGCAACTTGCCGACATGACTCTTGAGCATGAAGTCGAACAACGGGCCCGGCATTTCCAACTGTTTGACTTTCCCCAGACTCTTGGTATCGGCAAGCGTCTTGAAAAAGTCCTCCTTGTCGACCTCGCCGATGCAGTGGCTGAAGTAGCTTTTGTAATTGCCCATACCCAGTTTGAATTCCAGATACGTGACGAATGCCGTGAAGCTGGTGTACTCGTACAACGGCTGGTCCGGCTCGCCGGGCATGTAGACCAGGCACCATTGATCGGGATCCAGTTCCACCGATTTTTCGGAGAAGACCACAACACCCCACAGACAGCTGTCGAGCGCCTCGAGGCCCTGCATGATCAGCGGTCGCCCCTTGAATTGAAGGCTTTGGGCATCGACGACGCCTCCGGCATCAATCAAACGCTGGACCGTCTGATAACCGTCCTGTGAAACATGTTCTTTCATCAGCGCCAGGTGCAGATCCAGTTGCAGCATCTGCTTTTTCATCACCGAGATATTACGAACCATCGTCCCGGTGGCGACCCGGTTGCCATTGATCTCCCTGACACCGAACACCTGCTGGAAATGCGCCTGGTATAGCCGGCCCAGGTCCAGCTCCCGGCAGAATGCGGCGAACGCCGTGGGTGTCAGACCGGGAACGCCGTCAGGCCTGCTCGCAATTCTTACTACGCTGCCTGCGGGAAAGTAATCGGCTTGCGCCTCGTCTTCCGTGAAGTTCTGCATCGCTGCTTCTAGCAGCGTCGGCGTAGCGGGCGGAATCACCTTCTCTCCCCCCCCGGGCGGGGTCACCGCCTCACAACCGCAATAGCTTCCCGGCAACTCCAGATGATCTTTCTCGACGTCGAGTACAGCCGGCCAGCGCGCAGTCAGTGCGCGGCTCAATTGCTCGATGCAAAAGCGCTTGAGCGATTGCAGCCGGCTCAGGTCTGTTTCCACTTGCACCTGGGTTGCGTGCAAGTCACGCGCGGTCTTTTCCAGTGCCGCCAATGTGTCGGCACTGGCTTTGAGCAGGACCGGGGGAAAGCTTTTCTGCAATGCCGTAGCGGTGTCCAGATCGCCAGTGGCTTCCAGCAAAAAGCTCAGTTTCTGTTTTTCCGTAAGGGCGACCGGTGTGGTCGACGCGGGTGTAGTGGACATGGGCAATATTCCTTTATCGCTGTTGAGTCCTTTCACCCTATCGATCCCGCCACCGAATAAAAAACAAGAATAACTGCCCGTTCGACCCGGCAAACAACCAGCAATCCGTATGTTTCGAATACTTATCTACTACCTGACACTTCAACCAAGCTGTTAATGGCCCACCGGTCAGGCCAACCCGCTTATAACCGATCGTTCTAAAACTCCCACATCCGTGCCGGGTCAGTTTCTGGGTACCGGCCATTTCGGTGCGGTTCAGCAACACCCTCCCCAACGGAAAAACCGGTAAGGACTTTATGTGCGGATTAGCTGGCGAGTTACGTTTTGATCAACAACCTGCAGACCTTGCAGCCATCGAGCGAATCACCCATCACCTGGCCCCTCGCGGCCCTGACGCGTGGGGCTTTCATGCTCAGGGGCCGATTGCCCTGGGCCATCGACGCCTGAAAATCATGGACCTGTCGGACGGCTCGGCGCAGCCGATGATCGACAGCCAACTGGGCCTGTCCCTGGCCTTCAACGGCGCGATCTACAACTTCCCGGAACTGCGCGCCGAACTCGAAGCGCTCGGTTACGCGTTCTATTCCGGCGGCGACACCGAAGTGCTGCTCAAGGGCTACCACGCCTGGGGCGAAGCGCTGCTGCCGAAACTCAATGGCATGTTCGCCTTCGCCATCTGGGAGCGAGATGCCCAGCGCCTGTTCATCGCCCGCGACCGTCTCGGTGTGAAGCCGCTGTACCTGTCGCGCACCGGCCAGCGCCTGCGCTTTGCCTCGGCCCTGCCGGCGCTGCTCAAGGGCGGTGATATCAACCCGATCCTCGATCCGGTGGCACTCAACCATTACCTGAATTTCCACGCGGTGGTACCAGCGCCGCGCACCTTGCTGGCCGGCATCGAAAAGCTGCCGCCAGCGAGCTGGATGCGCATTGAAGCGGACGGCACCACCGAGCAGAAAACCTGGTGGACCCTGCCCTACGGCCCACACGACGACGAGAAAAATCTGACCCTGGAAGACTGGCGCGACCGCGTGCTCGACAGCACCCGCGAAGCCGTGGCAATCCGCCAACGGGCGGCGGTGGATGTCGGTGTGCTGCTTTCTGGTGGCGTCGATTCGAGCATGCTCGTCGGCCTGCTGCGCGAAGTCGGCGTGGAAAACCTGTCGACCTTTTCCATCGGTTTCCAGGATGCCGGCGGCGAACGTGGTGACGAGTTTCAGTATTCCGACCTGATCGCCAAGCATTACGGCACCCAGCACCATCAACTGCGCATCGACGAAAAAGAGATCATCGAGCAACTGCCCGCCGCGTTCCGCGCCATGAGCGAGCCGATGGTCAGCCACGACTGCATCGCCTTCTATCTGCTGTCCCGGGAAGTGGCCAAACATTGCAAGGTGGTGCAGAGCGGCCAGGGTGCCGACGAGTTGTTCGCCGGTTATCACTGGTATCCGCAGGTCGACGGCGCGGCCGATCCGTATGCGGCCTATCGCGAGGCGTTTTTCGACCGCAGCTACGACGATTACGCCGCCACGGTGCAGCCGAAATGGCTGACCGCCAATGACGCTGCCGGCGACTTCGTGAAGGAACATTTCGCACAGCCCGGCGCCGATGCGGCAGTCGACAAGGCCCTGCGTCTGGACAGCACGGTGATGCTGGTGGACGACCCGGTCAAACGCGTCGACAACATGACCATGGCCTGGGGCCTTGAGGCGCGCACGCCGTTTCTCGACTACCGACTGGTGGAATTGTCGGCCCGGGTTCCCGGCAAATTCAAACTGCCGGACGGCGGCAAGCAGGTGTTGAAAGAAGCCGCGCGACTGGTCATCCCGAGCGAAGTGATCGACCGCAAGAAAGGTTACTTCCCGGTGCCGGGCCTCAAGCATTTGCAAGGCGATACCCTGAACTGGGTGCGCGAACTGCTGCTCGATCCGAGTCAGGATCGCGGCCTGTTCAACCCCGCCATGCTCGACAAACTGCTGACCGATCCACAAGGTCAACTGACCCCGCTGCGCGGCTCCAAGCTGTGGCAACTGGCGGCCCTGAACCTGTGGCTCAGCGAACAAGGAATCTGATCGATGAAACCTCACGCCACGGCTTACAGCCAACGGCTGCTGCGCGGTCAGACGCCGTCCTACGAACGCTTGCAGGCGCGTCTGGCCGAGGACGGCAGCGAGCCGGCCGCCGAACCGATTGCAGTGCATTGCGGCTGGGGCCGGTTGCTGATCGGCCACACCTTTCCCGATCCGGCGAGCCTTGCCCGGGAACTGCTCAACGAACAGACGGGCGAGCGCGACATTGCGTTGTACGTCGCCGCGCCGCAGCAGATTCTCGGCCTGGAACCGACCCAACTGTTTCTCGACCCGTCCGATACCTTGCGCCTCTGGTTCAGCGATTATCGCCAGGCCACCCGGGTATTTCGTGGCTTTCGCATTCGTCGTGCGCAGAGTGACGCGGACTGGCAGGCGATCAATCAGCTGTATCAGGCTCGCGGCATGTTGCCGATCGATCCCACCCTGCTCACCCCGCACCATCAGGGCGGCCCGGTGTACTGGCTGGCGGAAGACGACGACAGCGGCGCGGTGATCGGCAGCGTCATGGGCCTCAATCACCAGAAGGCTTACAACGACCCGGAAAACGGCAGCAGCCTGTGGTGCCTGGCGGTCGATCCCCAATGTTCGCGTCCCGGTGTCGGCGAAGTGCTGGTGCGCCATCTGATCGAGCACTTCATGAGCCGCGGCCTGAGCTACCTCGATCTGTCAGTGCTGCATGACAACCGTCTGGCGAAAAACCTCTACGCCAAACTCGGTTTTCGCAACCTGCCGACGTTCGCCATCAAGCGCAAGAACGGCATCAATCAGCCGCTGTTCCTCGGGCCGGGGCCGGAGGCGCAGTTCAACCCTTATGCGCGGATCATCGTCGAGGAAGCCCATCGGCGCGGCATCGACGTGCAAGTGGACGACGCCGACGCCGGGCTGTTCACCCTTATCCACGGCGGGCGACGGGTGCGTTGCCGCGAATCCCTGAGCGATTTGACCAGCGCCATCAGCATGAACCTGTGCCAGGACAAGAGCCTGACCCATAACGTGTTGAAAGCTGCCGGGTTGAATGTGCCGTCACAGCAGTTGGCGGGGAATGCGGACGACAATCTGGCGTTTCTCGACGAATACCAGCGAGTAGTCGTCAAACCGCTGGATGGCGAGCAAGGCCAGGGTGTGGCTGTCGACCTGCAGACTATCGAAGACGTGCAGCAGGCCATTGAAGCAGCCAGGCAGTTCGACACCCGCGTGCTGCTCGAAAGCTTCCACGAAGGCTTCGACCTGCGGATTCTGGTGATCGGTTTCGAGGTGGTTGCAGCGGCGATTCGCCGCCCGGCGGAGGTGGTCGGCGACGGTCATCATTCCATCGGCGCGCTGATCGAAGCCCAGAGTCGGCGCCGGCAAGCGGCCACCAGCGGCGAAAGCAAAATCCCGCTGGATCACGAAACCCAGCGCACTCTGCACGCGGCAGGTTACGACTACAGCAGCATCCTGCCAGCGGGAGAGCATCTGTTCGTGCGGCGCACGGCGAACCTGCACACCGGCGGTACGCTGGAAGACGTCACGGCGATTCTTCATCCAACCCTGGCCGAGGCCGCTGTACGTGCGGCCCGTGCGCTGGAGATTCCGATGGTCGGCCTCGACCTGATGGTGCCGGCGGCGGATCAACCGGCGTACGTGTTCATCGAAGCCAACGAGCGGGCGGGTCTTGCCAACCATGAGCCGCAACCGACGGCGGAGCGGTTTGTCGATCTGTTGTTTCCGCACAGTCAGCCGGCCGTTTGATCTCTCTTCAGCGTCATTCCCGCGTTCAGCGCGCGAATGACGCCCCGCAACAGGAGTTTCCATGACCACCCAAATTCCCGAACCGGATCTGAATTACCTGCAGAAAGTCCTGCTGGAAATGCTCGCCATTCCCAGCCCCACCGGATTCACCGACACCATCGTGCGTTACGTCGCCGAGCGGCTGGAAGAACTCGGCATCCCCTTCGAGATGACCCGTCGCGGCACGATCCGCGCCACCCTCAAGGGCAAGAAAAACAGCCCCGACCGTGCGGTCTCGGCACACCTGGACACCATCGGTGCCGCCGTGCGCGCGGTGAAAGACAACGGGCGCCTGACCCTCGCGCCGGTCGGTTGCTGGTCGAGCCGATTCGCCGAGGGCAGCCGCGTCAGCCTGTTCACCGACAACGGTGTGATTCGCGGCAGCGTGTTGCCGTTGATGGCTTCCGGTCATGCCTTCAACACCGCCGTGGACGAAATGCCGATCAGTTGGGATCACGTCGAATTGCGCCTGGACGCCTATTGCGCGACCCGTGCCGATTGCGATTCGCTGGGCATCAGTGTTGGCGATGTGGTGGCCTTCGATCCTCTGCCGGAGTTCACCGAAAGCGGCCACATCAGTGCTCGCCATCTGGACGACAAGGCCGGTGTCGCTGCACTGCTGGCAGCGCTGAAAGCCATCGTCGACAGCGGTCAGGAGTTGATGATCGACTGCCATCCGCTGTTCACCATCACCGAGGAAACCGGCAGCGGCGCAGCGGCAGCCTTGCCGTGGGACGTCAGCGAATTCGTCGGCATCGACATCGCCCCGGTCGCGCCGGGCCAGCACTCCAGCGAACATGCGGTGAGCGTGGCGATGCAGGATTCCGGCGGGCCGTACGACTATCACCTGTCGCGGCACCTGTTGCGTCTGGCCGGTGAACACGAACTGCCGGTGCGCCGCGACCTGTTCCGCTATTACTTCAGCGATGCCCATTCGGCCGTCACTGCCGGTCACGACATCCGCACCGCCCTGCTCGCCTTCGGTTGCGACGCAACCCACGGCTACGAACGTACGCACATCGACAGTCTTGCGGCGCTCAGTCGCTTGCTGGGGGCATACATTCTGAGCCCGCCGGTATTCGCCAGCGATGCGCAACCGGCCAATGCTTCACTGGATCGCTTCAGTCATCAGATCGAGCACGAAACGCAGATGGAGAGCGACACCCGTGTGCCGTCGGTGGACAGCCTGGTGGGGCAACGCTCGGACAGTTGAGTCTGGCCCTCGGCGGTCATTCGCCGTAGCATCCCGACATTGATTTAGCCGAGGTGCCCATGCTGATTCCCTACGACGCGCTCGAAGTCGACACCCTCACCCGCCTGATCGAGGATTTCGTCACCCGTGACGGCACCGACAACGGTGACGACACGCCGCTGGAAACCCGCGTGCTGCGGGTTCGCCAGGCGCTGACCAAAGGCCAGGCGCTGATTGTCTTCGATCCGGAAAGCGAGCAATGCCAGTTGATGCTCAAGCACGACGTGCCCAAGCACCTGTTCGACTGAAAACGGTCAGCGGCCCTTGCCGCTGGCCTGTTTGCGCTGGATCCGTTCGTAGACCTCGGCGCGATGCACGCCGACCTGCTCCGGCGCTTCGACGCCGAACCGCACACTGGAGCCGTTGACCGCCAGAACGCGCAGAGTGATGTTGTCGCCGATGGAAATCAGTTCACCGACAACACGGCTGAGTACAAGCATGGGGGGGTGTCCTTCAAGGTTTGCGAGCCTTGAAGATGCGCGGGTTTCGACCGCCCTACAATGCACGCCGGGCAATTCAGTCATTCCCTACGCGCCAAGGCGCGCGTGCCTTCAGACGTTTCCTTCAGGACTGCAAGATTCAGCTCGCGGAAAACCGTGGCCCGAACAGGATCACACTCGCCCCGATCACACACAGCGCCACACCGATCCAGTCCGAACCCAGCGGGCGAATGCGTTCGACCACCGCCAGCCAGCCAATCGAAGCAATGATGTAGATGCCGCCGTATGCGGCATAGGCGCGACCGGCGTAGGTCGCTTCGACGCGCGTCAACAGCAGCGCGAACAGGGTCAGGCTGATCAGCGCGGGGATCACCCACAAGGCGCTCTTGCCCTGGCGCAACCACATCCAGAACGCGAAACAGCCGGCGATTTCGAACAGCGCGGCGAGGAAAAACCACAGGTAGTTGAGCATGCAAGACATCTCGTCAGGGTGACTGTTGCGGCCACCCTAACGATGCGGCGAACGCCGGGCAAGTTCAGCCGTTGTTCTGCTTGGCCTTGGCGCGCATCTTTTCGGCCATCGCGGTCATTTCGTTGTACAGCAACTGCGGGTTCTTCTGTTTGAGCGCCCAGGCCATGCGCCCTTGTTCGTGGGGCAGGATCATGAACTCGCCGGCCGCGACTTGTTTGTAGATGTAGTCGGCAATATCGCCCGCGGTGATGGGCGAACTTTCCAGCAACTTGCCGACCTGGGCTTTCATCGCCGGCGTCGGGCCACGGAAAGAATCCAGCAGATTGGTCTGGAAGAATGACGGGCAGACCACATGAACCCCGACTTCCTGCTGGGCCAGTTCGATCAACAGACTTTCCGACAGCGCCACCACACCGGCCTTGGCCACGTTGTAGTTGCTCATCGCCGGGCCCTGCATCAGCGCGGCCATTGAGGCGATGTTGATGATCTTGCCCTTGCTCTGCTCCAGCAGCGGCAGGAACGCTTTGCAGCCCTTGACCACGCCCATCAGGTTGATCGCGATCTGCCAGTCCCAGTCCTCCAGCGACAGTTCGCTGAAGAAACCGCCCGAGGCCACGCCGGCGTTGTTGACGATGATGTCGATGCCGCCAAGTTTCACTTCGCAGGCCTGGGCAAACGCGGTGAGCTGGCTGTAATCACGCACGTCGCAGCGCTGGATGAAGCCATCGCCACCGGCCTCGCGAACCAGTTTCAGAGTCTCCTGCAAACCAGGCTCGCTGACGTCGGACAAGGCCAGTTGCCAGCCTTCACGCGCCCAGCGCAGCGCGATTTCGCGACCCAGGCCTGAGCCCGCGCCAGTGATCATCATGCGATTTTGCATAGCAGACAGCCTTGTTGTTCCGGGGAAGATGCGCGGAGTGTAGCGAAGGATCATCAGCGACCCACGCTCCATCAGATTGCTGAATGGCGAGGGCAAACCACGACAGCAAACGAAATAAGCACGCGAGCCAAATACCTTAAAAAAACATTGAATTTTCTTTCACGCGCACCAGTCGGAATTTGTAAGCCGTCTGGATTTAGTTCAACTTCCAGCCGCCCTTGAACACCAAGACTTCACAGACACTATCAACAAGGAAATAGACATGGGCACAATTCTAATCATTATCCTGATCCTGTTGCTGATCGGTGGTCTGCCGGTCTTCCCGCACTCCAGAAGTTGGGGTTATGGCCCTTCGGGCATTATCGGTGTGGTGCTGGTAGTACTGTTGGTGCTGTTGTTACTCGGTCGGATATGACTGTTTGACCGACAAAAAAAAGAGGCCCTTCAAAGGGCCTCTTTTTTATTGCACTGAATGATCAGTCCGGCTTGCCGTTAATCACACCGGCGGTGTTGTCGATCAGGCTCTTGGTGGCCGTTTGCAGGAACGCTTCGAGCTTGAGTTTCAGCTCGGCAGTGCGCGGTGCATCCGGAATGATTTCGGCAGAAGGATTAGCGCCCAGTTGGTACTGGTAGATCTTCGGCGCCATTTCCTTCTCTTTCGGCAGCACCAGAATCTGGTCGGCGGTGACGATGGCGGTGGTCTGCTCGCTGCCCGACGGCTTGATCACACCGAAACCGGTGTCACCCTGCGGCAGGTTCAACAGATCGCGGCCCCAGCACTGATGGCGCACTTCGCCACCGAGGCGACCCATGATGGTCGGCACGATGTCGATCTGGGTGCCCACAGTGTGGTCACGGGTACCGAATTTTTCCTGGATGCCCGGTGCGATCATCAGCATCGGCACGTTGAAGCGGCCCAGGTCCATTTCGGTGATCTGACGCTCGTTGCCGAAGCCGTGGTCGCCAACGATGACGAACAGGGTTTCCTTGAAGTACGGCTCCTTGCGGGCCTTCTCGAAGAACTGGCCCAGCGCCCAGTCTGCGTAACGCATGGCGGTCAGGTGCTCGTTGAGCGGACCACGGTCAGTGACGCGCTCGACCGGCAACGGCGTCGGCAAGGCGTACGGCGTGTGGTTGGACAGGGTCTGCAGCAGCGCGTAGAACGGTTTGCCGTTTTCCCGCGCCTTGAGTTCCACCAGACCACGATCGAACATGTCCTGGTCGGACACGCCCCAGGTCGGATCGGAGAACACCGGGTTCACGAAGTCGTTACGGCCGACGAAGTTGGTCATGCCCTGGTTGCTGAAGAAACCGGACTGGTTGTCCCAGGCAAAGTCACCGTTGTAGACGTACACGTCGTCATAGTTGCGCGCGCTGAGCAACTGCGGCAGGCCGGACAGTTTGTGGCTGCCTTCCGGGGTCTGCATCAGGTATTCGAAACCCGGCAGGTTCGGGAAGCAGGCCATGGTGGCGAACATGCCCTGGTGGGTGTGGGTGCCGTTGGAGAAGAAGCGGTCGAACAGCAGGCCTTCCTTCGACAGTTTGTCGAGGTACGGCGTGATGTTGCCCGGCGCGCCCAGAGCACCGACCGAGTGACCGGCCATGCTCTCCATCAGGATCACGACGACGTTCTTGATCGGCAGGATCTTGTCGGCAGGCGGCGTGTATTCACGACGCACGGCGGCGATATCGGCATCTACCAGTTTGTCGTCCGGCATCACCAGCATCTCGCGCACGACTTTCTGCGCCTGATCCTGCGGCAGCGTGGCTTTCCAGATGTTGTCGCGATCCTCGCCCATCCGGTCCTTGGCCGCCGCGATCAGCGACAGCGTGCCGTTGAGGCCGAGCTGGTTGGCGAAGTTCGAATCGGTGGTGTACACGTCACCCCAACGCAGCGGCGGGCCTTGACGCAGTGTGCCGCGAGCGGCGACCACGCAGATCAGCAGGCACACCACGAATACCGCCAGACGCGCATACCATGGCGCCACTTGACGGGTGCCGACGTTGCCACCACTGAACGGGCCACGTGGACGGGTCAGACGGTCGGCGCCCTTGAACGCCAGGGTCAGGATCAGCGTGCCCACGACCCACGCCAGCAGGTAGCGCACCACCGGGAAACCGTACCAGAGCATGCTCATCACGGTTTTCGGGTCTTCCTTCACGTACTGGAACACCAGGCCGTTGAGGCGCTGGTGGAACTCGCGATAGAAGTCCATCTCCATCAGGCCGAGGAACAGCGCGATGCTCGAAGCGACAGTCAACCACAGACGGAAGAACCCACGCGCCGCCATGGCCCGGGCGCTGAACAGCGCCAGCACCAGCGGAATGCAGACATACACCACCAGGCGAATATCGAAGCGCAGGCCGTTGGCGAAGGCTTCGAGGAAAGTCGAGGCCGGGGTGTCGAGGATCATCTCGCGGTTGTAGACCAGCAGCGCGAGGCGCAGCACGGAAAACATCACCATCATGACCAGCGCGCAAAGGAGCGTGTAGGCCAGATGCGATTTGACGGTCGGTTGCAGCAGGCGACTGGAAGATCGCTGCTGACTCAGGGCGTCCGGGTTTGCCATGTCGTTTTAGGACCCATTGGAAGTTGAAGTTGCAAAAATTCAGCTGCGCCCTGCCCTCTGTTGGCCATTCCAGGCCCCGGGGCTTGCGCGGAGCGCAAATGTTGCACGATCATCGGCGGCATTGCCATTGATTAGTGCCCGCTGCCGGACGCTTTCATTCAAGGCACAGCACACCGGGACAGGTGCAAACAGCGCGGGCGAATTGTCTTGGAGACTTTGTGAAAATTTCGTTCAACGCATATCCGGAAACACAATAAACCTGGAAAACAAAACGCCCCGAGTTCTTCGGGGCGTTTACAGATGAACGCGACAGTTACTTCTCGGCGCGTTCTTTCAAGGCTTTCAGGGTGTTGAACGGAGCATCGACCACAAACTTGTTGGCGATCATCGATGGCACGCTGCCGCCCGGCTCGGTGTGAACCTGATAGGTCACTTCAACCTGATCGCCCTTTGGCACGAACTTCCAGAAGCCTTTGACCTGCGCGACCCGCACAAAGCCCTTTTCTTCAGGCAGGTACTTCGGCACGCCTTCCAGATTGCGGGTCAGGCTGCCATCGGCGCCTTCAACAGTGGTGACATGCAGGATGGAGTCGCGCGGGGTGACCGGCCATGGCGTATTGAACTGAGTGTAGGTCCAGCTCTGGTCACCTTCGTGCTTGAGCAGTTTCTGGGTCTTGCACTCGTGAATCCATGCGCAGGCACCGGAGACGTCTTCCTGCAAGGCGCGCAGTTTGGCGACGGTGGTCTTCATCAAGGTCACACCCTGATAAGACTTGTAGTCCGAACCCGGCACTTCGCTCAGGGAGACCTTGATGCCGTCCTCGTTCTTGGCGACTTTCCAGTCTTCAGCCTGGGCGGCCGAGGTGGCCAGCACGGCAGTCAAACCACACAACACAGCGATACGATGCAGCGAACCCATAGTCTTATTCCTTATTGTTGAAGTTCCGTTCGTTTGACACATCACGCCGCCGTCATCTGCTCCCACCAGCCGAGCAGTCTGATCGCGTCTTCCTGGCTGCTGCCGCAGACGTCGGGATCGGCCCTGAATCCTGAACAGACCGCCGGACGCTCCGGTCGGCCGAAAATGTTGCACAGGTTATCGACCGACAACTGAACGCAGCGTTCACCGGCAGGTTTGCCATCGGGCATGCCTGGAATCGGCGAACTGATGGAAGGGGCAATGCAGCAGGCGCCACAGCCTTCACGGCATTTCATGACGACGCATTCCTCGCAGCGGGCAATGTGTTAAAGGGACGCGGAACAGGGTAACCGCTTAAACGGCTGTTTTAAATTCCCTGAACCGGGGTTTTTACGCAGAAATAAAAGTGACTGACCAGTCTCCGACAAAGCGTCTGGTCTGCGGGTCACCGATGGGGACGATTTATTGCTTGAACTCGAAATCCAGCGCCGCGCCTTCGACTTCCCGACGCTCCTCATTGCGCAACTGCAACTGCATTTCGTTGCTGAGCAAACGGCCGTTGAGCTGGAACCCGCTGTTCTTGTCGCCGAACATCTGCGGCAGGATCGTGTCGCGCTTGGGCAGCGTCACGGAGCCAGGCGGCTTCAATTCCTGAACCATGTCTTTGGGCAGACTCAAATCGAGCTTCGCGGACGGCAACGGCGTCTTGGCGACTTCCTTCGCCGACTTGGACTTGGAAGCGACCGGAGCGCGCTTCTTGGCGGGAGCAGCCTTTTTCTGTGGTTCTTTCTTCGCTGGAACGGTTTTCTTGGCCGTGGCCGGCGTTTTTTCCTGAGCCGCGGCCGCCATTGCACCAGGCACATGACCCATCATCAACAGGCAGAGCACAACCCAGGCGGCAGAAAATTTCGCTTTCATGAACCCAACGAAGCTAACGGCAGAGGGCCATATGCTCGCCTGTTGGACGTCACATGACAAGCTCCGCCATTGTTTCAAAATCCGCCGGCCATCTCCTGGCAGAGCTGCGTCGCCAACATCCCGAGGGTCATCAGCGCCCGTTCCGCCTCGCGATTCCAAGGGATGCCGCAGTTCAACCGGATGCAGTGGTTGAACTGTTCGGTGTTGCTGAAGATCAGGCCCGGCGCAATGCTGATGCCCTGTTGCAGCGCCCGCACGTGCAATTCCTGAGTGTTGACCCGCCCCGGCAGACTGACCCACAGAATGAATCCGCCGGTCGGCCGGGTCATCTGCGTACCCTCGGGAAAGTACTGCTGAACCGCCAGCTGGAACGCGCTGAGATTTTTTCGGTATTCCTGACGTATGTACCTTAAATGCCGGTCATAGCCGCCGTTTTCGAGGTACGCCGCGATGGCCATTTGCGTGACGCTGCACGCCGAATGGGTGCTGAAGGTCTGCAAGCGCTGGATTTCCTGCTGATACTTGCCGGCGATCATCCAGCCGATGCGCACACCGGGCGATAACGTCTTGGAAAAACTCGAGCAATAGATCACCCGATCGAGCCGGTCGTAGGCCTTGAGCGACTTGGTGCGGCCCTGCTCGAACATCAACTCGCCATAGATGTCGTCTTCGACAATCTGGATATCGAAGTCCGAGGCCAGTCTCAGCAGCTGTTTCTGGCGCTCCTCGGGCATGGTGCCGCCGAGTGGGTTACTCAGGCGCGTGGTCAGCACCAGCGCCTTGATCGACCATTGGTTGGCCGCCAGTTGCAGGGCTTCGAGGCTCATGCCGGTGGCGGGGTCGCTGGGGATCTCGATGACTTTCAGGCCCAGCAGATCCGCCAATTGCAACAACCCATAATAAGTTGGCGATTCGGCGGCGATCAGGTCGCCGGGGCGAGTCAGCACTCGCAACGACATCTGCAAGGCGTCGACACAACCGTGGGTGATCACCACTTCCGAGGGGTCAACGACCACGCCTGCATCACGCATGCGAATCGCCACTTGCCGGCGCAATGGTTCGAAACCGGGGCTGAACATGTAGCTGAACGCCCGAGGGCTGTGAAACCGGGTGACCTTGGCCAGTTGCTGATGCAGGGCGCGCACCGGCAAGTAATCGACACTCGGCACCGCCGCGCCCAGCGGGAACACGCCTTCACGACGGGATTCGACCAATACTTGCTGAATGATGCTGCTACGGGTGACTAGGCCTGGCCGTTCGACCCGGGCGATGTCCGGCGTTGGCGCCGTCAGTGCGGGAGTCTGGTGCACGTAGTAACCGGACTGCGGCCGCGCGCGGATCAGGCCCTGATCCTCGAGGTTGGCGTAAGCCTGCAACACCGTGGCATGGCTGACGTTGAGCTGCGAACTCATCTTGCGCACCGAAGGCACGCGCTCGCCCGGTTGATAGACGCCACGGCGGATATCTTCGGCCAGCTGTTGAGCAATACGTTGGTAGAGCAAGAGATTGGTCATGACGCAGCACTCGATTTCACGGGCGTTTTATTCTTGTGTGAAACAATACCGGAACAGTTTGGAAGTGTACTGGGACAGTTGCCATATTAGTCAACCATACAGTGCTGTGTCGGTTAAATCTGTACTGCTTTGTGAGGTAATCGACAGACGTAAAAAAGCCCGGTGCTGCCTGACAGCCCGGGCTTTCCAGTAACGCCACCCTCAGCGGGCGGCGCCGAGCTGGCCTTTTTCGTCGGAGAACACGATTTCCACCCGACGGTTCTGCGCACGCCCACGCTCGGAAGCGTTGGCGTCCACCGGGTATTCGTCGCCGTAGCCTTCGACCTGAATGCGTTTTTCGTCGATGCCCAGATCCGTCAACACGTCCGCCACCGACTGCGCGCGGTCGCGGGACAGTTTGAGGTTTTCCTGTTTGCCGCCGGTGCTGTCGGTATAGCCTTCGATGCGCACCACGCGTTTCGGGTTGAGTTGCAGGAACTGCACGATCTTCAGCACAACGCGATTGGCCGAGTTTTTCAGTTCGGCTTCACCGGTGTCGAACAGCACGTCCCCCAGGGTCATCACCAGACCACGGTCGGTCTGGGTAGTGGCCAGTGCAACGATCTGCTCTTCCAGCCATTTGCCCTGCTGTTGCACGCTCAGCAGTTTCGACTCGCGCAGTGCCAGTTGCAGGCGTTGGCGCTCCAGCTCCAGCTTCGCTGCACGCTCTTCGTTGAGTACCTGATTGGTGTGCTCACGGGCGATTTCGCTGTAGCGCTGACTCAGGTAGGCGTAATGCACCACGTCCGAGCCACTGCCCCAGTACGTCGACAGACGATCGGCACGGGCCAGGGATTCACCGGCGCGGATCACATCTTTCGGCGCGATGCGCAGCACGTTGGAATCTTCCTTGACCTTCTGGAAGTCGGTGCTGGCCTGCTGCAATGCGGATTCGCTGTGCTGACCGGCGCAGCCGTAAAGGCTGGCGCAACCGACAAGGATCAGCGTGCCGAGGGCTTTGGACTTCAGGCTCATTGGGCATCCCCCAGTTGCTTACGCAATCGGACGATGCGGGTGTTGAGCACGTTCACTTGCTCTTCGCTCTTCTGGGTCAAGACTTTGGCTTCCGCCAGACGTGCGTCGAGTTCGGCCTGTTCGAATCGCATCCGCGCATTCTTGTAGGACTCACCCGCCATGCTGCCCTTGGCCCGGTTGAATTTGTCTTCTGCCAGTTTCATTTCCGGCACGTCTTCGGCGGTGGCGCCCACGGCTTTGGCTTGCTCAAGGGCTTGCTCGGTCAGGCGCATTTGTTCGTTGGGTGCCGGATCGCTGGCGCAACCGGCCAGGGCCAGAACGGCCATGGCCGCGAAAAGAAGTCGATTACTCACTAAGAATCCCTACTGTTTTGGGGCGCTGACAGGTTGTTGCGGCGGCTGTTGCTGCTGCGCCTTCCAGCGCTCGATGTTGCGTTGCAGCGCGGCTTCCGTCAGGCCGGACGCGGGCAATTCTGTCATCTTTTTGGCCAGCTGTCCGCGCAACCACGGATCGTTGCAGGCCGAGTTGTGCGAAACCGCGAGGAACAGACCGGGGCGGTCGATGGGTTGTTCAAAAGCCAGCAAATCATTGGCCATGCCCAGTGCCTGCGCGGCCGCCATGCCCGAGTAGCGCCCGGCGAGTACATATTCCACCTCGCCCAGCAGAAGTTTCTGAAACGCCTGGGTCAGGTTTGCCGTACGGGTCAGGGTCAATTGCTGCTCGGCGAAAGTGCCGAATGCCGGGGTCATTCGAGACTTTTCCGACAGGCCGCCGGTATGCCCGTGCAGGTCCTTGGCTTCGCTGTAGGCCAGTGTCGAGCCTTTGCGCGTCCAGACCAGGTAATCGTTTTCCAGCAACGGCGGATGAATGTAGTCGAGGTTTTCCAGCTCATTGAAGGTCAGCGGTGCGTCGGCCAGCATGTCCATTCGCCCGCTGCGTACTTCGTCGAGGGCTTGGGAACGCTTGCCGGCATACAGCAGTTCGACTTTGATGCCCAAACCCTTGGCCACCTGTTGCAACAGGTCGGCACTGGCGCCGATCAGTTGCTTGGGGTTCTGCGGATCCTGCCAGAGGTACGGCGGTGCATCCGGGCTGCCGGTGACGACCAGCCGCTCGCACTTGCCCGCCGCCACCGACAGGCCCGGCAACAATGCCAGCCCCAGCAACCACGAGCAGCCCAACCGACGATGCAGATCCATGGCGAAACGCTCCCACTCAAATCCGAGACAAAAAAAAGCCCGACCAAAAGGTCGGGCTCTTTATAAGTGAAGCGGCCGGATTAGACCAGCTTCTCCAGCTCAGGTACGGCTTCGAACAAGTCCGCCACCAGGCCGTAATCGGCCACCTGGAAGATCGGCGCTTCTTCGTCCTTGTTGATCGCAACGATCACTTTGGAGTCTTTCATGCCGGCCAGGTGCTGGATCGCGCCGGAGATACCGACGGCGATGTACAGCTGTGGTGCAACGATCTTGCCAGTCTGACCGACCTGCATGTCGTTCGGTACGAAACCTGCGTCGACCGCGGCGCGGGAAGCACCAACGGCAGCGCCCAGCTTGTCGGCCAGAGCGTACAGGTGTTTGAAGTTGTCGCCGTTCTGCATGCCGCGGCCGCCGGATACGACGATCTTGGCAGCGGTCAGCTCAGGACGATCGGACTTGGCCAGTTCTTCACTGACGAAGCTGGAAGTGCCGGCGTTGTGAGCAGCGGCAACCGATTCAACGGCAGCCGAACCACCTTCAGCGGCAACCGGATCGAAACCGGTGGCACGCACGGTGATCACTTTGATCGCAGCGGTCGATTGCACGGTAGCGATGGCGTTACCGGCGTAGATCGGACGCTTGAAGGTGTCAGCGCTTTCTACCGAGATGATCTCGGAGATCTGGTCAACGTCCAGCTGGGCAGCAACACGCGGCAGGATGTTTTTGCCGTTGGAAGTGGCGGCAGCGAGGATGTGGCTGTAGCCAGCACCCAGCTCGGCTACCAGCGGAGCAACGTTTTCCGGCAGCTGATGCGCGTAGGCAGCATTGTCAGCGTTCAGGACTTTGCTCACGCCAGCGATTTTCGCGGCGGCTTCAGCTACGGCGCCCGCGCCCTGGCCTGCAACCAGAACGTGGATGTCGCCGCCGATTTTGGCAGCGGCAGCCACGGTGTTCAGGGTGGCCGGAGCCAGCACCTTGTTGTCGTGTTCGGCGATTACCAAGATAGTCATGATCAGATTACCTTCGCTTCGTTTTTCAGTTTCTCGACCAGTTCAGCCACCGACTTGACCTTGATGCCCGCGCTGCGTGCAGCCGGCGCTTCGACTTTCAGGGTCTTGTTGGTGGAGGCGGTGGAAACGCCCAAAGCGTCCGGAGTCAGCGTCTCGAGAGGCTTCTTCTTGGCTTTCATGATGTTTGGCAGGGACGCATAGCGCGGCTCGTTCAAACGCAGGTCGGTGGTGACGATCGCTGGCAGTTTCAGGGAAACGGTCTGCGCGCCGCCGTCGATTTCGCGAGTCACGGCAACGCTGTCGCCGGAGACTTCGACTTTCGAGGCGAAAGTGCCCTGACCGTAGCCGCTCAGTGCAGCGAGCATCTGGCCGGTCTGGTTGTTGTCGCTGTCGATGGCCTGTTTGCCCAGGATCACCAGCTGAGGCTGTTCCTTGTCGACCACGGCCTTGAGCAGCTTGGCCACGGCCAGGGAAGTCAGGTCTTCAGCGGATTCGACGAGGATGGCGCGGTCGGCACCCAGAGCCAGTGCGGTACGCAGCTGTTCCTGAGCGGTGGACGGGCCGATGGAGACGACGACGATTTCAGTCGCAACGCCTTTTTCTTTCAGGCGTACGGCTTCTTCCACTGCGATTTCGCAGAACGGGTTCATCGACATCTTGACGTTGGCGAGGTCTACGCCGGAATTGTCCGCCTTGACGCGAACCTTGACGTTGTAATCCACAACGCGTTTGACAGCTACAAGAACCTTCATGGATTCCTCGTTACTCTCCGGTGAAAAGAAAGTCGCCTAGGCGAACCTGGCGGTTGATGCTCATCGGGCACAAGGGCACCTCTAAAAACGCCGGCTGAGCGGGATGACCGTTCGTCAGTCGTGACCGACGAGTCATGCCGCTTCGCGGTGTGTAAACTGCGCGCCGAACCTGCGCTGCGCATCACCGGTTACCGCCTACGCCCTGTCTTTAGAGGTGCTCTTGAAACCACCATTCAGCCTACGGCGAGCGCAAAACCGCCCGTATCTTGACCGGAACGCCCATTCTGGTCAATACGCCAAAATGCCCTGTCATAAGCCGCGCTTCTTTGATTTCTCTGGGCTGGAGCCGATTCAAACAAACGTTTGTATTGGACGCTAAGAGTGGTGTAGATATAATGCGCCGCCTAGAGAGAAAGGTGGTTTGCCCATTATTAGCCTTGACGTTAACGTAAAGGCAATAACGGATACGACACCGAACCTCCAAATTAGAAAAAAAACTGTTGAGCCTTGAGTAGGAGATAGCCTGTGGAACGCGAATACATGGAATTCGACGTGGTCATCGTCGGTGCCGGCCCCGCTGGCCTGTCCGCCGCCTGCCGTCTGAAGCAGAAGGCCGCCGAAGCCGGTAAGGAAATCAGCGTCTGCGTGGTCGAAAAAGGCTCCGAAGTCGGCGCGCACATCCTGTCCGGTGCCGTATTCGAACCACGAGCCCTGAATGAACTGTTCCCGGACTGGAAAGAACTCGGCGCCCCGCTGAACACGCCCGTCACCCGCGATGACATTTTCGTGCTGAAAAACGCCGAAAGCGCGCAGAAAATTCCTGACTTCTTTGTGCCCAAGACCATGCACAACGAAGGCAACTACATTATCTCCCTCGGCAACCTGTGCCGCTGGCTCGCTCAGCAGGCCGAGAACCTGGGCGTGGAAATCTACCCGGGCTTCGCCGCTCAGGAAGCGCTGATCGATGAAAACGGCGTGGTACGCGGGATCATCACCGGCGACCTCGGCGTTGACCGCGAAGGTCATCCGAAAGAAGGCCTGTACACCCCAGGCATGGAACTGCGTGGCAAATACACGCTGTTCGCCGAAGGTTGCCGTGGCCACATCGGCAAGCAGTTGATCAAACGCTACAACCTCGACAGCGACGCCGACGCCCAGCACTACGGCATCGGCCTGAAAGAAATCTGGGAAATAGACCCGGCCAAACACCAGCCAGGCCTGGTGGTGCACACCGCCGGTTGGCCGATGGACATCATGGGCACCGAGAACACCGGCGGTTCCTTCCTCTATCACCTGGAAAACAACCAGGTCGTAGTCGGCCTGATTGTCGACCTGTCCTACAGCAACACCTACCTGTCGCCGTTCGACGAATTCCAGCGCCTCAAGCATCACCCGGTGCTCAAGCAATATCTGGAAGGCGGCAAGCGCATCAGCTACGGCGCACGTGCGATCTGCAAAGGCGGCCTGAACTCGCTGCCGAAAATGGTCTTCAAGGGCGGTGCGCTGATCGGTTGCGACCTCGGCACCCTGAACTTCGCCAAGATCAAGGGCAGCCACACCGCGATGAAGTCCGGCATGCTCGCCGCTGAATCCGTAGCCGACGCGCTGTTCGCTGAAAAGGACGGCATTGAAGAGCTGACCACTTACGTCGATGCGTTCAAGAAGAGCTGGCTCTACGAAGAACTGTTCGCCAGCCGCAACTTCGGCCCGGCGATCCACAAGTTCGGCGCCATCGTCGGCGGCGGTTTCAACTGGCTGGACCAGAACATCTTCGGCGGCAAACTGCCGTTCACCCTGCACGACACCAAGCCGGACTACGCTTGCCTCAAGCTTGCGGCCGACTGCAAGAAGATCGACTACCCGAAACCCGACGGCAAGATCAGCTTCGACAAGCTGAGCTCGGTGTTCATCTCCGGTACCAACCATGAAGAAGAACAACCGTGCCACCTGAAGCTGACCGACCCGACCATCCCGCTGAGCAAGAACCTGCCGCTGTATGACGAACCGGCGCAGCGCTACTGCCCGGCCGGCGTATATGAAGTGATCACCAAGGAAGACGGCGAGAAGCGCTTCCAGATCAACGCCCAGAACTGCGTGCACTGCAAGACCTGTGACATCAAGGATCCTTCGCAGAACATCACCTGGGTGACGCCGGAAGGCGCCGGCGGCCCGACCTATCCGAATATGTAAGTCGAACCGCTGAACATCAAGGCTCCCAATACCGGGGCCTTTTTGTTGCCTGCGATTTGCCGAAAATCAAGCCGCTCGCTCATCCCCCGGACTGCGTTCAAAGTAGCGTTTGTACTCGCGGCTGAACTGCGACGTACTCTGATACCCCACCCGATGCGCCACCTGCGCAACCCCCAATCCTTCAGCGATCAACAATGTCTGCGCCTTCAACAAGCGCAAACGCTTCAGATACTGCACCGGCGACAGCAACGTGCTGCGTTTGAAATGCTCATGAAAGGTCGAAACGCTCATGTTCGCGCAACTGGCCAATGTCTCGACGTTCAACGGCTCGGTGTAGTGCGAGTGCAAATGGCTGATCGAAGCCGCGACACGGGCAAACTGCCCCTGCTGCTCCACCAATGCCCGCAACACATCGGCCTGTGGTCCGCGCAACGCCACGAACAATAACTCTCGCACCCGCGCCGGCCCAAGAATCTGGCACTCCAGCGGATCGAGCAGACAGCGCAACAAGCGTTCGACACAACCGCGCATGCCATCATCAAGCACCACCGAAGTCATCGACTCCGGTGTCTGTGCCGGAATATGCCGCCCCGGCGCCAGCCCCATGGCCAGCACCAGTTCACCGAGCAGCACCCGGTCGATCGCCACCGACACGCCGAGCAACGGCGCGTCCGGCAACGCATAGGTTTCGCACTCGAACGGCACCGGCAACGCCTGAATCAGGTAATGCCCGGCGCCGTATTCCATGGTGCGCGGCCCGAGATACGCCAGTTTGCTGCCTTGGGCGATGATCATCAGGCTCGGTTCATAAATGTGCGGGCCACGGGCGACGTCGCAACTGGCGCGCAACACCTGCACGCCCGGCAGCCCGGTCTGGCTGTAACCATCGCGCAGCGCCAGCGGTTCGATCAGCGAAACCAGGGTGGCGTTGGCATCAAGGTGACGGGTCAATTGCATCGGGTGGCTCTTCAGAAAAAATCACGGAAAAAGGGATGAAAGCATCATCGCAGATCCTTTTGCCAATGCGACCGATCAACCCCGCATGCCGGAGGATTAGGCATGACACCCGGAGGAATCGCCATGGCCGGACGACCGGACGGCGCCCAGAATGCGCCGCCTCACTTGTCACTGCTTTTGCGAGGTTTCACATGTACACCGCCATCGGCTATGCCGCTCAAACGGCCACCACTCCCCTCGCCCCGATGAAGTTCGAACGTCGCACCCCTCGAGCGGACGACGTCGCCATCGAGATCCTGTACTGCGGCGTCTGCCACTCCGACATCCACCAGGCGCGCAACGAATGGGGCATCGCCGTTTACCCGTTGATGCCCGGCCACGAGATTGTCGGAAAAGTCACCGCCGTCGGTGCGAACGTCACCAAACACAAGGTCGGCGATCTGGTCGGCGTGGGCTGCATGGTCGACTCCTGCCGCACCTGCGAAGCCTGCCAGTCGAACCTCGAGCAATACTGCCTCGAAGGCCCGACCATGACCTATGCCACTCCGGACCGAGTAGATGGCAGCAACACCATGGGCGGTTATTCGGACAGCATCGTGGTCAGCGAGCACTTCGTGGTGCGCATCCCCGAGAAGCTGGATCTGGCGGCTGCGGCGCCAATTCTCTGCGCCGGCATCACCACCTATTCGCCGCTCAAGCACTACGGCGTGAAAGCCGGTGACAAGGTCGGGATTCTCGGCATGGGCGGCCTCGGCCACATGGGCATCAAGTTCGCCAAAGCCATGGGCGCTGAGGTGACGTTGTTTACCCGCTCGGTGAGCAAGGCCGAGGAAGGTCGTCGTCAGGGCGCCGATCATGTGATCGTGTCCACCGACGAAGAGCAAATGAAAGCTGCAGCCGGTCGTTTCGACTTCCTGCTGGACACCATTCCGGTGCAGCACGATCTCAACCCGTACCTCGACACCCTGCGCTTCGACGGCGTGCACATTCTGGTGGGCCTGATCGAACCGATCGATCCGCCGGTCCACGCCGCGAAACTGGTGCTGGGTCGCCGGGTACTGGCCGGTTCGTTGATCGGTGGCGTCGCCGAAACCCAGGAAGTGCTGGATTTCTGCGCCGAGCACAACATCAGCTGCGACATCGAAATGCTCGACATCCGCCAGATCAACGAAGCCTACGCCCGCATGATCGCCGGTGACGTGAAGTACCGTTTCGTGATCGACATGGCGACCTTGAAGCTTTAAACCTTCAAGCCAAGCTCAGCCGAGAGCCGGGCCGTGACCCCTTTGATCAGGGGAATCAGCTCGGCCATTTTTTCCAGCGGCATGTACGGCACGGTGCTGGCGATGCTGACCGCCGCGACGATGCGCTTGCTCGCGTCGCGGATCGGCGCCGCCACGCAGCGGATCGACGGTTCGTTGTCTTCCAGATCGAACGCGTAACCGCCGGCCACGTACTCGGTCATCCGCTGCTCCAGTTGCTCCCACGACTGTTGCGGATGCTGCGGCCAGAACTGACTTTTCCCACCCGCCGGCAGACTGATGTCGTACAGACGCTGCCAGTCCTGCGGCGCGTCATCCAGCATCAGCGCCTTGCCGATCCCGGTGCGCGCCAGCGGCATGCGATGGCCGACCCGCGAGCGCATTTCCGGGCCATTGCGCCCCGGATTCTTCAACAGATAAAGCACTTCGTCGCCTTCACGAATCCCGAGGTGAACGGTATCGCCGGTCAGTGCCGACAACTCGTCCAGATACGGCCCGGCCAGGGTCACCAGCGGCAACTCTTCGCGCGCCTGGAAACCCAGTTCGATCAGCTTCGGCCCCAGCAGATAACCGACTTGCGGCACGACGCGCAGGTAGCGCTCGTCCACCAGACAACTGGCCAGACGATGGGTGGTGCTGCGCGTGGTGCCGATCAGGCGGGCAATCTCTTTGAGATCGCGGGCGCCACTGGCGACGGCCTGCACCACACCCAACCCGCGAAGCAGGGTCTGGGTGCCGGTCGGCGCGGCGTCCTTGGCGGTTTTTGGGGCTTCTTCCTGCATATCCAGCCTTTAGCGTTGAGCGAGGGAACGGGCGGCATTATGGTCGCCCGACATAGCCGACTACAACTCGATGCGCTCGACCTTACCCACCAGCAACACGTAGGACAAAGCACCGATCAATGCCAGAACCGCGATGTAGGTAATCGCCGGGGCGAACGAATCGCCGCTGGCCAGGAAGCCGATGACAATCGGCGTGGCTATCGCCGACAGGTTGCCGATGAAGTTGAACACCCCACCGGTCAGGCCCAGCAACCGCGCGGGTGCCAGTGTCGACACCAGCGACCAGGTGATCGACGCCAGCCCGTTGCCGAAAAACGCCAGCGCCAGGAAGGCAATCACCAACGGCGTCGACTCAACGAAGTTGGCGCCGATGATCGAGGTGGAAATCAGCAGCCCGCCAATGATCGGCAGCTTGCGCGCAAATCCGACGGTGCAACCACGGCGAATCAGGAAGTCGGAAAAGAATCCGGAACACAGCACGCCGATGAACGCAGCGAGAAACGGCAGCGACGCCAGCAGACCGGACTTTATGAAGTCCATGCCGCGGTATTTCACCAGGTAGGTCGGGAACCAGGTCAGGAAAAACCACAGCGTCGAGTTGAGGCAGAACTGACCGAGGTAGATTCCCCACAACTTGCGCTTGCTGAGGACGATGCCGAGATCGGCCCAGCTGAATTTCGCCTTCACCTTGGCGGTTTCGGCGGCGATGTCCACCAGCCCGCCACCCTCGCGGATCAAGTCGATTTCGCCTTGATTGGCGCCTTTGAAATCACGCGGCTCGCGATACACCGCGTACCAGATCGCCGCCCACACAATGCCCACCGCGCCGGTCGCGACAAACACCATGTGCCAGCCAAATTCATGTTGCAGCCACGCCAGCACCGGGGTCAGAAACGCCAGCCCGACAAACTGCCCGGAGGTGTAGAAACCGATAGCCGTGGCCCGTTCACGCTCGGGGAACCAGGTCGTCACCACGCGGCTGTTGATCGGATAAGCCGGTGCTTCCAGCGCACCGACCGCCATGCGCAGCACGAACAGCGCGATGAAACTGGCGGCGAAACCGAGCATCACGGTGGCCAGCGACCACAACAGCAGCGCGACGCTATAAAGGATGCGCGGCGGCACCCGGTCTACCAGCCATCCGCCGGGGATTTGCATCGCGGCGTAGGTCCAGCCGAACGCGGAGAAGATCAGCCCGACGTGCACCGGATCGATGCCCAGATCCGTCGTCAGTGCCGGGGCGGCAATCGACAGGTTGCTGCGGTCGAGGTAGTTGATGACCACGGTGATGAACAGCAACACCATGATAAAAAATCGCTTGCGGCTGGGCGTGACTAACGTCGCTTGCCCAGTGAGGGTTTGCGGTTGCATAGGGAGCGCCTCTTCTTATGTTTATTGAGGTCGAGGGTATGCAGATCTCCGCTCCCTGGAGATCTGACTTACTGGATGCGGCAAAAAGTCAGCGACTCACCACTCGGCAAAACTGCCATCGGCATGCCGCCAGATCGGGTTGCGCCAGCGGTGGCCGACCGCCGCGCGTTCGATCACGTATTCCTCGTTGATCTCAATCCCCAGGCCCGGGCCGTTCGGAATTTTCACGAAGCCTTTGTCGTAGTCGAACACCCGTGGATCCTTCACGTAATCGAGCAGGTCATTGCTCTCGTTGTAATGGATGCCCAGGCTCTGTTCCTGGATAAACGCGTTGTAACAAGCGGCGTCCAGTTGCAGACACGCCGCCAGCGCAATCGGCCCCAGCGGGCAATGCAGTGCCAGCGCCACGTCGTAGGCTTCGGCCATGTTGGCGATCTTGCGGGTCTCGGTGATGCCGCCGGCGTGGGACGCATCCGGCTGGATGATGTCGACGTAACCTTCGCTCAGCACCCGTTTAAAATCCCAGCGCGAAAAAAGCCGCTCGCCAAGGGCAATCGGGGTGCTGGTCAGCGGTGCCAGTTCTTTCAGCGCTTCATAGTTTTCGCTGAGCACCGGCTCTTCGATGAACATCAGTTTGTACGGGTCGAGTTCCTTCATCAGTACCTTGGCCATGGGTTTGTGTACCCGGCCATGGAAGTCGACGCCGATGCCGACGTTCGGCCCCACCGCATCACGCACGGCAGCAACGTTCGCCAGCGCCAGATCGACTTTCTCGAAGGTATCGAGGAATTGCAGCTCCTCGGTGCCGTTCATTTTCACCGCCGTAAAACCACGGCCCACCGCCTCTTTCGCGGCCCGCGCGGTATCAGCCGGACGGTCGCCGCCGATCCACGAGTACACACGGATCTTGTCCCGCACCTGACCGCCGAGCAGATCGCTGACCGACACACCGAGGGCCTTGCCCTTGATGTCCCAAAGCGCCTGGTCGATGCCGGCCAGTGCGCTCATGTGGATCGCGCCGCCACGGTAGAAGCCGCCGCGATACAGCACAGTCCAGATGTCTTCAATGTTGCGTGGGTCTTTGCCGATCAGGTAGTCGGATAATTCCTCGACCGCTGCGGCGACCGTGTGAGCGCGGCCCTCGACCACGGGTTCGCCCCAACCGGTCACGCCCTCGTCGGTTTCGACTTTCAGGAAGCACCAGCGCGGCGGGACGATGAAGGTGGTGAGTTTGGTGATTTTCATCTTTTTGTCTCTCTTGTCAGATGCAGCGCACACAGCGCCAAAAAGTCTTAGCGAAGGGCTTTCCAGGCCGCCACGTAGGCCTTGGCATTGACCGCCACTTGCTCAGTCGTCATGCCCGGCTTGAACAGCCCGGACCCGAGGCCGAAGCCTTTGACGCCGGCGTCGATGAACGCCTGCATGTTGTCCGGCGTGATGCCGCCGACCGGCGCCAGAATCGTCCCGACCGGCAACACCGCCAGCCAGGCTTTCACCACCGCAGGGCCCATCTGTTCGGCCGGGAACAGCTTGAGAATGTCCGCGCCCTCCTCCAGCGCCGCGAAGGCTTCGGTCGGTGTGGCAACACCCGGCGACAGGTACAACCCTGCCGCTTTCGCTGCCCGCAATACCTTGGCATCGCTGTGGGGCATGACGATCACCTGGCCGCCGGCCTCCTTCACCAACTCCACCTGTTCCGGGGTCAGCACCGTGCCGGCACCGATCAGGCAATCGACGGGCAGGGTCTTACGCAGGATGCGAATACTTTCGTACGGCGCGGGGGAATTGAGCGGTACTTCGATGACGCGAAATCCGGCCGCATACAGGACTTCTCCGACAGCGGCGGCTTCCTGCGGATGCAGGCCGCGCAGGATCGCGATCAGACCGTTTTGCGCCAGTGCTTGCTTGAGCATGTCAGGCCTCCAGTCAGGGTCAACGGGATGAGGAATCGATCAGTCCGGCGGCGAGCGCCAGTTGCCACAGACCACGCTCGGTGGCTTGCTCCGCCAAAGTCACTTGGGCGAAACCGCAGGCGTCGAGGGCACGGCTGTAGCGGGCGCACAACTGCGCGTTGCCGATGAGGATGATCGAAGGAAGATGTGTGCTGTTGCGCCGGCGTCGTTGCACGGCGGCCAATGCTGTCAGCTCATGGCCGATCAACAGGCCGGACAGATAATCCGGTTGCGCGGTGGCGCCGAGTTCGCCGGTCAGGCCCAGGCTGCGGGCGCTGAACAGGGTCGACAGCACGCCGATTTCGCCTTCTGCCGACAACGCCACCTGCACGCCGCGATCGAATGCCTCGGCGTCGAACGTCGCGCTGTGCTGTTGGGTACGGCCAAGAATGCTGTGTTCGCTGAGCACGGCGAACACTTCGCCGGTCATGAAGGTGTCGAAACGGGTGATGCAGCCGTCGGCCACTTCCACCCATTTCGAATGACTGCCGGGCAGGCCAATCAGCAGATCATTGCCCGCCTCGACCGGCAGACTCTGCAGGACGCCGAGGACCTGGGTTTCCTCGCCGCGCATCACGTTCGGCAGCGTCGAGCGCTGAATCACACCCGGCACGATATGCACATCGACACCGCGAAGACTGCGAACGGTTTGCAGGGATTTTCCGAGATCGGCCACGTTGGCCGGCGTATCGCGGTAGGACGCTTCGCGCCAGCCCTGAGCGCTACCGACCATGCCACAGGCAATCACCGGCAAATCGGGCTGCGCGTCGAGCCAGTCGCCGCAGGCCTCGTCGAACGCCAGTTCAAAACCGTCGGCGCATTCACGACCGTTGATGATCCGTGGCGTCTTCGGCAACTGCATAATCCCGAACGCCAGCGACCGCTGCGCCAGCACCTGCCCGCCCGCCGCGAGTTTGTAAGCACGTAGTGAGGTCGTCCCCCAATCGAGCGCGATCAATTGCGCCAGCATCGCTTCACCTGTTTTGTTATTGGCAGTGAGTGAGCTGGACTATAGACCTCTCAGGCTGGAAATCTCAATATGTAATTTTGCATCCCATATTTTGGGAATTACCGATCAGCTTTGTACTGATCACGTACCTATTGAATGGCACGCACAAGGTCGTTTGCCGGAATCAGCATTGGCTTCGAATAATGCCCTCCGGATGAGTAAGCCGAAGTGAATACTCTGCAGGAGACGGTATCTCGTTCATTCAGCGCCGTCAGTAACTCACCTGGTAACATAAAAACATTTGACACTCCCTCGTCCTCTTTTTTCAAAGCGGACAACTTAGACACGTAAACATGAGCCATACCGTGTTCAGAACTTTCGACCTCGACGAGATTACCAACCAGATACTGAGTCAACCGATCAAAATCCTCAAACTCAACACGCCTGTCCAGAGAACAATATAAAGCTTCACCCAACTGGCTTTCACCCGTCGCATTCTGAAAAAAATTCAACACATCCGTTTTCGAAGCAAACTTTATATTCAGGGTTGAGCGATCATCCCTGCCACTGACGGAAATGTAATCCAAATCAATGACGGGAAGAACCGGCCTCTTATCGCAAGAACAGCACAACAAGAACATCAACACGACAATACATTGCTTCACTTCGTAGCCTCCAGATATTTGGTCAACCTTTCATAAACAATGTCACACGCCGATTTGCCACCTTGAAGTTTTGTGCCGAACATCGTTCTCGCCTTGTAGTGGTTGGCATCGATCGCTTCATTAATGTCCGGACCAGAGGTCATAATCCAACGTTCCCCAATGCTGGCAACGGTATCCGAATCATCCGTGGACTTAGGGGATGCCAATATATTTATCCAATAATCTGCTGCAGGCTTCGGTGTCGTGAAGTATATATCTGACACCATCCAGACACCTGTACCGCCGCCCACAGGATCAAGCGTCACCAATATTTTCACGGTATAACCGCGCTCTTTAAGAATCGAAGTCAAGTGGGCTCCATTCCATCCACCCAGACTATGACCAACGATGACAATATAAACCGACTTATCACCCTTTAACGGACGAATTACATATTTCTGAATATCTTTCTCACCACGAACATCCTTATAGCTTACATAAGGAAGATTAACCTCCAGCTTCTGCTCAGGACTAAGACTATCCAGTAGAAGATTCAGTGCGTTAACCACATTACGATGAGGAGGTTCGTTTTGATAGTACTGTTCCTTATCCCCAGCACCGCCAATAAAAAACACCGCTACCTTTCTTACGTTAACCGCAGCTTGTTTGACAGTTTGATCCGTCTTGCAGGTCAAATCATGACCAGCAACTTCGGTTTTGCAATCTTTCAGCGCAGGATTTTCGACTTCCATTTCGGTCACTCTACAAACAGTTTGATTTTTTCGGGTAAATGGGAGCTGACCATATGGGTGAAGCCTCGCTCGTCGGTGATGCCATGCTCAATGCGTCCATCACCTCGCTGAATCGCATAAGGATGATCGGGGATAGGCTCTCCCGTGGCTTCATTGATCACCTGCATCCGATCATTGAAATGCACCGGCATCGGCAACAACCCACTAAACGCCGCCCCTCCCCCGCTCTGTCCAATAATCACCGTCCCCGACCCACCGACCACGACATTGCCGTGCCCGCCGGTGCTGTCGAGCATCGCGGCATTCAGGCCGTTGATGAAGACCGTGGCGGAAACACCGCCGGTAATCGGGCTGCCGCACGCCGATTTATCAGTCATGCGCGCAGCGGGGAGTCCGTCGAAGAACACGTCCGGCGAACCGGAGACGATCGGGTTGTTGCCGTGGCCAGGCAGTGGGCAGGCTGTTGGGTCGGTGACGCGTGCAGCGGGTTTACCACTCAATTCAAAGCTCCTTGCTTCAGAGGTTCCGGGTGAGGCTGATAGAGATCGACGTCGGTCGCGGCGAAACGCCAGCGGTTGTCGACGGAATCAAACAGCGCGTGACAATGCTCGCGGCTGTTCGGGGGTGTGAGGGTTTGCAGTTGTTGCCAGGCTTCATCGGCAAACCAGTTCAACTCTGCAGTTGTGGCGTCGTCGAGTTGGTTGAGCCAGGTGTTGTAGCCGGTCAGTCGATGCTGGTCGTAGGTGGTTTGCAGCAGCTCGGCCATTTGTGGGCCCAGTTCCAGATAGCGCTCTGCTGTCCAGCGGCCGGTTTCCGAGTAGACGTACCAGCCCATCGGCGATAGCGCGCCTTGGTGGAAAATCGATTGCCCGACCGGCGCGACAAAACCGCAGCACACGTGCAATGTCAGCCAGCCTTGATGCGCATCGATAAATCCGTTCGGATCGAACGTACGCAGCGGTATCACCCGGTAGTCGTCGTAGCCCGCACTGCGCATCATCAGCTCGGCATCGAGGCGCGAGACAAACGCACGGATGGCTTTGCCGCCCATGCGATTCACCGTGCAGAGGATGTCCACCGGTTGGCGGTTCGGGTTGTCGCTTGAGCCGAGGTTTTTGACCAGGCCGTACAGGCGGATCGACGCCCGTAGTCCGCTCATCGCCGGTCACTCGTTGACGCAGCGAAGGCTCCACGGGCGTGGAGAAAGAGTGCCAGAGGCATTGCAGGTGTCGTCCGTGAGCGCGCAAAAATGGCGCGTAGAATGCCGGACTAGAGCGGTTTGGACAATCGAATCAGCAATCAGATTGCCACTATTTGTTCAGCCCTCGGCAAACTCGCGCAACACCTTGCCATCCATGCGGTAACGCACCCATTCTTCCTGCGGCTGGGCGCCGAGGGATTTGTAGAATTCGATGGCCGGGGTGTTCCAGTCCAGCACGCTCCATTCGAACCGGCCACAGTCGTTGGCGCAGGCGATTTTCGCGAGGTGGCGCAGCAGGGTTTTGCCGGCGCCGCCGCCCCGTTGCTCGGGGGTGATGTAGAGGTCTTCGAGGTACAGGCAGTTGCTGCCCAGCCAGGTCGAATAGCTGAAAAAGAACACCGCGAAACCGATCGGCACGCCATCGCGCAGGCAGATCAGACCGTGGGCGGTGGCGCCTTCGCTGAACAGGCTGCGCTCGATGTCGGCGACGCTGGCGATGACTTCGTGACGGGCCTTTTCGAAGTCTGCCAATTCGGTGATGAACGCGAGGATTTGCGGAGCATCGCTGGGGGTCGCCGGGCGGATTTCGATCGTCATGGACGGGCCTTGTCGGAAAAAGGAAAACGCCATACTAAGGCGGCGCGCGGCGCTCGTCACATGGCAATCCGCGGATTAGGCTAGCGCGGCCGATGACTCGCAAGGACTCCCATGAACAATCTCGCTTTTTCCCCGCTCACAGAACTCGCCGCCGAACTGCTGCCCCACGCGCTGGAACCGTCGGAAGACGGCGCCCATGACCTGTCGCACCTGCAACGGGTCTGGCATAACGCGCGTACCTTGCAGGCCGAGGAAGGTGGCGACCTTGAAGTCCTTCTGGCGGCAGTGCTGCTGCACGATTGTGTCGCGGTAGAAAAGAACTCGCCGCTACGCTCACAGGCATCGCGTCTGGCAGCGGAAAAAGCCTCAAAGGTGCTGGCAAAAGTGAACTGGCCCGAAGCCAGAATCGATGCCGTCACCCACGCCATCGAAGCCCACAGTTTTTCCGCCAACATCACCCCGCTCACCCTCGAAGCCCGACTGATGCAGGACGCCGACCGTCTCGACTCCCTCGGCACGCTCGGCGTCGCCCGCACCTTCTACACCGCCGGGCGCATGGGCAGCGCGTTGTACGACCCGCACGATCCTGAGGCCCGTGAAAGGGACTACGACGACAAGCGATTCTGCCTCGATCATTTCCAGACCAAACTGCTGCACCTCGCCGACGGTTTCCAGACCGTTGCCGGCCAACGTATCGCACAGATCCGTCATCAACGCCTGAAAGGTTTCATGGAGCAATTCAAGGAAGAAATCGGCGTCGTCTGAACCCGTTACTCCGGTCATTCACGATCCTGAGATCGCCAAGCTCAGACCTAAGCCGCAGGCATGACGTGTTAGATAGATGACGCTCAATTTTTCCGGTCAAGGAACCGCGTCATGCCTCAAGCAACACCCCAGGTCTCGGGCAAACTGTTCGGCCTGTTCTGCCTCGCCAGTTATCTGTTGTCGCTGTCCTATGGCGCGACGTTTTTGCTCTCGCTGCTGATCGGTTCTCGCGGCGGCAACGAGCACGACGCCGGCAGCGTGATCAGTGCGGCGATGCTCAGCACCTTCGTTGCGGTGCTGGTCTCCGGGCACCTGTCCGACTGGCTGGGCGCGGCGCGTTCGATTGCGCTGTTCGGGCTGTTGCTGGTGGCGGCGAGTCTGGGCTTTGCAATGACGCCGGGCTTCGGCCATTGGCTGCTGTTTTTCGGTTTGCTGCTGGGGCTGGGCTGGGGCGTGTTCTACACGCTGGGGCCGATCATTGTCGCCAGCCTAGTGAGTCCGGCACAGCGGGCGAAATACTTTGCGTTGCTGTCCGGCAGCATGATGACCGGGATCGGCAGCGGCCCGCTGCTCGGTCGGGCGGCGAGTGCGCTGGGTTTGCCGGTGACATCGGCGTTCTATCTGGCGGCGATGGCGAGCATGATCGGCGTGCTGCTGTTCTGGCGTCTCGGTGCTCGTTTGAAAAGTACACAAGCCGCGTCAGCGGCAAAAATCAGCTGGCGAGCGACGACGCAAGTGCTCGGCTCACGCGCGGTGTTTCCTATCATCATGGTCGGCCTCGGCGGTTGCGTGTTCGGCGGGCTTTCGAGCTTCCAGACCAGCTATGCCGCCGCCCGTTCGCTGGACTATTCGCTGTTCTTTCTGGGCTTCATGAGCGCTGCGATCAGCAGCCGGATGTTGATCGCAGGTTATGTGGTCAAGCGTGATCCGCTGCGCGCGTCGTGCCTGTTGTCGGGGTTGATGCTGGGCTCGATCGTGTTGTTCGCGTTCGGCGTGCAGAGTGGTTTCAGCTATCTGCTGGCGGCGGTGATGCTCGGTGTCGGTTACGGGCTCACCTACTCGGTAATCAACGGGCTGGCGGCCAACGAAGCGCCGGCCGGCACCACGTCCCAGGCGTTGCTGTTGTTCAGTCTGGCGTACTTCATCGGCATATTCGGTTTCCCGCTGCTGGCCGGGAAAATCATCGTCGAGCACGGCATGCCGATGCTGTTGCTGACGGTGCTGGCGGTGGCGGCGTTGAACTGGACGATCACCGTCGGCCGCCTGTTATGGCGGCGGATCACGATAGAAAACGCGCTGACGAACTGAACCGTTCGTCGCTCATCCGGCACCTATGCGACGCGAAGGCGGCCCAAGATCAGGTAAGGATTTCAATCACTGGAGAAACCCCATGATCTCGTCAAGGTTGACTGCTCTCGTTTTCGCCGCCCTGCTCTCTCCCGTGGCCTTCGCTGCGACCGCCACCGGAACCGGCCCCACCGATCCGGTCGAGCGCCCGAAAGCGCCGGCCATCCAGAGTGCGCCCGGCATGAACACCGATGGCTCGGGCGTCGAGAATGCTTTGCCGCCCGCCACCGGCACCGACCCGCGCACCCAGGGCAACGATCCGGGACGCCAGGGCGGCACTTCCGGCAACCCGGTTCCGCCGGATAATTCCGGCTCCGGCATGGGCTCGAAAACCACCACCGGTGGCTCGGGTTCCGAAGGGGCAGGTCAGTAGGCGGAAGATTCGCGGATCAGCGCATCGACTTCGGTAGTGCCCGGTGAAGTCGCCGGGCCCCAGCGGGTGACGGCCAACGCGGCTGCAGCGTTCGCCCGCCGGGCGGCTTCATGTGCCAAAAGTCCTTGCGCCAATCCAGCGACAAATACTCCGGCATGCGCATCGCCTGCACCATTGCTATCCACGGCTTGCACCTTGAAACCCGGCACATGCCGGCGTTCGCCGCGCTGATGAATCCAGCAACCCTGCGGGCCGTCGCGCACTACCATCAGCACCTCGTATGGCAGGTGCACGGTCAACCGGTCCAATGCGGTTTCAATGTCCGCCGCACCGGTGAAACGCAGCGCTTCAACGCTGTTGCTGGTCCACACATCGATGCGCGGCAGCAACGCCTGCATCATCGGTGAGTCCGGCGATTCCACCAGCGGGCCCGGGTCGAACACCACGTTGATCGCTTTCGGCAACGCCAGCGTCCAGTCCAGCAACGCCTGGGCCTTGCCGCTGTGCAGCAGGCTGTAACCGCTGACGTAGACGTAATCTCCCGCCTCGGCGGCAACGCTGTTCAGTTCAGTCGCAGTGATCTCGCCTTCAGCGCCGATGTAGGAAATGAAACTGCGCTCGGCCGACGAATCGGTCAGCGCCACGCAAATGCCGGTGTCGTGCTCTGCAGGCTGTTCGATGCCGATGCGGATGCCTTCGGCGTTCATCGCCTGGCGCGCCAGATCGCCGAAACGACCATTGCCGTGGCGACCCAGATAGACCACAGGCAAGCCGTTACGCGCGGCGGCAGCCATCACATTGAAGCCGCCGCCGGCTTCGAAATTGGCGGACTGCGCCAGCACGTCACCGCCGATTTGCGGCAGCGCCTCCACGGCCATGACCAGGTCGATGATGACCTGGCCGGTGTGCAACATCTTAGGCATGAGCATTCTCGGATTGCGCAGCGCGGCGATCTCTCGCCCCGCCGAGTACGAAGTAAATGCCGCCGGCGACCACGAACGTCACGATCCAGCCGAGGCCGTTGTGGCCCAGCCACGAGTCGGACAGGAAGCCCTTGAACCAGACGTTCTCGGCGGTGGTGCCGATGGTGGTGAAACTGAAGCCCAGCACGATCGCGATCGCCCACGCGCCGAATGCGCGCCACTCGATGCCACCGCTGTACCAGTAGGCGCTGCTCGGACTGACGTCGAGCAAGTCTTTCGGGCTGTAGTAGTGACGGTGAATCAGATCGACCACGAAGATCCCGACCCACGCGGTGATCGGCACCGCCAGCAGGGAAATGAAGGTGATGAACGGGCCGTAGAAACTGTCGGCGATCAGCATGAAGTAGATCGAACCGGCGAAGATCGCGACGATGTCCACCACCACCGCGTACACGCGTTTGACCTTCAGGCCGAGGGTCAGCGTTGTCAAACCGGCGGAGTACACCGACAGGTTGTTCGACAGCAGCAGGCCACCGAATGCGGTGATCAGATACGGCACGGCCATCCAGGTCGGCAGCATGTCGCGGATCGCCACGATCGGGTCGGTCGCCGAAGCGAGGTCGTTGTTGCCCACCGACAGCAGGCCGCCGAGGGTAATCAGCAGCACCAGCGGAATCCCCGCACCGAACGCTGCCGACGCGACCAGGCGCACCGCTTTGACGCTGCGATGCTGATAGCGCGACATGTCGGCGCCGGCATTCGCCCAGCCGATCCCGGTGCCGGCGGCCATGGTGCCGATGCCGATGATCATCGCGCTCATCGGCGCTGGCGTGGCGTTGAACACCGCGCTCCAGTCGATGGTCGCGCAGAGGAAGCCACCGACCAGAATGTTCAGCGCGCCGAACACGTAGGTCGCCCACTTCTGGATCACCAGCAAAGTGGCGTGGCCGAGGCCGGACACCGACAGGGTCAGCAGCACGAAAATCGCGATGAAGATCAGGGTCAGCACCGGCGCGCTTTTGGCTTCCACCGGCGAGCCGAACAGGATCGAGCACAGCGACAGCAGCACGAACGCCGCCGTGGTGGTGTTGACGGTTTCCCAACCCAGGCGCGACATCAGAGACACCAGTGTCGGGCCGATATTGCCGCGCACACCGAAGATCGCCCGCGACAGGGTCAGGCTCGGCGCACGACCGCGACGGCCGGCAATCGAGATGATCCCCACCACCGCGAACGAACCGGCAGCGCCAAGGATCGCGACGATGATCGCCTGCCAGATCGCCAGGCCGCGAAACGCAACCAGAGTGGCGCCAAGCGGCAGGCCGAGGATGGAAATGTTGGCAGCAAACCAGACCCAGAACAGTTGCAGCGGATGGCCGTTGCACTCGCCTTCCGGCACCGGTTCGATGCCCCGGGTTTCCAGTTGCCCGGCGCTTTGCCCGGCGTTCGATGAACTCATGAAAAATGCTCCTGTTTGCCTTTATTGTGGTTGTGGCAATGACGCAGAACGACAAGACATCGCGCCCTTCCTGGGCCTGTCTGTGCGATCCATTGCGGATGAATATTCAAGACTTGTGGTGCGCCCCTCGCTGGCAAGCCAGCGAGGGCGTCAGTCCAATCAGCGCAAGGCCAACAGCCCTGTCACCAACGGTTCAAGCTCCAGATCGTTGACGGCTTTCACCGTCTCGATCATCGGCGCCGGCCAGCTCTGAAGACCCAGGCAGGCCCCGAGCATGGCGCCGAGAATCGCGGCGATCGTGTCGGTGTCGCCACCCAGGCTCGCGGCCATGCACAGCGCATCGAATGGCGTCATTTCACCGACCGCGACTTGCTGCGCGAGGGCGAACGACACCACCACCGACTCCTGCGACGCCACCGAAGTGCCGATCACGTCGTACAGCAGATCCGCGAGCAGCACCGGGTCGCTCTCGACACTGATGCTGCGCGCCCAACTGATTCGCGAAGCGATGCGCCCACCGGCCACCCAGTGCCCGTGCGTTTCCGCTTGCTGGGCGATCTGTTGACCGAGGTTCAGTGCCTCGCCCAGATCCAGACCGTTGATGCCTGCCGAAACTACCGCCGCCACCGCCGCCGCGCTGGAAATCCCCAACGTGGTGTTGTGGGTGACCTGACACGCCTGCACCACCGCCGCGATAAAGCGCTCGGGGTCGGCGACATCCGCCGCGATCCCCACCGGGGTGATGCGCATCGCCGCGCCGTTGGTGGTGCCATAACGCCCGGCCTCTTCCGGCGAATGGCCGGCGAGGATCATTTCGATTGCGCGTTTGGTCGACGGGCCGAGCAAGTCCTGCGAGCCCTTGGCCTGCATCTCGGCTTCCCATTCGATCAGCCGTTGCGCGAGCACCGCCGGTTCGATCCGGCCCTTGCCTTCGATCAACAACTCGCCGACCAGAATCGCCTGTTCGGTGTCGTCAGTGATCGAGCCCTTGGGCATGTTCGCGGCAATCGGCTGCAAGGGGCCGGCGTCTTGCAGATCGGTGATCTGGCCGAAGCGCTGCTTGATGGTTTCGCGGTTCAGGGATTGCGTCGGCATGCCCAGCGCATCGCCGAGGGCCAAGCCGTAAAACGCGCCCAAGGCACGGTCGAGGGCGGTCATTTCGATTCTCCAAATTGCAGGTGCAGACGGAAATGCACCGGGTCGAGCAGGCTTTCGACCTGTTCCATGAAGCGGTTCTGCCGGTCGTAGGTGGTGCGCAATGCCTTGAGGAAAACCGTGCCTTCCGGACGGCCGAGCAGTTCGGCGTCCACCGCGTTGAGCGGTTCGGCGCCGATCCATTGATCGCCGCGCTCGCCGACGTAGCCATAGGCGGCCAGGGTGATGGTCAGGGAATTGTCGATAAGGCCGACCCGCGGCAGGCTTTCCAGGCCTCCGGTGGCGGGCATCAGAGAGCGTTCGAGGGACACCGCCGTGCCGTCGTTGGAACGGCGGCGACGCTCGAGAAGAATGAATTGATCGGAGCCGAAACGCGGAAGCAGATCCTCACGGGTCACGGCCTCCAGACGCAGCACATCGGTATTGATCAACGCCCCGCTGTCGGCCAGGGCCTGAGCCCAGCCGCTGCGCTGGTCGAGCACCACACCGTCAAAGGTGACGATGGAACCGACCCCGCTTTGCGTGGCGATGTAATTGCGCCGCTTCAGTTCGGCCAGCGCTTCGCGCAACGTGCCACGGCTGACGTTGAATTCCTGAGCCAACTGATGCTCGCCGGGCAACAGAAAGCCGTCCTCCATGAGGCCGCTTTCGATGCGTCGGACGAGCTCGTCGACCACCCGTTGTTTCTTGTCAAATCGTACCTGTCTAATCATGTACAAAGTGATAACCGAAACGGGCTGGAGCGGGCAAGAACAATTTCGGGAAGGTGACAAAAGGCGGAAGAAGCAAAAGCACCCTCATCGGAACGCCGCCCGCCTAGCCCTCTCCCGGAGGGAGAGGGAACTGAATGGGGGATGCTTTAGAGATACGCCGACCTGCGCCCGCTCGCTGAATCCATAATCGACTGGATTCTTCAGGTCAATGTAGAGCGCAAGACACCTCGGTCGGCTCCCTCTCCCTACGGGAGAGGGCGGGGGGTGAGGGAGCTTTTGATTTCAGCGCTGTTTCAGACGGTCGATCACCACAGCCAACAGCAGAATCGAACCGCGAATCACGTATTGGTAGAACGTGTCGATATTCTTCAGGTTCATCGCATTCTCGATAATCGCCAGAATCAACACCCCGGCAATCACATGCCGGATCATCCCGATCCCGCCGCTCAACGAAACCCCGCCCAACACGCAAGCCGAAATCACCGTCAGTTCAAACCCCTGCCCGATCATCGGCTGCCCAGAAGTCATCCGCGACGCCAAGATCACCCCCGCCAACGCACCAATAACCCCATGCACCGCAAAGATGATGATCTTCGTGCGATCGACATTCACCCCCGCCAGCAGCGCCGCTTCCTGGTTGCCGCCGATGGCCATGGTGTTGCGACCATAGGTCGTGTAGTTCAGCAACCAGCCGAAAAACAGGAAGCAGACGATGGTGATCAGGATCGGCACCGGCACGCCGAACAACTGGCCGTTGCCGAACACGAAGAACGATTCCTGCGACACGCCCACCGCTTTGCCATTGGCAAAAATGTAGGCCAGGCCACGGACGATCTGCATGGTCGCCAGCGTCGTGATCAGCGCATTGACCCGCAACTTGGCGATCACGATGCCGTTGATCAACCCGACGATCAGGCCCATTACCAGCGCCGCGCTGACACCGAGAAACACGCTGTTGGTGTCGCGCATCACCACCGCCGCAACCACCCCGGCGCAGGCAATCACCGAACCCACCGACAGGTCGAAATGCCCCGACGCCAGGCAATACAACATGGTGCACGCGGCGATCCCGGTGGTGGAAATCGCCAGGCCCAGGCCACGCATGTTCAGCGGGGAGAGGAAGTTGTCGATCAGCAAGGTGCAGGCGACAAAAATGCCCACCGCCGCCAGCAGCATCACCCAGTCATCGAGGAAGCGCCGCATATCCAGAGGTTTGCGCTCGGTCGGCAGGGTTTCGTTTTGGGTTGTCATCATAGTCACCTCTCAGTTCGCCACGCCGTCAGCGCGGTGGCGCGGCAAAGCCAGTTGCAGCAGGTTGGATTCGTTGGCCTGGTCGCGGCTGACTTCGCCACGCAGGGCGCCCTCGCACAGCACCAGAATGCGGTCGGAAATGCCCATCACTTCCATCAGATCGCTGGACACCACGATCACCGAAATACCGTCGGCGGCCAGGTTATGGATGATCTGGTAGATCTCGGCCTTGGCGCCGATGTCGATGCCCCGAGTCGGCTCGTCGAGCAGCAGGACTTTCATCGGCATCGACAGCCAGCGGCCGAGAATCGCCTTCTGCTGATTGCCGCCCGACAGGAACTTGATCTGTTGCCCGGCGTGGGGCGTTTTCACTTTCAGGGCCTTGATCTGTTTGTCGGCGTTGCCCTTTTCCCAGATCCCGCGCAGCAGGCAACCGAGACCGGAGTTGGCGCCACGCGCACTGATGTTGATGTTCTCGGCGACGCTGGCGAGCGGGATGATGCCTTCCTTCTTGCGGTCCTCCGGGCACAGCAGAATCCCGGCGGCAATCGCATCGCGGGGCGAACGCAGCTTCAGTTCATGTCCACGCAATTCCAGGCGTCCGGCGGTGTTGCGCTCCAGACCGCTGAGCAGCCGGAACAGCTCGGTGCGCCCTGCTCCGACCAGCCCGAACAGGCCCAGAATCTCGCCTTTGTGCGCATCGAAACTGATCGGCTCGCGCAGGCCCGGGCCGAGCAAGCCATCGACTCTCAGCGCCACCGCGCCACGGGGGCGACCGCGATAGTCGTAGATATCCTGAATGTCGCGCCCGACCATGCAGGTCACCAGTTGATCGTGGGTCAACTGGCTCATGTCGTCGAAGGTGCGCACGTAGCGACCGTCCTTGAACACCGTCACCGCGTCGCAGATGCGGAACACTTCTTCCATGCGATGGGAGACGTAAAGCACCACTTTGCCTTCGTCGCGCAGTCGACCGATGATCGCCATCAACCGGTCGATTTCCCGCGCCGACAGGCTGCTGGTCGGTTCGTCAAAGGCAATCACATGCGCGCCACGGGACAATGCCTTGGCGATTTCCACCAGTTGCCGCTGACCGAGGGACAAGCGTCCGACCTTGGTTTGCGGATCGATCTCATCGGCCAGGCCTTTGAGGCAAGCCAAGGCTTGTTGGCGCAGCGCGCCGCGATTGATCAGGCCGAAACTGGCCGGCAGGTGACCGAGAAACAGGTTCTCGGCCACGGTCATTTCCGGCACCAGATGCAACTCCTGGTGAATCACCGCCACGCCGCTGCCGATGCTGTCGGCAGTGGACTTGAACGCCATCGTCCGCTCGCCGATCTGCAGCTCGCCGCTGCTCGGAATGTAGGCGCCGCCGAGGATTTTCAGCAGGGTCGATTTGCCGGCGCCGTTCTCGCCCATCAAGGCGTGAACCTGCCCGGGGTGAGCGACGAAACTGATGCCATCCAGCGCCTTCACGCCCGGGAAGGTCTTGCCGATCCCGTTGAAACGCAGGCTGCCGCTGGCGCTGTGTTCTTGTGTCTGTACTTGCGCGTGCATTTAAGCCACCTCATCACACCGTTCAAGCGGCCCGGTTGCCCGGGCCGCCGCTGCCGTCAGTTCCACAGACCGATCTTCTCCAGCTCCTGCTTGAAGTTGTCGCGGGTGATCAGGGTGACGTCGTCCATCGCGGTGTACTTCGGCGGTTCTTTGCCGGTGGTGACCCACTCGTACATCATGCTCGCGGTGTTGTAGCCCTCGATGTGCGGGCTCGGCAGCATCGAACCGTAGAAGCCGCTGTTGGGCTTTTTCAGTTCGCCGATGGCGTCGGTGCCGTTGATGCCGATACCGATCACGTTGGCCGCGGCAAACCCGGCGGCTTCAGTGGCGCGCACGCCGCCGAGCACGGTGTTGTCGTTCATGCCGCCGATGATCAGGTTCTTCGCCGCGCCCGGCAGCTTGACCAGCGCCGAGTTGGTGGCGTCCATGCTGCCCGGTACGTCGAGGGTTTTCAGAGCGGCTGTCAAAATGTGATCTTTCGGCATGCCCGCGTCTTCGAGGGCCTTCATCGAGCCGTCGGTGCGCTTCTTGCCGGTGTCGAGTTCGTTGTAGGTGTTGACCACCGCGTAGGTGTCTTTCCAGTCCCAGTTACGCTTTTTCGCCTCGGCGGCCATGGCGGCGCCTTGCTTCTGGCCGACTTCGAACGCGGCCATGCCGAGGTACGGCACGTCTTCCATGAACTTGCCATTGGCGTCGACGAAGCGGTCGTCGACGGCGATGACTTTCAGGTCATTGAGTTTGGCCTTGGCCATGATCGCAGGGCCGAGGGACACGTCCGGCGGGCAGATGACGAAGCCCTTGGCGCCGTTGGCCGCGAGGCTGTCGATGGCCGAGAGGGTTTTCTCGCCGTCCGGCACGGCGATCTTGATCAGCTCGAAGCCTTTGTCCTTGGCAGCTTTCTCGGCGAAGGCCCATTCAGTCTGGAACCACGGCTCCTCAGCCTGCTTGACCAGGAAACCGATCTTCACCGGATCGGCGGCCAGCAGCGAACTGCTCAGGCTGAACGCAGTCACCGCCAGCGCGGTACTGCACAGGGTACGAATCCCGAAACGACGTTTCATAAGCAGACTCCTTGTTATTTTTCTTGAGCGTTATTTGAAAAGCGTTACAGCGGTCGAAGCGTTTCCCGCGAATCATGACGACAATAGTCATATCGTATGATGATTGGATTTCAGACGGACCTTGCCAACTGGAATCCGCGTTTTCAGTCGTGGTACATCACCGAGCGACCACCATCGATGGTGATGCACGAGGCGTTGATGAACGGCGCTTCATCACTGGCCAGGAACACGGCGGTCATCGCCACTTCAATCGGCTGACCGATGCGTTTCGGTGGATGCAGATCGAAGGCGCGCTGGCGCTCGGCGTGCGGGTCGGCGAAACCGTTCCAGTAATCGACGTTGAGCTGGGTCTCGATGTAGCCCGGCGCAATCGCGTTGACGCGAATGCCCTTCGGCGCGTACTCGATGCCCAGCGCGCGGGTCAGCCCGAGCAACCCGTGCTTGGCCACCGGGTATGGGAAGCAGCCGGGAATGATGTTTGTGGAGTGGGTCGAAGCAATGTTGATGATGCTGCCGATGCCTTGCTCGATCATCTGCGGCAACACGGCCTTGCAGCCGTACCAGGCGCCGTCGAGGTCGATGGCGAAGCAGCGTTTCCAGTCTTCTTCGGTCATTTCCAGCGGATCACGGAACACGTTGACCCCGGCGCAGTTGACCAGCACGTCGATGCGACCGTGCAGCTCGATGGCCAGTTTGGCCATGGCGTGCAGATCCTGCTGACGCGAGACGTCGGCCTTGATCGCTTGTACATCGGCGCCCTGATCACGCCAGTGCGCGGCGACTTTTTCGACCTTTTCAGCCTGGATATCGCTGATCACCAGTTTGGCCTGCTGCGAGGCGAAGGTCGCGACGATTGCTTCGCCGATGCCTTGGGCGGCGCCGGTCAGCAGCACGACCTTGTTTTTAAGGCGCTCACCTTTCGGTGGCTCGGGCACCGGTGGCAGGGACAGAGGTTCAGCCATGAATCAGGACTCCTGTTCGAAAGCATAAAAAAACCGGGCATCTGACGATGTCCGGTCTGGAAGGCTTCTGGAACAAAACAGGCGAGCGCACGCCACGGCACCGAAACGGCCCGAAGCGCTGACTCCGCTGTGGAGTGCGATGGAAATTCGCTGCATCACTTCACCTGTTTTGTTCTTTTTAAGTGTGAGTGCGTGTTACTGCTGGAGCCGACTATAAACCCGACCGCCAAATAATCTCAATATATAATTTTGCATCCCATATTTTGGGATCTAACTGGCAAATCGCGTACAGAGCTTTCCGGCCACATCGACCCGTAGCGACAACACCGCGCCGTCCAGCGAGTGATTCAGTGGACTTTCGGCGCTGGTGATGTACAGGGTTTTGAGGTCGGCGCCGCCGAATACGCAACTGGTCGGGCGGCTGATAGGCAAGTCGATCTTGCGGTCAATTTTGCCTTCAGGCGTCAACCGCAACAGACAACTGCCGTCCCAACGGGCGTTCCAGATGTAGCCTTCGGCGTCCATCGCCGAGCCGTCCGGGCCGCCGTGCTGATCGGCGCCATACCAGGGCTGGGCGGTGTCGAGGTTGCCGTCGGTGTGAATGAAATAGCGATATAGGGTGCCGTCGAGGCTGTCGCCGAACAGCAGCGTGGTGCCGTCGTCGCTCCAGAGCAGTGTGTTGGGAATGCCCAGGCCGCGCAGCAATGGCGTGACGCGTTTATCCGGATCAACCCGGAACAGCCCGCCGGAACGACGGGTGATCGGCAGATCCTCGCCCTGCTCGCCGAAGTTGTTCTGCATGGTGCCGAGCCACAAGCGGCCCTGGCCATCGCAACGTGCTTCGTTGGCGCGGTTGCCCGGTTGCGGATCGGCGACGCAGAACAGCGTCAGTCGCGGCTCAAGTCCGGGGGAATCGAGATCGAGCCGATAGACGCCACTGCTCAGGGTCACCAGCGCGTCGCCGCTGGCGCAAGGAATGAATGCCGAGACGTGCTCCGGCATCTGCCAGATCTGCACGTTCTGCCCGATCAGCCGCAGCGCCTGCCTGCCGGCAATGTCCACCCAGTACAGCGCCTGGGTCGGCGCGTCCCAGAACGGGCCTTCGCCCAGTTGCGCCCGATGCTCTGTCACCGCAGTCCACGTCATGCAACCTCCTGTCTTGTTGTTTTTGTCAGCTGGCTTTCTTGTCGGCCATCACCTGCGGGTAGAACCGCTTGATGGCCAGGTCGGCATTGTCGATCAGGGTCATGCAGGCCCACACCCCGCGCGCGGCATCCCGGGCGGCGATGGCGTCGGCCATGTCTTTGTGGATGGGCAAGGTGCGGCGCAATTCGTCGGGATCGGCCGCAGACACTTCGAAGGACACCGCGAGCAACGCGCCGAGGGCCGGCACCATCTGCTCGATGAATTGATTGTGGCTGGCAGCGAGAATGCATTCGTGGAAGAACTGGTCGGCGCGGTTGTAATCGATGCCGCTGTGCGCGGCCCGCTCCAAGGCGTTGTAGGCCTGCTGAATGGCTTGGACCTGTTCGACGGTCGCCCGCTCACAGGCCCAGCGCACCGCCATCGGTTCGATGGTACGGCGCAGGTCGAGCAGGTCATCGACGAAGTTTTCCGGCAGGCCGCTGCGTGACAGCCAGCCGACGACTTGCGGATCGAACAGGTTCCAGCGCTTGATCGGCAGCACCCGCGTGCCGACTTTCGGCCCGACTTCAAGCATCCCTTTGGCGACGAGGGTCTTGATGGCTTCGCGGATCACGGTACGGCTGACCCCAAGCTGCTCGCCCAGATCGGCCTCGACCTTGATCGCCTGCCCCGGTTTGACCTGGCCGGCGGCGATCCAGGCGCCCAGCCAGTCAACCGTTGATGCGTGAAAACTGCTCGACATGGACACCCCGAAGCGGTTCGCTGTGGGTGTCCACGCTAATCATCATACGATTGAGAGTCAACGACAAAAAACCGCAGCCTGCTTTCACAGACTGCGGTTATTTAAGGTTCGAGGCCGATGCGGAAGAACTCGCCGCCACTCCAGACACCGAGCCAGCGCTGGCCATCGATTTCACGACTGACGGCCAATTCGACCAATTGGTAAAACACATTGCGGTGGATCAGCGCTTCGAGGTTGGTGCGCACATGCACGTAGGGCGCGGGCTCTTGCGTTGTCGGATCGATCTCGACGCGGATCGGATGTTCCGCGCCGGCCTCGGTGGTTTCATCGACATTGGTGGTAAAGCGCAGCAGTTGCGCCTCACCCTCGCCTTCCACCTCGACGGCAATCGCCACGAACGGCGCGTCATCGACCTTGATTCCGACCTTTTCGACCGGGGTGATCAGGAAATAATCATCGCCATCGCGGCGGATGATGGTAGAGAACAGCTTGACCATCGGCTTGCGCCCGATCGGCGTACCCAGGTAGTACCAGGTACCGTCGCGGGCGATGCGCATGTCGATGTCGCCGCAAAAATCCGGGTTCCACAAGTGCACCGGCGGCAAGCCTTTGGTTTTGGGGATTTGCCCCAGCAGGTCATTGGCTTTTTGCGGGCCACTCATGGCTTACTCCTTGAATTACTGGTCCCCGACGCCCAGCAGGCTGCGCGCGTATTGCGCAAGCGGTGGGCCGATCAGGTCTTCGGGCTTGTTGTCGTGGAACGTCAGTAAACCGCCACGACTCTTGATCCGTGCAGTATCAATCAAATACTGGGTGCTGGTCTCGATCAACATGATCTGAATCACACCACCGTCGATACCGAGGCGATCCACGGCTTCCTGATCCAGCCACTCATCGGAGTTGCCGATGCGGTCGTCGGCCTTGGCGAAACGCGTGTACAGCAGGTAGTGGGCACCGGCGTCACGGGCTTCGCCCATTGCCTGGTCGAGGCCTTCCGGCGCACGGGCGCGGCGGACCATCGGGAAGTATTCGACGAAGCCTTTGAAGGCCTCCTCGGCGACGACGTTGGGACGCGGGTAGGAACCACCCGGCGGTGCGAACGAGCCTTGCGCAATGTAGATGAACGAATCCGGCTGAATGCGGAAATTGTTTACGCGGCGGCTGTCGCTGTGATCCAGCAAGCCCGCGTCGCTCATCTGGTAGCGAGTCCCTTCGGCCATGTCACTGACAGTCATACAGCCGCCCAGCGCCAAAACGGCCAGCAGCAAAACCAGGCTACGCATCCTAATCCTCCAGAAGCCGGTGACGGAAAACCGGCGAATGGCCGTAGGATGCAGCTTTTGCGCCATTTCCAGATCTTCGTCGATTGTTCGATCGTAATCGCGAGCAGGCTCGCTCCCACAGGAGTCAGCATTTACCTGTGGGAGCGAGCCTGCTCGCGATGAGGATTTTCAGCCGCCGATGATCTTCATGACGGTGGCGCCGCCGGAAAACGCGACTTCCTGCTTGTCGCCCAGCGCCTTGACCAGCAGTCGCTGCAACGCCGGCAGCGCCTCGTGACGCGGCTTGTCGAGCAGGTCACCGACGTAATGGCGGTTGCTCGACGACAGGCAGCCATGCAGCCATCCGGTGGACGACAGACGCAGGCGCGAGCAGGTTCGGCAGAACGGCACGCTTTCGTTGGCGATCACGCCGAAGCTGCCCAGACCGGGAATCGCATAGCGAACCGCCGTGGCGTCCACTGGCGCGTCGGTTTGCGCGTACTCGTAATGTTCGCCGATCAGGCTCAGCAGCTGTTGCAGGCTGACGAACTGTTGCAGGAAGGCGTTGGAATCAGTGGCCAGGTGGCCCATGCGCATCAGTTCGATGAAGCGCAGCTCAAAGCCGCGTTCGAGGCAGTAATCGAGCAGCGGCATCACCTGGTCGAGGTTCTGCCCGCGCAACGGCACCATGTTGACCTTGATCTTCATCCCCGCCGCGGCCGCCTGATCCATGCCATCCAGCACAGTGGCCAGATCGCCGCCACGGGCAATGCTGCGGAACGCGCCGGCGTCCAGGGTATCGAGGGAAACGTTGATGCGTCGCAGGCCGGCATCGACCAGCAGCGGGAGTTTTTTCGCCAGGAGCTGGCCGTTGGTGGTCAGGCTGATGTCTTCCAGGCCCATCTTGCCGACGGCGCTCATGAAAGATTCGAGTTTGGGACTGACCAGCGGCTCGCCGCCGGTGATGCGCAGACGCTCGATGCCGGCGGCTTCGATCAGATAAGCCACGCCACGTGCCATGGCCTCGGCCGACAATTCATCCTGCGCAGCCACCAGCCGCTTGCCGTTGGGCACGCAGTAGGTACAGGCGTAATTGCAGGCTGAAGTCAGACTGATCCGCAAATTGCGAAAACGCCTGCCTTGACGGTCAACGATCATGAAGCACTCCGGCGATGGAAAATCGAGCGGCTAAAACTTGACTCACAATTCAAGTTTTAGCAAGCCCTATGCCTGAGTATATTCCTGCGGTACTGCGCCATGTAGCGAAAAACACGGCGCATAAGGCGACTGAATGATTCAGCTGCTTGGGGTTTCAGGGTCGCGCTTGCGCTTGTTGCCCATGCGCACGCCGATATCCATCAGGAACTGGAAGAAACCTTCCTGATCCTCCAGCACATTGCTCCAGAACGGCGAGTGATAAAGCGCCACCGCGCCGTGCACCAGCGCCCAGGATGCGCAGTAGTGGAAGTACGGCGGCACGTCTTCGAGCTTGCCTTCGCTGATGCGGCCCTTGATGAGCAGCGTCAGGCGTTCGAAGTTGGAAGCACGGATCTTGTGCAGCTCCTCGACCATCTCCGGGACCTGATTGCCCTTGACCACCTTCTCTTCCAGGCGATCGAACAGGCGATAGCGCTGCGGGTCGCGCATGCGGAATTCAAAGTAGGCACGGGACAGGGCTTCCTTGTCCTTGTCGACATCGGCCGAGTGCAACAGCTCGTTCAAGTCGCGCTCGTAATCGAGCATCAGGCGCAGATAGATTTCGGCCTTGGACTTGAAGTGCTTGTAGATCGTGCCTTTGCCGATACCCACGGCATCAGCAATCATCTCGACGGTGACACTGTCTTCACCTTGTTCGAGGAACAGCTTGAGCGCGGTATCGAGAATTTCTTGCTCGCGGCGACGAAACTCACGGACCTTACGAGGTTCTTTGTGCATAAGAAAAGGTCTGTAGGGGTCAAAATTCGAAGCCGCGTATTATGCCTAACTTGCGCAAAAATGCACGGATCATCCGACCATATCTGTGTTTCTTGTTCATTTCACGAACGTTTCGGGGGGAATGAGAACATAACCGAAGCGAACGTATTCCAAATTTGTTTAAAAACCCCGGCCGGCCAACTGGACTCGGCGCCAGACTGATCAATACTTGAACTGTCGGGCGACATCTCCCCCAAGTGTCGCGCCGGTAAAGGTACCAAGGGACCGCGTGCCTTTGTTTTACTCCTAATGGTCTTAACCCGGATTCACCCCCCAGAACCCGGGTTTTTTTTGCCTGCGATTCAGGCTTTTACATGCGCCAGCGGAAACAGTCGCTTGAAGTTCTCGGTGGTCTGCTCGGCAAAACGCTCGTAGTTCTCGCCGCGCAGCATCGCCAGAAACTCTGCCACTTCCCGCACGTATTGCGGCAGGTTCGGCTTGCCGCGATACGGGATCGGCGCCAGGTATGGCGAATCGGTCTCCACCAGCAGGCGATCGGCCGGGACCTTGCTCGCCACATCGCGCAGCGCATCGGCATTGCGGAAGGTGACGATGCCCGACAGGGAAATGTAATAACCCATGTCCAGCGCTACCTTGGCCATGTCCCAGTCTTCGGTGAAGCAATGCAGCACACCGGCCTGGGGCAGCGCGGCTTCGCGCAACAACTCAAGCGTGTCGGCGCGGGCGCCGCGGGTGTGGATGATCACCGGTTTGCCGGTCTGCTGTGCGGCTTGCAGGTGCAGACGGAACGATTCCTGCTGCAACTCGGCGGCTTCCGGCTCGTAGTGATAGTCCAGACCGGTTTCGCCGATCGCCACCACTTTCGGGTGATTGAGCTCGTGCAGCAGCCAGTCCAGCGCCGGCGCCGCGCCCGGCTGCACATCCAGCGGATGCACGCCGACCGAACAATCGACGTCCTCATAGCGCTCGGCGAGGGCTTTGACGTCAGCCGCGTTGTCGGCGCTGACACCGATGCACAGGAAGTGCCCGACCCCGCGCTGCCGGGCCGCATCCAGCGCGGCATCCAGGGAACCGTCGTGAGCGGCAAGGTCGAGGCGATCAAGGTGACAATGGGAATCTACGAGCATAAAAAGGACTGCAACTTACATCGTATGAGTGGGACGGTCGGACTTCAAGGCTCCGGCCAGATGAGTTTCGATGCGACTGCGCGCGGTGTTGTCGCCATCGTTGAATTGCACGCCGACGCCGGCCGCGCGGTTGCCTTGGGCGCCTTTGGGGGTGATCCAGGCGACTTTGCCGGCCACCGGAATCTTCTCCGCCTCATCCATCAGGTTCAGCAGCATGAACACCTCGTCGCCCAACTTGTAGCTTTTGTTGGTCGGGATGAACAGGCCGCCGTTCTTGATGAACGGCATGTAGGCGGCGTAAAGGACCGACTTGTCCTTGATGGTCAGGGACAAGATGCCATTGCGCGGCCCCGGGCTGACGGGTTCATTCATGTTGACCTCCACTGCTGATGTTCAGAGTCTAGGTACACATTCTTATCTTTGGCCAGGCAAGCTCGCCCATTGCACCAGCAACGCTTCCAGCAGCAACGCCGCATTGAGGTTGGCCTTGCTCAGGACTTTCTGGCGCTGGGCGAGAATCCAGTCCTGGATATCCAGCACTTTAGGCTGGGCACTTTTCTGCGCCAGGTACTGCACGACTTTGCGCATGTCGGTCAGGCCGAGGCCTGCTTCATCCTGGGTCAATTGATAGCGCAGGATCAGGCTCGACCAGTCGCAGAACCAATCGAACAGGCGCAGCATCGGAATGTTTTTCCACTCCTCGGCCAACTGCGTCGGCGATTGCTGCTGTTTGAGCAGCTTCTTCACGCCTTCGACAACCTGCGCGCGCTGTTCACGCACGCCCTGCCCCTGCAACGTGACGGCGGCCAACGGCGAGCCGGCGGCCAGGGTCAACAATTCGACCCGTTCGTCTTCGGAACATTCCGGCAGTGCCTGAGCCAGCCATTGCAGGCTCACGGATTCGCTCGGCAGCGGACAGGCCTGCTGCACGCAGCGGCTCTTGATCGTCGGTAACAAGCGGCTCGGCTGGTGGCTGACCAGCAACAGCACGGTATCGCCGGACGGCTCTTCAAGGCTCTTGAGCAAGGCGTTGGCGGCGTTGATGTTCATCGACTCCACCGGCTCGATCAGCACCACCTTGCGCCCGCCCAGTTGCGCGGTCTGCACCACGAAACTGACCAGATCACGCACCTGGTCGACCTTGATCGCCTTGTCCGCTTCTTCCGGTTCGAGGATGTAATTGTCCGGGTGGCTGCCGGCCTTGAGCAGCAGGCAGGATTTGCACTCGCCGCAGGCTTCAGGCGTCGGACGCTGGCACAGCAGACTGGCCATCAGCCGCTCGGCCAGCGCGCGCTTGCCGATCCCGGCAGGACCATGCAGCAGATACGCATGAGCGTGCTGAGAACGTCCGGCCAATTGCTGCCAGAGGCTGTCCTGCCACGGATAGGCTTCAGCCACGGCTCAGCTCCAGCAGGTTCGGAATCAGGGTATCCAGCGATTGTTGAACCTTGGCCAACGGCTGACCGGCGTCGATCCGCACATAACGCGCCGGATCAGCCTCCGCGCGCTTGAGGAACGCATTGCGCACGGCCTCGAAAAACTCACGGCCTTCGAGCTCGAAACGATCCAGACGACCTCGGGCGCTGGCGCGAGCCAGACCGATTTCCACCGGCAGATCGAAAATCAGCGTCAGGTCGGGGCGCAGGTCGCCCTGCACGAAAGTTTCCAGCGCCGCGATGCGCTCCAGCGACAAGCCGCGACCGCCGCCCTGATAGGCGTAAGTCGAATCGGTGAAACGATCACACAGCACCACCGCGCCACGGGCCAGTGCCGGGCGAATGACTTCAGCCAGATGCTGGGCACGGGCGGCGAACACCAGCAGCAGTTCGGTGTCCGGGTTCATCACTTCGTCGACCGGGGCCAGCAACACCTCACGAATGCGCTCGGCCAGCGGCGTACCGCCGGGCTCGCGGGTCAGCACCACTTCGACACCGGCGGCGCGCAGGCGCTCGGCGAGGTATTCGCGGTTGGTGCTTTTGCCGGCGCCTTCCGGGCCTTCCAGGGTAATAAACAAGCCAGTCACAGGCAGTCCTTAATCAAAGTCATTGCGTGTTTTGGGGAGCGGAGGCTTCCGGTTCCGGCGTCGGCGCAGGCTCTTGAGCGGGCGGCTGCGGCAACGATTCCGGTGCGGTGTCGGGCGAGGCGGCAGGAATCGCCTCCTCGGCTGCCGGAGCGGACTCGGGCGCGGTCGCTGGCGCAGGGCTGGAACGGTAATCCGCGCGCCGCTTGAGCTGGTACTCGCGCACCGCGTTGTTGTGCGCATCCAGATCATCGGAGAAAACGTGACTGCCATCGCCACGGGCAACAAAGTAGAGGCTGGTGCCATCCACCGGATTGAGTGCGGCGTGAATGGCTTCACGTCCGACCATGGCAATCGGCGTCGGCGGCAGACCCGGAATCATGTACGTGTTGTACGGCGTGGCTTCCTTGAGATGGGCGCGGGTCAGTTTGCCGTTGTAGCGGTCACCCAGGCCGTAGATCACCGTCGGATCGGTCTGCAGCTGCATGCCCAGTGCCATGCGACGCACGAAGACGCCAGCAATCTGGCCACGCTCCTGAGGCACGCCGGTTTCCTTCTCTACCAGCGACGCCATGATCAGCGCCTGATAGGGCTCGGTGTAAGGCACGTCGGCGGAACGTTTTTCCCACTCTTTGGCCAGCACTTCGTCGAGGCGGTCGAAGGCCTTTTTCAACAGTTCGGTATCGGTCACACCGCGCACGAAGCGGTAAGTGTCGGGGAAGAAGCGCCCTTCAGGGAACAGGCCCTTGTGACCGATTTTGGCCATCACATCACTGTCGCTCAGACCGTTGAGGGTCTGCTCGATCTTTTCATCTTTGGCCAGCGCGGCGCGCACTTGATGGAAATTCCAGCCTTCGACCAGCGTCAGACTGTACTGAACCACATCGCCGCGCTTCCACAGATCGATCAGGCCGTTGACGGTCATGCCCGGCTGCATGCGGTATTCACCGCTGTGAATCGGCGTGCCGGCCAGATTGAAACGCCAATAGACCCGTAACCAGAACGCGTCTTTGATGACGCCATCGGCTTCGAGTCCAAGAAAAGTACGGGTCGGGGTGGATCCCTTGGGCACATCCAGCAGTTCTTCCTGCGTGATGTTCAGGGGCTGTTCCAGTGCCGAATGAATCTTCCAGGCGCTGGCGCCCAACAGCAGCCCTGCCAGAACCAGTCCGGTTTCCAGCAGCAGCAAAAGTTTACGTCTCACGAATCAGGCATCCAGTAGCGCGCGGGCAATGGTTTGCAGTTTACGGGTGAGCGGGCCAACCGGCCAGCTCAGAGCAGCACAGGCGCGTACCGGCCAGACGCCATACACGCTGTTGCAGACAAAGACTTCATCGGCCCATTGCAGCTGTTCGAGGGGGATGTCGGCGATTTGCACGGGAATGCCCAGGGACTCGGCCTGAAACAATATTTCTGCGCGCATCACACCGGCCACGCCGCAGCGTTTCAGGTCCGCCGTGATCAACACACCATCACGCACCATGAACAGATTGCTGAACACCCCCTCGATCACTCGGCCGGCCTGGTCGAGCATCAAACCTTCGGCATGTTCACTGTCCTGCCATTCGGCGCGGGCAATGACCTGTTCCAGTCGATTGAGGTGTTTGAGCCCGGCGAGCAACGGCTGCCTGGACAAACGGGTGCTGCACGGAAACAGGCGAACGCCCTGCTCGGCGTGGGTCGCTGGATAAGCGGCGGGAGGATTGCCTTGCAGAATGCGCCGGCCATGCGCCGAAGGATCCGGCGCATAACCGCGCAATCCGTCGCCACGGGTGAGAATGAGCTTGAGCACGCCCTCGCCCATCGCGGCGGCATAGGATTGCAGCTCATGACGAATCAGTTCGATGTCGGCTGCAATGGCCAGACGCGCACAGCCATCGGCCAGACGCGTCAGATGCCGATCCAGCAGCAACGGCTGACCGCTTCGAACGGCGATGGTCTCGAACAGACCGTCGCCGTAAGCCAGGCCGCGATCTTTCAGCGACAGAGCGTCAGCCGGCAGACCGTCGACCCAGCAGTCCATCAGCCGGCGAACCGACGGAACGCCAACGTGCCGTTGGTGCCGCCAAACCCGAACGAGTTGGACAGCACGACATCGATATCCATGTTGCGCGCGGTGTGCGGCACGAAATCGAGGTCGCAGCCTTCGTCCGGCTCATCGAGGTTGATGGTTGGCGGCGCCACCTGGCTGTTGATCGCCAGCACGCTGAAGATCGCCTCCACTGCGCCCGCCGCACCCAGCAGGTGACCGGTCATGGACTTGGTGGAGCTGACCGCCAGTTTGTAGGCGTGATCACCGAACACCGACTTGATCGCGTTGGCTTCAGCGAGGTCGCCGGCCGGCGTCGAAGTGCCGTGGGCGTTGATGTATTGCACTTGATCGACGTTGATCTTCGCATCGCGCAGCGCATTGGTGATGCAGCGCGCAGCACCGGCGCCGTCGGCAGGTGGCGAAGTCATGTGGAAGGCGTCGCCACTGGTGCCGAAACCGATCAGTTCGGCGTAGATGGTCGCACCACGGGCCTTGGCGTGCTCGAGCTCTTCGAGCACCAGGGCACCGGCGCCGTCGGACAGCACGAAGCCGTCACGGCCCTTGTCCCAGGGACGGCTGGCGCGGGTCGGCTCGTCGTTGCGGGTCGACAGCGCACGGGAAGCACCGAAGCCGCCCATGCCCAGACCGCACGCGGCCATCTCGGCACCGCCGGCGATCATCACGTCGGCTTCGTCGTACATGATGTTGCGCGCCGCCATGCCGATGCAGTGCGTACCGGTAGTACACGCTGTGGCGATGGCGTAGTTAGGCCCCTGTGCACCCAGGTGGATGGACAGGAAACCGGAAATCATATTGATGATCGAGCCAGGCACAAAGAACGGAGAAATCCGGCGCGGGCCAGTCTCGTGCAGGGTGCGGCTGGTTTCTTCGATGTTGGTCAGACCGCCGATACCCGAACCCATGGCCACGCCAATCCGTTCACGGTTGGCATCGGTGACTTCCAGACCGGCATTGCGTACGGCTTGAAAGCCGGCCGCCAGACCGTACTGAATGAACAGGTCGAGCTTGCGCGCTTCCTTGACCGACAGGTATCCCTCGACATTGAAGCCCTTTACCGAGCCGCCAAAGCGGGTGGAATAGGCAGAAAGGTCGGTGTGTTCGATCAGACCAATGCCACTGCGGCCAGCCAGAATGCCCTGCCAACTGCTCGGCACATCCGTGCCCAGTGGCGACAACATACCCATACCGGTGACTACGACGCGTCTACGCGACACAGCACTCTCCTTTTTCAAATGACGACTTTGCATCAGGCCTAAAGAAAAAACCGCACGCCATGATGGCAGTGCGGTTTTTCCATGACAGCAAGCAACGATTACAAACTATTACGCCTGGTGGCTAGTAACGTAGTCGATTGCAGCTTGTACAGTAGTGATCTTCTCAGCTTCTTCGTCAGGGATTTCGGTCTCGAATTCCTCTTCCAGAGCCATCACCAGCTCAACGGTGTCAAGGGAGTCGGCACCCAGGTCTTCTACGAAGGAAGCGGTGTTGACCACTTCTTCTTCTTTAACACCCAGTTGCTCGGCAACGATTTTCTTGACGCGCTCTTCGATGGTGCTCATACCTTGTTTTCACTCCTAATGGACAAATTCAGGCAGCTGGCCAGTGGGTAAGTGTATAGAAAGACTTTTCAGCTTTTCAACTGAAAGCTTCACTCCTCAAACCCTGCAGCCCTCTGCCTATAAATAGATTGCAGCTTTATAACGGATTTTAGACAGCTCGTATGACATTTTTTTGAAGCAATCCGTCACATTTGAATTACATGTACATCCCGCCGTTAACCGGGATTGTAGCCCCGGTCACGTATGCCGCACCGTCGGATGCTAGAAAAGCGACCACGGACGCGATCTCTTGAGCTTGTCCCAGACGGCCCAGCGGAATCTGCGTCTGCAAGGCTTCACGCTGTGCTTCAGGCAGCTCGCGAGTCATATCGGTGTCGATGAACCCTGGGGTTACCGAGTTGACCGTAATCGAACGCGAACCGACTTCACGCGCCATGGCACGGCTGAAACCTTCCAGACCGGCCTTGGCGGCTGCATAGTTTACTTGGCCAGCGTTGCCCATGGCACCCACCACCGAGCCAATACTGATAATTCGGCCCCAACGCGCCTTGGTCATACCACGCAGAACGCCCTTGGACAGGCGATACAGACTGTTCAGGTTGGTATCGATCACGTCGTACCACTCGTCGTCTTTCATGCGCATCATCAGGTTATCGCGGGTGATGCCGGCATTGTTGACCAGAATCGCCACCGGCGCACCGAACTGCTCCTGAATGCTTGCCAACACTGCACTGACCGATTCGTCGCTGGTGACGTTCAGTTCGAAACCTGCGCCCTGAATGCCGTTTTCCTTCAGGGTCGCAGCAATACGCTCGGCGCCCGAAGCGGAAGTCGCGGTGCCAACAACGATGGCGCCCTGACGACCCAGTTCCAGCGCGATAGCCTGGCCGATGCCACGGCTTGCGCCGGTGACCAGTGCAACTTTACCTTGCAGACTCATGCAAGCTTCTCCTGATTCAGACAGCCGCTGCACGGGCAGCAGCGAAAGCGTCTGGGGTATTGAGGTTGGAAGTCGAAACGCCTTCGGCGCAACGTTTGTTCAGACCGGCCAGCACCTTGCCAGGGCCGCACTCGACCAGATTGGTCGCGCCTTTGGCGGCCAGGGTCTGTACGGACTCGACCCAACGGACCGGCTTGTAGAGTTGCTCCAGCAGATCACGCTTGAGGGTTTCCAGATCCGCCGGCACCTGAGCGCTGACGTTCTGTACCACAGGGATCTGCGGCGCCTGCCAGTCGATGGCAGCGATGGATTCGGCGAAGCGCTCGGCAGCCGGACGCATCAGCTCGCAGTGCGACGGCACGCTGACCGGCAGCGGCATGGCACGCTTGGCGCCACGAGCCTTGCAGCCTTCGATGGCGCGCTCAACGGCAGCCTTGGCACCGGCGATCACCACCTGGCCCGGGGAGTTGAAGTTCACCGCGCTGACCACTTCGCCTTGCGCTGCTTCAGCACAGGCAGCGAGAACGTCGGCATCTTCCAGACCGAGGATGGCAGCCATGCCACCCTGCCCGGCCGGAACGGCCTCCTGCATCAACTGGCCACGGCGCTCGACGAGCTTTACCGCGTCCGCCAGGCTCAAGCTGCCGGCAGCGACCAGCGCGCTGTATTCACCCAGGCTGTGACCGGCAACGAAGGCCGGACGCGCACCACCTTCCGCCAGCCACAGACGCCACAGGGCGATCGAAGCGGTCAGAATGGCCGGTTGGGTTTTGTCGGTTTGATTAAGCAGCTCTTCCGGGCCCTGCTGGGTCAGCGCCCACAGGTCATAGCCCAGAGCATCGGATGCTTCTTTGAAGGTTTCGAGGATCAGTGGATGTTGCGCGCCCAGCTCGGCCAGCATGCCGAGGGACTGCGAACCCTGTCCTGGAAAGACGAATGCGAGGGAAGCAGACATGTAACAAGCCCCTAATGATCTTGTCGTCGGAAAAATGGCATCCCGCTAGAGGGACGCAAGAAACTGACAGTTGGATGGCCCTTTGAACCGGGCGGTCACATTTAAGCATTGTCCGACGAAAACGCCTAAGACAACAAATCCTCCAGACGGCCGTGCAGGCGTTCGGGGAGATTCTCCTGAATCTCGATCAGCGCTCGCTGAATCGCACTCTGAAACCCCTGAACCCCGGCTGAACCGTGACTTTTCACGACAATCCCCTGCAAACCGAGGAAGCTTGCGCCATTGTGTCGCGCAGGCGCCAGATCAGCCTGCAGACGCTTCATCAATGGCAGCGCCAGAGCGCCAACAGCGCGGGAGGCCAGATTTTTCTTGAACAAGGCTTCAATGCGCGCAGCGATCATCGTCGCCAGGCCTTCGCTGGACTTGAGCAGGATATTGCCGACGAAACCATCGCAAACCACTACGTCCGCCTCGCCCCGATACAAGCCGTCGCCTTCGATGAAACCGATGTAATTAATGCCTCGGGCCGCTTGCAACAAGGTTGCAGCCAGCTTGACCTGCTGATTGCCCTTGATGTCTTCGGTGCCGATATTCAGCAACGCGACGCGCGGACGGGCAATGCCCAGGGTTTGCGCCGCCACGGAACCCATCACGGCGAACTGCAACAAGTGCTCGGCGCTGCAATCAACGTTGGCGCCCAGATCGAGCAGCTGACAGTAGCCCTTCTGGGTAGGGATCGCGGCGACCATGGCCGGACGATCAATTCCCGGCAGAGTCTTGAGCACAAATCGCGACAGGGCCATCAACGCACCGGTATTGCCTGCACTGACACAAGCCTGAACCTTGCCATCACGCAACAATTCGAGGGCGACACGCATCGACGAGTCCGGCTTTCCACGCAGGGCCTGAGCAGGTTTTTCGTCCATGGTGATGACTTCGGACGCCGGAACAATCGTCAGGCGCGCGCGATCGGCAGCCGATTGGCCGGTGATCAATTCTTCAAGAAGGGAGGGTTGACCGACGAGGGTCAGGTGCAGCGAGGGTGTAGCAGAAAGGCAAGCAAGGCTGGCCTGAACAATGCTGCGGGGACCGAAGTCCCCGCCCATTGCGTCAATCGCGATGACTTGAGCGGACAAGTGATTACTCGTCAGCGCCCTTGTCGATCACTTTACGGCCACGGTATACGCCTTCTGGCGATACGTGGTGACGCAGGTGAACTTCACCAGTGGTTTTTTCTACAGACAGGGTGCTAGCCTCGAGAGCGTCGTGCGAACGGCGCATGTCACGGGCAGAGCGGGATTTTTTGTTCTGCTGAACAGCCATAATTGATTAACTCCTAAACGTTTGGGTCACGCTTTAACTGCGCCAATACACTGAACGGGTTGGACCGCGTTACCTCGTCCTCGCTCGGTTCGGGCTCATCTGCTCCCGCCGGCTGCTGGCATTCTTCCGGATGATGAGCAGGCACAATGGGCAAGGCGAGCAGAAGCTCCTCCTCGATCAGTGACTGCAGATCCAATGGATCTTCGCCCAGTTCCAGCACGTCATAACCTTTCGGTAACGACTGGGTATTCGCACCCTCCTTCACTACAGCGTAACTGCATTCGCTGTGGATCGGCAGGGTGACCAGCTCAAGACAACGCTGGCAAACCATTTTGACTTCGGTGTCGATAAAGCTGTGGATTACCACAGATTTACGTTCATCTCGTTCAAAAACGAATTTTGCCTGCACCGTACCGACATCGTCGGAAAGCGGGTCGCAGAGTCTCTTCAAATCGGCCAGCAGCAGTTCACCTTGAAGGGTGGTGCCACGGTCAGCCAATTTGCGCGGGTCAACGTGAGGTGGAATCGGGTCATTCAACATAGGCGCAGCATTATAGGGATGCACCCACCCATGTCAAAGGAAATTGTGCCCTGTCCGTCACTTGCGCGGCTCCGCTAGAATCTGTCGCCTGCCTCTGGAGATGCGAATGCTGCCTTTATTACTCGCTTCAAGCTCGACCTATCGTCGGGAATTGCTCAGCCGCCTGCGCCTGCCGTTCGTCTGCAGCTCGCCGGATATCGATGAAAGCCATCGCCCGGACGAGTCGGCAATAGAGTTGGTCAAACGCCTCGCCGAACAAAAGGCCCGAGCCCTGGCCGACAGCCACCCTGCTCACCTGATCATCGGTTCCGACCAGGTTGCCGTACTCGGCAAGCGCATCATCGGCAAGCCGCACACCTTCGAAAACGCTCGCGACCAACTGATGGCCGCCAGCGGCGCCAGCGTGACCTTCCTCACCGGCCTGGCCCTGCTCAACAGCCAGACCGGCCACTGCCAGGTCGACTGCGTGCCTTTCACCGTGCACATGCGCGCACTGGACCAGGCCCGCGTCGAGCGCTACCTGCACGCCGAGCAACCCTACGACTGCGCCGGCAGCTTCAAGGCCGAAGGACTGGGGGTGAGCCTGTTTCAATCCACCGAAGGCCCCGACGCTACCAGCCTGATCGGCCTCCCACTGATTCGCCTGATCGACATGTTGCTGGTCGAAGGCGTACAGATTCCCTGACCCACAAAAAACCGGCCCTCAGGCCGGTTTTTTTTGCAGCAATCGATCAGCGCAACGACGGACCGTTGAAACCCATCCACATTGCCAGCTTCTCGGCAACGCTGGCACCGAGCTTCTTCGAGAAGCGGTCGAACGGCGATTCCTGAACGGTGAAGTCCACCAGTTCCTTTTCGCCAATCACGTCACGCGCCACCGAGCTGGCATTACCCAACCCATCGATCAACCCCAGCGGCAATGCCTGCTCGCCAGACCAGACCAACCCGGAGAACAGCTCCGGATGATCCTTGTCTTTCAAGCGATCGCCACGCCCCTGCTTGACGCTGTTGATGAACTGCTTGTGCGTGGTATCGAGCACGCTCTGCCAGAACGCTGTCTCTTCCGGCTTCTGCGGCTGGAACGGGTCGAGGAACGCCTTGTGCTCGCCGGAAGTGTAAGTGCGACGCTCGACGCCAAGCTTCTCCATGGTGCCGACAAACCCGTAACCGGCCGCCGTCACACCAATGGAACCTACCAGACTCGCCTTGTCGGCGTAGATCTGATCAGCAGCACTGGCGATGTAGTAAGCACCGGAAGCGCCCAGATCGGAGATCACCGCGTACAACTTGGTATCCGGATGCAGGCCGCGCAGGCGCTTAATCTCGTCATACACATAACCCGACTGCACCGGACTGCCGCCCGGACTGTTGATGCGCAGGATCACGCCCTTGACCTTCTTGTCCTCGAACGCCGCCCGCAGGCTGCCGACGATATTGTCGGCGCTGGCAGGCTCTTTATCGGCAATCATGCCGGTGACGTCGATCAGCGCGGTGTAGTTGGAGCTGCGCGTAGCGCTTTTCTCCATATCCATCAACGGCGTGAACAGAATCAGCGCAACAAACAGATAAACAAACGTCAACAGCTTGAAGAAGATGCCCCAGCGGCGCGACCGGCGCTGTTCCTGCACGCCAGCCAGCAGAGTCTTTTCCAGCAGCTTCCAGCTTTTCGCGTCACCGTCGTCAGCAGTTGCCTTGGCCGGTGCTTTCCATTCGTCGGTCATCCCATCCACCCCAGCAAAAACGTATTAAGCCTGCTTCCCCAGCCAGGTATGCAATTCGGAAAAATGGTCAATCGACAGTCGCGGTTCGAACTGCTGCAGCGATTCGATCGACTGCGCGCCATAACTGACCGCCACCGAATCCATCCCCGCATTGCGCGCCATCAACAGATCGAAGGACGAGTCACCGACCATCAGCGCTTGTTCGGCACGTACGCCGCAATGCGCAAGGATCTGTTCCAGCATCAGAGGGTGCGGCTTGCTTGCAGTTTCATCGGCAGCGCGGGTGATATCGAAATAATCTTCCCAGCCATTGGCCTTGAGCACTCGATCCAGCCCGCGACGGTTCTTGCCGGTCGCGACAGCCAGGTGATAGCCCTGCTCGCGAAACGATGCCATCGACTCGACGACGCCTTCGAACAACGGCGAAGGCACGGCTTCTGCAGCGATGTAGTGATCCGCGTAATACTCGCGGAACAAGGTCATTTCCGCATCGCTGATTTCCGGATACAAGGTGCGGATCGCTTCGGGCAAGCCCAGACCGATGATGCCTTTGACGGCAAAGTCATCACGCAACTCGAAACCCGAACGCCCGGACGCCGAGTGCATCGCCTCGACAATCCGATGAATGGAATCGGCCAAAGTGCCGTCCCAATCGAAAATCAGCAGTTTGTAATCAGATGGGCGCACTCAATCGCTCCACAGTCTTGGCCCACATTTCATCGACCGGCGCCTGCAACTTGAGTTCACCGCCATCGGGCAGGGGCACGGTCAGCATGTAGGCGTGCAGGAACAGGCGCTTGCCGCCCAGATCACGGATTTCCTTACTGAAACTGTCATCGCCGTATTTGGTGTCACCGGCAATGCAGTGCCCGGCGTGCAACGTATGGACGCGGATCTGGTGCGTGCGACCGGTGATCGGCTTGGCTTCGATCAAAGTGGCAAAATCGCCAAAGCGACGCAGGACCTTGAACACGGTCACCGACTCCTTGCCCTCCTCCTCGTCGACCTCGACCATGCGCTCACCGGAGCGCAGATTGCTCTTGCCGAGCGCCGCCCGGACTTGCTTGATCGAGGTCGCCCAGTTGCCGCGAACCAGTGCCATGTAGCGCTTGTCGACTCCGTCACCGCGCAACGCGGCATGCAAGTGGCGCAACATGCTGCGTTTTTTGGCGATCATCAGCAGCCCGGAGGTGTCGCGATCGAGACGGTGGACCAGCTCGAGCTCCTTGGCATCCGGACGCAACTGACGAAAGGCTTCGATAACGCCGTAATTCAGGCCGCTGCCACCGTGAACCGCAATGCCGGCGGGCTTGTTGATCACGATCAGGGCCTTGTCTTCGTAGACAATCGAGGCTTCCAGGCGCTGCAACAAGCCTTGGGCCAAAGGCACCGGCTCATCACGCTCAGGCACGCGAACCGGCGGCACGCGCACGATATCGCCGGCCTGCAGCTTGTATTCGGGCTTGATCCGACCTTTGTTCACCCGCACTTCGCCTTTGCGCAAAATGCGATAAATCAAGGTCTTGGGCACGCCTTTGAGCCGGGCGAGGAGAAAATTGTCGATTCGTTGGCCGGCATATTCCGGCGAGACCTCAAGCAGTTGAACGCCTGGAGTCGTAGGGGCAGTAGTCGTCATGGCGCGGATAATAACAATTTTTTATGGAATTGAAGCACTTAATCATTGCTGCTATAGTCGCGAACGCCGCCAAAAGCGGCCTGGACAGCGGAACCACGGTCAAAAACCGGCCCTGACCAACGCAATTCACCAGGACGCGAGGCCGTCCTACGGGGCTTTTGCTACGTAACGGTGGAGTTTGCAGCTGTAACAAGCGCAGGTGACATGAGGCCTGAATCACGCCGCAAAGCAGAGTTTTCACTCGCCACGCGAGCCATATTCACGGCCAGTTCACAAAGTGCAGTCAGCCGCGGATGACCCCGAGCGAAGACTCCGGAAACACCGCCTGAATTAGCCATGATGCGTGACCTCCCCTTTCGGAGCTCACGGTAAATGCCAACCCGCTGCGGATTCTGCGCGCGGCAGCACCCGAATTATCAGGGATACGTGTAGGGTGGAGATGCACAACCGCTGGACTGTGTAGCAACAGGTTTTATCAAGACGCTTCATCTCGTCCACAGCCACCGGTTGATTCCTCCTCCTGACTGAGTGCTTAAGTAGCCACAGCAAGCAGGACGCGTACGTCGCGATAACGGCCCAATTGGCCGGACATCGCTGGACACGGGAATGGCCAACCACTCCCGACGCACCTGACACCGACCGTGAGAAGTCGTGTGTGCCGAACGCCGTTTCCGGCAGCCCGGAAACCGACGGTACTACATGAAAAGAATGCTGATTAACGCAACTCAACCCGAAGAGTTGCGTGTTGCACTGGTAGATGGCCAGCGCCTCTACGACCTGGACATCGAATCCGGTGCACGCGAGCAGAAAAAGGCCAACATCTATAAAGGCCGCATCACTCGCATCGAACCAAGCCTTGAGGCTGCCTTTGTCGATTTCGGCTCCGAGCGCCACGGCTTCCTGCCCCTCAAAGAAATCTCCCGCGAATACTTCAAGAAAGCCCCTGAAGGCCGCGTCAACATCAAGGACGTCCTGAGCGAAGGCCAGGAAGTCATCGTTCAGGTCGAAAAAGAAGAACGTGGCAACAAGGGCGCAGCCCTGACCACCTTCATCAGCCTGGCCGGTCGTTACCTCGTTCTGATGCCGAACAACCCGCGTGCCGGCGGCATCTCCCGTCGCATCGAAGGCGAAGAGCGCAACGAACTGCGTGAAGCGCTGAACGGTCTGGTCGCTCCAGCCGACATGGGTCTGATCGTGCGCACTGCAGGCCTTGGCCGCAGCAGCGAAGAAATGCAGTGGGACCTCGATTACCTGCTGCAACTCTGGACCGCCATCAAGGAAGCCTCGCTGGATCGTTCCGCGCCGTTCCTGATCTACCAGGAAAGCAACGTGATCATCCGCGCCATCCGCGATTACCTGCGCCAGGACATCGGCGAAGTGCTGATCGACAGCGTTGAAGCCCAGGACGAAGCCCTGACCTTCATCCGCCAGGTGATGCCGCAGTACGCGAGCAAGATCAAGCTGTACGAAGACAGCGTTCCGCTGTTCAACCGTTTCCAGATCGAAAGCCAGATCGAAACCGCTTTCCAGCGCGTCGTCGAACTGCCTTCCGGCGGCTCCATCGTCATCGATCCGACCGAAGCCCTGGTGTCCATCGACATCAACTCGGCCCGCGCCACCAAAGGCAGCGACATCGAAGAAACCGCCCTGCAGACCAACCTTGAAGCGGCTGAAGAAATCGCCCGTCAGTTGCGCCTGCGCGACATCGGCGGCCTGATCGTCATCGACTTCATCGACATGACCCCTGCCAAGAACCAGCGCGCCGTGGAAGAGAAAGTCCGCGAATGCCTGGAAGCCGACCGCGCCCGTGTGCAGATCGGTCGCATCTCGCGCTTCGGCCTGCTGGAAATGTCCCGTCAGCGCCTGCGTCCTTCGCTGGGCGAAAGCAGCGGCATCGTCTGCCCGCGCTGCAGCGGCACCGGTATCATCCGTGACGTCGAATCGCTGTCCCTGGCGATCCTGCGCCTGATCGAAGAAGAAGCCCTGAAAGACCGCACCGCCGAAGTTCGCGCACAAGTGCCGATCCCGGTGGCCGCGTTCCTGCTCAACGAAAAACGCAACTCGATCACCAAGATCGAACTGCGCACCCGCGCCCGCATCGTCATCCTGCCGAACGATCACCTCGAAACTCCGCATTTCGAAGTTCAACGCCTGCGTGATGACAGCCCGGAAGCCGCGACCAACCAGTCCAGCTACGAAATCGCTGCCGCTGCCGCCGATGTCGAAGACGTCCAGCCAGCCGCCGCGACCCGCACCCTGGTTCGCCAGGAAGCCGCCGTCAAGACTGCTCCGGCCCGCGCCAACGCTCCGGTTCCGACCGAAGCCGCCGCTCCGGCCCCGGCACCTGCTCCGGTTGCCGCGCCAGAGCCAAGCCTGTTCAAAGGCCTGGTGAAGTCGCTGGTCAGTCTGTTCGCCACCAAGGAAGAGCCTGTTGCTCCGGTTGTGGTTGAAAAACCAGCCACCGAGCGTCCGGCCCGCAACGAAGAGCGTCGCAACGGTCGTCAGCAGAGCCGCAACCGTAACGGTCGCCGCGATGAAGAACGCAAGCCGCGCGAAGAACGTGCACCGCGTGAAGAGCGCGCCCCACGTGAGCCGCGTGAAGAGCGTCAGCCGCGCGAACCACGTGAAGTCCGCGAGCCACGCGAATCCCGTGACGAAGCACCGGCAGCCCGCGAAGAGCGTGCACCACGCGCTCCTCGTGAAGAGCGTGCACCACGCGCTCCGCGTGAAGACCGCAAGCCACGTGGCGAGCGTGAAGAACGCGTACGTGAACTGCGCGAGCCTCTGGATGCCGCTCCGGCCGTTGCTGCTGCCGCCACCGCTGAAGAGCGTCCGGCTCGTCAGCCACGTGAAGAACGTGCGCCACGTCCTCCGCGTGAAGAGCGTCAACCGCGTGCCGAACAAGCCGCTGCTGCCGTAGCTGAAGAAGAAGTGAACACCAACGAAGAGCAACTGCCGGAAGACGGTTCGGAGAACGCCGAAGGCGATCGTCCACGCCGCCGCTCCCGTGGTCAGCGTCGTCGCAGCAACCGTCGCGAGCGTCAGCGTGATGCCAACGGCAACGTGATCGAAGGTTCGGAAGAGTCCGAGTCCGGCGAAAACGCTCAAGCGCCAAGCACTGCCGATCTGGCCGCTGGTCTGGCTGTTACCGCTGCTGTTGCCAGCACCGTGATCAGCGCTCCAGCTGAAGCTCAGGCCAACGAGCAAGCCGAACGCGCCACCGCTGCAACCCTGGAAACTGCTCCAGTAGAAGCGCCGGTCGTTGAAGCAACCACTCCGGTAGAAGTAGCTGCTGCTCCGGAAGTCGAAGTGGCTCCGGTTCGCGAAGCTCAGCCTCAGGTTGAAGCGGCTGCCGAACCAGCGGCGACCTTCGAAGCACCGGCCGTAGTTGAAGAGTCGGTTGTCGAAACCGTCGCTGAAACCGTGACCGAAACCGTGCGTGAAGTTCGCGAAGAACAAACCGCTTTCAACTGGGTATCCGAGCCGGCTGTCGCTGAAACACCAGCGCCAGTGGTTGAAGCGCCGGTTGTTGAAGAAGCCAAGGCTGCCGAGCCGGTGGTGATTGCTGAACCGACTCCTGTCGTTGAAGCACCAGTCGTCGAAGCGCCAGTGGTCGCCGAAGCACCTGCTCCGGTAGTTGAAGCGGCTCCAGTCGTCGCGCCGGTCAGCGCCCTGACTCCAAGCGGCCGTGCGCCGAACGACCCGCGTGAAGTGCGTCGTCGCAAGCGTGAAGAAGAGCGTCTGCAGAAGGAAGCCGAACTGGCTGCCGCCGCTGCTGCTCCAGCTGCCGAAGTGGTCGAGGCAGCTCCTGCCCCGGTCGCCGAAGAAGTTGCCGTTGAAGCCGTGATTGCCGAAGCACCACGCTCCGTTCAGGAAGCAGTCGAGCAACACGAAGAGGCTCAGGAAAAAGAACACGAGCCTAAACCCCTCGTCTGATTCCAAACGCCAATAAAAAGCCCCGCCTGGTAATCCAGGCGGGGCTTTTTTATATCTCAAGGTTTTATCAGGACGGCGGGAAGACCAACGCGTCGGGCACATCGATATCCCACAACACGCCTGGATCATCCACCGCGACTTCAACCACCCGCCCTTGGGCAAACAACGGTCGCGCGCCCCGGTCACCGGACAAGGCCATCAGCCCCGCTGCAAACGAGCGACCAAACCCGACCGGATGCCCATAGTCACTGTTCAACGTCGGCACGCTGACCGCATCCTCGGCAATCGCCGCCACGATCCGCTCAATGCTCGACGGCAGGATGAACGGCATATCCCCCAGCACAATCAGCCATCCATCGGCATCCGGGCACGCTGCCACACCCGCCGCGATGCTGTCGCCCATTCCCGTGGATTCGATCAAGACAATGTCACACCCATAAGCCTGCGCCATGCGCATCGCCTGCGGGCGCGCCTCGGTCGTCACCAGCACTCGCTTCTCGAGACTCGCCGGCAGATTCACCAGCACTTGCTCGATCACCGAACGCACCGCGCCATCGCGCCCGGTGCAATCGGCCAGCAGCTTGTCCTTGTCAGCGCCTGCCACTTCGCGAAAGCGGCTGCCCTCGCCCGCCGCCAGCACAATCACTCCGATGGTTCGGCTCATACACTCTCCACTGTTTTCTTCTGCTTGAGCTCGACACCATTCTTGATCGCGACGATTTCCGCCAACAGCGACAAGGCAATTTCCGCCGGGGAATGGCTGCCAATATGCAAACCGATCGGCCCGTGCAAACGGGCGATGGCTGCTTCTGACAAGCCTAGCTCAGCGAGATTTTCCCGGCGCTTGATGCTGTTGACCCGAGAGCCGAGCGCACCGACATAGAACGCTTTGGAGTCGAGCGCCGTGAGCAGCGCCATGTCGTCCAGACGTGGATCGTGAGTCAGCGCGACAATCGCCGTGCGTTCATCGGTCTGGATATTCAGCACCGCCTCGTCCGGCATGCCGGGGACAAACCGCCCATGCTGCTCTTCCCAGCCATAGACGAACTCGGTACGCGGATCACAGATCAGCACTTCGAAATCCAGCAGCCGCGCCATCTCAGCCACGTACCGCGACAATTGCCCCGCGCCGATCAACAGCAGACGCCAGCGCGGACCGTAAATGGCACGCAGGGTCTGGCCGTCGAAGCTCAAGGTGTCGGTCTTGCCGGCGGGTCGCAACACCACTTCGCCAGTGCCGATGTTCAGTTCGCGCGCGACAATTTCATGAGCCTCGCAGCGGGCCAGCAACTCGGCGACCCACGCCGGATCGCCGACCCGCTCCTCGGTCAGGCGCAAGGTGCCGCCGCAAGGCAGGCCGAAGCGCGCGGCTTCTTCCTGCGTCACGCCGTAGGTGATCAACTGCACCGGCGGCCCGTTGGCGGGAATCCGCCCATCGTGCAGCCGGGCGATCAGATCATCTTCGACGCAACCGCCGGACACAGAACCGATCACCACGCCATCCTCACGCAGCCCCAACATCGCGCCGGGCGCCCGGGGCGCGGTGCCCCAGGTCTGCACCACGCTGAACAACACTACCCGCTGCCCGGCGCGGCGCCATTCGAGCACGCTGCGCAGGACATTGAGATCGGCGCTGTCCATCACGCTTGCGCCTTTTGCCAGCCCTGCAACTGGTAACGCACCGGCAGGTTGCGAATGCGCTGACCGGTGGCGGCGAAGATCGCGTTGCACAGCGCCGGCGCAATCGGCGGCACGCCCGGCTCACCGACACCGCCCAATGGCACCTCGCCCGGCGGCGTCACCAGATGTACCGCGACTTCCTTCGGCGCCAGCGACATCCGCGCCACTTCATACATATGGAAGTTGTCCTGCTGCACCTTGCCGTCCTTGAAGCTGATTTCGCCCCATACGGCGTTGCCCAGGCCCATCACGCAGGCGCCTTCGAACTGCGAGCGGATCCGCTCGGGGTTGATCTGCGGGCCGCAATCCACGGCGATATCGGCCTTGTGCACGATCAGCGTGCCATCGTCCTTGACCTCGACTTCGATCACCGCCGCCACGTAGGTGACGAAGCTGTAATGCACGGCCAACCCGAGACCACGACCCTTGGGCAACTGACGCCCCCAACCCGCCGCCTTGGCCGCCGTTTCCAGTACGGTGCGCATGCGTCCGGTGTCGATCGGATAACGCTCGGGAGATTCGCCGTAGTTCCATTCTTCACTGAGCGTGCGCGGATCAATCTGCCGATCCGGGCCGAGCAGCCTGATCTGGTACTTGAGCGGATCTTCCTTGGCCCTGTGCGCCAGTTCGTCGACAAAGCTCTGGATTGCGAAACCATGGGGAATGTTCGACACCGAGCGATACCAGCCGACCCGCGTATGCACCGTGGCTTCAGGGTTTTCCAGGCGCACGTTGGGAATCGCGTAGGCCATGTTGGTAAAGCCCATGCCCAGCTCGAACGCGGCTTCGTGATTCATGCCCGGCGCAAACAGCGCAGTGATGCTCGGCGCCACCGTACGGTGCAGCCAGGCGGACGGCAAACCGTCCTTGCCGACGCCGGCCTTGAGGTATTCGGCGGATACGGTGTGGAAATACGAGTTGTGGATGTCGTCCTCCCGGGTCCACTGCACACGCACTGCCTTGCCAGGAAATTCCTTGGCGAGCACGGCCGCTTCAACGACGAAGTCCGGTTTGGACTTACGGCCGAAACCACCGCCCAACAGCGTGACATTGAAGGTCACGTTATCGAACGGCAGCCCCAGGCGTTCGGCGATCCGCTCGCGGGTGACCTGCGGCGCCTGGCTCGGTGCCCACGCCTCGCAGGTGCCATCCTTGTAACGGGCGATGGCGACCATCGGCTCCATCGGTGCCTGAGCCAGATGCGGCAAGTAATAAGAGGCTTCCAGGGTGCTGGCGGCACTGCCGATGGCTTTGTCGATGTCACCGTTATTGCGCACCACTTTGCCCGGCTTCAGCGAAGCGGCTTCGATCTCCTTGCGATAGGCGACCGAGTCATAAGTGGCGTTCGGGCCATCGTCCCATTCGATTTTCAGTGCCTCGCGGCCCTTCAATGCAGCCCAGGTATTGGCGGCCACTACCGCTACGCCGCCCAACGGCTGGAATTCCGAAGGCAATGGCCGGGGTTCGATCTGGATGACTTTGAGGACGCCCGGCACTTTCAGCGCGGCGCTGTCGTCCACCGACTTGACCTTGCCGCCGTACACCGCCGGACGCGCGATGACCGCAAACAGCATGCCGTCGAAATGCACGTCGGCGCCGTACACCGCGCGGCCATTGACGATATCGGCACCGTCGATGGCCTTGGTGCCTTCCTTGCCGATGTAGCGGAATTCCGACGGCTGCTTGAGCCGCAGGCTGTCACGAGCCGGCACCGTCAGCGCACTGGCTGCAGCGGCCAACTCACCGTAACCCAGCTCGCGCCCGGACGGTGTGTGAATGACTTTATGCAGTTGCGCGCGACATTCGCCGACCGGCACCTTCCACTGCGCAGCGGCAGCCTGCTCCAGCATGGTCCGCGCCGCAGCGCCGCAACGGCGCATCGGTTCGTACCAGTGACGCATGCTGCGCGAGCCGTCGGTGTCCTGGTTGCCGAAGCGCACTTCATCACCCGGCGCCTGCTGAACTTTGACGTGCGCCCAGTCGGCTTCCAGTTCATCGGCGACCACCATGGTCAGGCTGGTGCGCACGCCCTGGCCCATTTCCGAACGGTTGCAGACCACAGTCACTGTGCCGTCGGCGGCAATGCTGACGTAAACCTTCGGATCGTCGATCCAGCCGTTGGGCATGCCATCGGCGCCGAACTGTTTTGGCTTGTCTTCGGCCAGCGCATCCTGCCAGCCCCAACTCGCCGCCAGCACCAACGCACCGGTGGCGCCGACGCCCTTTAGAAAGCCCCGGCGACTCAGGTTGCTCAGGGCAAAATCGTTCGGTAGACGGCTCATGCCTTGGCCTCCTTCAGGTGAGTGGATGCCTGACGGATTGCGGTCTTGATCCGGTTGTAGGTGCCGCAGCGGCAGATGTTGCCGACCATCGCTTCTTCGATCTGCTCGTCGCTCGGGTTCGGGTTGGTCTTGAGCAACGCGGTGGCGGACATGATCTGCCCGCCCTGGCAGTAACCGCATTGGGCCACAGCCGTGTCGAGCCAGGCTTGCTGGACGATCTGGCCGACCGGGTCGGCATGCAGGTTGTCGATGGTGGTCACGTTCTGCCCGACCACCGAACCGATCGGGGTGATGCAACTGCGCGCCGGCGCGCCGTCGATATGAATGGTGCACGCACCGCACAGGCCCATGCCGCAGCCGAACTTGGTGCCGTTGTAACCGGCGACGTCACGGATTGCCCACAACAGCGGCATGTCCTCGGTGACATCGAGTGGATGGTCTTGACCATTAAGTTTCAGGGTAATCATGGGCACGCCCGCATATTCATGGAGGTTATGGGGTCGAGCCATCTGCCACCGCAGGGACGGTGGTGGTTCGCGCAGATCGGCTCAGGCTAATCAGGCTCTCTTGTGCCGACGGGAACGTCTGCACCGGGCCTTTGGTGGAGCAAATGACTGGTATCGTTAGCTGGCTACGTTAACCCGCGATTAACAAAAAAGCCCTGCACTTTTTAAATAGTGCAGGGCTTTGGTTCAGCCTTGAAAGCGTAGCCTCAATAGCGGTTGGGCTCCATTTCCAGCTCGACATTGAAACGTTCTGAAATGTCTTTCTGGATGCGCTGGGCCAGATCGAGCAATTGCAGCCCGGTCGCCGCGCCGTAGTTGACCAGCACCAGCGCCTGCAATTTATGCACGCCGGCATCGGCCTCACGGAAACCTTTCCAGCCGGCGCGCTCGATCAACCAGCCGGCCGCCAGTTTCATTTGCCCGTCCGGTTGCGCGTAGGCGACCAGATCCGGGTGCTGCGTCTTGATCTGCGCGACTACTGCCGCCGACACCAGCGGGTTCTTGAAGAAGCTGCCGGCATTACCGAGCACTGCCGGATCCGGCAGTTTTTCGCTGCGGATGCTGCAAATGGCGCGGCTGACATCCGTCGGCGTCGGCTGCTTGATGCCCTGCTCGCTCAGGCGCTGACGCACCGGGCCGTATTCCAGGTGCAGATGCGCGACTCGATCCAGTGCGAAGCGCACCCGCAGGATCAGCCAACGACCCGGTTGTTGCTTGAACACGCTGTCGCGGTAGGCGAAGCTGCACTCCTCCAGACTGAAGTCGCGCAACTCACCGCTCTGACGATCCAGCGCCGTCAGGCCGGCGAACACATCCTTGATCTCGACACCGTAGGCACCGATGTTCTGCATCGGCGCAGCGCCGACAGTGCCGGGGATCAGACTGAGATTTTCCAGCCCGGAAAAGCCAAGCGCCAAAGTGTGCTGCACGAACGGGTGCCACGGCTCGCCAGCTTCGGCTTCGATCACTACACGATTGCCGTCGTCGCTGATGACGCGGATGCCACGGCTGGCCATGCGCAGCACCAGCGCCGGGACATCCGCCGTGAGCAACAGATTGCTGCCGCCACCGATCACCAACAACGGCACCTCGTGGGACGTTGCGTAAGCGAGGGCTTCGCGCACATCGGCGTCACTGTGGGCTTCGGCAAACAGCTGCGCGCGAACGTCGACGCCGAAGGTATTGAACGGTTTCAGGGAAACCTGCGGTTGCACCTGCAAACTCATAACCGCCCCTTCACTTCGATCAACAGCTGATCGCAGGCACGCTCGATCAGATCCAGCACCTGCTCGAAGCCCTGATCGCCGTCGTAATACGGATCCGGCACTTCGTCGACCACACCTGCATAGCGGCGCAGGAACAGGTCCAGCTCGGCCTTGCCGGTGGACGGCTGCAAGGCCTTGAGGTTGCGCAGGTTGCTGTTGTCCATGGCGAGGATCAGGTCATAGCTGGCGAAATCGGCGCGGCTGACCTGCTGAGCGCGTTGCGCCGACAAGTCATAACCACGCAGTTTGGCCGCGGCCTGGCTGCGCTTGTCCGGCGGATTGCCGACGTGCCAGTCGCCAGTGCCGGCGGAGGCCACTTCGACCTGATCCGCCAGCCCCGCTTCGCGCAATTTATGGCGCAAAACGCCTTCGGCGGTGGGCGAACGGCAGATGTTGCCCAGGCACACGAACAGAACGCGCATCAGGCCTCCAGCAGGCGACGGACGCGCTCGAGGTCTTCGGCGGTGTCGACCCCGGTCGGCGGCGCGATCAACGCGTCAGCCACGTGAATCCGCACGCCGTGCCACAGGGCACGCAGTTGTTCGAGGGATTCAGTGTTTTCCAGCCAGCACGGGCCCCAACTCACGAAGTCCTGAAGGAAGCCTGCGCGGTAAGCATAAATGCCGATGTGGCGACGATACGGCACGCCCTCCGGCAACACATCACGGCTCTTGGCGAACGCATCGCGGGCCCATGGCAGGGTCGCGCGACTGAAGGTCAGCGCCAGACCGTTGAGGTCGCTGACAACCTTGACCACGTTCGGGTTGAACAGGGTTTCCACGTCCTCGATCGGCTCGGCCAGGGTGGCCATGCGCGCCTCGGTGTGGGCCGCGAGGTTGGCGGCAACCTGATCGATCACGCTCGGCGGGATCAGCGGTTCGTCTCCCTGTACGTTGACCACGATGGCATCCGGTTCCAGGCCCAGCTTCGCAGCCACTTCAGCCAGACGATCGGTGCCGGAGTTGTGATCTTCACGGGTCAGCACCACCTCGGCGCCGAAGGCCTTGCAGGCCTCGACGATGCGCGCATCGTCGGTCGCCACGACCACACGGCTGGCGCTGCTTTTGCTCGCCTGTTCCCAGACGTGCTGGATCATCGGCTTGCCGGCGATGTCCAGCAGCGGCTTGCCCGGAAGACGGGTCGAGGCGTAACGCGACGGGATGACAACGGTGAAGGCGGTGGTCATTTATCCAGACGCTCGTCGGTGGTCAGGGTGCGGGCTTCGCTTTCCAGCATCACCGGGATGCCGTCGCGGATCGGGTACGCCAGGCCGGCGCCCTTGCTGATCAGTTCGGTCTTGTCGGCGCTGAGCTTGAGCGGGCCTTTGCAGATCGGGCAGGCGAGGATGTCGAGCAATTTGGTGTCCATGAACATTCCCTGGATAAAAACGGATTAAGGCAAAAGACGATCCGGCAACAGGCGCATCAACTGTGTGTCGAACCAGGCCACGAAGGCCGGCGACGGCACGGCATCGACCGCCAGGTACCACCAGTCGTCGGCGGCGAAGGCACGGCACTTCACCGCGTCCTTTTCAGTCATCACCACTGGCAATGACGGCGTGAAACTCAAGGCCTGCACGCTGTATTCGGCGTGATCGGCAAACGCGTGGGGCACAGGCCGCCAGTCTAGCGCTTCGAGGGTATTGAAGAAACGTTGCGGATTGCCGATCCCGGCCACCGCGTGCACGGCCTGACCGGGCGGAAAATGATCGAGAGACTGGCGTTCGCCGCTGCGCAGATTGACCAGCGCCGAAGGCTTGAGGCGGAAAGCGAATCCGCCGTCGCGATCCTCAAGGGCGCCGTTGAACAGCACACCGTCAACGCTTTGCAGACGCTCGACCGGTTCGCGAAGGGGACCGGCGGGCAGGCAGCGCTGGTTACCAAGACCACGGGCGGCGTCGATCAGCACCAGTTCCAGATCCCGCGCGAGGCGGTAATGCTGCATGCCGTCATCGGACAGGATCAGGTCCAGCGGCTCGCTGTCCAACAGGGCTCTGACGGCGGCGCTGCGATCAGGATCGATCATCAGCGGTACGCCGGTGCGCTGCACGATCAGCAACGGTTCATCGCCGGCAATGTCGGCAGTCTGGTCAGCTTCGACCTGCCACGGCAGCTGCGCCGGTTTGGCGCCGTAGCCACGACTGACCACGCCGACCCGCAGCCCGTGGCGTCGGCAGTGCTCGATCAGCCACAGGATCATCGGCGTCTTGCCGGTGCCGCCGACGGTGATGTTGCCGACCACGATCACCGGCACCGGCGACTGATAGATCTCACCCTCGCCGTCGAGAAAACGCTGACGCTTGCCGGCCACGACGCGGCGGTACAGCCACTCCAGCGGCCGCAACAGTGTCAGGGCCGGGTGCCCCTGATACCACGCGGCGAGCAGACGATCGGACATGGCCATCAGGATTTGGGCGCCGCCTCGACCGTGGTCATGCGCAGATGGCTGAAACCGAGCTTGCCGGCCGCGTCCATGGCGGTGATCACGGATTGGTGCTGAGTCTTGCCGTCAGCACTGATCGACAACGGCATGTTGGTGTCGCCATTGGCTTCTTTCTGCATGGCTTCCATCAGGGTCGCCAGATCGTTTTTCGGCAGAATCTTGTTGTTCACCGAGAACACGCCCTCGGCGCTGATAGCGACGTCCAGCTGCTTGACCTGCTGATCCTCGGCCGGCGAGCCGCTGACCGCTTCCGGCAGGTCGACGCGCAGCTGGGTTTCGCGGGTGAAGGTGGTGGTCACGACGAAAAACAGCAACAGAATGAACACCACGTCAATCAGCGACGCGAGGTTGATGTCGATGGTTTCCCGGGGCTTGCGACGGAATTTCACGCTTTGCCCCCGGCCAGATCGACGTCACGGTCGCCCTGCACCACTTCCACCAGTTTGATTGCTTCCTGCTCCATGCCCACCACCAGTTCATCGATGCGGCGTTGCAGGAAACGGTGGAAGAACACCGCCGGAATACCGACCATCAGGCCCGCAGCGGTGGTGATCAGCGCCTTGGAAATGCCGCCGGCCAGCACCGAAGCATTGGTGGTCATGCCGGAACCGGTGAACGCACTGAAGATGTCGATCATGCCCAGCACCGTACCCAGCAGACCGAGCAACGGCGACATGGCAGCGATGGTGCCCAGCGCGTTGACGTAACGCTCCAGCTCGTGGATGACCCGTGCGGCCGCTTCTTCAATGCACTCCTTCATGATCTCGCGACCATGCTTGGAGTTGGCCAGGCCCGCGGCGAGGATTTCCCCCAGCGGCGAGTTGGCGCGCAATTCCTTGAGTTTTTCCTTGTTGAGCTGCTTGTCCTTGATCCAGACCCAGACCTGACCCAGCAGATGCTCAGGGGTGACGCGACTGGCGCGCAGGGTCCACAGGCGCTCGGCGACGATCGCCATGGCGGCGATGGAACTCAGAATGATCGGCAACATCATCCAGCCGCCGGATTTGACCAATTCCCACACAGTGACAGCCCCCTCGAAAAAGTGCGCCACTTTACCATACCGGTTCGCGATAAAGACCCGTCGCCCCGACGACCGTGCTCAACGGTACTCCGCCCCCGGCACCGGCGGGTCGCGCCAGAACCGGCGTTGTTGACGCATCGACCGGGCCGGCTGAAACCGCCCCAGTTGCAGATGAATGGCACCTTGCTCGGCGCTGTCATGAATGTGCATGCCCTGTTTGCGGTAGCGGGCAATGACCGTCGGGTGCGGATGTCCGAATGAATTGCCCTGCCCTCGGGAAATCAGCACGGCCTGTGGCTGCAAAGCCTTGAGCAAGGCCATTGAGGAGGAACTGCGGCTGCCATGGTGCGGGGCTTGCAGCCACTGGGTTTGAACGGCCAGCGCACTGTTGAGCAGGTCCCGTTCGGCGGCGCTGTCGATGTCGCCGGTCAACAGCAACCGTTCGCCCTTGGCTTCGATCTGCAGAACGCAGGAACGCTGGTTGCTGTCATGGGCGTCGGTCCACTGCCATAAATGAAAGGCAACGCCGTCCCACTGCCATTGCCGGCCGCTTTCACAGCCCTCGGCGTTCAGCGCTTCGGGCAGGCCCGGCGGATCGCCGCTGATGACCCGACTGACCGGCATTCCTTTCGCCACGGCGAGTGCGCCACCCGCATGGTCGGCATCGGCATGACTGAGCAGCATCAGATCGAGGTGTTCCACCCCCAGTTTGCGCAATGCCGGCAGCACCACTCGCTCGCCGAGGTCGAAATCGCCGAAACGCGGGCCGCTGTCGTACAGCAAGGTGTGATGCCGGGTACGGACCAGAATCGCCAGGCCCTGGCCGACATCCAGTTGCCAGACATCGGCCACGCCTTCGGCCAGACGTTCCCGGGGCGGAAATGCCAGCACCAGCAGCAACGGCCAGCCCAATGGACGCAAGGGAACGCCTCGGGGCAGCAATAACAGCACTGCACCAAGACCTCCCAGCGCGCAGATCCACCCTTCCATTGTCGTCGGCACCCATGCTGGCCAACGACCGGCAATCAGGTCCAGTGCCCTGAACAATCCATCGATCAGTCCACCGGCCAGCCACAGCAGCCCTTCGCCGACATAAGGGATTGGCAGCAACAAAGTGCCCAGCAACGCCGGCGGCAGCACCGCAAAACTGACCCACGGCACCGCCAGCAGATTGGCCAGTGGCCCACTGAGGCTGATCGGCAGGCTCAACGCTACCAGCACCGGGCACAAGCCGATCGCGATCAGCCACTGCGCGCGCGTCCAGGTCTGCCACCAGCGCCACGGCCCCAGACGGCCGCCGAAGGTGAAGATCAAAACAGCCACCGCCGCGAACGACAGCCACAACCCAGGACGCAGGCTGGCCAGCGGATCCATCAACAACACGCCGTTGAAAGCCAGCAACAACGGCCACCAGGCACCGAGATGGCGAAAACGCAAACGCCACAACAACACCAGTGCAACCATTACGCACGCCCGCCGGACCGGCACATCGAACCCGGCCAGCAAGCCGTAACCCAACGCCGCCGCGAACGCCAGACCGCACGCCCAGGGCAGCCAGGGCCAACGCATTGGCCAAATCCCGACCCGTGCCAGTCCGGCGACCAGCGCATACATCAACGCCGCCAAAAGCCCGATGTGCTGGCCGGAAATCACCAGCAGGTGCACGGTGCCGGTGTCCTGCAAGGTCTGCCAGTCCTCGCGACTGAGTCCCGAGCCATCGCCGAGTACCAACGCGGCCAGAGCGCCGTTACGTCCTTGGGCATCCACCGCAAGCAGGCGCTGGCGGATGCTGTCGCGCCAGGCCCACTGCGCTGGCGCCAGACGCTGGCCATCCTTCACCGTCCCGGTTGCGCCGATACGCTGCGCCAACAGCCAGGCTTCGTAATCGAACGCATCCGGATTGAGCAGACCACCGGGGCGCTTGAGCTTGACCGCCAGTCGCCAGCGTTCGCCGCTTTTGACCTCTGGCCCGGCATACCAGGCCAGACGCATCAGCGATGGCAGTTTCTCGTGACGCGAGCGCGCATCGGCCAGTTCAAAGCGCACGACGCCCTCGACATTCTGCGGCAAGCCGACGACGCGCCCTTCCACCCAGCGCGTTTCGCCATCCAGTCGGTGAGGCAGTCGATCATTCAACGCCATTTGCGCGTTGAAACCCGCCCATGCGAATCCAAGCAGCAAAAACGCCAGTGGATAGCTGCGAAACGGCAGCATCATCAGCGCCACCCACGGCAACACCATTAATAACCCGACCGGCGGCAAGGCCGGTAAAAAAACCGGAGTCAGCAGACCGACCGCCAGCGCCATCATCCCTGTGCGCATAAGCCCGTCCTTGAGAGTTCCCCCCTCAGGCATAGCGGTTGCGGGGCACGTGCGTCGTTATCAATTGTCACAAAGTCTGAATGGGCGGTTCGTAGAATCCAGACATACTTGCCGCCTTAACCGACCGAGAAGCCTTATGCCCCGGCGCTTATTCAAACGTTACATGCCCGACCCGACGAGCATCAGGGAACACAAATCCTTACGCTTTCTCGGCAGTTTGCTGCATGACCCGAACCTCTGGCACCTCAACCGTCACTCGGTGGCCCGCGCCATGGCCGTTGGCCTGTTCGCCGCGTTCCTGCCGATTCCCGCACAAATGCTGGTGGCCGCCGTCCTCGCGATCACGGTGCGCGGCAACATGCCGATTGCCGTCAGCCTGGTCTGGCTGACCAATCCGATCACCATGCCGGCGGTGTTCTTCTGCACGTATCAGGCCGGGGCCTGGCTGATGGATGTACCTGCCCGCACGCTCCCCGACGAATTGACCTGGGAATGGATCAGCGGCGAGCTCTCGACCTTGTGGCAACCGTTCCTGCTGGGGTCGGTGGTGGTCGGCCTGGCACTGGGCGCCCTCGCCTACTGTCTGGTGATGATGTACTGGCGCTGGTGGGTGGCGCGGCAATGGGCGCGGCGCAAGAAAAGACGTCAGGCGTGAATGCAAAACGGCCTCCATTGTGGAGGCCGTTTTTTATTGCAGTATCGAAGGGATCAGGTGCGCATTCCGCGCCCGCTCACCAGCAGCCGCGCACAACCGAAATACAGCACAACCGTCGCCACCAGCATGAAAGTGATCGCGATACCGATGCGGATATCCGACACACCGAGGATGCCGTAACGGAAGGCGTTGACCATGTGCAGCACCGGGTTGGCCAGCGACACGGTCTGCCAGAACGGCGGCAGCAAGGTGATCGAATAGAACACGCCCCCGAGGTAGGTCAGTGGGGTCAGCACGAAGGTCGGGATGATCGAGATGTCATCGAAGTTGCGCGCAAACACCGCGTTGATGAAGCCCAGCAGCGAGAAGATCGTCGCCGTCAGCACGACCACCAGCACCGTCACACCAAGATGGTGTACCTGCAAATGGGTGAAGAACAGCGACAGGATCGTCACGATCACACCCACCATCAGGCCTCGCAGGACGCCACCAATGGTGTAACCGATCAGGATCGTGTGCGGCGAAACCGGGGAGACCATCAGTTCTTCGATGGAGCGCTGGAACTTGCTGCCGAAGAAGCTCGACACCACGTTGCCGTAAGAGTTGGTGATCACCGACATCATGATCAGACCCGGCACGATGTACTCCATGTAGGTGAAGCCACCCATGTCGCCGATCTGCCGGCCGATCAGGTTACCGAAGATCACGAAGTACAGAACCATGGTGATCGCCGGCGGCAGCAGGGTCTGCGGCCAGATCCGGGTGAAGCGTCTGACTTCGCGGTAAACGATGGTGTTGAGGGCAACGAGGTTGGGGCGCAGCTCGGAACTCATACCGCCACCTTCGACAGATTTTTCTCCACCAGGGACACGAACAGCTCCTCGAGGCGATTGGTTTTATTGCGCAGGCTCAGCACTTCGATGTTCTGCAGGGCCAGTTGGCCGAACAGCGCAGTGATGCCCATGGACTTGTCGACCTGGACTTCCAGGGTATGGCCGTCCACCAGACGCGCCGGATAGCCCGCCAGTTGCGGCGCGACACTCAGGCCGTTCTTCAGGTCAAGCAGGAAAGTCTCCACATGCAGCTGACCAAGCAGCTGACGCATGCTGGTGTTCTCGACGATGGTGCCGTGGTCGATGATGCCGATGTTGCGGCACAGCTGCTCAGCCTCTTCCAGGTAGTGAGTGGTGAGGATGATGGTGATGCCTTTCTGGTTCAGTTCGGTGAGGAACGTCCACATCGAGCGGCGCAGTTCGATATCCACCCCGGCAGTCGGCTCATCGAGGATCAGCAGACGCGGTTCATGCACCAGCGCCCGCGCGATCATCAAGCGACGCTTCATGCCACCGGACAGCGAACGCGACGGCACATCGCGCTTGTCCCACAGACCGAGCTGGGTCAGGTACTGCTCGGCGCGTTCCTTGGCGATCTTCGCCGGAATGCCGTAGTAACCGGCCTGGGTCACGACGATGTCGAAGGTCTTTTCGAACTGGTTGAAGTTGAATTCCTGAGGTACCACGCCGATCGAGCGCTTGAGCGCCGCGGGGTTCTTGTCCAGGTCGTGGCCAAAGATATTCACGGTGCCGCTGGTCTTGTTGACCAGGGTCGAGAGAATGCCGATGGTCGTGGACTTGCCGGCGCCGTTGGGGCCGAGCAAGGCGAAGAAGTCACCTTCGGCGACGTCCAGATCGATACCACTCAAGGCCTGGAACCCGTTGCCGTAGGTTTTGGTTAGCTGCCGGATGGACAGAGCGGAACTCATATCGGATTTACGCACCCAGTAAGGAAGAAAGGACTGATAAAAAGCCGGCGGCGAGGAAGACAACCGCAGCGCTCGAGCGCAATGGTGCTTGCCGTCGCCGCACAAGTACAGTCAAGTGTGTCGATAGTAGGTATTAAGTCAACGCGGTCATGACGGCTTTGCGATACGCCGGACGCTGCTTCAACCGCGCGTACCAGGCTTCAAGGTTCGGTTGTGACGCGCGCTTGATCGGCATCTCGAACCAGGCATAAATGAAACTGCCGAGCGGGATATCGCCCATGCCGATTTCATTGCCGGACAGATACGGCTGGTGCTTCAACGCCTGATCGGCCAACGCCAGCAAGCCGTCACATTCCTTGATCGCCGCATGGATCGCCGGCCAGTCCTGTTTGTCTGCCGGGGTGCGCAGAACGCCCCAGAACACCGTGCGAAACGGCCCTGCAAAACTGGAGGTCGTCCAGTCCATCCACTTGTCAGCGGTGGCGCGGGTCTGCGGATCCGCCGGATACCACGAGGTATCGGCCGCATGTTTTGCCAGCAGGTAACGCACGATGGCATTCGATTCCCACAACACGAAACCGTCGTCCTGAATCACCGGCACCCGCCCGTTCGGGTTCATTGCCCGGTACTCCGGCGTGTCGACCACACCAAATGCGCCACCGGCATCGATGGCCTCGTAGGCCAGCCCGAGCTCTTCGGCAGCCCACAACGGTTTTCTGACATTCGACGAATTCTTGCGACCCCAGATCTTCAGCATGACCGCCTCTTTTCCAGTAAATGGGCAGGCAGCATACGCCGTATCAGAGGCTGCCGACATCACCGCGCATGCCACCGGACAGTGGCGTCTGCTGATCGTTGAACAGGTGCGGATAACATTTCTGCAGATGTTCGAAGAAAAAGGATTCCGGCACATCGGCGAACTGGCCGTGATCGACCAGGTACTCCATCAGCAGCGCACCATCGCTGTTGTACGGGTGGAAAACGCTGTCGTTTACACCATCGAATTCCAGCGGCGCAACGTTGAACATTTCGCAGAGTTTCTGGTTGAACGCGGGTGTGGCTTTCACCCAGCGATCATTGAGAAACAGCTCGGTATAACCATGCATGGCGAACACTTCGCTTCTCAGCAGTTCAAGCAGACGCGGCGTCGACAGATGATTTTTCACATCCGCCAGACCGATACGTGCGGGGATCCCGCAATGGCGCGCGCAACCGGCGAGCAACGTGGCCTTGGGCACGCAATAACTTTCACCCGCCGCCAGCGCGTAGCTGCCGCGCAAAGTCTGCGGGTCGCGGCTGAAGGTGTACATGTTGTAGCGCACCGCCTCGCGCACCGCGTAATAAAGACTGATCGCCTGCGCGAGCGGATCGCGGCTGGCACCACGGTGCTGCTCGGCGAACTCCACCACCGAGGGGTGGTCACTATCGATGAAGCGGCCGGGGCTCAGATACTCGTGCATGACGACATTCTCCTGGTTGAGCCCCGAGTCTAGCGAGAGGTTCAGCACAGAGATAACGACGTTTCGGCCAAACATGCACGCGAAGACGCGGAAGCGGCGAACGATTTCCCACGCGTGTTGCCCACCGAACCTACAAAAGACATCCGGGGTTTCCCACGATTTCAATCACCTTGCTCTGACCGCCCCGTTTTGCAGATGCCGTCTAAGCTCTGGAGGGTCGGTTCGCCCTGGTTCACGGAGGATTAAATATGCTGTTGTTGTGGATACTGGTTCTGATCGTCGGCGTGGCGTATCTGGCCCACCGGCGCATCGCCCCGCTGCCTGCACTGGGCATCGTTGCCGCTTACCTGTTGGCGATGGGGATTTTCAGCCACGCACCGGGCTGGCTGCTACTGATTTTCTGGGTCGTGCTGGCCCTGGTGGCTGCCCCGCTGCTGTTGCCTGACCTGCGCCGCAAACACTTCACCGCGCCGCTGTTCAGCTGGTTCCAGAAGACCCTGCCACCGATGTCGCAGACCGAACGCGACGCGATCGATGCCGGCACGGTGTGGTGGGACGGCGAACTGTTCAGCGGCCGTCCGGACTGGGACAAGTTGCTGTCCTATCCCAAGGTGCAACTGAGCGACGAAGAACAGGCATTCATCGACGGCCCGACCGAAGAGCTCTGCGCGATGGTCACCGACTGGCAGATCGGCCAGTCGATGGACTTGCCGCCCGAAGCCTGGACTCACATCAAGGAACACGGTTTCTTCGCCCTGATCATTCCCAAGGAATTCGGCGGCAAGGGTTTCTCCGCCTATGCCCACTCCCAAGTGGCGATGAAACTGGCGACCCGCAGCGGCGACCTCGCCTCCACCGTGATGGTGCCCAACTCCCTCGGCCCGGCCGAACTGCTGCTGCATTACGGCACCGACGAACAACGCAATCATTACCTGCCACGGCTGGCCCGGGGCGACGATATTCCGTGCTTCGCGCTGACCGGCCCGCTCGCTGGTTCAGACGCGGGTGCGATGCCCGACACCGGGATCATCTGCAAAGGCGAATGGGAAGGCCAGGAAACCCTCGGCCTGCGCCTGAACTGGGAAAAACGCTACATCACCCTCGGCCCGGTCGCGACCTTGCTCGGCCTGGCCTTCAAGGCCTATGACCCGGATCACCTGCTCGGCGACAAGGAAGACCTGGGCATCAGCCTCGCGCTGATTCCGACCGACACTCCCGGCGTGGAAATCGGCCGTCGTCACCTGCCGCTGGGCGCTGCGTTCATGAACGGCCCGAACTCCGGCAAGGACGTATTCATCCCGCTGGACTTCCTCATCGGCGGCCAGGACATGCTCGGCAAAGGCTGGATGATGTTGATGAACTGCCTGTCGGTCGGGCGTTCGATCTCCCTGCCCGCGGTGGGTACCGGCGCGGCCAAGTTCACCAGTCTGGTGACCGGGCAATACGCGCAGATTCGCGAGCAGTTCAACGTGCCACTCTCAGCATTCGAAGGCATTCAGGAAGCCATGGCGCGGATCGGCGGCAACGCGTGGATGATGGACGCCGCACGGATGCTGACCGCCAACGCGGTGGATCTGGGCGAGAAACCTTCGGTGCTGTCGGCGATCCTCAAGTATCACCTCACCGAACGCGGTCGCGAGTGCATCAGCCACGCGATGGATGTACACGGCGGCAAGGCGATCATCATGGGCCCGAACAACTACCTGGGCCGCAGCTGGAACGGCGCGCCGATCTTCATCACCGTGGAAGGCGCAAACATTCTTTCGCGCAACCTGATGATCTTTGGCCAGGGCGCGATCCGCTGCCATCCGTTCGTGCTCAAGGAAATGGCCCTCGCCGGTCGCGAGGACAAGGACCAGGCACTCAAGGAGTTCGATGGCCTGCTGCTCAAGCACATCGGATTTGCCGTGAGCAACGCCGCCAGCACGCTGGTGCTGAACCTTGGCTTCGGCCATTTCGACCATGCGCCGGGGGACAAGCTCAGCCAGGGTTATTTCCGCGCCCTCAACCGACAGGCTGCCGCGTTTGCCATGCTCGCCGACCTGAGCATGATGCTGCTGGGCGGCGAACTGAAACGCCGCGAGCGTCTGTCAGCACGATTGGGTGATGTGCTGAGCAACCTGTATCTGGCCTCGGCGGCGCTCAAGCGTTATCACGACCTCGACTCCCCGGCGTACATGGGACCGTTGTTCAGATGGGCCATGGAAGAAAGCCTCGGCCAGTCGGAAAAAGCATTGGATGAGCTGCTGACCAACTTCCCGAACCGGGTCTTTGGCTGCCTGTTGCGAGTGATCGTGTTCCCGTTCGGTCGCCGCCACAAAGGCCCGTCGGACAGACTGAGTGCCGAAGTGGCTGCAGTCATCGGCCGCGCCAAGGGCGATCCGGCGCTGGAAGAACTGCTTGCCGGCTGCTATCGCCCGCAATCGGCCGACGATGCGGTCGGTGCGCTGCAACACGCCTGCGATCAGTTGAACGCTGCGCAACCTCTGCACAAAAAGCTGCACACCTCGCTCAAGAGCGGTCAGGTCAAACCGGTTGCCGGCGAACACGCCATCGATGCGGCGCTGGAGGCCGGGGTGCTGCAAGCCGTGGAAGCCCAGACCCTGCGTGATGCCGAAGCGGCGCGGCGCAAGGTGATCGATGTCGATGATTTCGACAAAGAGGAGCTGAAACCCGCGGAAGGCAAAATCCGCTGATCCCTTCAATCAGTGAAAAACGGGCGCAGGGGCTTTATACTCCCGCGCCCGTTTTGCTCTTGAGGACTTATCTCGTGTCCAACGTCGTTGCCGATCATCTGGTTTTGCTCGACCACCTGCGCAGTATCCTGGTCGCCGTAGGTGAGGCCGATCAGGTTCCCGAAGAAAGCCATGCCCTGTTCCTGGAGCGTTTCGACGAACTGCTGGCGTCACTGCCGATCGAGCCGATCGAAAGCCAATACCTGGGCCAGGACATCCTGACTCAAGTGATTACCCGTTACCCGCAAATTGCCCACCTGATCCCGCGGGATCTGCTGTGGTTCTTCGCCGGCGACTGCCTGCACTACCTGTCCGACGAAGAAATCGACATGTATCAGGCCCTGGAAGAACGCCGCTACGAAGCCGAACAGAACGACGAACCGTTCGACTGGAATCAGGAAAAGCAGCTGCTGGCGATGTCCGCCCAGGACAGCAAGCACTGATTTTCGCCCGATAAAAAAGGCCCGCATGGTGATCCATGCGGGCCTTTTTTTATCGGTCAGAGCAACCCTTCACTCTCGGGCAATTCGTACTCGGCTAACGGTTTCGTTCCGCCAGACTTTCCCGGTTTGCTCAGGGTCGGCTCTTTCTCCAGGCACTCCACCAGATAGTCGATGAACACCCGCAGCTTCGGCGGCAGATAGCGCGTCGGCGAGTGCAGCAGCCATAATCCGCCGTGGTAGGACGCCAGGAATGTCCAGTCCGGCAGCACCTGCACAATCAGCCCCTGCTCCAGGGCATAGCGCGCGGTGAAATACGGCAGGCTGCCAATGCCGATGTGCTGTAACACGGCGCCCAGACGCACGCCGGTGTGATTGGCGGCATACCGGCCACGCACGCCGACGGTGACGGCTTTCGTGCCTTTCTTGAATTTCCAGCGCGCATCGCTCGGGGTTTCGCCCAGGTAAATGCAACTGTGATTGAGCAAGTCATGGGGATGGGTCGGCGTCCCGTGCTCAGCCAGGTATTGCGGTGTCGCGCAGAGCAAATGGTCGATGGTCAGCAGTTGTCGTCCAACCAGCCCGGCCGGTGGACGATCCGTGATGCGAATGGCCAGATCGACATGGTCGTCGATCAGATCGACCTGGCGGTCTTCCAGCAACAGTTCCACATCGACCTTCGGATAGCGCCGCAGAAATTCCGGCATGTGCGGATGAATCACGAAACGCCCCACCGCTTTCGGCACACTGACCCGCACCAGCCCTTCGGCTTCATGAGTGAACTGGCCGCTGATCTCCATCACCGACTTCGCCGCGCTGACCATTTCCTGGCAGCGCTTGAACACCTCTTCCCCGCCATCGCTCAAGCGCAGTTTGCGCGTGGTGCGTTGCAGCAGTCGCGTGGCCAGCGCTTTCTCCAGCCGGGAAATGCTGCGGCTGACCGCCGACGGCGATGAGCCCAATTGACGTGCGGCTTCGGAAAAACTGCCGGTCTCGACAACCTTGACGAAAATCGCCATTTCACCGAGCAGCGGCAGCGGGAGATTTATGCTCACAGCGCAACAGTCCTTTGATGTTTGAACGGATTATCACGTTATTGCACGATTCATATAATTAAAAAAGAAACTTTAATAAGGGCATGGAATATGACGCTTCGCCTCTTTTTCCATAGTGATGACCTCAAGGCCAATGTGGAAGTCCTCGACTGCACGCCCCACGAGAACGAATTTGCCGTTGTGTTGCGCGCCACGCTTTTTCATCCTCAGGGCGGTGGCCAACCCTGTGATACCGGCTGGATTGGCGACAGCCAGGTCCTGCGCGTCGTCCAGGAACCGGACCGGATCATTCATTTCGTCGATCAACCGGTGCCGCTGGGCATGACCCAGATTCGCGTCGACGAAGAACGCCGCCGCTTCAACACCCGCATGCACTCGGCCGGGCACTTGATCGGCCATTTTGTCCAGGCCATGGGCTGGATGCCGATCAAGGCACACCACTGGCCGGACGAGGGCCGGGTGCAGTTCAAGCCCGGAGATTCGGCCCAGGAAGTCGATGCACAAATCGTTCAATACGGCATCGGGCAATGGATCGAACACGATCTGCCACGCCTGACATCCCTGCGCGAAGGCGCGCGGGAAATCGGTTTCGGTGAACTGCCAGCCTATGGCTGCGGCGGCACCCATGTACGCAGCCTGAAGGATCTGGGCACAGTCACGATCGCGTCCCTTTCGCAGAAGAAAGGCACGTTGTCCGTCCACTACAGCGTGGATTGAGGATTTCGGGCGCTGCCAGATGCAGCGTCCGACGCCGGGGGAACCGCGTTCGCCGGTTCCGTTGACTATTCGATAGATGGACCTGAAACCATGATGCTTGACGTCGAGCGTCTCGATGAGACGTGCATAAAAAAACTGGCCAACGAAGAAGTCCTCGCCATCCGCGTCAAAGGCTTTTTGCCCCAGGCGCAGGCAATCCAGATTGGCGACAAAATCCTCGCCCCCGGCTTCGAGGGCTACATCAACGCGCCCAGCATCGGCCGCATCGGCATGGCGTTCTACGAGGCGGAAAACCAGCCGCTACTGATCGAAGACTACTTCGAGCGCGCCACCAGCAACATCGCCGAACTGCGCAACCGTTGCGCGCCCTACTCGTCGCCGGTCGACACCCTGCGCTGCATGCTCGATGAATCCTGGCCCGCAGGCGCCCATCTGGAAAACCTCTACGGTCGCAAGATGTACGTCGGCCTGTCCCGGGTGGTGAAACCGGGCGTGTGCTTCCTCGCCCACCACGACATCTTCGCCAAGGATGCCCCGGAGAGTTTCCAGGCTCGCAGTCTCGAGGCGCAATTCGCGTGCAACGTCTACCTCAACATGCCGACTGAAGGCGGCGCGTTGCAGATGTGGGAAGACGACATCTCGCCAGACCGCTTCGACGAAATGCGCGGCGACAGCTACGGCATCGACCCGGCGCTGCTCGGCCCGCCCGCCCTTGAAGTAACTCCGGAACCGGGGGATTTCATCATGTTCAATTCGCGTCGCATGCACTCGGTGACGCCGGGCGTGGATGATCCGCGCTTGAGCCTTTCGTTTTTTGTCGGCTATCGCGGCAATGCTTCACCCCTGACTTTCTGGAGCTGAAATGACATCGAATTACCTGGGCGAGTTTCTGGCGCTGGCCACCATCCACTTTCTGGCCGTGGTCGCTCCCGGTCCGGACTTCGCCGTGACCATCCGCCAGAGTGTGCGTTTCGGCCGCTTGGTCGGTATCTGCACCGCATTGGGCATCGGCGCGGGAATTTCCGTGCACGTGCTGTACACCTTGCTGGGCGTCGGCGCCTTGATGCACACCACGCCCTGGCTGCTGACCGTTGCCAAAGTGGTCGGCGGTGCTTACATCCTTTACCTGGGCGTCAGCCTGATCCGCAGTAAACCCAAGACGACAATGGAAGGCGAAAAAACCAGCGACGAACCGCTGGTCGAGCAATCGTTGTTCAAGGCGTTCTCCACCGGCTTCCTGACCAACGCCACCAACCCCAAGGCCACGCTGTTTTTCCTGGCGATCTTCACCACGATCATCAGCGCCAGCACGCCGCTGCAAATCCAGGCCCTGTACGGGTTGTGGATGTGCGGCGTGAATGCGTTGTGGTTCGTGATCGTCGCGCTGTTCTTTTCCAGCAACAAAGTGCGCGTGCTGTTCATGCGCATGGGGCACTGGTTCGAGCGCAGCATGGGGGTGATTCTGATCCTGTTTGCCGGGCGTCTGGTGCTGTCGATGTAAGCACGCTGTTCGGAGAAGCCCGACCCAGACCGATTGGGCGGGCTTTTTCGATTCTGCGCCGCTTTTGCATTTCTGTGCGACGCGTCCCACTTCGGGGGCTCCCCTATCACTCGCTGGTGGTGTTAGTTTGCGAAACCGTCTGACGCTTCGATCAGACACTTCCTACTCACTGCCTGCAAAGGAATGCCCTTAGCAATGGACTTTTCACTCAAGCAACTGGCCGCGTCGACGCTGATTCTGGCCAGCCTTTCGTCCGTCACACTGCCAGCCCACGCCAACCTTACCGAGCAGCAGAGCGCGACCATCCTCAAGACATTCAATGAGGCAAAGGTCAGTGATTTCAGAGCATTTCTCGGCGATCTGGCCAAGAACGACCTGAGCAAGACCGACGATCTGCGTCCAGCCATCAGCGCCTTCCTCGACAACAAGACGCTGACCGCCGAACAGCAAAACGAAATCCATCGCCTGCTCGGCCTCTACACCCGCGTGAAATACGGCAAAGCTGCGCTGGAAACCCTCCGCGAACTGGTTGAAATCCCGACCTTCCGCAAGGACGGTGTCGATCAGCACGACAATCCTGAATTCATCAAGATCGCCGGCAAGATCAAGGATCTGGCCGAGTCTTTCGGCCTGAACTACCGCAACATCGACAACCGCGTATACGAAATCTCCCTCGACGGCAGCGGCAAGGACGTGGTCGGCATTCACGCTCACGCCGACGTGGTGCCGGTAACGCCGGAGAACTGGGTGCTGAAGGACGGCACCAAACTCGACCCGTTCAAGGTCACGCTGATCGGCGACCGCATGTACGGCCGTGGCACCGAGGACGATAAAAACGGCATCGTCGTGACGCTGTATGCCATGAAGGTGATCAAGGAAGAGAAGCTGCCCCTGGCGCGCAATTTCAAACTGCTGGTGGACACCACCGAAGAAACCACCGGCGACGCGATTCCTTACTACTTCGAACGCAACCCGACGCCGGAGTACAACCTGGCACTGGACGGTGGCTACCCGGTGGTGATTGCCGAGAAAGGTTACGGCACCGTCATGGCCAAGTTCGCCAAGCGCAAGGCTGAGGGCAAAGGTGCGGAAATCACTTCGATGACCGGTGGCCTGGCGACCAACCAGATTCCATCGGTTTCGGTCGTCACGCTGGTGACCGACAAACCTGCCGACCTGGCGACCAGCCTGCAAAAGGCCGGCGCTGAATACGCCAAGCGCAATGGCGGCGATTTCGAAGTGAACGCCAAGGTCGATGGCAAAGACGTCAAACTCACCGTCACCGGTGTTTCCGCGCACTCGTCCGAACCAGAGTCCGGTGTCAACCCGGTCGCCCGCATGCTCGACTTCATCCACAGCGTGGACGGCAAGATTGCCTTCAAACACAACCACATCACCGACGCTTCGCACTACGCCGCCGACAACTGGGGCCTGGACTACAAGGGCGGCAAGCTGGGCGTCGGTTTCGCCGATGACTTCATGGGCCCGCTGACCACCTCGCTGACCTACGTTGGCATGGACGACAAAACCTTCAAACTCGCGGTCAACCTACGCGTGCCGAAAGGCAAGTCGCCGGAAGTGCTCAAAACAGAAATCGCCGACAAACTGGCGGCTTGGAGCAAGAAAAACCATGTCGCGGTGAAGTTCGACTATTCAATCGCCGAACCGATGTACCGCAACCCTGAAGGCGAATGGGTCAAGGCACTGTTGGCCGTGGCCACCGAAAACCTCGGTATGAAACACGAATTCGGCACCTCGGCCGGCGCCACCTCGGTGCATGAACTGCCGAACGGTGTGCAATTCGGCCTGGCACGACCGGAGGTCAAATACACCGGTCACACCGACGGCGAGTTCAAGACCGTTGACCAGTTCTTGCTGGACCTGCAGATCGTCACCGAAATGATGGGACGCATCGGGCAATTGCCGAAGCTCTGATCGCGTATCGGGTCCGCCACATTGGTGGGCCCACAAAAAAAGGACCTCGCGGTCCTTTTTTATTGCGCGACAAAAAACGCACAAACAAAAACGCCGCTCATTACTGAGCGGCGTTTTTGTGAATTTGGAGCGGGAAACGAGACTCGAACTCGCGACCCCGACCTTGGCAAGGTCGTGCTCTACCAACTGAGCTATTCCCGCAATGGCGTCCCCTAGGGGACTCGAACCCCTGTTACCGCCGTGAAAGGGCGGTGTCCTAGGCCACTAGACGAAGGGGACAGGCTACAACTTTCACTAATAAAAACGCCGCTCTTTGCAAAGCGGCGCTTTTGAATTTGGAGCGGGAAACGAGACTCGAACTCGCGACCCCGACCTTGGCAAGGTCGTGCTCTACCAACTGAGCTATTCCCGCAAATGGCGTCCCCTAGGGGACTCGAACCCCTGTTACCGCCGTGAAAGGGCGGTGTCCTAGGCCACTAGACGAAGGGGACACGCTACCCGGAACACATGGTGTGTGTTTCGGTGTCCAGATCCGTCTCCGAAGATTGGGTTCTGGTTTCACTCAGCACCGCCCGAAAGCGTTGCTGTTTAAAATTGGAGCGGGAAACGAGACTCGAACTCGCGACCCCGACCTTGGCAAGGTCGTGCTCTACCAACTGAGCTATTCCCGCATTGGCGTCCCCTAGGGGACTCGAACCCCTGTTACCGCCGTGAAAGGGCGGTGTCCTAGGCCACTAGACGAAGGGGACACACTACAACATTCACTCCCTGCCGCGTTTCGCTGTGTGCTTTACGCTGCAAGTGGCGCGCATTCTATGGATGGATTGAAAGGTCGTCAACCCCCAGATATAAATTTATTTAAATCAATGACTTCGACCTGCTTTACCGGCCGTTTCCGGCTTTTGCGTCGCCCGACGATTGACGCCTATATTCCGACACTCGCCAAGGCGTTATAGTCCACGGCACAGGTGATGGCAATCTGCACCCCAAGGGCCAGCATTTATATAAGCGGCTCCCTGGCCGATACAGATACAGCTTCGCCGATCCAAACCCGTCGAGCGGCGCTAGGCTCCTCTATGCCAAGCCACTACACTCGCACGCGAACCCTATAAAGAGGTCTTACCGGTGACACCACTCATGATCACCCTGCTAGTCATAGCCGGGATCGCAATCTTGATCGCCATTGGCTACATGAACCATGTGGTGGAAAACACCAAACTGGAGAAGGCCCGCACCAAGGTCGAACTCAACGACCGCCTGCGCCGCTGCGGCGAACTCACCGAAACCTTCCCCGGCCAGTTCATGACCCCGGCCCTCAAGCTGCTGCTGACCCGCCTTGAGCTGAACGTCTGCCAGCGCCTGCTGAACCTGGAAAAAACCAGCGCCACCACCAAGGCCCGCATCACTGAACTCAGCGCCCTCGTCGCCCAGGGCGAATCGATCCCGGTCAACAACCCACCGGCCCCGATCCAGACCGAAGCCAAGGCCAAAGACGTCCGCTTCCTCCTCGAAGCCCTCCACGGCCAGATCACCCGCGCCGCCCAGGACGGCTTCCTGCCACCGAACGAAGCCAAACACTGGATCCGCGAAGTACGCCACATCCTCGTGCTGCTGCACATCGAGTTCTTCAACAACCTCGGCCAGCACGCCCTCCAGCAAAACCAACCCGGCCAGGCCCGCCTCGCCTTCGAACGCGGCGTGCAATACCTGCGCAAACAACAGGACCCGCAAATCTACGCCGAACAACTCCAATACCTGGAAAAACTCCTGGCCCGCGCCAACGCCCAGGTCATGGACAAAATCGCCCCGATCGAAGGCGAAGAAAACCAGCTGACTGCCGGCCTCAAAGATGTCGAGGCTGATGCGGACTGGAAGAAGAAAGTGATTTACGACTGAGTGCAGTCAAAAAGAGAAGCCACCGAGAGGTGGCTTTTTTATTGCCTGAAAGAAGATCAAAAGCTTTCCCTCACCCTAGCCCTCTCCCGGAGGGAGAGGGAACTGACCGCGCTGTTTGGGAGAGGTACGCCGACGTGAAAGACCGAGTCGCACTCGGGTTTTGAAATGTATGCAACTCAACTCACACTGCTGCACCTGCTGCACCTGCTGCACCTTGCACCTTGCACCTTGCACCTTGCACCTTGCACCTTGCACCTTGCACCTTCTGCATCCTCAGCTTCTTCTACTCTTGCTTCTGCTTTGGCTTCGGCTTCGGCTTCAGCTTTCCACCACTCAACACAATGAGCGTTAGCTCGAGTACCGCTTTTGACGTGCCGGCCCCATCGGAAGGCTGAGTGGAGGGATTTATCCGGGGGTGGAAGCGCAGCGACCGTGCGGCGAAGCCGCATGCATCGAGAGGAGGTGCAGCGAAGCAAACCGTAGGCGATGCCCCCGGATGAATCCCGGAACAAAGGAACCCCGAGCCCCAGCGAGGGGCCGAACGCCGGGGCCCAGACCTTTGGTTCCTTTGGGGCGTTTGCCAAAGGGACTCGCCGTAAGGGCGAAACCATAAGAAGCCGTTACCGAGGAAACGGATATGTACTCAACACAACCACAAACCTGGTCGGCCCCAAGGCCGCCAAGGTCAAAGCCGAAAGTGCCCAACCATCCCCCGCAATTCACTCCCCAACTGCGCCAGCTCAACACTCGAAGCCGCATTCCCCCGCATCGCAATCGAAGACTGATCCGCACTCGCCCGAATACTCGTCACACTGCGATTGATCTCCTCCGCCACCGAACTCTGCTCCTCGGCCGCCGCCGCAATCTGCTGATTCATCTGCTGAATCAACGAAACCGCCGCCGCAATACTCCCCAACGCACTCTCGGTCTGCAACGCATCACTCACCGCCAGCTTCACCAGCTCGCCACTGCTTTGAATCTGCTGCACCGACGAATGCGCCGCCGAACGCAAGGCACTGACCAGCCGCTCGATTTCCTCGGTCGACTGCTGCGTGCGTCGGGCCAGCGCCCGCACTTCATCGGCGACCACCGCAAAGCCCCTGCCCTGCTCGCCCGCCCGCGCCGCCTCGATCGCCGCGTTAAGCGCCAGCAGGTTGGTCTGCTCGGCAACACTCTTGATCACACCCAGCACCGTGCCGATGTTCTGGATTTCCGCACTGAGGCTTTCGATACTCGAACTGGCCGACGTCGCCGAATCTGCCAACTGCTCAATCCGCGCCATGCTCTGGCGCACCACCTGCTGGCCGCTTTCAACCTTGCCGTCAGCAGTCTGCGCTGCGAGCGCCGCCTCCTCGGCATTACGCGCCACATCGTGCACGGTGGCGGTCATCTGGTTCATCGCCGTGGCGACCTGTTCGGTTTCCTCTTTCTGGCTGCTCACCTCAAGGTTGGTCTGCTCGGTCACCGCCGACAGCGATTGCGCCGAACTGGCCAGCTGTTCGATCCCCGACTGCAACCCGCTGACAATCGTGCTCAAACCTGCGCCCATCTGCTGCATGGCGAGCATCAGCTGACCGATTTCGTCGCGGCGGGAGACCTCGATCGTTGCACTCAGATCACCGGCAGCAATCTGTTGCGCCACGTGAATCACGCTGCGCAACGGCGCCACGATCAGCCGGGTGATCACCCACGCCGCAATCAGCCCGACCAGCAACGCCAGCGCCGATGAGCCAATGATCAGCACCGAATTCTTTTTCAGTTCGCCCTGCATCGCGCTGTCTTGCGCGACATACGCCTGATCGACCCGCGCCACGACTTCGTCGGCCCGCTGGTGCAACTGCTGATAGACGGTCTTTTCCTGTGCAAGCAACCCTGTGTACTCGGCAAGCTTTTCACTGAAACCGGCAATGTGCCCGGAGACCTCATTGAGCACCGTCAGGTAACCCTCATCCTTGACCGAGGACTTGAGCTGTTCAGCCTGAGCCTGAGCCTGCGCGGCCTGCTCGATATTGCCCTGACCGGCACTGTCATCACCCTTGCGGCTTTGATCCAGGCGTACCCGCGCCTCGTTCATTGCCTGCAGCATCAAGCGTGAGACCTGACTGACCTGACCGGCCTGCTCGATAAATTGCGCCCCGTCCTTGCCCTCGCTGTCTTTCAGGGTGTAAGCGCCGTCGTCGGCCAGACCGGCCTGCAACACATCGAGATTGTTGGCGACGCTGGACACCGACCAACTGGCCATTTCCAGCGCCAGGTCCTTGGCCTGGGACAATGAAACGAATTCATCGAACGCTTTGCGGTAAGCGCCCAATGACTGTTGGACGTCGCTCATGACCGACTCATTGCCCGGCGACAAAACCTTGAGCTGGTCGGCCATCACGATCAGACCGTCGACACCCTCATGCAAGGCATCGACGGTTTTCGGGTTGCCGTGCAAGGCGTAGTCCTGCTCCAGCAGCCGCACCCTGAGCAGACCACTGTTGAGCGATGACATCTGCTTGAGGCCGTCGAAGCGCTGACTGATGGTTTGCAGGGACCAGACGCCAATGGCCGCCACCAGAGCAGTCAGCAACAACACCAGCACAAACCCGATACCCAGTTTTTTCGCCATACCGAGGTTGGCAAAACGTCCTTGCACGGCCGAAATCATTGCGCGTAGTCCCCTGCCATAGTCTGTTGTCGAAGATTCGCAACGGCCTTGAAGCAGCACAAGTCTCTGGCGTCGGAATAATGGCAAAAAGCTACGCACGCGTCGTTTTCAGAACGCTTGAGGTCGATCCACGGTCGTGCTGCGAAAAAACTGCCGCGCGCGCGGATCACAGGCGTAAGCCACGTTGATGCGCTGCCAGTCGCAGGCTTCGCCACTGGGGCTGAACGAGGTTGCACAAGACAGCTGCACCCCGCAGCGCGAGGCTTGCCTGCGCAAATGCGCCTCACCAGCCCGTGGCGCACGCGCCCAGATGAACAGCCCACCCGTGGGCTTGCCGAACACTTCCCAGTCGGCATCTTCCAGGGCCTGCAAGGCCGCCACACGATCAGTATTGAGGCGCTGGCGCTGGCGCTGCACCAGTTTGCGATAGGCGCCGCTGGCCAGCATCCCGGCCAGCACCGCCTCGCAGAACCTCGAGGTGCCCATGCAACTGATCATCTTGACCCGCGCCATGCGCTCGATCAGCTCGCCATCAGCCAGCACGAAACCCACTCGCAGCGAGCTGCTCAGGGTCTTGGAAAAACTGCCGAGGTAAATCACTCGCCCCTCGTCATCCAGCGCTGCCAGGCGTGTGCCGCTGCCGTTGTGCAGGTCGGCGTAGACATCGTCTTCTATCAGCCGCAGATCGTAGATCCTGCTCAACTCCAGGATGCGTCGAGCGACCGCCGGCAACAGGCAACTGCCCGTAGGATTGTGGTGGTGACTGTTGATGAACATCGCGGTAGGCCGAAACTCCCGCAGCAACGCCTCGAGCGCCTCGACATCCGGCCCGCCCGGCGTGCGGCGAACCTCCAGCATCCGTACGCCGTGCAAGCGCAGGAGATCGAACAGCGGCGCATAACCGGGGGTTTCGACCACCACACAATCACCGGCCTTGAACAAGGTCCGCACGATCAGGTCCAGTCCGTGGCTGGCGCCAGCGGTGGTCATCACCTGCTCCTCGGCAGCCTCGATACTCAGCAATCCCAGGCGCTTGACGATCTGTTCGCGCAACGCCGGCAGCCCCAGAGGCGTGCTGTAGTTGAACAGGCTGGCCATGTCGGCGCGTGTCACCTCGCGGATCGCATAACCGAGATCATCGGGCTCACGCCAACTCTCCGGCAGGACACCACTTCCCAGCGTCAAACCGCCGCTCCATCGGGAGGCTGGATCGCCCCCCCTGCGCTCCCTCTCACACCCGGAACCATCGATCGCCTTGCAGCAACCGGGTAACGACGCCGCCACCATGAAACCCGAGCCCTGACGCGAGACCAGAACCCCTTGCGCCACCAGCCGCTGGCAAGCCTCCATGACGCAGGACTGGCTGAGCAGATTGCACCGCGCGATCTCTCGCACGGAGGGCAGACGCGTCGTCGGCGGCACCTGCCCCTGCATGATCCACTCGATCAATCCGTCAACAATCTGCTGTACGACCGGCACCATTGCCAGTCGGTCAATTCTCAATTCCATGAGCACGCAAACTCCTGTCCATTTTGCTGGCGGCAGTAAATCACAGCCGCGCCCTTCAGGCTGTGCGACAAAACCGCCAAAAGCCTTCGTTCTCACCATTTGCAACACATTGTTTAACGGATTCACGCAACGCACTCGAAGCGAAAAAAAAACCCGCCGAAGGGCGGGTTCTTTCAGGCATCAGCCAATGTCGCCTTAGAAGGCGGTCACGCCACCATCCACGGCCAGCGAATGGCCGGTAGTAAACGCCGCACCGTCGCTGCACAGGTACAGCACGGCGCTGGCAATTTCTTCGACCTTGCCGATGCGGCCGACCGGGTGCATCGCGTTGGCGAATTCGCCTTTCTTCGGGTCCGCTTCATAGGCGCGACGGAACATGTCGGTGTCTATCACCGCCGGGCATACGGCGTTGACGCGGATTTTCTTCTTGGCGTACTCGATGGCGGCGGACTTGGTCAGGCCGATCACCGCATGCTTGGAGGCGGCGTAGATGCTCATCTTCGGCGCGGCGCCCAGTCCAGCCACCGACGCGGTGTTGACGATCGCCCCGCCGCCCTGAGCCAGCAGCAACGGCAGCTGATACTTCATGCACAGCCAGACGCCTTTGACGTTGACGCCCATGATCGCGTCGAACTCATCCATCGAGCCTTCGGCGAGCTTGCCCTTCTCGATTTCGATCCCGGCGTTGTTGAAGGCATAGTCGAGACGGCCGTAGGTATTGATCACCTCGTCCATCAGATTTTTCACTTCGCTTTCGACGGTCACGTTGCAGCGCACGAAGGTCGCTTCGCCGCCGGCTGTACGAATCAGCGCCACGGTGCCCTCGCCCCCGGTCGCATCCAGATCGGCCACCACCACTTTCAGACCTTCGGCGGCGAATGCCTGGGCCGTTGCGCGGCCAATGCCGTTGGCCGCGCCGGTGACGACGGCTACCTGACCGGAAAACGTCATGCTCATTGTTATGTCCTCGAATGCGGGGGGATTGATGAAGGCAGCATAGCCACAGGGGCGTGAGTGACGTCAGCACTATCAAAAGGCCGGTTAGGCTTTCATGAATCGCAGTGATGAAACCCCGCCGGGGACTATCACCGTACTGGATCAGCCTGCATTCGCCCCGTGAGCCAACCTTGCGGCATCGCCCATGAAGGTCTATCAACAAGGCTTCATTCAATTCGAGTGCCTGTCATGACCAACCAGACCAATCGCCAGTTCCTGCTCGCCAAACGCCCGGTGGGCGCCGCCACCCGCGAGACCTTCACCTATCAGGAAGTACCGGTCGGCGAGCCGGCGGCGGGGCAGATTCTGGTCAAGAACGAATACCTGTCCCTCGACCCGGCCATGCGCGGCTGGATGAACGAAGGCAAATCCTATATCCCGCCGGTGGGTCTGGGCGAAGTGATGCGCGCGCTGGGCGTAGGCAAAGTCGTCGCATCAAACAATCCGGGGTTTGCCGTCGGCGACTACGTCAACGGTGCCATTGGCGTGCAGGATTATTACGTCGGCGAGCCAAGAGGTTTCTACAAGGTCGATCCGAAACTGGCACCGCTGCCGGTTTATCTGTCCGCATTGGGCATGACCGGCATGACCGCCTACTTTGCGCTGCTCGATGTCGGCGCACCGAAGGCCGGCGATACCGTGGTGTTGTCCGGTGCAGCGGGCGCGGTCGGCAGCATTGCCGGGCAGATCGCCAAGATCAAAGGCTGCCGGGTGATCGGCATCGCCGGCGGCGCGGACAAGTGCAAATTCCTGGTCGATGAACTGGGTTTCGACGGTGCCATCGACTACAAGAGCGAAGACGTGCTCGCCGGTCTTAAACGTGAATGCCCGAAAGGCGTGGACGTGTATTTCGACAACGTCGGCGGCGACATCCTCGACGCGGTGCTGAGCCGCCTGAACTTCAAGGCGCGCGTGGTGATCTGCGGCGCGATCAGCCAGTACAACAACAAGGAAGCGGTCAAAGGCCCGGCCAACTATCTGTCGCTGCTGGTCAACCGCGCGCGGATGGAAGGTTTTGTGGTGATGGATTACGCCGCGCAGTACGCCAGCGCCGCCCAGGAAATGGCCGGCTGGATGGCCAAGGGTCAGCTCAAGAGCAAGGAAGACATCGTCGAAGGCCTGGAAACCTTCCCGGAAACCCTGGGCAAACTGTTCAGCGGCGAGAACTTCGGCAAACTGGTGTTGAAGGTCTGAAAACAAAGAAGGGAGCCGGCGGGCTCCCTTCTTTGATGCTTCAGCTGTTCGCTCAGGCCAGTTCGGCAACCACCGAGGCCAGTGCCTTGGCCGGATCTGCCGCCTGGCTGATCGGACGGCCGATCACCAGATAGTCGGAACCGGCATCCAGCGCCTGACGCGGGGTCAGGATGCGACGCTGGTCGTCCTGGGCACTGCCCGCCGGACGAATTCCCGGGGTCACCAGTTGCAGCGACGGATGCGCGGTTTTCAGCGCCGTGGCTTCCAGCGCCGAGCACACCAGACCGTCCATCCCGGCCTTCTCGGCCAGTGCCGCCAGACGCAGCACCTGCTCCTGCGGCTCGATGTCCAGACCGATACCCGCCAGATCCTCGCGCTCCATGCTGGTCAGCACGGTCACGCCGATCAGCAGCGGCTGCGGGCCGCTGCGCTTGTCCAGCTCTTCACGGCAGGCCGCCATCATGCGCAGGCCGCCGGAGCAGTGAACGTTGACCATCCACACGCCCATCTCGGCGGCGGCCTTGACCGCCATCGCCGTGGTGTTGGGAATGTCGTGGAATTTAAGGTCCAGGAATACTTCAAAACCCTTGTCACGCAGGGTGCCGACGATTTCCGCGGCGCAGCTGGTGAACAGTTCCTTGCCCACTTTGACCCGGCACAGTTTCGGGTCCAACTGGTCGGCCAGCTTCAGTGCGGCGTCACGGGTGGGGAAATCCAGGGCGACGATGATAGGAGTCTGGCAGGCGGACATGGATGGGCTCTCAGGCAAGTCGAAATCGGCGCGCATTGTAGCGGAAGCGGCGGCGGCGCGGCACCCGATGATCGGTAAATCGTCACGCCAACCGTGATCAGCATAGCCTTGCAGGGTATTGTGTCGAACCCGATACACAACCGACACGCCGGCAACATGCATCCGCGCTAGCCTCGCCAGCCGCAACAAGTCCTTACAGCAGCCCTTCCCGCCTTACGGCCGGACGCCTATGCTGAAACCACAACCTCGCAGCCTATCTTTGTGGTTGGCGGCCTACTGGCAGATGAACAGCCTCATGCACAACTCCCAAGCCTCCGTGAACGACGAGCAGAAAGACGACAAGCGCTGGAGCATTCGTGCCCTGATCGTCGACGATGACGTGCCGATCCGCGAACTGATGATCGACTACCTGGCCCGCTTCAACATTCACGCCAGCGGCGTCACCGACGGCGCGGCGATGCGTCAGGCGATGCAGGCCGAACATTTCGACGTGGTGGTGCTCGACCTGATGCTGCCCGGCGAAGACGGTCTGTCGCTGTGCCGCTGGCTGCGCGCCGAATCCGACATCCCGATCCTGATGCTCACCGCCCGCTGCGAACCCACCGACCGGATCATTGGCCTGGAATTGGGCGCCGATGACTACATGGCCAAACCGTTCGAGCCTCGGGAGCTGGTGGCGCGGATCCAGACGATTCTGCGTCGGGTGCGCGACGACCGCACCGAACAGCGCGCGAACATTCGCTTCGACAACTGGCGCCTGAACAGCGTCCTGCGTCAGTTGATCGCCGACGATGGCCTGGTGGTGCCGCTGTCCAACGCCGAATTCCGCCTGCTGTGGGTGTTCATCGAGCGTCCGCGCCGGGTGCTCAGCCGCGAACAGTTGCTGGACGCCGCCCGTGGTCGCTCGATCGAGGCCTTCGACCGCAGCATCGACCTGCTGGTCTCGCGCCTGCGGCAAAAACTCGGCGACGACCCGAAAGCCCCGCAGTTGATCAAGACCGTTCGCGGTGAAGGCTACCTGTTCGACGCGCGGGACATCGGCTGATGCGGGCGCGCTTCGACACGCTGTTCGGCCGCCTGTTCGGCGTGCTGTTGGTGGCGATCGTCCTGGCGCACTTGCTGGCTTTCGCCTGGTTCCACCATTACGGCCCGCCACCACCGCCACCGCCGCCCGAGTTTTCGGAATCCATCGACGGCAAACAGCCACCGCAGGATCCACGCTACCCGCCCCGTCCGCCGCGCCCCTGGTTCGGCGGGCCGATCGTGCCGCTGACCTTTCAGTTCATCTCGCTGATCATCGCCGCCTGGTACGGCGCCAAGCTGCTGACCCGGCCGATCCAGCGCCTGAGCGATGCGGCCGAGCGCCTGAGCGAAGACCTCGACAGCCCGCCGCTGGACGAAACCGGCCCTCGGGAAGCACGGCAAGCTGCGCATACGTTCAACCTGATGCAGCAGCGCATCCGCGAACAGGTGCAGCAACGGGCGCGGATGCTCGGCGCCGTCTCCCACGACCTGCGCACCCCGCTGTCGCGGCTGAAACTGCGCCTGGAAAACATCAACGACGACAAGCTGCAAGGCCAGATGCGCCAGGATCTGGACGACATGATCGGCATGCTCGACGCCACCCTCACTTACCTGCACGAACAGCGCACCAGCGAAGCCTTGCAGTTGATGGACGTACAGGCGCTGGTTGAATCACTGTGCGAAAACGCCCAGGACCAAGGCGCCGACGTACAGGTCAGCGGCCACTGCGCCCCTTTGCAGGTGCAACCGATGGCACTGCGCTCGTGCATCAACAACCTGATGGACAACGCCCTGCGCTACGCCGGCCAAGCGCACATCGAACTGCAAGACCAGCGCGAACAACTGCTGATCCGCGTCATCGACCACGGCCCAGGCATCGCGGCGGACAAGCGCGAAGCCGTATTCGAGCCGTTCTTCCGCCTCGAAGGCTCACGCAACCGCAACTCCGGCGGCGTCGGCCTGGGCATGACCATCGCCCGGGAAGCGGCGCAACGCCAGGGCGGACAACTGACCCTGGCAGAAACTCCCGGCGGCGGCCTGACCGCCGTGATCCAGTTGCCCCGCCACTGAGCCTGACTGTGTACCGGCCGGTACAAACCTCACATACCCACGACACCTTGCGACTGGAGGCTGCATAAGCCGGTACACCCACCGGTTTTCCAGTCCAAGGAGTGAGCCCGATGATCGGTAGCGTCAGCAACTACACGAGCTATACCAGCACCAGCAGCACCTCCACCCAAAACGCCCGCAGCCAGCAACTGCAAAAGGAACTGTTCGCCAAACTCGACAGCAACGGCGACGGCGCGGTGGACCAGGACGAACTCGGCAGCGCCCTGTCGCAAAAGTCCAACGACGGCCTGCTGGTCAGCCTGAGCAAACAATTCGGCGATCTGGACAGCGACGCCAGCGGCAGCCTCAGCGCCGAAGAAATGACCGCCATGGCCCCACCCCCGCCACCACCGGGAGACCAGGCCCCCAACACCGAACTGGCCGACGCCCTGATCAGCGCCCTGGACGCCGACGGCGACGGCGCCATCAGCAGCGACGAACTGAGCAACGGCCTGACCAGCGCCGGCAGCACCGCCGACAGCAGCAAAATCTTCTCGGCCCTGGACAAGAACGAAGACGGCGTCGTCAGCCAGGACGAACTCGCCGCCAGCCTCACCCCACCGCCCCCTCCGCCGCCTCAAGCCTCCAGCGACGAACTGTTCAGCCAACTCGATGCAGACGGCGACGGCACGGTTACCGCCACCGAACTGAACAGCGCGCTGCAGGTAAGCGACAACACCTCCTCGAACAACACCGACACCGCCGCCGCCCTGCTCAAGGTGCCGGACAGCGACAGCAGCGGAGGCGTCAGCAGCGACGAACTGAAAGCAGCACTGCATGCAGGTCGCGAACGCCCGGATGACGAACAGACTGCCAGCAATACTCAAACCACTAGCGAAGCGCTGAACCGGATGATTGCCAATCTGAGCAAGCAGTACTCGCTCGAAAGCACCGCGTCGGTGGGCAAGTATTTGAATGTGGCGACTTGAGATTGGGTGAGAATTTGAGGGACGACTAGGTTGGCTGGGTGAGTGGTTTGCTTTGACTTAGCGGTGTGTCATCAAAGCGGCCCTCACCCTAGCCCTCTCCCGGAGGGAGAGGGAACCGACCGAGGTGTTTGGAGAGATACGCCGACGTGAGATACCGAGGTGAACTCGGGTTTTGAAACACATAAGTCCACTCATACCTACGCGCCAGCACCAACATCGGCGTCAGCGTCAGCGTCAGCGTCAGCGTCAGCGTCAGCGTCAGCGTCAGCGTCAGCGTCAGCGTCAGCTCAGCTTCCACATCAACTTCCGCTTTTGCTTTAGCTTCCCACCACTCAACACAATGAGCGTTAGCTCGAGTACCGCTCTTGACGTGTCGGCCCCGTTGGGAGGCTGAGTGGAGGGATTTATCCGGGGGTGGGAGCGCAGCGACCGTGCGGCGAAGCCGCATGCATCGAGAGGAGGTGCAGCGAAGCAAACCGTAGGCGATGCCCCCGGATGAATCCCGGAGCGAAGGAACCTCGAGCCTCAGCGAGAGGCCGAACGCAGGGGCCCAGACCTTTGGTTCCTTTGGGGCGTTTGCCAAAGGGACTCGCCGTAAGGGCGAAACCATAAGCCGCCGTTACCGAAGAAACGGATATGTACACAGTCAACCCAAAACCTGGTCGGCCCAAAGGCCGCCAAGTCAAAAGCCTCAAACCCGAGCCTGACTCTTACTCCAATCCGTCAACAAACTATAAGCAACAGCCAAAAGCGTAGGCCCGATAAACAACCCGATAAACCCAAACGCAATCAACCCGCCAAACACCCCAAGCAACACAATCACCAACGGCAGATTCCCGCCCCGGCTGATCAGATACGGCTTGAGCACGTTATCCACGCCACTGATGATGAACGTCCCCCAAATCCCGAGAAACACCGCCATCCCGTACTCGCCCTTCCAGGCCAGCCACGCCGTGGCCGGAATCCACACCAGCGGCGGTCCCATCGGAATCAGACTGAGCAGAAACGTCACGATCCCCAGCACCAGCGCCCCCGGCACACCGGCAATCAGGAACCCGATCAGCGCCAGCACCGCTTGCGCCGCTGCCGTACCGATCACTCCGTTGACCACCCGCTGCACCGTACCGGCCACCAGATCGATGTAGTACCCGGCCCGATCACCGATCAAGCGCTCCAGCAGGCTGTGCACGAACGCCGCCAGCCGTGGCCCGTCACGGTAGAAAAAGAACACGAAGACAATGCTCAGGGTCAGCTCGAGAATCCCGCTGCCGATCTGCGCACTGCGTGCCAGCAACCAGTTGCCGACCTGCCCCAGATAAGGTTTGACCGTCACCATCAGGGCCGCGCCCTGCTGATCAATGCTGTTCCAGATCCCGACAAGCCGCTCGCCCACCACCGGCACGCCGCCCAACCAGCTCGGTGCCTCGGGCAGTCCGTCGACCTGCACATCCTTGATAAACGCCGTGGCATCGCGCACGTGATCGGCCAGGTTGAAGCCGAGCCACACCAGCGGCCCCGCCACCAACAGCATCCAGCCCATGGTCAGCAACAGCGCCGCGAGGGATTCCCGGCCGTTGAGCCAGCGGGTCAGCAAACGCATCAGCGGCCAGCTGGCAAACGCCAGCACCGCGCCCCAGAACAGCGCCGACCAGAACGGCGCCATCACCCAGAAACTGGCACCAAACAGCACCAGCAACAGGATCTGCACCAGCAGACGATCATTATTGGGCATGTGAAATCTCGAAAAAAATCAGTCAGGCAAAGAGTAGGCGAACACGTCGAGCGTGTCCGCCAAAGACACCTTATCGCAACAGATCGATGCGCAGGCCTTCGCCGTCGACACTGCCGGTTTCCATTCGCGCGGCACGCACGCCCTGCCCGATCAGCGCTTGTCGCCAGGCCTCGGCCTTGGGCCCGGACACAGTCACCCGCAAGGTGGTGTCGAGGTTCAAACCACGGGAGAGCAAACGCAGCCAGGTGTCATCCGGATCGCCAGCCAGCTTCGGAAAATCCAGTTCGCCGGTGCTTTTCAGTTCCCGCAGCAGCGTGGCCGAGGTCGGCAGCAGGTCACCGAGCGGTGCCAGCGCCTCGAACTGTTCAACATGCAGATAGGCTTTGCGATTGCCGCGGGTGATGCTGTACAGCGCCACCAGCGTGTTGTCGCGCGGGGCCGCGAGTCTCAGCAGCAGATAGGCCTGCTGCTCGTCGGCACCATAGAGCTTGGCATTGCCGAACACCTCGTTGGCCCACAGGCTGCTCTCACCGCAATCCCGGGCCTGGCACCAGAACAACAGCTGGGCATCCTGCTTTTGCAGGGCCTCGCGAGCGAGAGTGAAGGCTTCGGTGGCGGAATGTTCCGGCGGCAATTCATAGGTCACCGAGGTGGTTTGCCCCCGGGCGCTGACCTGGCCGTCGAAACGCAACTGGCCGCTGATCTTGCGGATCGAGCCGAGCGGGTAGATCCGCTCCAGCTCCACGGCGGGGCGATAGTCGACGATCTGCGCATCGGCCAGGCGCGGCACGATCGGCAGGTCCTGACTGCCCGGCAGGTCGGCAGCGAATAGAAAGGGACTGAAACAGCACAGCGCCAGCAGACTGATAGATCGCATGGACAGGCTCATCGCAGGGGAATGCCCTGGGTGCCTTGAGGGCAGTTCAAAGTCGCAGCGGTGTAGAAATCCATCTTGGTTGTCTCCCATTTCAACCCGCCCAGCCTCGACAGTTGCCGGGAGCAAGTCAAGGAATGGCGAAGAACCGATTGAAACAGTCTGCGACAAGGCCGGCCCCGGCCTCATCGTTCAGGTGCAGATGGTGCCCGCCCGGCAGCTGTTCCCGGTCAAAGGGTAGACGTTCCAGCAGCTCCGGATGTTTGGCCAGCATGCCGTCGGCGGCGACCACCAGTTGCGCAGGGCAGGCAATGCGCTGTACGAAAGCCATTGCCTGTTCCTGGGTCAGACGCAGCGGCGACGGCAAGGTCAGACGGTTGTCGGTGCGCCATGTGTAACCGCCGGGCACCGGCATCAATCCACGCTGCGCCAACAGTTCGGCGGCTTCGCGACTGACCGCTACCAGCCCTTTCATCCGCGCTTCGATCGCCCGGTCGAGGGTGTTGTAGACCGGTTTGCGCTTTTCCCGAAGATCGAGCTGCGACTGCAGGGCCATGCCCATGCGCTCGGCGGCGTTTTCGCCTTTGTCGGTAGGAGGAATCACCCCGTCGATCAACGCCAGATGGGTGATGCGTTCGGGCAACGATCCCGCGAGCACCAGCGAAACAATGGCGCCCATGGAATGCCCGAGCAGGCCGAAACGTTTCCAGCCCAGTTGTTCGGCGACCTGCAGCACGTCATGGGCGTAATCCCACAGTGCGTAACCGGCGCCATTCGGCCGGTGCCCGGAATGCCCGTGACCGGCCATGTCCAGAGCCACGATGCGCAGGCCTTTGAGCTTCGGCGCCAGGCGCGCGAAGCTGTTGGCGTTATCCAGCCAGCCGTGCAGGGCGATCACCGGCAACCCGTCTTCCGGGCCGAACAGGTGCGCCGCCAGTTCGATATGCGGCAGGCTCAGGCGCACTTCTTCGACGGCGGGGTTCATGCGCAATCCTTGTCTTGCCGGCGCTCCCAGCGATCGAACAGGTTTTTCAGTAATTGCGCGGTGTCCCGCGGGCGTTCAAGCGGAAACATGTGCCCGCCAGGCACTGTCAGCGACTCGCCTTGAGGCAGGCGTCCGACGAATCGGGTGTGATGGTTCATCACCACACGGCTCTTGTGCCCGCGCACCACCGCCAGCGGTACTTTCAATTGCCGGGTATGCGCAGGACTGGTGTGCGGCACGCCGCGGTAGATGCTGATCTCGGTCGCAGGATCGAAGCGCAGGCGCAGCTTGTCGCCGACCTTGTGCAGACCGTGCTGCAAGTAGGCATCGAAGCATTCCGGATCAAAACTGCGGAACAGGGTTTTACCGGCGAAATAACCACGGGCGCTGTCCAGATCGGCAAACTCTTCGCGGCGCCCCAGCGTGCGGCCGGCCGGCGTCAGTTTGTCGATGAAACCAAAGCGCTTGGCGGCGCGGATCACCCATTGATCGGTGCGGGTCAGCACCGGCGAGTCGAGCATCACCACGCCCCGATACAGTTCAGGGCAACGCAGTGCGGCGTGCAGATGCAGCATGCCGCCGAAGGAATGGCCCACGCCCCACACCGGTTCATCTTGCTGTTGAAGATGATGGATGAGTTCGTCAACCAGGTGGTACCAGTTGTCACCCGCCGGGAAACGCGGGTCATGGGCATGTTGTTCCAGATGCGCGACCCGGTACTCGGGCGCCAGCGCCGCGAACAGTTTGCCGTAGGTGCCCGAAGGGAAACCGTTGGCGTGGGCGAAGAAGATCGGTTGCGACATACCGGCAAATCCATGAGCGGAAAACAGGCGTTGATTGTCCGTAAGACCGCGTCCTACAGCAATGACCGTAACTGCCAGGAATGATGACAGTCCGGTCAGGGCTATGACGCTTGCGCCATCAACGCGCCGGCGGTTGTTCTCCCAGCGGCACCACCGCCATGGTCAGGCGCGACACACAACTGGCCTTGCCTTCATCGCTGGTCAGGCGGATGTCCCAGACGTGGGTGGTGCGGCCGATGTGGATCGGCTTGGCCACCGCCGTCACCCGTCCGCTGCGCAGGCCGCGCAAGTGGTTGGCATTGATTTCCAGGCCGACGCAATAGAACTTGCTGGCGTCGATGCACAGGTAACTGGCCATCGAGCCGACCGTCTCGGCCAGCACCACCGAGGCGCCTCCGTGCAGCAGGCCGTAAGGCTGATGGGTGCGATGGTCTATGACCATGCTGGCCGTCAGCGATTCCTCATCGAAGGACTCGAAGCGAATGTCCAGCACTTCGCCGATGGTGTTTTTCTGGATTGCGTTCAACTGCTCGATGTTCGGAGTGGTGCGCCACAAGGTCATCGCAGGCTTCCTTTGTTGTTTTGATCGACGCTCAATCCTGCCACAGCACCGCCTCGCTGCGCTCGCTCCATTCTTCGAAACGTGAACCGTAGGTGTCTTCGATGATGTTGCGTTTGATTTTCAGGGTTGGTGTGAGAAAACCGTTCTCCACTGCCCAACTGTCCTTGACCACCACCAGCCGGCGCAAGCGTTCGTGCTTGTCGAGCACGGCATTGACCTCCTCCAGCAGTTTTTCCAGGCTCGAATGCAGCGGCGCGCGGGGCTCTTCCCGGCCCACGGCCGAGAGCACGCACAACCCCAGCGGCGCACTCAGGCCATCGCCGACCACACAGACCTGTTCGATCCGCGAATGCACCGCCAGACGATTTTCGATCGGCGCCGGAGCGACGTATTTGCCCTTGCTGGTCTTGAAGATTTCCTTGAGCCGCCCGGTCAGGCGCAAACGTCCTTCGGCGTCCTGCTCGCCCTTGTCACCGGTGCGCAGGAAGCCGTCTTCGGTGAGGGTTTCGGCGGTTTTCTGCGGCTCCTTGAAATAGCCGAGCATGTTCGCCTGGCTGCGCACCTGCACTTCGCCGGACTCATTGATGCGCACTTCCACGTCGGGGCACGGCCGGCCGATCCAGCCTTCCTTGTATTGCCCCGGCAGGCAGATGTGCGAATAACCGCAGCTTTCGGTCATGCCGTAGACCTCCAGCACGTCGAGCCCGAGTTTCTGATACCAGCGCAACAAGGTCAGTGGCACCGGCGCCGCGCCGGACAGCGCCACGCGCAAGGCATCCAGCCCCAATCCGGCCAACACCTTGTGGCCGATCCGCTTGCCGATGAAGGGCAGCCCAAGGAGGAAATCCAGACGTTTCGCCGGGATCTTGCTGTAGACGCCCATCTGGAATTTGGTCCAGATCCGCGGCACACCGAACATCGCCGTCGGCCGCGCCCGCTTGAGATCGGCGAGGAAGGTATCGAGGCTCTCGGCGAAAAACACCGTCTGCCCGGTATAGATCGATGCCAGTTCGACGAACATCCGCTCGGCCACATGACACAGCGGCAGATACGAAAGCAGCCGGTCGTTCTCATTGAGCCCGAACAGCTGCGTGCCGCGCGTCGTCGCGAACCCGAGATTGGCAAAACTGTGCATCACGCCCTTGGGCAGGCCGGTGGTGCCGGAGGTGTAGATGATGGTCGCCAATTGATCGGCGGCGGGACGCGGATCGTCCTGGATCGGCGAGCTGCGCTGCACATCGTCCCAGTTGAAATCGAACGTGCCCGGTGGATGCAGCGGCAGGCTGACCGTCGTCAGACCGGCCGGCACACCCGCTGACATGCCCGGCCAGTCATCGAGCTTGCCGATGAACGCCAGCACGCTTTCCGAGTGGGTCAGCACCTGATTCACGGATTCGGCGGTGAGGTTCGGATAGAGCGGTACCGAGACATGCCCGGCCATCCAGATCGCCAGGTCGGCGATGATCCAGTGCGCGCAGTTTTTCGAGATCAGGGCGATGTGGCTGCCTGGCGGCAACTCCCGGGATCGCAGCCAGTGCGCGGCGCAGCGGGCCTGATGGCCGACGTCGGCCCAGGTCAGCGTCTCCACCTGCCCGCCGCCGATCGGCTGCACCAGAAAACGCTGACGCGGGTGCCGGGCCTCGCGTTCGTAAAACACGTCCAGCGGCAAACGGAAGGCGGAAGACATTCGACTCGCTCCTGTTTTTTGGTCTGGAGCAAGCGTAGTCAACCAAGCAAGTGCTTGGTTGACTATTTCGTACAAAAAATTTCAGGGATGTTTAAGGCTGTTGAGCGTCATCGAACCGATCAGCAATTCGCTGTGTTCGAGCTCGGCCAGCCCGGCGGTGCTGACCTTTTCCGGCGGGTAACCCGCACCGTGTTGCAGGTAGCTGAGCAGATTTCCCACCAGCGGATTGTGGCTGACCAACAGCACGTTGCTCACCGACACCAGTTGCTCGGCAACCCGGTCCGGATCAACTTCCGGGGTCAGCCACTCGACGGTGCGGATCTCCGGCTCGAAGCCGAGGGCTTCGCGTACCAGTTGCGCCGTCTGCTGCGCCCGCAGGTACGGGCTGGCGTAGATGGCGGTCAGCGGCTGGCCCATCAAACGGGCCGCGCTGCTCAACACTTCCTTGCGACCGTGGGCGGTCAGTTCTCGCTCGGAGTCGGGGCGCGAGCCATAGGGCTCGGCCTCACCATGACGCAATACCCAGAGTTTCATAGCTTGGGTTCCTCATCCCGGGCCGGATGCGGTGCCGGCGCGACAACGTGTGGCGCTTCACCTTCCGGAGTACGCGGCGTCGGCCAGTCGGCGAACGGCCAGGGTTTCTGGTCGCTGTGGAAGCTGCCGAAACGACCGATCTGCGCCAGAAACTGGCTCAGGCTGTCGCCGAAATTCATCAGGCTGGCGCTCGGGGCGCCATAGATCAAACGATAGATCAACTGCACCAGCACCACCGCGCCGAGGATGAACTGCGCTACCTGCCAGACCAGCACGTAGATGATCATCCACAACACCCGCAGGAGGATGGATTCATATTTGGCTTCGGTTTTCGGATCGTTCATGCCCTGCTCCCTGCTGAATCAGTTGAAACCACTGGTGGAAATAAAGTCGACGTCGGTTTTCGGCTCGCCTCTCATCAGAAGACCGATCACCTGCTCAAGCGTGCGCCCCTCGAACAGGATTGCATGCAGTCCGGCGACCAGTGGCATGTACACGCCGACATCCTGAGACTTGGCCTTGAGCACTTTCAAGGTGTTCACCCCTTCGGCCACCTCACCGAGGCGCGACACCGCTTCGTCGAGGCTCAAGCCCTGACCGAGGGCGAAACCGACCTGGTAGTTGCGGCTTTTCGGCGACGAGCAGGTGACGATCAGATCGCCGACCCCGGCCAGACCGAGGAAGGTCATCGGGTTGGCGCCCTGATTCACCGCAAACCGTGTCATTTCGGCCAGGGCGCGAGTGATCAGCATGCTCTTGGTGTTCTCGCCCATCTCCAGCGCCACTGCCATGCCGGCAATGATCGCGTAGACGTTTTTCAGTGCCCCGCCCAGCTCCACACCGAAACGGTCGGCGCTGGCGTAGACGCGGAAGGTGCGGCCATGCAACGCGGCCTGCACGGCTTTGCAGAGTTCTTCGTCTTCACTGGCGACCACGGTGGCGGTCAGCGCGTGTTCGGCGATTTCCCGCGCGAGGTTCGGCCCGGACAGTACGCCGATGCGCGCCTGCGGAGCGATCTCTTCGAGAATCTGGCTCATCAGTTTGAAGGTGTGGGCTTCGATGCCTTTGGTCAGGCTGACCAGCATCTTGCCGCTCAGGCGTTCGGCATGCGCCGCCAGTACCGTGCGCAGCGCGCTGGACGGCAACGCGACGAAACACAAATCGCAGGCGTCGAGGGTTTCCTGCAGGTCGGTGACCGCGGTCACGCCGGGCAGAATCTTGATGCCTTTGAGGTAACGCGGGTTCTCGCGATTGACCCGGATGGCCTCGGCCTGTTCGGGGTCACGCATCCACTGCCGGACTTGATGGCCGTTCTCGGCCAACAGATTGGCCACGGCGGTACCGAAACTTCCGCCTCCCAGGACCGCAATCGGGCGCTGTTCAGTCATATGTAATCCGTTAATCCATACCAGTGGCGATGCCGGCATTATACGGAGCGTCCCCTTCTCGGACAGCCCCGGCGTCAATTACCCGCACTTGTAGGAAGAAGACCAATAAAACCGAGGAAAATGCCTGCAACGTGACTGGAAAAGTCGTCGACCTCGGTTAACATGCGCGCCAATTCTTTGCTATCAAGGCTGCGTCGTGTTTTCTGGCCCCCCTTCCCCGCGTTCGTCCCTGCTGCTGGCGCTGCTGTTCAGCCCGGTGCTATTGGCGGACGACCTGTTTGTCGACAGTGAGGCCTTGCCGCAAATCCTGACCGCCACCCGTTTGAAACAGTCACCGGCGGAAGTCCCTGGCAGCATGACCGTGCTCGACAGCGAACTGATAGCCGCCAGCGGCGCCCGGGATATCAGCGAACTGCTGCGACTGGTGCCGGGGATGATGGTCGGCAACATCAGCGGCAATCAGGCAGTGGTGAATTATCACGGGACCAACGCCACTGAAGCCCGACGCATGCAGGTGCTGATCGACGGCCGCTCGGTGTACCGCGCCGGTCTCGCGACCGTGGACTGGAGCGACATCCCGGTGGCCATGGAAGACATCGAGCGCATCGAAGTCTTTCGCGGCCCGAACACCGTCAGCTACGGCGCCAACGCACTGATGGCGGTGGTCAACATCATCACTCGTAATCCGGCGGACAGCCATGGCACACGACTGAAGCTGACGCGCGGCCAGCGCGGCATCAACGACTTCTATGCCAGCCAGAGCACCGGCTGGAATGGCGGCGATCTGCGTCTGTCGCTGTCCGGCCAGGAAGACGACGGTTTTGACAGTGACCGCACCGGCGCCGATTACCGCGACAACCGCCGCTTGAACCGTTTCAGTCTCGCCGTCAGCCAGACGCTCAGCGACAACCAGAGCCTGGACTGGCAGATCAACGCCAAGGACGGGACCAATCAACGGCCGTATACCTACCGTCCGGTGTTCTCCGGGATTACCGCTGCCGGGAACAATTCCGACGTGATTGCCAAGGACTACGCCGGTTCGGTGCGCTGGAACCTGGACCTCAACCCGGATCACAGCCTTTATGTCCAAGGCTCGGCACAACATTGGGACCGTCAGCAGACCTGGCGCGCCTGTGACGCCGAAGTGTCGTTCAGCCCGCAACTGACGGAGCTGTGGCAACTCAACCCGAACTACACCGAACGCCTGGCCCGCAACATGACCCTGTTCACCGGCCCCGGCGCACCCGCCGGCACGCCGCAGGAAATGGCCCTGGCCAATCAGGTGCTGAACCAGTGGCGCAACGGCGCGCGCCAGACTCTGTGCGGCGACATCGACCAGAGTGCACGGGAATCGCGCTACGACCTCGAATTGCAGGACACCCTCAGCCTGTCCGATAGCCTGCGTCTGGTCAGCGGCCTGAACTATCGTTACGACCGGGCCGATTCCGAGACCTACTTCAACGGCACGCTGGACGACACAACCTGGCGCGCCTTCGGCCAACTCGAATGGCGCGCCAGCGAACACTGGCTGTTGCAGGGCGGCGCCATGTTCGAAGACACACAATTGATCGGCAGCTCGCTGACACCCCGGTTTGCGGTCAACTACCTATTCAACCCGCGCCACAGCCTGCGCGCGGTGTATTCGGAAGCCATCCGTTCGCCGGACATGTTCGAGAACAACGTCAACTGGAGTTATCAGGTGACCAACCTGCGGCCCGCCGCCTATGGCCAGTCTTCGGCCCGCTACTTCGTCAAGACCCGGGGCCCCGGCGATCTGGACCAGGAACACATGCGCTCGCGGGAACTGGGCTACAACGGCTTTTTCCCGGAGTGGGGCCTGGCGCTGGACGTGAAGCTGTTCTACGACGAAATCACCGGGATGATCAGCGAGCCGCTGCGCAACAATCAGTACATCGCCAGCAACGCCAACGATTCGCGATTTCGCGGCACCGAGACGCAAATCGACTGGCGCCTGAGTGCGGCCGACCGCCTGCGCCTGACCTACGCCTTCGTCGACGCCGAGGCGAGCAACCCGCTGGACCAGCAATTCACCGCGCGCAACAGCGGCTCGGCGGGCTGGCTGCGCGATTGGGGCCACGGCTGGAACAGCGCCCTCTTCTATTACGGTGACAACGCACTCAACGGTTACCGTTTCGAGCGGGTCGACACGCGCATCGCCAAACGCATCGCTCTGGGCAAGGCCCAACTGCAACTGGCCGGCGTGCTGCAACAACGGCTCGACCATGAGCCGACCACCTTCGTCGACAACAATTACGACGAACGCCGGGTGGTGTATTTCAGCGCCGAGCTGGAGTTCTAGATGCGCTACGCCATGTCACGGAAGATGCCAACGCTCGGCCAATGGCTGGCCGGGCTTTGTCTGTTCCTGACAGCGTGGCTGCATGGCGTGGCCGTGCAGGCGGCCGATATTCTGCTGACCGGCGCCGAGGAAAGCCCCGGCGTGCAGTCCTTCGTTCAGGCCCTGAGCGAACTGCGCCCGACCGACCGCGTACATTTCCAGCCGCTGGCCAGCCTGCCGGCGCCGGGCAAGTTGCCGTCGAGCCTGCGCCTGATCCTGCTCGATTTGCCGAGCCTCGACTGGCGCATGCAGGAAAGCCAGGGCCCGGCGACGCTGGTCCTGCGCATCAGCCGTTTGCAGGCCCGGCAACGCTTCGGCGACATGCAGCCACCCCACTTGAGCCTACTGTGGGCCGATCCGCCGCTGAGTCGTCAGTTGCAACTGATCCGCCGGATTCTGCCCCAGGCCGGGCGAGTCGGCGTGCTGTTCGATCAGCACAGCGAGTTCCTGCTCAAGGAGCTGCAATCAGCCGCCCAGCCGCTGAATCTGCAAATCGTCCCGCAACGCTGGGACAACACCCACGACAGCCGCCCCTTGCAGACGGTGCTGAAAAACAGCGATGTGCTGCTGGGCCTCGACGACCCCGACCTGTACAACCCGAAAACCGCAAAAAACCTTTTGCTCAGCAGTTACTCTCGGCAACTGGCGCTGATCGGGCCGAATGTCGCTTTCGTTCGCGCCGGCAGCCTGGCCAGTACCTATAGCGATCAGAACGACTGGCTGGCAGTCCTCGACGAATTGCTCGACCGGCCACCGGCCACCTGGCCGCGCACGCTCTATCCCGGGCGTTTTAAAGTCTCAAGTAATGCGCAGGTGGCTCGTTCACTAGGGATAGAACCGATGAATGAAGCGTCTGTCGCCGCAGAGCTGGCCGAAGGAGAGCGCCGCCCATGATTTTCCGCCGTTGGGACATCAACACCCGCACCCAGTTGATCAGCCTGGGCCCTGCGCTGTTGCTGACCTTGCTGCTGATCAGCTTTTTCACCTTCGTGCGCATTCAGGATTTGCGTCAGGAGCTGAACCACACCGGCCAACTGATCGCCAACCAGCTCGCACCGGCCACCGAATACGGGGTGATTTCCGGCAACAACGAAGTGCTGGAAAGCCTGCTCAAGGCCACGCTGGCCACGCCGAACGTGCGGTTTCTGGAAGTGCAGGACAGCGCCAACCGGATTCTGGCCTACGTCGAACAGCCGGCGGATGCGCACAACCGTCCGCATCAGGTCGAAGTGTTCCAGGCGCCGGTGCGGCTGCAACGCATCGCCCTGCACAACGATTTCTTTCAGGACGGCAAGAGCAGCCCCGGTGTGGCCAGCGAGGATTATCTGGGGCGGGTGATCGTCGGTCTGTCCAACGACGCCTTCAGTCAGCGCCAACAGGAGATCCTGCTCAAGGCCGGGATTCTGGCGCTGTTCGCCCTGCTCTTCACGTTTGTCCTGGCGCGGCGACTGGCCGGCAGCCTGTCGCAGCCGATTCGCGACATCGGCAATGCGGTCAAGGCGATTCAGGACGGTGACTACAAGACCCCGCTGCCGATTGTCGATGACACCGAGCTGGGCGCCCTGTCCCAGCACATCAACAATCTGGCCCAGGCGCTGGAACAGGCCAGCCGTGAACAACATCAGGCGATGGCGCAACTGATCCAGACCCGTGAAGAGGCGGAGAAGGCCAACAACGCCAAATCGGATTTCCTGGCGATGATGAGCCATGAACTGCGCACCCCGATGAACGGCGTGCTGGGCATGCTGCAATTGCTGGAAACCACCGACATGACCGAGGAGCAGGTCGAGTACGCGGCGCTGGCTTCCGAGTCCACCGAGCATCTGCTCAAGGTGATCAACGACATTCTGGATTTCTCGCGCATCGAGCGTTCGGAACTGGAGCTGGAGCACATTCCGTTCAACCTCGCCGAAGTGATCGGCGCCTGCGCCCAGTCGTTCCAGCACAGCGCGGCGCAACGCGGGCTGGCCTTGCAACTGCGGATCCCCGAAGACATGCGCGACTTGCAGGTACAGGGCGATCCGACGCGGATCCGGCAGATTCTGGTCAACCTGGTCGGCAATGCGCTGAAGTTCACCGAACAGGGGCGCGTCAGCATCGAGGCGCAGTGGCAGTCGCTGGATCACGAGTTGCTGTGGTTCACCTGCGCGGTGCGTGACAGTGGCATCGGTATTTCGCCGGAGAGCCTGGAGCTGATGTTCAACGCGTTCCAGCAGGCCGACAGTTCGATTTCCCGTCGTTATGGCGGCACAGGCCTGGGCCTGCCGATTGCCCGCACCCTCGCCGAGCGGATGGGCGGCACCTTGCGCGCTCAGAGCGAAGAAGGTCGCGGATCGGTATTCACCCTGGAAATACCACTGGCTCTATATAAGCAGGAATTGCCTGCACTGGCGGCACCGCGCACGCTGAACGGCGACGGTCACGGCGAGGGACGCAATGTGCTGCTGGTGGAGGACAATCCGGTCAACCAGACCGTGATCGAAGCGATGTTGCGCAGCCTGGGCTTTACCGTCAGCGTCGCCACCGATGGTGTGCAGGCGGTGCGCAGTGCCGGGGACAACCGGTTCGAGGCGATCCTGATGGATTGCCGCCTGCCGCTCATCGACGGTTACGAGGCGACCCGACAGATCCGCCGCCTGCCCGGCTGCGGCCATGTGCCAATCATCGCCCTGACCGCCAATGCGTTGCAGGGCGACCGGGAAAACTGCCTGTCGGCGGGCATGAACGATTACCTGGCCAAGCCATTCAAACGCAATGATCTGCAGCAGATTCTGCAGCGCTGGGTGCAGTAACGGGGCCCTTTCGAGCATCTGCGACTGGCGTGAAAAGCGAAAGTGCGGCAGTCTTAGGCACCCGAACGAGCCTCAAAAGGGGCTTGAATAAAAATTTCAGTGCACAAGTGTACATTCATGTCCTTGGTGCTGTGACTTTCACCACAACGCAATAGTCTATGAGTAGGCTGCCGGTACGAGGCATGAACGCGTCGATCGGCCGGGAAGATTTGCCCCACCTGCCGCATGGGATTATTGAGGAGCTCGCATGACCAAACAAAACGCCTTTACTCGGGAAGACCTGCTGCGCTGCAGTCGCGGTGAGCTGTTCGGCCCAGGTAACGCGCAACTGCCCGCCCCGAACATGCTGATGGTGGATCGCATCACCCTGATCAGCGAAGAAGGCGGCAAGTACGGCAAAGGTGAATTGGTCGCCGAGCTGGATATCAACCCTGACCTGTGGTTCTTCGCGTGCCACTTCGAAGGCGATCCGGTGATGCCGGGCTGCCTGGGTCTGGACGCCATGTGGCAACTGGTCGGCTTCTTCCTGGGCTGGCAAGGCCTGCCGGGCCGTGGCCGTGCGCTGGGTTCGGGCGAAGTGAAATTCTTCGGCCAGGTCCTGCCGACCGCCAAGAAAGTCACCTACAACATTCATATCAAACGCGTCCTCAAGGGCAAGCTGAACCTGGCCATCGCCGACGGTTCGGTGACTGTCGACGGTCGCGAAATCTACACCGCCGAAGGCCTTCGCGTCGGCGTGTTCACCTCCACTGACAACTTCTAAGGGTTATTCGCATGCGCCGCGTCGTTATCACTGGTCTGGGCATCGTTTCGTGCCTGGGCAATGACAAAGAGACCGTCTCCGCTAACCTGCGTGCAAGCCGCCCTGGCATCCGGTTCAACCCGGAATATGCCGAAATGGGTCTGCGTAGCCAGGTTTCCGGCTCCATCGACCTCAACCTTGAAGAGCTGATCGATCGCAAGATCTATCGCTTCGTCGGCCACGCAGCGGCTTACGCCTACCTGGCCATGAAAGACGCCATCGCCGACTCCGGTCTGACCGAAGAGCAGGTGTCCAACCCGCGTACCGGCCTGATCGCAGGTTCCGGCGGCGCGTCGACCCTGAACCAGATGGAAGCGCTGGACATCCTGCGCGAGAAAGGCGTCAAGCGCGTCGGCCCGTACCGTGTAACGCGGACCATGAGCAGCACCGTTTCGGCTTGCCTGGCCACGCCATTCAAGATCAAGGGCCTGAACTACTCCATCGCTTCTGCCTGCGCCACCAGTGCTCACTGCATCGGTACCGCCATGGAACAGATCCAGATGGGCAAGCAGGACATCGTGTTCGCCGGTGGCGGTGAAGAGGAGCACTGGAGCCAGTCGTTCCTGTTCGACGCAATGGGCGCTCTGTCCAGCAAGCGTAACGACACCCCGGAACAAGCCTCCCGCGCCTACGACGCCGACCGTGACGGTTTCGTCATCGCCGGCGGTGGCGGCATGGTCGTGGTCGAGGAGCTGGAACACGCTCTGGCCCGTGGCGCGAAGATCTACGCCGAAATCGTTGGCTACGGCGCGACCTCCGACGGCTACGACATGGTGGCTCCAAGCGGCGAAGGCGCAATCCGCTGCATGCAGCAGGCGCTGTCCACCGTCGACACCCCGATCGACTACCTGAACACCCACGGCACTTCGACTCCGGTCGGCGACGTCGCGGAAATGAAAGGTGTGCGTGAAGTGTTCGGTGACAAGGCCCCGGCCATCAGCTCCACCAAGAGCCTGTCGGGTCACTCCCTGGGCGCCGCCGGCGTTCACGAAGCGATCTACTGCATGCTGATGATGGAAGGCAACTTCATCGCCGGTTCCGCCAACATCGACGAACTGGACACTGAAGTGGCCGATCTGCCGGTGCTGACCAAGACCCGCGAGAACGCCACCATCAACACCGTGATGAGCAACAGCTTCGGCTTCGGTGGCACCAACGCCACCCTCGTGCTGAAGCGTTGGGAAGGCAAGTAATTCCCTTGCGCTGAGCCGCACATGAAAACGCCCCGACTGGTTCGGGGCGTTTTTTTTTGCCAGCCATAAACACAACCTCCTGTGGGAGCGGGCTTGCTCGCGAAAGCGGTGGGTCAGTCGACAAAAATGTTGAGTGTTAAATCGCATTCGCGAGCAAGCCCGCTCCCACAGGGTCGGTGAATTGATTGAAAATCGCCGTCAGGAACATGAAGCTTTTGTCATGGAACTCAATGCCCTGCGACTGAATGTCGCGGATTCAGGGGGCTCCAGCGCTGTTGCAGATTTCGCAAGAATACATTGCACAAATCGGGCGTTTACTTAGCAGGCTAACAAATTCTATAAAAGAGTCCTGCACACGCCTTGCTGCAGATAACAGAGATTGGAGCTAGCAGATGACTGTAAAAGTAACTGAACGCGACGATTCACACATGTCCCATGAAGGCGTAGCCGCCGGCGTACGGATCTGGGATGTGCATCAACAAGACTTGCTGGTCGGCATGTTCCACAACGAGATCGACGCCCACAACTACAAGGCCGAACTGGAACTGCAAGAACGCCAGCGGGATCTGAAGTCCGCCTGAGTCAAAACCACAGCATTGAAAACGACAAACCCCGCCATGAGCGGGGTTTGTCGTTATTGGGTGCTTCAGGGCCATTTCGCAGCCCGGCAAAAACCCGCTTACCACATCAGATCATCAGGGATCACATAAGCCGCGTACGGATCGTCCTCGGCATTGACCTCTTCGACCTTCTCGTTGAGCTGCACGATGCGCTGAGGATCGCGCTCCTGAATCTTCAGGGCCGCCTCACGAGGAATCACTTCATAGCCGCCGGCATGGTGCACGATCGCCAGCGAACCGCTGCTGAGCTTGTTGCGCATCAGCGTGTTGACGGAGATGCGCTTGACCTTCTTGTCGTCGACGAAGTTGTAGTAGTCCTCGGTCGTCAGCTTCGGCAGACGCGAGACTTCGATCAACTGCTTGACCTGGGCGGCGCGGGCTTTGGCCTCGGCCTTCTCCTGCTGCTGACGGTTCAGCTCCTGGTCGCGCTTGACCTTCTCGGCCTGGGCTTCCTGGGCAGCACGCTGCTGGGAGTCATCCAGTTCGATCTGGCCCTTGTGGGCCAGACGCTGTTGTTTCTGCTTGTCTTTGCTGACCTGTTTGGCCTGCTTTTGGTTGACCAGCCCTGCTTTGAGCAACTGGTCGCGAAGGGAAAGGCTCATTGATGCTTACTCACTTAGGCAACGGCTCAGCCGCAGCTGGGCAAATTCTTTTCCTGACGTTTGGCTTCGCCCCACAGGGCGTCCAACTCTTCGAGGGTGCAATCTTCCATGGGGCGGTGGGTGTCGCGCAATGCCTGTTCGATAAAACGGAAACGTCGTTCGAACTTGCCGTTGGCGCCACGCAGTGCAGTTTCCGGATCGACCTTCAGATGCCGGGCCAGATTGACCACGGAAAACAGCAGGTCGCCAATTTCGTCGGCCACCGCTTGCGGGTCATTTTCGGACATGGCTTCGAGCACTTCATCGAGCTCTTCGCGGACCTTGTCCAGCACCGGCAACGCATCTGGCCAGTCGAAACCGACCTGACCTGCGCGCTTCTGCAACTTGGCCGAGCGGGACAACGCCGGCAACGCGGCCGGCACATCGTCGAGCAGTGACAGTTGCTGCGGCTCGGCGGATTTCTCGGCGCGCTCTTCGGCCTTGATCTCCTCCCAGCGCTGCTTGACCTGCTCTTCGTTCAGACGCGGTACATCCAGCGGCGCATACAGATCGCCGGTGGGGAATACGTGCGGATGGCGACGAATCAGCTTGCGGGTGATGCTGTCGACCACCCCGGCGAATTCGAACCGCCCTTCTTCCCGCGCCAGCTGGCTGTAATACACCACCTGAAACAGCAGATCGCCCAGCTCGCCTTGCAAGTGGTCGAAGTCGCCGCGCTCGATGGCGTCGGCGACTTCGTAGGCCTCTTCAAGGGTGTGCGGGACGATGGTCGCGTAAGTCTGCTTGATGTCCCACGGGCAACCGTACTGCGGGTCGCGCAGACGGTTCATCAGGTGCAACAGGTCTTCAAGGCTGTAGATCGGTTTCATGGAGTCCGGTTACGCCGCGTTTCGATGATGTTCGGCAACTGGGAAATCCGCCCCAGCAACCGCCCCAGCGCGTCCAGACCCGGAATCTCGATGGTCAGGGACATCAGCGCGGTGTTGTCCTCCTTGTTCGAGCGGGTGTTGACCGCCAGCACGTTGATCCGCTCGTTGAGCAGCACCTGCGAGACGTCACGCAACAGACCGGAACGGTCGTAGGCACGGATGACGATGTCCACCGGATAGGTGAGCACCGGCACCGGGCCCCAGCTGACCTGGATGATACGCTCCGGCTCGCGCCCGGCCAGTTGCAGCACCGAGGCGCAGTCCTGACGGTGAATGCTCACGCCACGGCCTTGAGTGATGTAACCGACGATCGCATCGCCCGGCAACGGCTGGCAGCAGCCGGCCATCTGGGTCATCAGGTTGCCGACGCCCTGGATCTGAATGTCGCCGCGCTTGCCCGGTTTGTAGCCGGTCGCCTTGCGCGGAATCAGTTCCAGCTGTTCGTTGCCGCGCTCCGGCTCGACCAGTTGCTGCGCCAGATTCACCAGTTGCGCCAGACGCAGGTCGCCGGCCCCGAGGGCGGCGAACATGTCTTCGGCGGTTTTCATGTTGGCCTTGTCGGCCAGCTTGTCGAAATCCACCGCCGGCAGGCCGAGGCGATTGAGTTCGCGCTCGAGCAGGGTTTTGCCAGCCGCGACGTTCTGATCGCGTGCCTGCAGCTTGAACCAGTGCACGATCTTCGCCCGCGCCCGCGACGTGGTGACGTAGCCGAGGTTCGGGTTCAGCCAGTCACGGCTCGGGGTGCCGTGCTTGCTGGTGATGATCTCGACCTGCTCGCCGGTCTGCAGGCTGTAGTTGAGCGGAACGATACGCCCGTTGATCTTCGCGCCACGGCAGTTGTGCCCGATCTCGGTGTGCACGCGGTAGGCGAAGTCCAGCGGCGTCGCGCCCTTCGGCAAGTCGATGGCGTGACCGTCCGGGGTGAAGATATAGACCCGGTCCGGCTCGATATCGACCCGCAGCTGTTCGGCCAGACCACCGATGTCGCCCAGCTCTTCGTGCCACTCGAGGACCTGACGCAGCCAGGAGATTTTCTCTTCGTAGTGGTTCGAGCCGGACTTGACGTCGGTGCCCTTGTAGCGCCAGTGCGCGCAGACACCGAGCTCGGCTTCTTCGTGCATCGAATGGGTCCGGATCTGGACTTCCAGCACCTTGCCTTCCGGACCGATCACCGCCGTGTGCAGCGAGCGGTAGCCGTTCTCTTTCGGGTTGGCGATGTAGTCGTCGAACTCTTTCGGGATGTGTCGCCACAGGGTGTGGACGATGCCGAGCGCGGTATAACAGTCGCGCATTTCCGGCACCAGCACGCGCACCGCACGCACGTCGTAGATCTGGCTGAATTCCAGACCCTTGCGCTGCATTTTGCGCCAGATCGAATAGATGTGTTTGGCCCGGCCGCTGATGTCGGCCTCGACGCCGGTGGCCTGCAATTCGTCCTTGAGCTGGGTCATCACGTCGGCGATGAAACGCTCGCGGTCCAGCCGCCGCTCGTGCAGCAGCTTGGCGATCTGTTTGTATTGATCGGGTTCCAGATAACGGAAGGACAAGTCCTCCAGTTCCCATTTGATATGACCGATGCCGAGTCGATGCGCGAGCGGCGCATAGATATCGAACACTTCCCGGGCGACCCGGTTACGTTTTTCGTCGTCGGCGGTTTTCACCGCGCGGATCGCGCAGGTACGTTCGGCGAGTTTGATCAGCGCGACACGCACGTCGTCGACCATCGCCACCAGCATCTTGCGCAGGTTTTCCACCTGGCCCTGGGTGCCGAGGACCATCGACTGGCGAGGGCTGAGGCTGGCACTGATCGCCGCCATGCGCAGCACGCCGTCGATCAGCTTGGCGACCACCGGGCCGAAGCGCTGGCTGACCGCCGCAAGTTCGATCTGGCCTTCGCGCACGCCGCGATAGAGAACCGCAGCCACCAGCGAATCCTGATCGAGCTTGAGGTCGGCGAGGATCTCGGCGATCTCGAGGCCCGTGCTGAAACTGCCGCTGCCTTCGGACCAGAGATTCTTCGCCGCATTGGACTGTTGCTCGGCCTGGCGAGCGTACTCGCAGGCCTCTTTCAAGGCTTCGCGATCCAGTGCCAGATCGACACTGACCGCATGATCGAGCCAAGCCTCGAGATTGATACTGCCGTCAGTGTTGATCGGCTGGTGTGCTCTCACCTGTACCATCTTGCTTTACCTTCCCTACGACGCAGATTCAATGCGTCAAATCACTGACCTTCAATGCCCGTTCGCGCTCGCGGGGCCAATGCGAGCGCTACGGACGACCAGTCGGATCAGACGAGCCATCCTGGCTCGCTTCAAATAACGCCATGGCCTCGACATGTGCCGTCTGAGGAAACATATCGAGAATCCCGGCACGTTTTAACCGGTAGCCCTGCTTGATCAATTCGACCGTATCGCGCGCCAGAGTTGCAGGGTTGCACGACACGTACACCAACCGCTCGGCGCCCAGGGTCGCCAGCTTGCGCACCACCTCGAAAGCACCGTCGCGCGGTGGGTCCAAGAGTACCGCAGAAAAGCCGTTTCCGATCCACTGGGCATCGGTCAAAGGCTGGGATAAATCGGCCTGAAAAAACTTTGTGTTATGCAAATTGTTGCTAGCGGCATTTGCCGCCGCGCGATCGACCATGGTCTGCACGCCTTCGACCGCCACCACTTCACGCGCAGCTTTCGCCAGCGGCAGGGCAAAATTGCCCAAACCGCAAAACAGGTCGAGCACGCGCTCATCGCCTGTCGGTTTCAACCAGTCCAGCGCCTGGGCGACCATGGCCTCGTTGACTCCGGCGTTGACCTGGATGAAATCCCCCGGCCGGTAGGCCAGTTGCAGATCCCATTGTTCCAGGCGATAGCCGAGCGACTGCGCATCATCCACCGGCTGCGGTTCGCCTTCGCCATGCAGCCAGAGCTGCGCTTCATGGAACGCGCAGAAATCCTTGAGGATCGTCAGGTCGGCCTCGGACAGCGGCGCCATGTGACGCAGCAGAACGGCGAGTGACGAGCCACTGAACAATTCGACATGCCCCAGCGCCTGAGGTTTGCTCAGGCGACGAAGCATCTCCGGCAAGCGGGTCATGATCGGCTGCAAGGGCTGTACCAGCACCGGGCATTCGCTGATCGCGACGATGTCCTGGCTGCCGGCGGCGCGGAAACCGACTTCAAGCTTTTTGGCCTTGCTGTCCCAGCGCACGGCGATCCGGGCGCGGCGACGATAACCGAATTCGGGACCGGTCAACGGCGCTGCCCACTCCTCGGGTTCGGCACCGGCGACTCGCGACAACTGCTCGGCAAGCATGCGCTGTTTCAGGGCAAGCTGTTCGTTGTGGGGCAGATGCTGAACGCTGCAACCGCCGCAGCGGCCGGCGTGCTGGCAAGGTGCGGGACGACGCAATTCACTGGCGGTGAACACGCGCTCGGTGCGCGCCTCGACCACTTTGCCGTGGGCGCCAAGCACCCGCGCTTCGACCTCTTCACCGGCGAGGGCGCCGAGGACGAACCAGGTCTTGCCTTCAAAAAACGCGATGCCGCGACCGTCATTGGCCAGGCGCTCGATGCTCAAGCGCTGCTTTTTGCCGGTCGGGATTTGCGGGGCCTTGCTGCCGCCGGTGGGCTGGAAGCGCAGGCCTCTCTCGTGCTTGGCCATCAGTTGGGCGCGTCGAAAATGCCGGTCGACAGGTAACGGTCGCCACGGTCGCAGATGATCGCGACGATCACCGCGTTTTCAACTTCTTTGGACAGGCGCAGCATCGCTGCCACCGCACCGCCCGAGGACACGCCACAGAAGATGCCTTCTTCGCGGGCCAGACGCCGGGTGACGTCTTCGGCTTCGCTTTGCGCCATGTCGACTATACGATCGACGCGCTCGGCCTGATAGATCTTCGGCAGGTATTCCTGCGGCCAGCGGCGGATGCCGGGAATGGCCGAGCCTTCCATCGGTTGCAGGCCGACGATCTGCACGTTGTCGTTCTGCTCCTTGAGGTAGCGCGACACGCCCATGATGGTGCCGGTGGTGCCCATGGAGCTGACGAAATGGGTAATGGAGCCCTGGGTCTGACGCCAGATTTCCGGGCCGGTGGTGGTGTAGTGCGCTTCAGGATTGTCGCCGTTGGCGAACTGATCCAGCACCTTGCCACGGCCTTCGGCTTCCATCCGCTGGGCGAGATCGCGAGCGCCTTCCATGCCCTCTTCCTGGCTGACCAGAATCAGCTCCGCGCCGTACGCGGTCATCGCCGCTTTACGCTCGGCACTGGAGTTGTCCGGCATGATCAGGATCATCTTGTAACCCTTGATCGCGGCGGCCATCGCCAGGGCGATCCCGGTATTGCCCGAGGTGGCTTCGATCAGCGTATCGCCTTCGTGGATCTGCCCGCGCAACTCGGCACGGGTGATCATCGACAGCGCCGGACGATCCTTGACCGAACCCGCCGGGTTGTTCCCTTCGAGCTTGAGCAAAAGGGTGTTGCTGGTGACACCGGGCAGGCGCTGCAAACGCACCAGCGGCGTGTTGCCGACGCAATCGGCGATGGTTGGGTACTGCAAGGTCATGGCGTTTTTCGCAATCCGGACAGCGGGGGCGCCTATCATACCGGCAAACCTGCGCAGGCCATATCACGCAAAGTGTGGTGCTTATGGTTTCTTGGAATAAGCAATAAAAGTCTCACCAGTGGTGCGACTTTTAGATTCTGTGGTGATGCAAATGGCCTCATCGCTGGCAAGCCAGCTCCCACAAGGAAAAGTGCCGTTCATAAATAGTCTCACCACTGGTGAGACTTTTGTGGTGTTCACACAATCTGCGGGCGAGTCATGTCCACGGTGGGAGCTGGCTTGCCAGCGAAGGAATCGGGAGCGACAGCACTGTCATCCGCCACCAACCGCAGATTCAAGCGCAATCCCGATGGCCCATTCTCGGCCCACAGGGCTCCGCCCTGGCGTTGCACCGCGTTCCTCGCGATGCTCAGTCCCAGACCAAATCCACCGTCCCCCGGCCGCGAGCCGTCGAGGCGGATGAAGGGCGAGAAGATCCGCTCAAGATCCGCTTCGTCCACGCCGCCGCCCTCGTCCTCCAGCCACAGGTGCCAGTAATCGCCATCCCGTCGACCATCGAGCCGCACGATGCCGCCCGGTGGCGAATGGCGAATGGCGTTGCGCAGAATGTTTTCCAGGGCCTGGGCCAGGGTGTTGAGATTGCCGCGTACCCAGCAGGAAGCTTCAACACCGCACTGCAACTGCCCGACCGGGCAGCAGCTTTCGTAGCAGGCGTTTTCCGTGAGCATTTCCCACAGCGCCTGAATCTGGATCGCTTCATCCGGCAACGGTGCGCGCTCGGTGTCGAGCCAGGCCAGTTGCAGGGTGTCTTCCACCAGCCGCTGCATCACGTCGACTTCGCGACCGATGCGCTCGCGCAACGGTTGCAGCTGCTGCTCGCTTTCGCTGGCGACCCGCAACCGGCTCAGGGGCGTGCGCAGTTCGTGGGACAGGTCGCGCAGCAGTTGCTGTTGCAGGGCCACGGTGGATTGCAGGCGTTCGGACATCGAGTCGAAGGCGCGGGCCAGTTCACCGAGTTCATCGGGGCGCTGGGTGATGCCGCTCGACAGCCGCACATTCAGTTGATCGACGCGCCACGCATTGGCCTGCTCGCGCAGATTGTTCAGCGGCACCACCAGCAGGCGATACAGGCCGACGCACAGCAGCAGGGTGAACAGGCCGGGAATCACACCGTTGGTGATGACCCGCCAGAACACCCGGTATTTTCCCGGCAGGAATCGCTCGGGCAACTCGATGACCAGACTGCCGGCAGTCGGGTCAGTGGGGAACGGTACCCGCAGCCACGGTCGGCCCTTTTTGTGAATCGGCCAGTCAAGGCCTCGCAGGAAGGTCAGGTGCTGAAGCTCCTGAGCGCTGAACGGTTGACTGCCCAGCGACTGAAGGTTGCCGCCGATCACGCCGACCCAGCCGGCCTCGCGCAGCTCCATGCTTCGCAGCCAGCTATCGATGCCATCGCGTTCGCCCTGCTGCCACGCGCGCTCGGCCTCGGCGGCATAACGGCTCAGAGTGCGACGGGCGTCATCGGAGAGGAACTGATTGCGCTGTTCCATGTACCGGCCCCAGGACCAGCTCAGCCAGATCATCAGCAGACAGAACGCCACCAGCAGGCAGGCGAGTTTCCAGAACAGCGAGTGCCGGCCCGGCAGGTCAGACACTTTCATCGACGGCACTCAGGACGTAACCCTTGCCCCACACCGTGCGCACTTCCCGCTCGGTGTAGCCGACCGACTTGAGTTTGCGGCGGATCTGGCTGATGTGCATGTCGAGGCTGCGGTCGTGGGCCGCATAACCGCGCTGAAGAACGTGCTGATAAAGGAAGGCCTTGCTCAGAACTTCCTCGTCGTTGCGGTTGAGGGTTTCCAGCAGGCGGTATTCGCTGCGGGTCAGGCCGGCGGGCTGGTCGAGATAGAACACCTCGCACTGCTCGTCGTCGAAACGCAGCCTGCCGACCGGCACCACCGGGGTGACGGCAGCCGGGCGACGGTCGAGGGCGACACGGCGCAGGATCGCTTCGATCCGCACATGCAGCTCGGCCATGCTGAAGGGTTTGGGCAGATAGTCGTCGGCGCCGAGGCGGAAGCCGCTGATGCGGTCGGCTTCGGCACCGAGGGCTGACATCAGCAGCACTGGGGTGGAATGGCTCTGACGCAGTTGGGTCAGGACGTTCAATCCGTCGAGCCCCGGCAACAGAATGTCCATCAACACCACGTCGAACGGCTGGCGTCGGGCGATGCTCAGGCCTTCGCTGCCGTTCTGGCACCAGGTGACCTGGAAGCCGCTGCGGCCCAGTTGTTCATGGACATAGGCACCGAGGACAGGATCGTCCTCGATGGAAAGAATGCGGGGTTGGCCAATAGAGACAGGAGTCATGACTATCTGCAAATAATTCTCAGTTGGGCGATTATTCAAGATTGCCCGGCGCCCGGCAACCCAAGCTTGACCTGTCGGACAGATGACCGCTCCCCAAGCGAAGGACGACGACATCATTTTTCCCAAGATTGCCCGCAAGCAAATCGCTACACTGCGCCGATACCGCGTGCCGGACGCACGTGTGAGTCAACGATCAGCGGGATGCAGGAGAAAGGCGTGCTCAAGAAACTGGGAATCAAAGGTCGCGTATTGTTGCTGACCCTGTTGCCGACCAGCCTGATGGCGCTGGTGCTGGGCGGGTATTTCACCTGGACGCAGCAGTCCGACCTGCAGACCCAACTGATGCAGCGCGGCGAAATGATCGCCGAGCAACTGGCTCCGCTGGTGGCACCGGCCATGGGCCACGGCGATGCCGAACTGCTCGAGCGCATCGCCACCCAGTCCCTCGAACAACCGGACGTGCGCGCCGTGACCTTCCTCGCGCCCGACCGCACTCCCCTCGCCCACGCCGGCCCGACCATGCTCAATCAGGCGCCGAGCGGCGACAGCGCGCACTTGCTGCGACGCAGTGGCAACGATGCCACCCGCTATCTGCTGCCGGTCTTCGGCAAACACCGCAACCTCGCTGGCGAGCTGATCCCGCAAGAGTCCGACCGCCTGCTTGGCTGGGTCGAACTGGAGCTGTCGCACAACGGTATGCTGTTGCGCGGCTATCGAAGCCTGTTCGCCAGCCTGCTGCTGATCGGCGCGGGCCTGGCCGGCGCCGCGTTGCTGGCCTTGCGCATGGGCCGCACGATCAACCGCCCGCTGAGCCAGATCAAGCAGGCCGTCGCGCAGCTCAAGGACGGTCACCTGGAAACCCGCCTGCCACCATTGGGCAGTCAGGAACTGGATGAACTGGCGTCCGGCATCAACCGCATGGCCGGCACCTTGCAAAACGCTCGCGAAGAATTGCAGCACAGCGTCGACCAGGCCACCGAAGACGTGCGCCAGAACCTGGAAACCATCGAGATCCAGAACATCGAGCTGGACCTGGCCCGCAAGGAAGCGCTGGAAGCGAGCCGGATCAAATCCGAATTCCTCGCCAACATGAGCCACGAAATCCGCACGCCGCTCAACGGCATTCTCGGCTTCACCCACCTGTTGCAGAAAAGCGAGCTGACCCCGCGCCAGCTCGACTATCTGGGCACCATCGAAAAGTCCGCCGACAGCCTGCTGGGGATCATCAACGAGATTCTCGATTTCTCGAAAATCGAGGCCGGCAAACTGGTGCTCGACCATATTCCGTTCAACCTGCGCGACCTGTTGCAGGACACCCTGACCATCCTCGCCCCTGCCGCCCACGCCAAGCAGCTGGAACTGGTGAGTCTGGTGTACCGCGACACGCCGCTGTCGCTGGTGGGCGATCCGCTGCGGCTAAAGCAGATCCTGACCAACCTTGTGAGCAACGCGATCAAGTTCACCCGTGAGGGCACCATCGTCGCCCGCGCCATGCTCGAAGAAGAAAACGACGACAGCGTGCAGTTGCGTATCAGCATTCAGGACACCGGCATCGGCCTGTCGAACCAGGATGTGCGCGCGTTGTTCCAGGCGTTCAGCCAGGCTGACAACTCGCTTTCACGCCAGCCCGGCGGCACCGGTCTGGGGCTGGTGATTTCCAAGCGTCTGATCGAACAGATGGGCGGTGAAATCGGCGTCGACAGCACGCCGGGCGAAGGTTCGGAATTCTGGATCAGCCTGAACCTGCCCAAGACCCGCGACGACGCCGAAGACCTGCCCTCTGCGCCATTGCTCGGGCGTCGGGTGGCGGTATTGGAAAATCACGAACTGGCGCGTCAGGCCCTGCAGCATCAACTGGAGGACTGCGGCCTCGACGTCACGCCGTTCAATACGTTGGAAAGCTTGACCAATGGCGTCACCGGCGCCCATCAGACCGATCAGGCCATCGATCTGGCGGTGCTCGGCATCACCAGCAACGACATGCCGCCGGAACGCCTCAACCAGCACATCTGGGACCTTGAGCACCTCGGTTGCCGGGTGCTGGTGTTGTGCCCGACCACCGAACTGACGCTGTATCACCTGTCGGTGCCCAACCCTCACAGTCAGCTGCAATCGAAACCGGCCTGCACCCGCAAACTGCGTCGGGCGTTGTCGGACATGGTCAACCCGCGCCAGCCCCGCAGCGAACCGGGCGAACCGTTGTCGAGCCGTGCGCCGAAAGTACTGTGCGTCGACGACAACCCGGCCAACCTGTTGCTGGTGCAGACGCTGCTCGAAGACATGGGCGCCAAGGTGCTGGCCGTGGAAAGTGGTTACGCCGCGGTCAAGGCAGTGCAGAACGAAACCTTCGATCTGGTGCTGATGGACGTGCAGATGCCCGGCATGGACGGACGCCAGAGCACCGAGACGATTCGCCAATGGGAAAGCGAGCGGCATTGCACGCCGCTGCCGATCGTCGCGCTCACCGCCCACGCCATGGCCAATGAAAAACGCGCGCTGCTGCAAAGCGGCATGGACGACTACCTGACCAAGCCGATCAGCGAGCGGCAACTGGCGCAGGTGGTGCTGAAGTGGACGGGCCTGGCGTTGCGCAATCAGGCGCCGGACCGTGGCGGCGAAAGTCTGCTGGGCAATCAGGAGCTGCCGATACTCGATCACGAAGAAGGTTTGCGCCTGGCCGCCGGCAAGGCGGATCTTGCGGCCGACATGCTGGCGATGCTGCTGGCGTCCCTCGAGGCCGACCGCGAAGCCATTCGCACCGCCCGCGACAATCAGGATCAGAACGGTCTGCTGGAGCGGGTGCACCGCCTGCATGGCGCCACGCGTTACTGCGGTGTGCCGCAATTGCGCGCTGCCTGCCAGCGCAGCGAAACCCTGCTCAAGCAGCAGGATCCCAAGGCCTCGACCGCGCTGGACGAGCTGGAACGGGCGATCAATCGTCTGGCAGCCCAGGCGAAGATCAGCGCCTGATCCACGGCAATGCCGGTCAACGCCGACGCGGCTAAAGTTGTCGCGGGTGATTTGCGCCCGCGTCGATGTTCCAGGAGGATTTCATGCGCACGATCGTTTTCAGCAGCCAGACCTACGACCGCGACAGCTTCCTCGCCGCCGATTGCCCGGCCGGGATCGAACTGCACTTTCAGCCAGCCCGGCTCAGCCTCGATACCGCAGCGCTGGCCGAACATCACGAGGTGGTCTGCGCGTTCATCAACGATGATCTGAGCGCCCCGGTGCTGGAACGTCTGGCCGCCGGTGGCACACGCCTGATCGCCTTGCGTTCGGCCGGCTACAACCATGTGGATCTGGCCGTCGCCAAACGTCTGGGGCTGGCCGTCGTGCGTGTACCGGCCTACTCGCCTCACGCGGTGGCCGAGCATGCGGTGGCATTGATCCTCGCCCTCAACCGACGCTTGCACCGTGCCTACAACCGCACCCGTGAAGGCGATTTCAGCCTGCACGGACTCACCGGTTTCGATCTGGTGGGCAAGACGGTCTGCATTGTCGGCACCGGGCAGATCGGTGCGACCTTCGCGAAAATCATGCACGGTTTCGGCTGTGAATTGCTGGCCTACGACCCCTACCCGAATCCCGCCGTCGAAGCATTGGGCGCGCACTACCTGAGCCTGCCGGATCTATTGGCGCAGTCGCGGATCATCAGCCTGCACTGCCCGCTCAACGAACAGAGCAGACACCTGATCAACCGCGACTCGCTGGCGCACATGCAACCGGGGGCGATGCTGATCAACACCGGGCGCGGCGGTCTGGTGGACACGCCGGCGCTGATCGACGCCCTGAAGGACGGCCAGCTCGGTTATCTGGGACTGGATGTGTATGAAGAGGAAGCGCAGCTGTTCTTCGAGGACCGTTCCGACCTGCCGCTACAGGACGACGTGCTGGCGCGGCTGTTGACGTTCCCGAATGTGATCGTCACCGCGCATCAGGCGTTTCTGACCCATGAGGCGCTGGGCGCGATTGCCGCGACCACCTTGCACAACATCGCGACCTGGGCGGCGGGTAAGCCGCAGAACCAGGTCGAAGGCTGAGTGATAGGACTCAGACCGGAGGCGGCGTCGGGGTAATCGCCACGCACAGGATCAACAGCGCCAGCCAGCCGAACCCCAGTAAACGTTGCTTGAGGGAGTGCCCGCTGCGCAGCAGGAACCAGACGAACACCAGCGGCATCAGAAACGCCATGATCTTCAGCCAGCCTTCCACCGGGCGCGAACCGTCCGGGTTCAGCACCGGCTCGACAGGCTGTGAACGACGACGTCGCCCCGCCGCGGCCGGCATGATCTTCGGCCGCTCGGGAGCCGGCGGCGGAACGAAGGCCTCGGGCACTGCCTTGTTACGCGGCAGACTGCCAAAGGAAATCGTCGACGTGCCCTTTTCGGCATGAGGAGCCTGCGCCTCTGCCAGCGGAGCCCCGCAATGAATGCACGCCGTGGCTTCGGAGCTGATGCTCCGCTTGCATTCATAACATTCGATCAGCGCCATGTTCCGTTCCTTGAAAATGAAGGCGGCAGTTTGCCACGACTGCGGTGTCGATTTGAACCGGATCGAAGGTCGCACGCGCGCATCATTCTGCAATCAAGCCCGTGCTAGCATGTCGCGCATATTTGGAGGACCCATGGTCGAACACGATTTCCGCTACACCCTGATGAACCCGCAACACACCCTCACCGAATGCCGCGCCCTGGTTCCGGGCCGTTATCAGGTCACCGGCAACGGTGGCTCGATCCGCATCGGCGACGTGCTGGTCGTGACCCTCAAAGGCAGCAAGGACTTGTCCATGCGCCTGACCGTCGACACCGTCCGCCACCTGATCAACCCGCCGGGTCAATGGACTGCCATGACCACCGGCCCGGTGTTCGGTGAACTGGCGATCCACACCTGGCAGGTCAACTGCGACAGCTGCGCCAAGGAGCTGAGCTTCGAATTCGCGGTGGACGCCAAGCTGGGCAAGCCTGCGGAAAAACCGGCCGCCACTGCACGCATCGCCGAGTTGGGCTGGAAAGCCGTCGGCGACAAGCACCTGTGCCCGAAATGCCAGGAGCCGGCGTGATGAAACACCTGGCCCTGACCGCCGCTGTCGGCGCCGGCCTGATGGGTTGCGCCGCGGAGCCTGTGCAACTGCAACAGAACCGCAGCTACATTCTGGAATGGATCGGCGAGCGTCCGCTGATGGACTACAGCCACCTGACCGTGACCCTCGGCGATGATGGCCGGGCTTATGGCAATGGCGGCTGCAACCATTGGTTCGCGCCGTACACCCTGGAAGGCGACAAGCTGAGCTTCGGCAAGATCGGCAAGACCCGAAAACTCTGCGCACCAGCGCTGATGGAGCAGGAGCAACGCTTCCTCCAGGCCTTGGAGCACGTAGAGCGCTGGGACATCTCGCCGATCGAGCAGATGCGCTTCTGGCCGGTTGAAGGCAAGCCGTTGCGCTGGTGGCTGGAAGAAGGCTGATCCTCTAGATCGCCAAGCCCCTCACCCTAACCCTCCCGAAACGTCGGACCGCCCAAAGGGAGAGGGGACTGATTGGGGGATATTCCAGAAATACACCGAAATGACCCTACCCGGATGAATCCACAATCGACTTGATTCTGCTTCGTCGAATCCATAATCGACCGTTTCTTTCAGGTCGACGTATGGCGCCAGACATCTCGGTCGGCTCCCTCTCCCTCCGGGCGGTCCGACGTTTCGGGAGGGCTGGGGTGAGGGATGCTTTTTAGCGGCAACTCAATTTGTCGCCTGCAACGCCTCAAGCTTCGCCATCACTCCCGCCGCCGTCTGCTCGCCCATCAACTGTTCCCGCACCTTGCCCTTGTTGTCGATGATGTAAGTCACCGGCAAGGCTTCACTGCGCGGCAGTTCGAACAGTTCCGACGGATCCTGCGCCAGCACGGTGAACTTGATGCCCAGTTTTTCGCTGGCGCTTTTGAGCTCTTCACCCTGCACGTTGTCGAAATTGACCCCGAACACGCCGATCTTCTTGCCCTTGAGCTCTTCAGCCAGATGATTGAGCTCCGGGATTTCCGTGCGGCACGGGCCGCACCATTCGGCCCAGTAGTTGAGCACGACCCATTGTTTGTCGAGGCGCTCGGACGCCACTTTCTGCCCGTTCTGGTCGATCCCGTAGTCGTTCCCGCAGCCCCCCAGCATCAACGCCCCGATGATCGTCAATGCCGCTGCCAGTGCCCGTGTCATGTCGTGTTCCTTGTGAAAAATTGAATGCGCCTGCGACCCATCGCCTCCCAAGGTTCTGGATTGCGCGCTGCACAGTTAGAATAGCCGCCACTCTACGCAAGAAGCGACCCGCCCATGACCGATCTGACGCTTTATCACAACCCGCGCTGCTCGAAATCCCGCGGTGCGCTCGAACTGCTCGAAGCCCGTGGCCTGACGCCGAACGTGGTGCGCTACCTCGAAACCCCGTTGGACGCCGCGCAGATCAAGGCCTTGCTCGGCAAGCTGGGCATCAGCGCACGGCAACTGCTGCGCACCGGCGAAGACGAATACAAGACCCTGAACCTGGCCGATGCCAGTCTCACCGAGAAACAATTGATCGACGCGATCGCCGCACATCCGAAGCTGATGGAGCGACCGATTCTCGAAGCCGGCGACAAAGCCGTTATCGGCCGTCCACCGGAGCAGATCCTGGAGCTGCTGCCGTGAGTGCGCCGTACATTCTGGTTCTGTATTACAGCCGCAGCGGCTCGACCAACGAGATGGCCCGGCAGATTGCCCGTGGCGTCGAGCAGGCCGGCCTCGAAGCGCGCCTGCGCACCGTGCCGGCGATCTCCACCGAGTGCGAAGCCGTGGCGCCGGACATTCCGGATGAAGGCGCGCTGTATGCCACTTTGGATGACCTGAAGAACTGCGCCGGCCTGGCCCTCGGCAGCCCGACCCGTTTCGGCAACATGGCCGCGCCGCTCAAGTACTTTCTCGATGGCACCAGCAACCTGTGGCTGACCGGCGCGCTGGTCGGCAAACCGGCCGGGGTGTTTACGTCCACCGCCAGCCTGCATGGCGGCCAGGAAACCACGCTACTGTCGATGATGCTGCCACTGCTGCACCACGGCATGCTGATCACCGGCCTGCCTTACAGCGAGTCGGCGCTGCTGGAAACCCAGGGCGGCGGCACGCCGTACGGCGCCAGTCATCACGCCGGGGCCGACGGCAAAAGCGGTCTCGATCAACACGAAGTGGCGCTGTGCCGCGCCCTCGGTGCACGTCTGGCCAAAACGGCCCAGAAACTGGGGAACTGAGATGGCCAGAAAGCCGAAAGTCCTGCCCGCCGTCGAGTGGCTGGAGCCACGGGTGCGGGCGATGCGGGTGATCAGTCTGCTGTGCTTTTTCGGCCTGGCCGGACTGCTCGCCGCGTATTACCTGGTGTTCGCCGACCTGCACGGCGCGCGGCCGTGGGTGATTCTGCTGATCGAGCTGATCCCGTGGATCGTGCTCGCACCGGGCATGATCATGGGCAGCGCACGCGGGCATTCGTGGATGTGCTTTGTGGTGAATCTGTATTTCATCAAGGGCGCACTGGCGGCGTATGACCCGAGCCGGCAGCTGTTTGGCGTGCTGGAGATGATCGCCAGTCTGGCGGTGTTCTGCTCGGCGTTGCTGTATGTGCGGTGGCGGTATCAGTTGAATCGCAAACTGGCGGGCGAAGGCGAGATTTCCGTCGCCTGACAGACCGCTATCGCTGGCAAGCCAGCTCCCACAGGTTCCGGGATCGTTCCCACGTTTTGCGCGGGAACGATCACTCAGTCTCAATGGTTGACGGTATACGCCAGCATCATCGAGATCTGGCTCATCGGCCGTCCACCGCTCTCTTCATGCCACTGGTTGAACGCATTCTGCACCGTCGCCAGATCCCGCAGACTGCTCGGCACCTTGTCGACGATCTTCTGCGCATTCAACGCCGCGACCACGTCGTAGCTCGGCACGAACGTATCCTTGCCGACCATCCGCAAGAACCGTGGCGCCGACAGCCCGCCCAACTGATGGCCGTGCTTTTTCAGGTAGGTCCACAAACCGACGATGTCGGTCACCGGCCAGTCGGCGAGCAACGCGCCGAAACTGCCCTTCTCTTTCTCGACGTCCAGAATGAACTGCGCATTGCGCGGCACACTCTTGAGCTTGCCCAGGTGACGGATGATCCGCGCATCCTGCATGAGCCGCTCAAGGTGTTCGGCGCTCATCAGCACGACTTTTTCCGGGTCGAACTTGAAGAACACTTCTTCGAACGCTGGCCACTTGGCGTCCACCAGACTGTGCTTGAGCCCGGCACGAAACACCCGCAGAGCCATGGTCGAGAGGTAACGGTCGTCGCTGATCTTGCGCAGTTGCGCCGGGGTCTTGGGAACGGGCAGATGGGCTTCCAGTTCAGCCGCCGAACCGAAGCGGTTCAGACAGTATTCTTGCAGCCACTTGTAGTCGCGCATGCCCTCTCCTTTTGTATGAAACGAAAAACCAATGTGGGAGCCAGCCTGCTGGCGATAGCGCAGTGTCAGTCACCCATGTCGGGGCTGGCACACCGCAATCGCCAGCAGGCTGGCTCCCACAATGGGTACGGCTTACAGGTTTACGACGTTGACGAATCGCGAAGCAGCGGTCTCGTCGATCTTCAGGCTGGTGAAGTCAAACAGGTTACGGTCGGCCAGCTGCGACGGGATCACGTTCTGCAGGCTGCGGAAGATGCTCTCGGTGCGGCCCGGGGTCTTGCGCTCCCAGTCCACCAGCATTTCCTTGACCACCTGACGCTGCAGGTTTTCCTGGGAACCGCAGAGGTTGCACGGGATGATCGGGAATTGCTTGAAGTCCGAGTAGGCCTGGATGTCTTTCTCGTTGCAGTAGGCCAGCGGACGGATCACCACGTTGCGTCCGTCGTCGGCGCGCAGCTTCGGCGGCATCGCCTTGAGGCTGCCGTTGAAGAACATGTTGAGGAAGAACGTCTCGACGATGTCGTCGCGGTGATGACCGAGGGCCATTTTGGTCGCGCCGATTTCGTCGGCGAAGGTGTACAGCGTGCCACGACGCAGGCGCGAGCACAGCGAGCAGGTGGTCTTGCCTTCCGGGATCAGCTCCTTGACCACCGAGTAGGTGTCCTTCTCGACGATGTGGTACTCGATGCCCAGTTCTTTCAGGTAGGCCGGCAGCACGTGCTCAGGGAAGCCCGGCTGCTTCTGGTCCATGTTCACGGCGACGATCTCGAACTTGATCGGTGCAACCTTCTGCAGGTGCATCAGCACGTCGAGCATGGTGTAGCTGTCCTTGCCCCCGGACAGGCAGACCATGACCTTGTCGCCGTCTTCGATCATGTTGAAGTCGGTGACGGCTTCGCCGGCCAGGCGGCGCAGGCGCTTTTGCAGTTTGTTCTGGTTGACCGTAAGAGTGCCCATGACGCGAAATCCGTGAGGTGTGACGAAAGGCGGGCATTTTACGCAAAAACACTTCGCTTGTGGCCACAGGTTGTCGCCCCCTCGAATGCCCGTTTGCACAGACCCCGACGCGATTACCCCAAGGTTTTACAGCGCGATTTGCTCTAAGCCCCTACCACCTGTGCGGTTAAGACCTTTCTATACTGCGACATAAGGTCGCACACAATCTGAAGACCTGTATTTGCTCGGCCGCATTGGCCCGTAGGCGCTCCGCTGGGGGGCGATGGCAATAACGAGAGGAGTGACTGGCATGATCCATCACGTAGTGGGACTTTTTACCCACCCCGATCAGGAATGGAAGGAAATCCGTGGCGACCAGGAAGAAAGCATCAGCCACATGTACCTGACGCACACGCTGATTCTGGCGGCGATCCCCGCTGTTTCGGCGTTTATCGGCACCACTCAGGTCGGCTGGGTGATCGGCAACCGCGCACCGGTGATGCTCACCGTCGAAAGCGCGTTGTGGATGACGATCATGTCTTATCTGGCAATGCTCGGCGGGGTTGCGGTCATGGGTGCCTTCGTGCACTGGATGGCCCGCACCTATGACGCCAACCCGAGCCTGGCCCGTTGCGTGGCATTTGCCACCTACACCGCGACACCGTTGTTCGTCGGCGGGCTGGCGGCGCTCTATCCGCACATGTGGCTGGGGATGATCGTCGGCACGGCGGCCATCTGCTACACGGTGTACCTGTTGTATGTGGGGCTGCCGACTTTCATGAACATTCCGTCCGACGAGGGTTTCCTGTTTTCCAGCTCGGTGCTGGCGGTGGGTCTGGTGGTGCTGGTCGCCATCATGGCGTTTACCGTGATTGTCTGGGGACTGGGCGTGGGGCCTGTCTACACGAACTAGACGGCTGCAACGCCGAGAAGAACAAGATCCGCCAACACAGGCCGCCGCGAGGCGGCCTTCTCATGCCTGAAAGTGACGTCGCGACCATTCGGCAGTCTGGCGATGCGCAAGACTGGACGGTTGCGGCATACTCCAAACCTCTGGAGATCCATCAAGCATGCCCGAGCAACTCAATACCCGCGTCGAAGACTGTTTCCAACTCGCTGAATCCTTTTTCAAACGTCCTTTCAAACGCCCCGTGGTGAGCCTCAAGCTGCGCGGGCAAAAAGCCGGGGTCGCGCATCTGCACGAGAACCTGCTGCGCTTCAATCCGCAGCTGTACCGGGAAAACACCGAACACTTCCTCAAGCAGACCGTGGCTCACGAAGTCGCGCACCTGATCGCCCATCAACTGTTCGGCGACCGCATCCAGCCTCACGGCGAGGAGTGGCAACTGATCATGCGCGGGGTCTACGAATTGCCGCCGGACCGCTGCCATACCTATGAAGTCAAACGCCGCAGCGTGACCCGCTATATCTATAAATGCCCGTGTGCAGATAGCGATTTTCCGTTTTCAGCCCAGCGCCATAGTCTGGTGCGGCAAGGTCGGCGCTATTTGTGCCGACGCTGTCGCAACACATTGGTGTTCAGTGGCGAGATGCGGGTCGAGTAACCCGGATTTTGTGCTGTCTGGCCGGGCCTCTTCGTCGGATCGCCGCCCAGACCAAGCCCGCTCCCACAGGTATTTGTGCCGTACACAGACCTTGTGAACACACCGGACACTGTGGGAGCGGGCTTGCCCGCGAAGAGGCCGCAACAGGCACTAGAGAATCACCTTGGCTCGCCGCAATTCGGCAATGCGCTCAACACTCAAGCCCAACTCCCCCAACACCTGATCCGTATGCTGCCCCAACGCCGCACCAACATGCCGCGGCGCCGGCAATGCTTCGGAGAATTTCAGCGGGCAAGCCATCTGCGCCTGCGCCGAGCCATCCCCACGCGGCACCTGCGTCACCAGTTCCCGCGCTTGCAATTGCGGATGCCGCACCGCCTCGCCTAGGGTCAGCACCGGTTCGACGCAGGCATCGATTCCGGCGAACAGCTCGCACAGTTCGGCAAAGTCATGCTTCTCGAACTCGACCTTCAAGGCGTCCTTGAGCGCCCGCTGCTGCTCGGGTTTGGGTGACAAGCCCTGCGCCGCCAGCTCCGGCCGCCCCAGCGCTGCACACAGTTGCTGCATGAAGGCCGGCTCCAGACTGCCCACCGACATCCAGCGCCCGTCGCGGGAGCGGTAGTAATCGTAGAAACTGCCGCCATTGAGCATCTGTTCTTCCCAGCCCGGCTCCTCGCCGCAGGCCAGATACCCGGCACCGGCCATGGCGTTCAGGCTGAACGCACAGTCGGTCATGCTCACGTCCAGATGTGTGCCCTGCCCGGTCTGCTGGCGAGAAATCACCGCCGCCAACAAACCGATCACCCCGTGCAACGAGCCGCCCGCGATATCCGCCAACTGCATGCCCAGCGGCAACGGCCCGCTGTCGGCTCGGCCGGTGTAGCTGGAGAGCCCGGCCAGCGCCAGATAATTGATGTCGTGGCCGGCGCGATCCTTGTACGGCCCGGTCTGGCCGTAACCGGTGATCGACACATAAATCAGCTTCGGATTGATCGCCTTCAACGCCTCATAACCCAGCCCCAGCCGCTCCATCACACCGGGGCGAAACTGCTCCAGCACGATGTCGTAATCCGCCAGCAACTGCTTCACCAGTTCCAGCGCCTCGGGCTGCTTGAGATCCAATGCCAGGCTGCGTTTGTTGCGATTGAGATACGCGTGACTGGCCGAGACGCCTTGATCATGGGGCGGCAAGACCCGCACCAGGTCGAGGCGGGTCGGCGATTCGATGCGCAGCACTTCGGCGCCCATGTCCGCCAGCAACAGCGAGGCGAACGGCCCCGGCAGCAGGGTCGAGAAATCCAGAATCTTCAGTGAGGCCAGCGGTGCAGACATGGGCGATCTCCATCAACGATGCATGCAGCCTAGGCAGCCATCGGCGCTGGGGCAATTACCGGATCCATCAGTTGCGCTGACCGTTGCGCTCAAACAGCAGACAAGAAAAAACCCGCCGAAGCGGGTTTTTCCATTCAAGCGATGCTTACTTCACATTGCTCGGGGTCGGGCCTTCGGCCACGCCCAGGTCATCTTCAGGACGGGTATCGGCGATACCGCGACCGCCCGACGCCAGCTCGGCGTCCAGCACGTCGGTGTCCAGCTCCTTGACCCACTTGGCCACAACGATGGTGGCAACGGCGTTGCCGACCAGGTTGGTCAGGGCGCGGGCTTCGGACATGAAGCGGTCGATACCCAGGATCAGCGCCAGACCGGCCACCGGCAGGTGACCTACGGCCGACAGGGTGGCCGCCAGTACGATGAAGCCCGAACCGGTCACGCCGGCTGCGCCTTTGGAGGACAGCAGCAACACCACCAGCAGAGTGATCTGGTGAGTGATGTCCATGTGGGTGTCGGTCGCCTGAGCGATGAACACGGCCGCCATGGTCAGGTAGATCGCGGTGCCGTCGAGGTTGAACGAGTAACCGGTCGGGATCACCAGACCCACTACCGATTTCTTCGCGCCCAGACGCTCCATCTTGATCAGCATGCGTGGCAGTACCGATTCCGAGGAGGAAGTACCCAGCACGATCAGCAGTTCTTCACGGATGTAGCGGATCATTTTCAGCACGCTGAAGCCGTGCATGCGGGCGATACCGCCGAGCACGATCAGGATGAACGCCAGGCAGGTGATGTAGAAGCAGATCATCAGTTGACCCAGCTGCACCAGCGAGCCGACGCCGTAGGCACCGATGGTGAACGCCATCGCACCGAAGGCACCGATTGGCGCGAGCTTCATGATCATGTTGATGATGTTGAACATCACGTGGGCGAAGCGATCGATGAAGTCCAGGATCGGTTTGCCGTAGGCACCCAGGCGGTGCAGGGCGAAACCGAAGATCACCGAGAACATCAGTACTTGCAGGATGTCACCGGTGGCAAACGCGCCGACGATGGTGGTCGGGATCACGTTGAGCAGGAAGCCGACAACGCTCTGGTCTGCGCCTTGAGCAACATAGGTTGCGACTTTCGAGGCGTCGAGGGTGCTGACGTCGATGTGCATGCCGTTGCCCGGCTGCACGATGTTGACCACGATCAGACCGACCAGCAGGGCGATGGTCGAAACGATTTCGAAGTACAGGAGTGCGTAACCACCGGTCTTGCCGACCGATTTCATGTTCTGCATGCCGGCGATGCCGCTGACCACGGTGCAGAAGATGATCGGGGCGATGATCATTTTGATCAGTTTGATGAACCCGTCACCCAGCGGCTTTACGGCCACGCCGAACTGCGGGTAGTAGTGGCCGAGCGCAATACCGATACAGATTGCGACGATCACCTGGAAATACAGGGATTTGTACAGTGGCTGACGAGTCGTCATTGCAAAGTTCCTCAAGAGTCCCGCGCGGCAACATCCATCTGTTGTACGCGACACTTGAATTGCGAACCCTCCTGCACTGGAGGGATTTGTTGTGTCGAACGGCGCTTTTCCGGACCGGCTCGGCGCACGCTTCTGTCGCTCTTATCGCAAACGTCGTGCCACTTTGGTGCAAATCGCTGCAAGCCTTTTGATATCAGGGGATGCGGGTATTTTTTTGTCACTAACCGGTTACTCAAGTGTGGCGGATTTCCGCCAACTCGCCCGACCTCGTCCTACAATTTGGCGGAAATCCGCCTTGTTACCGATCAAAGGCAGCCGCTACCATCGGTCGCCAGAGGAAGGATCTGCCGCTCATGCGCGAACGCACCATCGCCAGTCATTTTGCCCGCGCCGCCCTCGGTGGCGCGCGGCGCTCGGGTTACGACTATTCGGACCTGCTGCAGCAACTGGGCATCAGCCCCGAACTGCTCGACGAGCCGCGCGCGCGGATCGCCCCGGAACAATTCACCCAACTGATCCAGAACCTGTGGCTGGCCCTGGACGACGAATACCTGGGCTTCGGCAGCGCGCCGAGCAAACCCGGCAGCTTCGCCATGATGTGCCACGCCATCATTCATTGCCGCAGCCTGGAGAAGGCTCTGCAACGCGGCTTATTGTTTTATAGCCTATTCCCCGAAGCCCCGCGCCTGACCCTGACCCATGAAGACGAATGGGTACGCCTGAGCCTCGACGATGCGCAATTGTGGGACCCGGATCACTTTCTCAGCGAGAGCCTGCTGGTGATCTGGCATCGCCTCGGCAGCTGGCTGATCGGCCAGCGGATTCGTCTGGAACAAGCGAGCTTCAGCTACCCGAAACCGGCGCACGGGGCGGAATACGACCTGCTGTTTTCCTGCCCGCTGGAATTTTCGGCAACGCAAAGCAGCCTGGTGTTTCACAGCCGCTATCTGCACATGCCGCTGTTGCAGGACGAACGCACCCTCAAGCATTTCCTCGAACGCTCCCCCGCCGACCTGCTGTCCCGTCCGGACGACGGCAACAGCCTGAGCAGCCGGCTGCGGCGCTTGCTCAGCCATGACAGCGCACGCTGGCCGGACCTCGAAGCGGTGGCGGCGCACCTGCACATCAGCCCGCAAACCCTGCGCCGGCATTTGCGCGAGGAAGGCACCAGTTTTCAGGAATTGAAGGATCAGTTGCGTCGGGATATTGCGATTTATCATCTGGGGCGAGCCGATCTGTCGTTGCAACAGATCGCCGAACAGCTCGGGTTCTCCGAGCCGTCGGCGTTTCATCGGGCGTTCAAGAAGTGGACGGGGCTGACGCCGGGGGCTTATCGGGCGCAGGAGCAGTGAAGCCCCAGATCAAAAGCCCCTCACCCTAACCCTCCCGAAACGTCGGACCGCCCAGAGGGAGAGGGGACTGATTGGGGGATGCTCAATAAATACGCCGACCTGAAAGCTTGCTGTTGAATCCATATTCGATGCAAACCGCTCAGGTCGATCATTTTCTAGAGACACTTCGATCAGTTCCCTCTCCCTCTGGGAGAGGGCTAGGGTGAGGGCCGATCGTTTTCACACCGCTGGAAAATGAATCCTGAACGCAGCCCCGCCCATCGGCGAATCGCCCAGCGTCAGCTTGGCGTTGTAGCTCTCGATGATGTCCTTGACCACCGCCAGCCCGATCCCCTGTCCCGGATGCTGGCGGTCCAGACGCTCGCCGCGTTCGAGAATCCGTGCGCGCTGATCCGGTGGTACGCCGGGGCCGTCGTCTTCGATGCACAGTTCGCTTCCGGAATGGCTTTCACGCACGCTGATGCGCACTTCGCCCAGGCACAGGCGATAAGCGTTTTCCAGCAGGTTGCCCATCATTTCCAGCAAGGCGCCCTGCTCGATCGGCACGTAACAATGCTCCGGCAGATCGAAGGCGACGCGCACGTGTTTGTCGCGGTAGACCTTGTCGAGGGTGTCGCACAGGCTTTGCAGCACCGGGCGCAGGCGCACCTGATGGCGCACCAGACCGCTTTTGCGCAGGCTGGCGCGCTGCAACTGGTAGCCGATCTGCTGGCTCATGCGTTCGATCTGGGTTTGCAGCACCCAGGCCTGATCGCGATCCTCGGGGCGCTGGGCCATGTCTTCGCTGACGCCTTGCAATACCGCCAGCGGGGTTTTCAGGCTGTGGGCCAGATCGTCGAGGGAATCGCGGTAACGGCTGCGCTGCTGACGTTCGCTGTGCAGCAGGCGATTGAGGGAACCGGTCAGGCGCAGCAGTTCGCGCGGGTGCTGTTCACTGAGGCTTTCGAGGGTTCCGCCCTCGATTTCGTCGAGTTCCTGGCTGAGCCGGCGCAAGGCTTTCAGGCCCCAGGTCAGGCCGATCCACAGCAATGCGAGCAGCACCAGCAGCGCCGCGCCGAACCCGAGGTAGAGGTTTTCCCGCAGACCTTCGAGGGTGGTTTCGTATTCGCGCACCGGTTGCAGGGCCACGATACTGAAGGCTGCGCTTTTGCCGCCGAGCAGTTTGACTTCGACGTCGTAGACGAAAAATTCCTGACCGTTGGCCTCGCGAATCCGCGCGAACTCGTTGCCGAGGCCGTCGTAGCGCGGCGTGTAGTTGATCTTCTCTTCCTGGGTGCCCTTCGAGCGCCAGACCAGATGCCCTTCGCGGTCATAGATGTAGCCGAGCAGGCGATTGTCCGTGAGATTGAAGCGCTCGTCGGGCAACTGTGACGGCATCATCAAGCGGTTGTTTTCAACCCGCGCGGCGGAGATCAGCGTGGTGACGTCGGACGCCAGCCGCTGCTCGATCGAGTCCTGCAGCGCCAGGCTGAACGCGCCCTGCATCGCCGGGAGCAACGCGAGCATGAACAACACCGCCAGGGTGGTGGCGGCGAGCATCAGCCGGACGCGAAGGGAACGGATCAAGTGCAGCGCTCATTGAACAGGTAACCGAGGCCGCGCACGGTATCGATCGGCTTGAATCCGGCCGGGCCTTCGAGCTTGCGGCGCAGTCGGCCGACCAGCACTTCGATCACGTTCGGATCGCGCTCGTCGTCATCCGGGTACAGCTGCTCCATCAAGCGATCCTTGGGCACCACTTGCTGGTGATGGCGCATGAGGTATTCGAGGATCCGGTATTCGTAGGCGGTCAGCGCCAGCGGTTGCTCGTCGAGGGTCGCCTGCTTGCGATTCAGATCCAGCAACAGCGGGCCAGCGACGATGGTCGACTGGGTGAAACCGCTGGAGCGGCGCAGCAACGCATTGAGCCGCGCTTCGAGCTCTTCGAACTGGAACGGCTTGACCACGTAATCGTCGGCGCCGGCGGCCAGGCCTTCGACCTTGTCCTGCCAGTTGCCGCGCGCGGTGAGGATCAGGATCGGAAAAGTCTTGCCGCCCGAGCGCAACTGACGGATCAGGTCGAGCCCGCCCATGCCCGGCAGGCCGAGGTCGATCACCGCCAGGTCAAAGTTGAATTGCCCGGTCTGGTACAACGCCTCTTCGGCGTTGGCCACGGACTCGACCACGTGACCGCTCTCCGTCAGGCGGGTTTGCAGGTGATGGCGCAACAGCGCTTCATCTTCGACGACCAACAGTTTCATAACCTTCTCCCGGGTAAAACGAAATCTCCAGACAACCGCCTGTGGGAGCTAGCCTGCCAGCGATTGCGATTTGACAGCCGACCATGATGTCGACTGTCAGGACGCTATCGCTAGCAGGTTAGCTCCCACAGGGGCCAGGGCAAACCGCGCTTTAGAAAGCGTAGTTGGCCGACAGGTAAGTCTGGGCGCTGCTGGTCAAATCCAGCGAGCCTTGCTTGCTGCCGCCGCTCTCTTTCATCTCGGTGCTGGCGTTGCTGCGCAGGTAACGGTAACCGAGTTCGACCGAGGTGTTCTGCGAGACTTGCTGCAGCACACCGAACTGACCGCCGACGGCGTAACCGATGTCACTGTCGCGGCTGTAGCCTGGCGAATCCTGGGTCAACTTGGTCAGACCGGCCGTGGCACCGCCGAACAGCTTGGTGCTGCTACCCACCGGGTAGAACAGATCGTAGCTGCCCAGCAGGTTTTCCTGGCGCAGTTTAATGCCATTGTGCGAGCCGGACACGTTGTCGTAGGTGGCGTAGTAGCGACCCTGACTGTTTTGCTGACCCAGGCGCAGGCCGTAGGTGTTGTTGCCGTCGATGGCCGCGGTGGCATCCGGGTGGCCGAGGTTGTCGTTCAGGGCGTTGGATTTTTTGATCTTGTCGCTGGTCTGGCCGAAGGTCAGGCCGGCGAAGTTGGTGGTGGTGTCGGCATGGGCTGCGATGCTTGCGCTCATGACGGTGAAAGCCAGCAGCAGTTTGTTCAAACGAGTCATTGAGTGTTCCTCAGTTGTGCTCTTCGGGTATGGCGCAAGGTTACTGACCCTCCCCTGTACCGCCCCTGAACGCTCTCTGAACCTGGCCTGAATGAAATGAACTAGGCTGTTTTGACCCTTTATCGTCAGGAGACCCGATCATGCGCCTGCTTCTAACCCTCGCCCTGCTCGTCTTCAGCGGCCTCAGCCAGGCTGCGATCAAGACCGAGGAAATCCCCTATCAGAGTGCCGACGGCACGAAGCTGATCGGTTATTACGCCTACGACGATGCGATCAAGGGCCCGCGACCCGGCGTGGTGGTGGTGCATGAATGGTGGGGCCTGAACGACTACGCCAAGCGCCGCGCCCGGGATCTCGCCGGGCTCGGTTACAGCGCGCTGGCCATCGACATGTACGGTGAAGGCAAGAACACCGAGCACCCGAAAGACGCGATGGCGTTCATGCAAGCCGCCACGCAAAACGCCGATGCGGCCAGCAAGCGCTTTCAGGCCGGGCTGGATCTGTTGAAGAAACAGCCACAGACCGACAAGGATAAAATCGCCGCGATCGGTTACTGCTTCGGCGGTGGCGTGGTGCTGAATGCGGCGCGTCAGGGTGTGCCGCTGGCCGGCGTGGTGAGTTTCCACGGTGCGCTGGCCACCAAGACTCCGGCTACGCCGGGCAGTGTGAAGGCGAAAGTCCTCGTCGAACACGGCGTACTGGACAGCATGGTCACCCCGGATAACGTCGCGGCGTTCAAGTCGGAAATGGACAAGGCCGGCGCCGACTATCAATTCGTCAGCCTCGACGGTGCCAAGCACGGCTTCAGCAATCCTGACGCGGATCGCCTGAGCCACGGCGATCACGGTGGCCCGGATATCGGCTACAACAAGGCTGCCGATGAAAAGTCCTGGGCGGACATGCAGGCGTTCTTCAAGAAGATATTTGATTAGGCAGGGACATCGCGGCGCGGCCATCGCCAGCCTGCTGGCGATGATCGCGCCGCCGATTTAAACCTTGCCACTACCCAGCCCTGACGCTTACCGGCAAAATGCCCGACATGACTGCCAGCCCTTTCCTCCCCGCCTGCTGCACCCCGCTCGATGCCTATTGGCCGCTGCCGACCGCATTGCCCGACACCGTGTTTCTGAGCACTCATTTCGACCCGTCGCAACTGCTCGGTGATGACTTCCGCCGTAGTGCCATCGAGCCGCCGCCGAGCATTCAGCGTTCGGTGGCCAAGCGACAGGCGGAATTCCTCGCCGGGCGGATTTGCGCCCGGGCGGCGTTGCAGCAGCTGGAAGGCTCGAGCACCGTTCCGGCGATCGGCGAGGACCGCGCGCCCATTTGGCCGGCGCACATCTGCGGCTCGATCACCCACAGCACCGGTCGTGCGGCGGCGATTGTCGCCAACAAACGGCATTGGCGCGGACTGGGCATGGACCTGGAAAACCTGCTCAACGCCGAACGCGCCGAGCGACTGGCCGCAGAGATCCTGACCCCACCGGAAATGCAGCGCATGGCCGCCGGTTCCCGGGATCAGATTGCACTCTGGGTAACCCTGACCTTTTCAGTGAAAGAAAGCCTGTTCAAGGCGCTGTACCCGATCGTGCAGCAGCGCTTCTACTTCGAACACGCCGAGGTGCTGGAATGGAATGAACAGGGCCAGGTGCGGTTGCGTCTGCTGACGGATCTGTCCAGCGAATGGCGCAACGGGACCGAACTGGACGCTCAGTTCGGTGTGCAGGACGGGCAGTTGCTGAGTCTGGTCAGCATCCAGGCGTAAGCGGTTTCAGCGCCGCTCCTGATTCCTCGGCCAGCTCAGGCTGAAGCACGCCCCGCCCAGACTCTTGCTCTTGCCAATCAACGCCCGGCCGTCGTGCCAGTGGATGATCCGCCGCACGATCGACAGACCCAGCCCGTGTCCGCCGGACGCCCGGGTGCGACTGTCGTCCAGGCGCAGGAACGGCGTGAAGATTTTCTCCCAGGCGGTTTCCGGCACACCGGGGCCGTCGTCCTCGACATCCACCCGGCAACGCATCTGCCCGACCTGATAACTGACCGTGACCTTCGAACGCGCATGGCGCATGGCGTTGCTCACCAGATTCTGCAAGGCGCGGTGCAGGTAACGCGGCTCGGCCTCGACCCACGCGTCATCGCAATCGGCCGCCGACAGGCACAAGCCGCGCTGTACCGTGACTTCGGCGCGCAGAGGCGCCAGCTCTTCGATCACCTGATTGACCAGCGCATCCAGGTCGATGCGCTGGAAGGTCAGCGCCGGCGAGCCCTGCTCCAGCCGGGCGTACGTGAGCATTTCATCAACGAGCTTGTCGAGGTCCTCGATGTCGTGATCCATGCCCTCGCGGTATTTTTCCAGCGCCTGCGGGGTGGTGGCCGAGCCGATCATCTCCAGACCGAAACGCAGGCGCGCCACCGGTGTGCGCAGTTCGTGGGACACCGCGCGCACCAGTTCACGCTGGATGGCGAGCAACTGCTGCAAGTGCTCGGCCATGCCGTTGAATGCCGCCGCCAGTTTGCCCACCGAGTCGGCACCCCGGGCCGGCACCCGGGTTTCCAGACTGCCTTTGGCGATGCGCGTGGCGGCGGCTTCGAGCCCGCGCAAACGCCGTTCGAGCTGACGCACCAATAAATAGACGATCAGGCCGATCAGGGTCAGGCCGAGGGCAGCGATCAAAACCAGCCATTCCGGCGGGTACGGGTTCATCTGATACAGCGGCCCGATTTCCAGCACCCACGGCGTGCCGACCATGCCGGCGAACACCCGGATCGAATCGCCACCCTTGCCCAGCGCCATCACCGTATCGCCCTCGGACACCCGACGGCTCTGGTCTTCGTCCATGTCGGCATCGCTGACGGTGACCAGCCGCAAATCGAAGCCGAAGCCTTTGTCTTCCTTCAATTGCGCCAGCCGTTTGGGTTGCTCACCCACCGGCACCCGCACCAGTTCATCGGCCAACAGGTAAATGGTCGCCCGGGCCAGCTGCTCGCTGATCTGCTGCACCTCGCCCACCAGCACCAGTTGATCCTTGTCGCTGACCAATCGATAGACCTTGGCCGCGTGCGGGCCGGTCTGCTCGACCAGCGCCTGGCCGCGCTGCACCCGGGTGCGCTGGGTCAGGTCGAGATCGGTCTGGGCAAAGGTTTTCAGCGCCAGCGGAATACCGAGCAGCCGTTCCCACACCAGCAAGGCGCGATGGCGCTCGGTTTCGTTCATCGGTTGCAGGTTGTCGGCCATCAGCGAAAACGTGCCGTGGGCCAGACGCTCGCGGTATTGCTCGCTGCGCACCTGATTGAGCAGGTGCAGCGCGAGAACACCGAGCACCGCCACCAGAATCAGCGCCGCGCACATGCCGCCGTAGATGCGCAAGAAAATCGAATTCACAGCGGCAGGTCTGCGCAGGCTTCCGGCACGAACAGATAACCTTTGCTGCGCACGGTCTTGATCAGGCGCGGGTGGTCGGGGTCATCGCCGATCTTCGGGCGGATGCGCGAGATGCGCACATCAATCGAGCGGTCCTGGCCGTCGTAGCCGATGCCACGAAGTGCGGTGAAAATTTCTTCCCGGGACAGGATCCGTCCGGCGTTGGACACCAACAACCAGAGCAGATCGAATTCAGCGCTGGTCAGTTCGATGCCACTGTCGCTGAGCCAGGCTTCGCGCAATGCGTTGTCCACCACCAGCGGACCGAATTGCAGACGACGCGGGTTGCCGGCCGACGGCTCCGGTGTGTCACTGCGTCGCAGCAACGCCTGGATGCGCGCCAGCAGCAGCCGTGGGCGCACCGGTTTGCAGACATAGTCGTCGGCACCAAGATCCAGACCGAGGATCTGGTCGGCGTCATCGGTGCGCGCGGTGAGCATCAGAATCGGCCCGTCGTAGCGGTCACGAACCTTGCGGCAAATGCTCAGGCCGTCTTCGCCGGGGAGCATCAGGTCGAGGATCACCAGATCCGGCTGTTCCTTGATGATCCGCGCCGCCGCCAGCGCGCCGTTGCCTTCGATCTCCACGCGCAACCCGTTGGCTTGCAGGTATTCACGGGTCAGTTCGGCCAGACGCTGGTCGTCCTCGACTATCAATACCTGCCAGGCTTCTTGCTCCACGGGTGACCTCTGCTTGCCGATGCTGCCTATAAAGGAAGGATCCTCCCGTCTTTTTGTCATCTTTAAGGAGGATAAGAATGCGTGCGCACGGGCCGATTGTATAAACGGCGTACAGCCAGAACACAAGTCGGTAAATGCGTTCGGACAAGGCGGATTTTTGTGATAGGGTTCGCGCCCTTAAAAATCCGCTGAAGCGTTTTTCCCGGCGAAAAAACAGTGACAAACGGTCTAGCTCAGCAGGTTCGCGGCCTACACGTGAATTCGACATTTCGCACACAATTTACGCACAGGGTTATCCACAGGCTGTCCGTTGCAATCCTCCCCCAAAACGCATTATCTTGTAGCCCGCGCTTGAAAAAACCCTACATGTAGGGGTTGAGACCAAAAAACCAAACACAAACCGGACAGTGAATTCAAGGCTTTTTATTGCCATTGTCGGGTTGAACCAAACGTATTTTCAGAAGCCCAAACCGCGCCTGCGGATGGCTACCGTTTTTCAGCCGATCACGGCGTAAACGGTACGGGTGTTGCAGTCCGAAACTGCTCCCCGAAAGGAATGCGGTTTCACGCGTATCGCGCGAACCGAAGACTTCGGCATGGAAGCGGCGCCCACAAGGCCCCCTTCCTGAACTGTCCCGAAGTCGTTACCCGGCAACTGCCGGTTGTAGTGCTTCAGGACGGAACGGTGGGCACCGTGATGGTGCCCAAACAAACATAGAGAACGTGGAGACACCCATGCAAACCGACACAACTCGCGAGAACCCGCAGGGCACCTTGCCGCAGGCCGCCGATTCGAATTCGGATCTGGCTGCCACCGCGCCTGGCCAACTGCGTGTGATCAAGCGTAATGGCACTGTCGTTCCTTACACCGATGACAAGATCACCGTCGCTATCACCAAAGCGTTTCTCGCAGTTGAGGGCGGCACCGCTGCCGCTTCGTCGCGAATCCACGACACCGTTGCCCGCCTGACCGAACAGGTCACCGCGACCTTCAAGCGTCGCATGCCGTCGGGCGGCACCATCCACATCGAAGAAATCCAGGACCAGGTCGAACTGGCCCTGATGCGTGCCGGCGAGCAGAAAGTGGCTCGCGACTACGTGATCTACCGTGACGCCCGTTCCAAGGAACGTGCCGTTCGCACCACCGCCGAAGCACCGGTACAGGCGCACCCGTCGATCCGCATCACCCGCGCCGACGGCAGCCTCGCGCCACTGGACATGGGCCGCCTGAACACCATCGTCACCGAAGCCTGCGAAGGTCTGGCCGAAGTCGACGGCGACCTGATCCAGCGCGAAACCCTGAAGAACCTGTACGACGGCGTGGCCCTGAACGACGTCAACACCGCGCTGGTGATGACCGCGCGTACCCTGGTCGAGCGCGAGCCGAACTACTCGTTCGTGACCGCCCGCCTGCTGATGGACACCCTGCGTGCCGAAGGCCTGGGCTTCCTGGGCGTGGCCGAAAGCGCCACTCACCACGAAATGGCTGACCTGTACGCCAAGGCACTGCCGGCCTACGTCGCCAAAGGTATCGAGTTCGAACTGCTGAACCCTGTGCTGGCCGACTTCGACCTGGAAAAACTGGGCAAGGCGATCAACCACGAGCGCGACCAGCAATTCACCTACCTGGGCCTGCAGACCCTGTACGACCGTTACTTCATCCACAAGGATGGCGTGCGTTTCGAACTGCCGCAGATCTTCTTCATGCGCGTGGCCATGGGCCTGGCGATCGAAGAGAAGCAGAAAGAAGACCGTGCGATCGAGTTCTACAACCTGCTGTCCTCGTTCGACTACATGGCTTCGACCCCGACCCTGTTCAACGCCGGTACCCTGCGTCCACAGCTGTCGAGCTGCTACCTGACCACCGTGCCGGATGACCTGTCGGGCATCTATCACGCGATCCACGACAACGCCATGCTGTCGAAATTCGCCGGTGGCCTGGGCAACGACTGGACGCCGGTTCGTGCACTGGGTTCGTACATCAAGGGCACCAACGGCAAGTCGCAAGGCGTGGTTCCGTTCCTGAAAGTGGTGAACGACACCGCCGTTGCCGTTAACCAGGGTGGCAAGCGCAAAGGCGCTGTCTGTGCCTACCTGGAAACCTGGCACATGGACATCGAGGAGTTCATCGAACTCCGCAAGAACACCGGTGATGACCGTCGTCGTACCCACGACATGAACACCGCCAACTGGATCCCTGACCTGTTCATGAAGCGCGTCTTCGATGACGGCAAGTGGACCCTGTTCTCGCCATCCGAAGTACCGGACCTGCACGACCTGACCGGCAAGGCCTTCGAAGAGCGCTACGAGTACTACGAAGCCCTGACCGAGTACCCGGGCAAGGTCAAGCTGTTCAAGACCATCCAGGCCAAAGACCTGTGGCGCAAGATGCTGTCGATGCTGTTCGAAACCGGCCACCCATGGCTGACTTTCAAAGACCCGTGCAACCTGCGCAGCCCGCAGCAGCACGTCGGCGTGGTCCACAGCTCGAACCTGTGCACCGAGATCACCCTGAACACCAACAAGGACGAGATCGCGGTCTGCAACCTGGGCTCGATCAATCTGCCGAACCACATCGTCGACGGCAAGCTGGACACCGCCAAGCTCAAGCGCACCATCGATGTAGCCGTGCGCATGCTCGACAACGTGATCGACATCAACTACTACTCGGTACCGCAGGCGAAGAACTCCAACTTCCGCCACCGTCCGGTCGGTCTGGGCATCATGGGCTTCCAGGACGCGCTGTACCTGCAGCACATCCCTTACGGTTCCGACGCTGCCGTCGAGTTCGCCGACAAGTCGATGGAAGCGGTCAGCTACTACGCGATCCAGGCTTCCTGCGACCTGGCCGACGAGCGCGGCTCGTACGAGACGTTCCAGGGTTCGCTGTGGTCCAAAGGCGTACTGCCGCTGGATTCGCAACAGATCCTGATCGAAGCACGTGGCCGGAAATACATCGACGTCGACCTGACCGAGTCCCTGGACTGGGCACCGGTTCGCGCCCGTGTACAGAAAGGCATCCGTAACTCGAACATCATGGCCATCGCACCGACCGCGACCATCGCCAACATCACCGGCGTATCGCAGTCGATCGAACCGACCTACCAGAACCTGTACGTGAAATCGAACCTGTCGGGCGAATTCACCGTGATCAACCCGTACCTGGTTCGCGACCTGAAGGCTCGCGGTCTGTGGGACTCGGTCATGATCAACGACCTGAAGTACTACGACGGTTCGGTTCAGCAGATCGAGCGCATCCCGCAAGAACTCAAAGAGCTCTACGCGACCGCGTTCGAAGTGGACACCAAGTGGATCGTTGACGCCGCCAGCCGTCGTCAGAAGTGGATCGACCAGGCCCAGTCGCTGAACCTGTACATCGCCGGCGCATCGGGCAAGAAGCTGGACGTGACCTACCGCATGGCCTGGTACCGTGGTCTGAAAACCACCTACTACCTCCGTGCCCTGGCCGCGACCAGCACCGAGAAGTCGACCATCAACACCGGTAAGCTGAACGCTGTATCCAGCGGCGGCAACCACGGCGACGACTCGGTCCTGGCAGCCCCTGCCGGCCCGGCTCCAGTACCGAAGGCTTGCGCCATCGACGAGCCGGATTGCGAAGCTTGCCAATAAGCTGAGCTGAATCAGGCGTTGCAAAACGCCTGATCCGAGAACCCCCGACAGACTTCTGGTTTGTCGGGGGTTTTCTTTTGTCCGCGACAAAAAATCAAAAGCCCCCTCACCCTAGCCCTCTCCCTTAGGGAGAGGGAACCGACCGAGTTGTTTGGAGAGATACGCCGACGTGAAATACCGAGTTGAACTCAAGTCTTAAAAAGCAAACATCCCGCACCTGTTTTTGCCTTTTGCCTTTTGCCTTTTGCCTTTTGCCTTTTGCCTTTGCCTTTGCCCTTGCTTCCACCACTCAACACGATGAGCGTTAGCTCGAGTACCGCTTTTGACGTGCCGGCCCCATCGGCAGGCTGAGTGGAGGGATTTATCCGGGGGTGGGAGCGCAGCGACCGTGCGGCGAAGCCGCATGCATCGAGAGGAGGTGCAGCGAAGCAAACCGTAGGCGATGCCCCCGGATGAATTCCGGAACGAAGGAACACCGAGCCAAAGCGAGGTGCCGAACGCAGGGGCCAAGCCTTTTGGTTCCTTTTTGGCGTTTGAAAAAGGGACTCGCCGTAAGGGCGAAACCGCCAGAAGCAACACCCGCAGAAACGGATCCACCTCAAAACCGAAACAAAAAAAAGCCCCTCAAAAAGAGGGGCTCCCGTACAAAACCAAACCCAGAATCAGGTCATCTGAATAATGGTCTGCATGATAGTGCTCTGAGTCGAAATGGTCTTGGCGTTCGCCTGATAGTTGCTCTGACCCTTGATCAAATCAACCAGCTCATTGGTCAGGTTAACGTTCGACTCCTCCAGCGAGTTGGATACGACCGAACCCAGCGTACCGGTCTCCGGCGCATCGTAGCCCGGAATACCCGAAGCGTAAGTCTCTTTCCAGCTGGTACCGCCGATAGGCTGCAGGCCCTGCTCGTTGGTGAAGCTGGCCAGCGCAACCTGGCCGATGGCCTTGCTCTGGTTGTTGCTGAAGTTGGCAAACAGCGTACCGGTACCGTCGATGGTCAGGTTGGTGATCTGGCCAGTAGCGTAACCATCCTGAGTCGGGATCGAACGCGCGGTATCAGCGTTGTACTGAGTGGTCTTGGCCATCGAAATGGTGATGCCGGCCGGGTTCGCCGAAGCGCCGTTGGCAGTCCAGACACCATTGGTCACAGTCCCAGGCACCCAGCCAGTGAGCTTCAGATCACTGCTGATCGTAGCCGGTGGAGTGCTGACCTGAGTCAGTTTGCCAGTGGAATCGAAGGTCATGGTCGAAGCAACAGGCGCGGTGACTTTCGGATCACTGCCGGTAGCATCCGGGTTACGGCCGTCCACCAGGGTGTAGACCTTCCAGGTATTGGCACCGGTCTTGACCATGTATTGATCCATGGTGTGCTGGTTACCCTGGCTGTCATAGATCGGTGTGCTGAACGACTTGGTGTAGGTCGCCGTGTTGGTCGGGTCAAATTTTCCGGCCGCCACTGTGTCGTCGATCACCGGAGCGGTCGAGTTCAGGTTGATGGTCGAGGTCACCAGCGAGGTGGACTTCGGCGCCAGGTTCGAAGTGTCGATCTTCAGATCGGTCAACACGCCGTTGATGATCTTGCCGTTGGAATCCACACCGTAACCCTGCAGACGCGAGGTGTAGTCGGTGTTGGTGATGAAGCCGTCCTTGTCAACCTTGAACGTACCGGCACGGGTGTAGGAGATCGAGCCGTTGTTGCTCAGGGTGAAGAAACCCGAACCGTTGATGCCCATGTCCAGCACGTTGCCGGTGTTGTTGATGTCGCCCTGGGTGAACTGCTGGGATACGTTGGCCAGGCGCACACCGTTGCCGATGACCTTGCTGCCGCTGCCCAGGCGAGTTGCCGAGTAGACGTCTTCGAATTCTGCACGGGACGATTTGAAACCGGCGGTCGCGACGTTGGCGATGTTGTTGCCGGTCACGTCCAGTTGCTTGTTGGCTGCATAGAGACCGCTAAGGCCGATATTGAAAGACATATTCCACTCCTTTGTGCCGGTTAGTCGGCTCTATATACCAATGGTTTGTACTTTGGACAGGGCAACGGTGCCCTTGCCGGACAGGTTGAGCATCAGCTCGCCGCCGGTCTGGCTGATCGTCACGCTGGTGACCGTGGCTGGCAGGTAGGTCGCCATATCGGTCGAGGTACCGTTGATCGAGGCGTTCGCCTTGACGGTGTAGGTACCGGTTTTCACCAGGTTGCCGTCCTTGTCCTTGCCGTCCCAGGTGAAGCTCGCATTGCCGGCGGCGCGACTGCCCAGATCGATGGTGCGAACAACGGTGCCGCTGCTGTCGGTGATGGAGACGGTGCCGCCGGCAATCGACGACGGAACGGTGACCGAACCGGTCATGCCTTTGCTCGGATCGTCGAGCTGAACCGAGTTGGTCTGCACGATCACGTTGCGGCCAACCAGCGACGAAGCCTGCAGGGCTTGCGACGAGTTGTAGTTGCCGGCCAGCGAGCTGACGGTGCTGTTGAGGGTGGTGATCCCCTCAAGGCTGCTGAACTGCGCCAGCTGGGCAACGAATGCGCTGTTGTCCTGCGGGTCGAGCGGGTTCTGGTTCTTCAGCTGGGTCACCAGCAGTTGCAGGAACGCGTCCTTGCCCAAGGCCTGGCCGCCGGTCGAGCTGTTGGTGGCCGAAGCGATGCCGCCGGTGGTCGTGCTACTGGTCTTCTTCGAAGAGTTGGCCAGTATGTCGTTCATCGTCAGGCTGCTGGTGGTATCGGTAACACTCATGGCAGTCGCCCCTTATTACTGACCGAGGGTCAGTACCTTCTGCATCATGGTCTTGGCGGTGTTCATCATTTCGGCGTTGGTCTGGAACGACCGGCTCGCGGAAATCATGTCAGCCATTTCTTCCACCACGTTGACGTTCGGGTAGTAGACGTAGCCCTTGGCATCAGCCGCCGGATGGTTCGGCTCGTAGCGCGCTTCGAGGTTGCTCTGGTCTTCGACCACGCCGAGCACCTGCACGCCTTGACCGGCTGCATCCTGGTTCTGGAACAACGAATTGCTGCCGCCGCTCTGGCCGCCCTGGAACATGGTGGCGAACACCGGGTGACGGGCACGGTAGGTCTGGTCGATGCTCGACGAGACGGTCTCGGCGTTGGCGATGTTCGAAGCCACGGTGTTGAGGCGAGTGGTCTGGGCGCTCATGCCGCTGCCGGCAATGTTGAAAACGCTGGACAGGGACATGGATTACTCTCCGCGCAGGGCTGACACCAGCCCTTTGAATTTGCTGTTGAGCAGGGTGAAGCTGGCCTGGAAGCCGACGGCGTTTTCCGCGTAGTTCGACTGTTCCAGCTGAGCGTCCACGGTGTTCTGGTCGATCGACGGCTGCATCGGCGTGCGATACATCAGCGACTCGTCGCCATTGCCCAGGCCTTCAGCTTCGATGTGACGGCTGTTGGTCATGTTCAGGGCGATGGTGCCGTTGGCGTTCTTCTGGCTCTGTGCTTCGAGCACTTTGGAGAAATCCAGATCCCGCGCCTTGTAGTTCGGGGTGTCGGCGTTGGCGATGTTGTTGGCCAGCACTTCGGCACGCTGGGCGCGGAAGCCCAGAGCCTTTTCGTGAATGCCGAGCGCTTTATCGAAGCTGATGCTCATGTCGGGAACCTTCAGGTGACCGGATTTTTCGTAACAGGGTTATAGCAAGCGTCGTGCCAGTTTGAGAAAGCCCCGGATTACGGGGCCTTGCCGGGGATCGGCAATGCGGCAATGCCAGAAAAGCGGCAACCGGTTTCCGCCGGATGCCGCTTTTCTGCCGCCACCTGCCACCGGCAAAACCTTCAGGCATAAAAAAACGGGAGCCCCTGAGGACTCCCGTTTCTTGTGTTGCCGGTCTTGATCACTTCGCCTGGTAGATGATCCCCGGGCTGCACTGAACCATCTGGTAATGATCCGGCAGACCGTTCAGCGCCTCGGAAGCGCCAAGGAACAGATAACCGCCCGGCTTCAGCGTGCTGTGGATGCGCAACAGGATGTCCTTCTTCACCTCGGCGGAGAAGTAGATCAGCACGTTGCGGCAGAACACGATGTCGAACTTGCCCAGGCTTGCGTAGCTGTCGAGCAGGTTGAACGAGCGGAATTCCACCCGGTTCTTGATCGGCGCCTTGATCACCCAGCGCCCCGGCCCTTTCGGGTCGAAGTAGCGCTGCAGACGATCGGCGGACAGACCGCGACCGATCGCCAGGCTGTCGTACTCGCCGGTCTTGCAGTTGGTCAGCATGCTGCCGGACAGATCGGTGGCAACGATCTGCACACCCATCTTCAACTGGCCGATGTTGGTTCGCTCGAACTCGTCGATCGACATCGACAGCGAATAGGGTTCCTGACCCGACGAGCAGGCCGCCGACCAGATCCGCAGACGCTGGTTGGGAGCGGCCTTGATCGCCTCGGGCAGCACCTTGTTCTTCAAGACTTCAAACGGATAGGTGTCGCGAAACCACAAGGTTTCGTTGGTCGTCATGGCATCGACCACCTGCTCGCGCAAACCGCTGCGCGGCTGGGTCTGGATGCGCTGTACCAGCTCACCCAGGGACTTGATGCCTTGCTGCTCCATCAGTTTGTTGAGACGGCTCGACACCAGGTACTGCTTGTTTTCACCGAGCAAAATGCCACAGGCTTTTTCCAGGAAGACCCGGAACTGTTCGAAATCCAAATTACCCGTAGACAAATGATGCCGCCTCTTAAATCGTGTTGAACGCCAGGGGCAGAAGGCCCTTAGCTGATATCTGCTGCTTTGATCCGGTCGACTACCCGGGATGCCAGGTCATCAGGACGGAACTTGGCCAGGAAGTCATCGGCACCGACTTTCTTGACCATCGCCTGATTGAACACTCCCGACAACGAAGTATGCAGGATGATATGAAGCTTTTGCATGCGAGGGTCGCTGCGGATCTCGGCCGTCAGGGTGTACCCGTCCATCTCCGGCATTTCGATGTCGGAGATCATCATCAGGAACTCTTCTTCCGGCTTCTTGCCCTCGTCGACCAGCTTGCGCAGGTAATCCAGCGCCTGCTTGCCGTCGTTCAACGCCACTACTTCGACACCGACCGTCTGCAGGCAACGCGTCACCTGCTTGCGCGCCACCGACGAGTCATCGACCGTCAGCACCCGCAACGACAACGCCTTGCTCTGGGTCTCGACATCCACCACGCCGACCGAAATCGCTTCCGGTGTCGGCGCCACTTCCGCCAGCACCTTCTCGACGTCGATGATTTCGACTAACTGATTGTCGACCCGAGTCACAGCGGTCAGGTAATGATCGCGTCCGGTGCCCTTGGGCGGCGGATGAATCTCTTCCCAGTTCATGTTCACGATACGTTCCACCGAGCGCACCAGGAAACCCTGGGTCTTGGTGTTGTACTCCGTGATGATCACGAACGGACTGTTCTTGTCTTTCAAAGCACCGGAGCCGGTCGCCATCGCCAGATCAAGGATCGGAATGGTCGCCCCCCGGATATTCGCCACCCCGCACACGACAGGACTGGACTTGGGCATCAGCGTCAGTTGCGGGCATTGCAGCACTTCCCGAACCTTGAACACGTTGATCCCGTAGAGCTGCTGGCCGTCGAGACGGAACAACAACAGCTCCAGGCGATTCTGCCCCACCAGTTGCGTGCGCTGGTTCACCGAATCCATTACACCAGCCATGCCCAGACTCCTACACCAACGCCAAGTGTTGTTGCGACGCACATTCATTGCTAAACGGCACGGCGCTTGCTTTTTAACTCGTATGAACGCTCAAACGACATTTTTCCGACGCCTGACATCTCCCCTCCGCAGAGGGCTTTGCGCGATGTCCGCCGTTTGCCTTTTTTTCGCTGGCAGCCCTGCCGGTGCTGATGCGGTTACCTTGCCTGACATGCTTATCGGCGTCACTCAGGGCTTTCTTGAATTCACCGTAGAAGACTATCTGGCTACCAGTCAAACGGAAGGCCGTTATGAAATCGAGGTCAACCAGCTCGATCCACGCATGCGCATGCCTATGTGCGACAAGGAATTGACAGCGACACTGGAGAGTCCGGCACGCCCGCTGGGCCGTGTAACGGTCAAGGTCCGCTGCGAAGGCGCTTCCCCCTGGACGGTGTTCGTGCCCGCTCAAGTCCGCCTGTTTCGCGAGATTGTCACCACCACGCGGCCACTCAAACGCGCCGGCATCATCGAGCCTCAGGACGTGACCTTGCGCGAGCGCGACGTCAGTACGATCAATCAGGGTTTCCTGACGTCGGTGGATGAGGCCATCGGCCAGAAATTGACCCGACCAACGGTAGCCGATCAAGTCATCACCCTGGTGCATCTGGAACAGGCGGAAGTGGTTCGCAAGGGCGATCAAGTGGTGATCACCGCCCGCAGCGGCACCCTCGCCGTCCGGATGCCGGGCGAAGCCTTGGCCAACGGCGGCCTGAAAGAGCAGATTCGGGTGAAGAACCTCAATTCCCAACGGGTCATCAAGGCGCAGGTTGTCGCGCCCGGCCAGGTGGAAGTGGCCATGTGAGCGGCCATGTGAGCGGCGATGTAAACGGTTGCATGAACGGATATGTGAAAAGCCCCTAGTAACCAGGCAGAAAACTGGCGCTGACCAGAGCTGTTCCCTAAACTGTGCCGCAGCAGGATCTGCAACGGCGCATGCAAGCTCATTGCTAAATGAGCCTAAAGTTTTCCAGGGGATGGCCGAGAACATGGCAAGCGTCCAAATTCCCAGAGGTTTTTAACATGGTCATCGATTTCAGCCGTTTGAACAGCTCCTCGTCACTTACGGGCAGTACACGTACCAGCAACGCCAAGGAAACCGCCGAAACCGGCACCTCCGCGCCGCTGAATACCCCGGCCGAACAGGCCAGTACCGCAAAAAGCGGGGAATCGGTACACCTCAGCAATGAGGCTCAACAGTTGCAGAAGGTCACTGACAAGCTGCGCGATCAGCCTGCCGTCGATAAAGCCCGCGTGGCCGAGTTGAAAGCAGCGATTGCCGATGGCAGCTACAAGGTCGACAGCAACCGTGTAGCCAGCAAACTGCTTAATTTCGAAGCCCAGCGCTAGGCCTCGGTCAGCGCCAGGCTTTTGGACGCTTAAAACCCAAGGCCAGCCATGCACGACACTAATTTATTGCAACTGATCACCGACGACTTTGCTCCAGCTCAACAATTGCTGGAGTTACTGCAAACCGAGTCCCTCGCCTTGCACGGTCGCGACATGCCTCTGCTGGAAGAAATTCTTGCGCGCAAACAGGCATTGATCATTCTGCTCGAACAGCATGGCCGCAAGCGCAGCGAAATCCTCGCCAGTCTCAATCTGTCGCTCGACCGCGCAGGCCTGGAACAACTGGCCAGCCAGTCGAGCATCGGCGACCAGTTGCTGAGCCAGAGCGATGTCCTGACCGACCTGATTGCCCAGTGCCAGGCGGCCAACGTCAAGAATGGCCAGTCGATCATCATGCAGCAGGCCGCCACGGCCAATCAGCTGAAAATCCTCACCGGCGGCGAGCCTCCCGCGCTCTACGATGCCAGTGGCACCTTCTCCAAACTGCAGAAACCACGCGCGCTCAGCCAGGCGTGATGCTTTCTTCTATGCTTGCGCCCTATCAACGTGCGATACATGCTGGCAAAATACTGGCCAGCCGTAGTCAAATTTTGTCTGGAGATTGATTTAACGTGTCCAATGATGACGCTCCGCAGCCCCCAAAGGTGCTCACCACGCCCCTGGAGATCTCCAGCAATCTGCGCCAGCTGCAAGAGAGCCACGATCCGCTGATCATTACGTTCCACGAGCGCAGCCAGCGCTTTCAGAGCTACCTGATTGAAGTCGATCGCGAGAACGGTTCGATCAAGCTTGATGAAATGATCCCGCGCGACGGTGAACGTTTTCTGGAAGCAGGCGAACCGTTCAAGGTTGAGGGCTTTCATGATGGCGTGCGCATTGCCTGGGAATGTACAGGGACGCTGAGCATCAAGGATTCCGATGGCGACCGTTTCTACACCGGTGCTTTGCCGACCGAAGTGGTTTATCACCAGCGCCGCAATGCCTTTCGCGCCGCACTGAAACTGACCGATCTGGTCAGCGTCGTGCTCGGCGGCGAAAAACTCAAGGCACCGCTGGATGGCAAATTGCTCGACATCTCGGCCACGGGTTGCAAGCTGCGCTTTGAAGGCGACATCACCGACCGCCTGCAACTGGGCCAGGTCTATGATCGCCTGATCGCCGCGCCGCTGTTCGGCAACCAACCGGTATCGGTCGAGCTGCGTTACCTGCACTTCGAAGAAAAACTCAACATCACCTTCGCCGGCCTGCGCTTTCACAACATCAGCGGCCCGGCAGCCCGCAACGTCGAGCGTTTCGTTTATCAACTGCAACGCGAAGCGCGTCGGTTCGATAAAGACGATCTCTGATCGGCAGGCATAAAAAAACGGGCAGTCATTGTGGTGACTGCCCGTTTTTTTATGCCCGGATCAAGGCCTGGCGGTACTGATGTCCGGCCCTTCGCCCTCGACTGTCGAGTCGGTTGGCGTGACAGGTTCTGGCTCGGGTTCCGGTTCGGGCTCCGGCTCTGGAACGACCGTATTCTGCATCTGCTCCTGCACCACCTGCTCGTCTACCCGAGGGTCAAGCGCAGCCACCAGCGGCGAACTGGACATGCTGTCCGGCATCGCCACGTGATGCAGCGGCGCATCGTCGACCTGGTGCAGATTGGTCACGGCTTTCGGCCGGATCCGCCATACCAGCACCAGCGCGAAAAAGGTGAAGAACGCGTACAGGCTCTGCGGCCCGAACAGCTTCATCAGCACCCCGGCCGCCAACGGCCCGACACTGGCACCCACGCCATAGGTCACCAGCAACATCGCCGTCAGCGATACCCGACGCTCACCTTCGACGTGGTCGTTGGAGAACGCCACCGCCAACGGGTACAGGCAAAACTGCACCAGCGAGCAGAGGAAGCCGACCACGAACAATACTTCCAGCGGCACCTGCGGCAGGATCGCCAGCGGCAACGCCGCAATCGCGAGGAACAGCGCAAAACAGCGGATCAGCAACGCCCGGTCATAGCGGTCGGACAACCAGCCCAACGGCCACTGCACCACCAGCCCGGCAAAAATGCAGCTACCCATGAACAGACCGACCTGTTCGGTAGACAGCCCCTGCTGCGAGGCATACAGCGGCGCCAGACCGTAGAACGAACCGATGATCAGCCCGGCCCCAAGCACCGTACTCAACGACTGCGGCACACGCTTGATAAAGAAGCGCGGCTCCATCGGTGCCGGATGCAACGGCGCCGGGTGAATCCGTCGGGTCAGCGCCACCGGCACCAGACACAGGGCAAAACACAGCGCGACCAGCATCAGCAGTTCCAGGCCAAGGCCCGGGTGCATGACCAGAATCAGCTGACCGAGCACCAGCCCCAGGTACGAAGCGATCATGTAGCCGCTGAACACCAGACCGCGCTGATTGGCGTCGGCCTGCTCGTTCAGCCAGCTCTCGATGACCATGTATTGGCACATCATGCCGAGGCCGACGATCGTCCGCAGCACCAGCCAGGCCGGCAGCCAGTCCACCAGCCCATGACCGAGCACCGCCGCGCCGACGATCCCGGCACACGCCGAGTAGGCGCGGATATGCCCGACCCGGGCGATCAGGCGGTGACCGATCTTGCCGCCCAGCACCAGGCCGAAATAGTTGGCCGCCATCAACGCACCGACCCACAACCCGTCGACATGGTCGGCAGCCAGACGCAAAGCCAGATAAGTAGAAAGAAGGCCCGAGCCGATCAACATCATCAGCGAGGCGAAATACAGCGCTCGAAAGGATTTCCAGATTTGGCGCATCGGCGTTCCGAGCGGCTCCTTGCGGTAAGTATCGGGCTATCAAACGATAGCCCGACGGCAACATTTCGTCAGGCCTGGGCTGCTAGAACACGGCGTTCCCAGGGAGTGATTTCATCAAAGAAACTGGTCAACTCCATGGTCTTCGAAGCGATGTAGCCTTCGATGAACTCCGTGCCGAACAGTTCCTTGGCAAGCTGGCTGCGCTTCAGACGTTCGAGCGCCGCGTGCAAGGTACACGGCAGCGAAAGATGGTCCGGCACGTCGAACTCGCCTTGAATCGCTTCGCTTGGCTCCAGCTCATGCTCAATGCCGTACAAGCCGGCGGCCAGGCTCGCGGCAATCGCCAGATACGGGTTGGCATCGGCGCCCGGCAAGCGGTTCTCGACTCGACGCGCGACCGGCGAACTGGCCGGAATGCGTAGCCCGGCGGCGCGGTTGTCGTGGGACCAGCAGGCATTGTTCGGCGATGCGAACGGATGGCACAGACGCTGATACGAATTGACGTTCGGCGCAAACAGCGCGGTGAAGTCGGCCATGCCCGCCTGTTGCCCGCCGATGAAGTGGCGGAACATCGCGGTCGGCTGACCGTCCGCGTCGCTGAACACATTCTTGCCGCTGCCGATCTCGACGATGCTCTGGTGAATGTGCATCGAACTGCCCGGCGTGTGCGCCAGCGGCTTGGCCATGCAGACCACGGTCAGGCCGTGCTTGAGCGCGACTTCCTTGAGCAGGTGTTTGAACAGGAAGGTCTGGTCCGCCAGCAGCAGCGGATCACCGTGCAGCAGGTTGATCTCGAACTGGCTGACGCCCATTTCATGCATGAAGGTATCGCGCGGCAGACCGAGGGCGGCCATGCATTTATAGACTTCACTGAAGAACGGCCGCAGACCGTTGTTGGAGCTGACACTGAACGCCGAGTGACCGTCCTCGCGACGACCGTCTAGACCGACTGGCGGCTGGAACGGCTGGGTCGGGTCGGTGTTCGGCGCGAACACAAAGAATTCAAGTTCGGTCGCCACCACCGGCGCCAGACCGAGGGCTGCGTAACGGGCAATGACTTTCTTGAGCTGACTACGGGTCGACAGGTTGGAGCTTTCACCGGTCAGCTCGTCGGCATCACAGATGGCAAAGGCCCGTGGTTCTTCACTCCATGGCAACGGGTGAATCTGCGCCGGATCGGCCACCAGCGCCAGATCGCCGTCATCGCTGCCATAGAATTTGGCGGCGGGATAACCGCCCATGATGCATTGCAGCAGCACCCCCCGGGCCAACTGCAAACGCCGCCCTTCGAGGAAGCCCTCGGCGGTCATTACCTTGCCTCGTGGCACACCGTTCAAATCCGGCGTGACACATTCAATCTCATCAATGCCCGTCAATCGCTGCGCGAGTGAACGCTGGCCATCGGTTGTCATGACGCAATCCTTGTTATTGTGCGAGCCGCGAACGGCGACCCGGACAAAATAGGCTTCGGCTGTTCGGAATATCAAGCAGCAGCCAACAAAAAGAATTCCGGTCGATGAATCCGTGATTCAGGGCAGGTAAATACTGAACACACCACCACCCAACGGGCCGCCATTACGGATCTCGGTCCGGCCGCCAACACCGTTGCGCTGATGCAGCGCGGCGATGCGCCCGGCGAAGTACAGACCGAGGCCGGTGCTGCCACTGCTGTGGTTGATGCCCTGCACGTAATCGGACTGACGCTCGAGCATTTCCGCCGGGTAACCGTCGCCGTCGTCATTGATGCTCAACACCAGTTGACCGGCTTCATCGCTGACGGTGATCAGCAGCGATTCACGGGCGTAGCGGATCGCGTTGTTGATGCAATTGCCCAGCACCGAGGCGATCAGTTCACGGTCGAAGAAACCCAGTGGGCTGAGCGGGTCGACCTCATACGTCGCGATGATGCCGCGACTGGCGAAGACCTCTTGATGAGCCGCCAGTTGCGCCTCGATGAAATCGTCCAGCTCGTGATAGGCCGGCTGCAACGGCATCTGGTTGACCCCGAGCTTGTACAGCCCGAGCAGCTGCACCAGCATGCCGTTGAGGTGGGCGAACTCGAAGTCGATCACGCCCTGCTCCGCCCCTTGGCGCTGTGCCTCGGGCAGACGCGCCAGCCATTGGCTGTGGGCCTGCATCAGCATCGCCAGAGAGTTCTTCATGTCGTGCACGGTGGAGGCGATCACCGTGGAAAAATCCAGTGCCTGCTCGTCTTGGTTCATTCGCCAAACGCCTTGCTTTTCAGCTTCTGATAACGCGGATAACGCGCGTCGGTATCGGGCATCATGCCCACCAGTTTCAGGCAGGCCCGACATTCTTCCAGCTCCGCCGACGGCACATTGGTGTCGGTGCCGTGCAGCAGCGACTGGGCCATGTTCAGCGCGATACTGATGTTCTTCGGTTGCATCTTCAGCGCCTTGCGGAACACCTCGCGGGCCTCCACCAGGTTGCCGGTCTTGTACACGCGCACGCCCTGACGGTTGAGGTCGGCGGCGGCATTACTGGAGCTGAGAATAGTCGGGTCGTCGGTGAGCTTGGCGATGTCTTTCATCACCGTCGGATCATCGCCGTAGATTTCCGCACAGCTCTTGAGCATCGAGGTGCCCGCCTCGGCCTGGCCGAGCATCTGCAATTGCTTGGCGACCAGCAACGCCGCCTCGGGGCTCATGAACTGTTCCATGCCGTCGAGGCGCATCAGCGCTTGTTCGGTGAGCTTTTCGGCGGTCTCGGCATCGTTGAGCAACAGGCTCGTGGCCTTCATCAGACGCGCGCGAATCTGCAGGCCCGGATCGGTCGGGTTTTCTTTCGCCACCGCACTCAGTGTGGTGTTGATCTCCAGCCGCGTGCGGGTGTCGAGCCCACGCTCGCTGCCCTTGCTGATCAGCGCGTGGGCCAGGCCCAGATTGCTTTCCGGATCCTTGAAGCGCGATTGCGCGCCCTGATTCACCGCCTGGCGATAAGCCCGGGAGGCGGTGTCGAAATCTTCGTTGGCCATCGCCAGCTTGCCCAGCAACGCCTGACGGCGCACTGCAAGCGGCGACAGGCGAATCGCCTCCTCCAGCACTTGCTGCGCGCCTTTGGTATCGCCTTCGGCAACCAGTACGTCAGCCATGCCGTCGTACAGCGCCGGCATCATCGGGAAGACCTTCAAGGCTTTTTCGTAAACGCCTTTGGCTTGGCTGACCTGCCCGCGCTTGAACAGCAACTTGCCCAACCCGGCAAACGCCCACGGCAACGGCCGGTCGGCGATGATGCTGTCGTAAAGGCGCTCGAGCGCTTCGTTCTGGTTCATGTCGCGCAACGCATCGGCGCGATAGCGCAGGCACAGCGGCGAATAGCGGATGTCCTGTTTACACAAGGCGATGCAGGCGTTGAGCACTTCGACCGGTTTGCCACGGTCGAGGGCTTGCAGAATCGGTTTGAGCAGGGTCTTGCGTTGTTCCAGACGCTCCAGCCGCTGAGCCAGGCCAGAACGGTTGAACGGCTTGGTCAGGTACGCGTCCGGCTCGTGCTCCAGGGCACTGAGCACCATCGCCTGACTGGTCTCGGCCGTGACCATCACGAACACCGCTTCGTGACTGATCAGCTTCTCCATCATCAAGTCTTCCAGCACTTGCTGACCGTTCTTCTTGCCGTCACCGAGGTGGAAGTCCTGGAGGATGAAATCGTAGGACTTCTGCGCGCACATTTTCAGCGCCTGCTCACCGGTGTCGGCGGTGTCCACATCCTTGACGCCCAACTCGCGCAACATCGAACGCACGGAACTGCGGAAATCCGAGAAATCATCGACGATCAGAAAACTCTTTTGGTGATACGACAGCATCGAGGATTTCCAGGCAATTGAAGAAGATGGACCATTTCCAGGCGCGCAGATGATAGCTGCCGGCCAAATGCTATCAAGCGATTTCGCGCGACTCTGAAGTCACCGAATGGGTTATCGGCCGGATCAGCGGTTCTCTTGAAGCGGGGGTTCAAGATTCGTTGCGCAAGGATTACCCTGCGCGGCGGTTCTCACCTACCAACGGCAAAGGATTCATCGTGTACATCAATGGACGCTACATCGTGTCGGCCTGTGCGCTGCTGTTTTTTCAGCAGGCACTGGCGAGCGGAATGGACTGCACAAAGGCGGCGAGTGTTGTGGAGAATGCAATATGCGCAGACAAGCCGTTGTATGAGCTGGATGCGCAGATGGGGGCGGCTTATCGGAAGTTGATAAAGGCCGCACCGGCGCAGGCCGACGTGAAAAAGGCCCAGCTTCAGTGGCTGAAGGAGCGTGATCGATGTGGCGAGGAGGTCAGTTGTCTGAGCCAGCGTTATCAGGATCGTTTGCAGGTCTTGCACGCGCAGTGGATCGACGCGGTGGCCTACAAACCGGACGAGATCGATAAACAGGTCATGGAGGATCTGCAGCTGCGGGTTCGGGAGATGAGTAAGGAAAATCCGGAGTTTGCGCTGGAGCGGGCGCTGAATTCTCTGACCCTTGGCTCCATCGGCAGCTCATTTTCAGCAGAGCTGGATGAAGATGAGCAACCGCTCTTCCCCACGACCACCCCCAAAGATGTCACACAAGACGAGTGGAAAGCACTGCAAGCATCCGACATCAAGGGCGCAGCAGAGTCCGGCCAAACCTCGTACACCCTGATGGATCTGGATGGAGACGGTCAGCGCGATCTCATCGTGGAAACCTACTCCGGCGGCACCGGGATGTTTCATTACACAGAAACCTGGCGTCGGGGCGACGGCAGATTTATCAGGAGAACGGCTGAGATTGCCCCTCAGACCAGTAACGACAGCGTCCTTTTCTATACCAATGACCGCGGTGCCAATCAGGCCGTGTACCTGATCGGTACTCGCGGCAAAATCTATTTCGCCTACCAAAACGGCAGCTACGGCGAAGATCAGGTCTACCTGCTCAATCCGCTGAAGATCAACAGACAGGTGCCGACGGTCAGCGTGCGCTATGACTACCAACTGACCGTTCCACACACTCAGTACATCGAGGACAGCGATAAAGCCTACGAACTGGAACCGTCCCTGCAGAAGGTGCTCGCCAAAGCTGTGACCGGTCTGGACACACATGCGGGGATGACGGGACAGCAGAAAAAACCGCTCTGTCCCATCCCCCAATCCGCCAAGGACATCGAGGAATACTACGGCTACGGTGCGAGCTACTACGCAATCGAACCTGTCGCCGACTTCCCCGTGATCATTGGTGATGATTGTTATGTCGCAAGACTGATCAACTGGTTCGGCAGCTACGATGAAAAGAATGGACTCTTCGCAAAACTGACGATGCGCAAGCCTGAAGCTGAGAGCCAGGAGCGCGGATATACGGTCAACGGGCGTCGTCATATCACCCAGGTCAGCACATCGATTGGCAAAGCCGAGGGTGGCGCCGAGACGTTCTAGGTCTTTTTTCCGCACAGCAAAAAGCCCCGGCAGATTACTCTGCGCGGGGCTTTTCAATAGATGGTGTCCCAGGGCAGGTTCGAACTGCCAACCTTCCCCTTAGGAGGGGGATGCTCTATCCAATTGAGCTACTGGGACACAGGACTGTCGGTGCGACAGACGGCGTGCATGTTAACGGCCGGGCCCTGATTTGTCATGTCGTCCGCAGGGCTTTTTAAGTGTAGGCAGGTGCCTTGCAAGGGTGCCGGATGTTTTACCGTGCAATTTGCATCACCGCAAAAAGCCATCATTGCAGAATGCAATGCTCCCTGTTCGAAAAACCCTGTTAAATGCTTGTTTTTAAAGGACTTAACAGCGGTTAGACTATTGGCACGACGGCTGCTTTACCGGTTCTTATACAAGAACAATCGGAGACTCGTCTCATGAACAGCGCCCTCGTGTTCGCAAACGCAATCGCACTGGCCGTCCTGGTGGGTTTTCACTTCGCCCCCGAGGACAACGAGAAAGTGGCCGGGCGCATGCCGCATTACCTGCAAGTGCAGAAGGCGCCGCAATGGGCGGTGTTGAGCGATCAGAGCTTCGCCCCGCAAGCAGTGAGCGAATCTGAACAGACGTTACCGGCGCATTCGACTGAACGTCTGGTGTTTTGAAATATCTTCAGGAGTACAGCATGTCCAAGTCAGCTGCAGGATTTCTGATCCTTGCCTTATTGAGTGGCCTCGGGCATTTTTCGCTGTTCGAGGAAACCGAAATATCCCTGCCCCTGATCGGTTGCGGCGTGTTTTCGGCGCTGTTCGTATTGGCACTGGTGGCCGGGCGCAAGATCAAGTTTGATCCGGTATTACGCTGAATCTGACCAGTTCCAGCAGAAGATTGACGGCATCCGCCAAGTCTCCCGAGTTGTCGATCAAATGCACAGGGCTATCCGTTGAACGCCTGTCCTTAAACAGCGTATTGCGGGCCAGCCGAGCATCGATCTGCTCAAGCGTCTCCCGGCCACGCCGGAGCAGGCGCTCACGCAAGACATTGTCTCGCACCGTCAGCAGCACCGGCACCAGCGTGGGGTAGCTTTCCAGGGCTTGCCGAAGGTTCGCCCGAGAGCCGTTCACCAGGACGTGTTTACCCGCTTTCAACCATTGATCCATTTCCACCGGAATCCCGTAGGAAAGACCGTTGGCCTCCCACGCCAGCGAAAACTCGCCGGCGCGCTGACGTTGCTTGAACTCCTGCGGCGTCACGCCGATCGCATCCTCGCCCACGGATTCGGCTGAACGGGTGATCACTCGTCTGATGATTTCGCAGTTCAACGCCCGCAAGGGTTCACGCGCGGCCTCGATCAGACTGTCCTTGCCGGAGCCGGAAGGTCCCATGAGGTAAATCAGCCTGCCATCCATCCTGAAAACGCCCTCCGGCGGGCATTTGCCCCTAGTAAATCGGCCATTTGCCACTATCCTGTACAAGGTAAGGAACAACGATTCAACCCGCATAGCATGCACGTTCTGACGCCTTTGGGCATCAGTCGACGTGCTTCAGGACGCGGTCAGCGATACGGGCCGATGCTTTCTTTTCAAACCAGTCCGCATTTCTGATAATTGGTGCTGGCATTACGCCTTTACCCGGATCAATATTTGTCACAGAATTGACGCCAATGATCTGGCAATTTTGAGGCATGATGCGCGCCTCTTAACAATTCAGGTTGAACCATTTGGCGCGGATGCTTGTCCTACCACACATCCTGCGGCCAATCCCGAGAACCGCTCCCCTGAACTAACCGGTTAAATATATGCGCCCATTGAAACAGGCAATTTATTCCAGCCGTACGGCTGACAAGTTCGTCGTACGTCTGCCAGACGGAATGCGTGAACGCATTGCCGAGGTGGCTCGCAATCATCATCGCAGCATGAACTCCGAGATCATTGCGCGCCTTGAGCAGAGTCTTATTCAGGAAGGTGCACTGGGCGAAGAGCTGAGCATGCGCCTGGACAGCCCGGAGCTGTCGCTGCACGAACGCGAGCTGCTGCAACGCTTCCGCCAACTCTCCCATCGCCAGCAGAACGCGCTGGTTTCTCTGATCGCCCACGACGCCGAAATGGCCGCAGACGCATCCTGAGTCAAACCGAACATCTCAAGCCAGCATGAATGTTGGCTTTTTTTTGCCTGCAATTCGGTTTTTTCCGGGGCGAAAAAAAGCCCGCCAATCGGCGGGCTGTTTCAATGCAGTCGGTCAGAGCAGGAAGATCGTCGCCAGACCCAGGAAGATGAAGAAGCCACCACTGTCGGTCATGGCCGTGATCATCACACTGGCGCCCATTGCCGGATCGCGACCCATCTTGGCCAGCGTCATCGGGATCAACACCCCCATCAACGCTGCCAGCAGCAGGTTCAACGTCATGGCGGCCGTCATCACCACACCCAACGACCAACTGCCATACAGCATGTAGGCGACCACACCGATCACCCCGCCCCAGACCAGGCCATTGATCAACGCCACGGCCAGCTCTTTGCGCATCAGGCGCGAGGTGTTGCCGGTGCTGACCTGATCGAGCGCCATGGCGCGAACGATCATGGTGATTGTCTGGTTGCCGGAGTTGCCGCCGATGCCCGCCACGATCGGCATCAGCGCCGCCAGGGCTACCAGCTTCTCGATCGAACCTTCGAACAGACCGATCACCCGCGATGCGACGAATGCCGTGATCAGGTTGATCGCCAGCCACGCCCAGCGGTTGCGCAGAGATTTCCAGACGGAGGCGAAGATATCTTCTTCCTCGCGCAGACCCGCCATGTTGAGGACTTCGCTTTCGCTTTCCTCACGAATCAGGTCGACCATCTCGTCGATGGTCAGACGGCCGATCAGCTTGCCGTTCTTGTCGACCACCGGGGCCGAGATCAAGTCATAACGTTCGAACGCCTGAGCGGCGTCGTAGGCGTCTTCGTCCGGGTGAAAACTCACCGGGTCACTCGCCATGACTTCGGAAACCTGTTTCTCCGGATCATTGACCAGCAAACGCTTGATCGGCAGCACGCCCTTGAGCACGCCGTCGTAGTCGACCACGAACAGTTTGTCGGTATGGCCCGGCAGCTCTTTGAGACGGCGCAGGTAACGCAAAACCACTTCAAGACTGACATCCTCACGGATGGTCACCATCTCGAAGTCCATCAGCGCACCGACCTGCTCCTCGTCGTAGGAGAGGGCCGAACGCACACGTTCGCGTTGCTGCTGGTCCAGAGTCTCCATCAGCTCATGGACGACGTCTCGCGGCAGCTCGGAGGCCAGGTCAGCAAGTTCGTCGGCATCCATGTCCTTGGCGGCCGCCAGGAGCTCGTGATCGTCCATGTCGGCGATCAGCGTTTCACGGACAGAATCGGATACTTCGAGAAGAATGTCGCCGTCGCGATCGGCCTTGACCAACTGCCAGAGTGTCAGACGATCGTCCAGCGGCAGGGCTTCAAGAATGTAGGCGACGTCGGCGGAGTGCAGATCATCGAGCTTGCGTTGCAGCTCGACGAGGTTTTGCCGGTGAACCAGGTTCTCGACCCGGTCATGATGCGGGCCTTCCTGGCGATGAGTCAGGTCTTCGACGACCCGCTGGCGCTGCAGCAGCTCGACGACCTGAGCCAGGCGATCCTGCAGGCTTTCCTGTGTTTTCTTTACTTCGATTTCGGACATAGGCGAACTCCACTCCCAGCAGCGGGGCACGCCGGAAGGATCAATCAGTCAATTCATGATTGGTGAAACGGGCTACTGAATAACTACTGGGTAAGTCCATGGAGGTTTTCCATAAGCCCCGGCGGGGCTGACGGGCGCAATGATACACCGCCTGACGGTTTTAAACGTTAAAAAATAGTGGCTGAAACAAGCGCTTGCGAGACAAAGCTGAGCGCTGTCCTGATCCTTCACACTGCGACGACTCATCCTGAAAAGAAAACACACCGACAGTGAAAAAACTGCCGGCTACGCTTGAAGAAGATCGTCATGGAGGACGCCGAATGCCATCGAAAACATCCCGATTCATGCTGACCACCCTGCTCTGCCTGCCCGCCATCGGGAGCGCAACCACACTTCACCGCTGCGAAGCTTCTGATGGTAGCGTCACATTCACCACATTGAGCTGTGCGAACGATGAGCACCTTTCATTGCAGGAAGTACGACCCTATTCACCTGGCTCGACAGTCGCCCTGATACCCGAAGCCCGGCACGAAGAAATATCGGGCATGAATATCAAAAAACGAAAAATGGCCGTCGTCGGGCGTACTCACGATAAATGTGGAGATCTGATCGACGCACGACAAAAACGCGAGGCAATCATCAATCAACGAATCATCGCCGGCATGAGCCAACAGGATGTTGAAAGCGCTCTGGGCAAACCCGACAAGGTAAATATCCGCAATTCGGCAACGAGTTATCGTTACGACCTCAAGCGAGGGCGCAGTGCTCAAATCGATTTTGATGAGAAAGGATGCGTGACGGGAAAAGCCAAATCCCGGACAGCAAAAAGCCCGCGTTAAACGCGGGCTTTTCGGTATATGGTGCACTCGACAGGATTCGAACCTGTGACCGCTCGGTTCGTAGCCGAGTACTCTATCCAGCTGAGCTACGAGTGCAATTTGTGTTTTTAGACCAGACCACAACTGGCTGTAACCAAGTCATCTGCATTGCTGCAACCGACTCTTAAATGGTGCACTCGACAGGATTCGAACCTGTGACCGCTCGGTTCGTAGCCGAGTACTCTATCCAGCTGAGCTACGAGTGCATTTTGTGTTTTTAGACCAGATCACAACTGGTTGAAGCCGAGTCATTTACATCGCTGCAATTGACTCTTAAATGGTGCACTCGACAGGATTCGAACCTGTGACCGCTCGGTTCGTAGCCGAGTACTCTATCCAGCTGAGCTACGAGTGCATTTGTTGCGCCGCATTATAGCCCGTCTAATCTCTATTCCAACCACTTTTTCTATAAATTTCAACAACTTACAGAAAAAGCCAGATTACAACGTACTAAGCAAATAATGGCGGAGAACGGGGGATTCGAACCCCCGACACCCTTTTGAGGTGTACTCCCTTAGCAGGGGAGCGCCTTCGGCCACTCGGCCAGCTCTCCGCAACACGGGGCGTATATTAACCACCTTCTTCCCCGTTTGCAAACATAAAAATCGATAAAAATTAATGGCTTGGTTCTTCGTCCTTCTCTTTCTTTATACGCAGATAGATTTCTTCACGGTGCACGGCCACCTCTTTCGGGGCGTTGACGCCGATACGCACTTGATTTCCTTTAACGCCGAGCACGGTCACGGTGATTTCGCCATCACCGATAATCAGGCTTTCTGCGCACCGACGAGTCAGAATCAGCATACCTTTCTCCTCACGCGAATCATTTCAGGGACAACAGTCTGCAAAAAAAAGGCACCCGACCTACAACCGGAGCGATCGTAGCCCTACATGCCTGAGTATTGACCAGCGCGAGCAAAAGAACAGTTCAGGGCTCACGCCATTCAAAAAATAAAGGGCGCGGTCAGACCGCGCCCTTCAGACAACGCATCACTCGCCCTGACGGGCCGGAGCGTCGAGTTCGAAAGCCGTGTGCAGGGCGCGCACGGCCAGTTCCAGGTACTTCTCTTCGATAACCACGGAAACCTTGATTTCCGAGGTCGAGATCATCTGGATATTGATGCTTTCTTTTGCCAGGGATTCGAACATGCGGCTGGCCACGCCTGCGTGGGAACGCATGCCGACACCGACGATCGAGACCTTGGCAATCTTGGTGTCGCCAACCACTTCACGGGCACCGATCTCGCGAGCGGTGTTTTCCAGCACGGTCTGCGCGGACTGGTAGTCGTTGCGGTGCACGGTGAAGGTGAAGTCGGTGGTGTTATCGTGCGCGACGTTCTGCACGATCATGTCGACTTCGATGTTCGCGGCACTGATCGGGCCGAGAATCTTGAACGCCACGCCCGGGGTGTCTGGCACGCCACGGATGGTCAGCTTGGCTTCATCGCGGTTGAAAGCGATGCCGGAAATGATCGGCTGTTCCATGGTTTCCTCTTCATCAATAGTAATGAGGGTGCCCGGACCCTCCTTGAAGCTGTGCAGTACGCGCAGCGGAACGTTGTACTTGCCGGCGAACTCCACCGCGCGGATCTGCAGCACCTTGGAACCGAGACTGGCCATTTCCAGCATCTCTTCGAAGGTGATCTTGTCCAGACGCTGAGCAACCGATACCACGCGCGGGTCAGTGGTGTAGACACCATCGACGTCGGTGTAGATCTGGCATTCGTCAGCCTTCAGCGCAGCGGCCAGCGCCACGCCGGTGGTGTCGGAACCGCCACGACCCAAGGTCGTGATGTTGCCGTGCTCGTCGACGCCCTGGAAACCGGCGACCACAACCACGCGACCTGCTTTCAGGTCACCGCGAATCTTCTGGTCATCAATCTGCAAGATACGCGCTTTATTGTGCGCACTGTCCGTCAGGATCCGCACCTGGTTGCCGGTGTACGACACCGCCGGCACACCGCGCTTGATCAGCGCCATGGCCAACAGGGCGATCGTCACCTGCTCACCGGTGGAAACGATCACGTCCAGCTCACGGGGAACCGGTTGATCTTCGCCACTGATTTGCTTGGCCAGATCGATCAGACGGTTGGTTTCGCCGCTCATTGCAGACAGCACAACCACCAGGTCATCGCCGGCATCGCGGAATTTCTTAACCTTGTCGGCGACCTGCTCGATTCTCTCGACAGTGCCGACCGAGGTGCCTCCAAATTTCTGTACGATCAAAGCCATTTCAAAGCCGCCTCTGCCCATGAAGGGCGCCCAATAATCACTCAAACAGCCGCCGGGCCCGCCACTAGACTGCGGGCCCGACGGGCCGTCTTATAAACCCTGCTCGACGAATGGAACGGTCAGCGCCAGTGCGCCATCCAGTGCGCCGGCGTCGACACCGCCGCCCTGCGCCATGTCCGGACGACCACCGCCCTTACCGCCCACTGCCGCAGCAGCCTGTTTCATCAAATCACCGGCTTTGAGTTGGCCAGTCAGGTCCTTGGTTACGCCTGCAACCAGTACGACCTTTTCCTCATGGACACTGCCGAGCAGGATCACTGCGCGGCCGAGTTTGTTTTTCAGCTGATCGACCAGCGCCAGCAGCGCCTTGCCGTCCTGACCATCCAGACGCACGGCCAGAACCTTCACACCCTTGACGTCCACGGCCGAGGCCGACAGATCGTCGCCGGCAGCGGCGGCAGCCTTGGCCTGCAACTGCTCGAGCTGCTTTTCAAGCGCACGGTTGCGCTCCAGCACAGCCGACAGCTTGTCGATCAGGTTGTCGCGGCTGCCCTTGACCAGGCTGGCCGCTTCCTTGAGTTGTTCTTCAGCAGCGTTCAAGTAATCCAGCGCCGCAGCGCCGGTGACCGCTTCGATACGACGCACGCCCGATGCCACACCGCCTTCGCTGATGATTTTCAGCAGGCCGATGTCGCCGGTACGGTTGGCGTGGATGCCGCCGCACAGCTCGACGGAGAAATCACCGCCCATGCTCAGCACGCGCACGTTGTCGCCGTACTTCTCGCCGAACAGCGCCATCGCGCCTTTCTGCTTGGCGGTTTCGATGTCGGTTTCTTCGGTTTCAACGGCGGAGTTCTTGCGGATCTCGGCGTTGACGATGTCTTCCAGCGCCTTGATCTGCTCCGGCTTGATCGCTTCAAAGTGGCTGAAGTCGAAACGCAGGCGCTGACTGTCGACCAGCGAGCCTTTCTGTTGAACGTGATCGCCCAGCACTTTGCGCAGTGCAGCGTGCAGCAAGTGAGTGGCCGAGTGGTTCAGCGAGGTGGCGTGACGCACGTCGGCTTCGACGTGGGCTTCCACCGGTGCACCAACGATCAGGCTGCCCGACGCCAGTACGCCGTGGTGCAGGAACGCGCCGCCGGTCTTGGTGGTGTCGCGCACGTCGAAACGGCTGTTGCCGGCCTGCAGGTAACCGCAATCGCCAACCTGGCCGCCGGATTCGGCGTAGAACGGAGTCTGGTTCAGCACCACAACGCCTTCCTGCCCTTCACTCAAGACGTCCACGGACTGGCCATCTTTATAGAGGGCAACGACTTTCGCCGAACCGCTGGTGGCGTGGTAACCGGTGAACTCGGTGTCGACGTCAACCTTGACCAGGCTGTTGTAGTCCAGCCCGAACGAGCTGGCGGAACGTGCACGGACGCGCTGGGCTTCCATTTCACGCTCGAAACCGGCTTCGTCGATGGTCAGGCTGCGCTCGCGGGCGATGTCCGCGGTCAGGTCCATCGGGAAACCGTAGGTGTCGTAGAGCTTGAACACCACGTCGCCCGGAACCACGTCGCCTTTGAGCTCGGCCAGATCCTGCTCGAGGATCTTCAGGCCCTGCTCCAGGGTCTTGGCGAATTGCTCTTCTTCGGCTTTCAGTACGCGCTCGATGTGCGCCTGCTGGGATTTCAGCTCAGGGAACGCTTCGCCCATCTCGGCCACGAGTGCGGCAACGATCTGGTAGAAGAAGCTGCCCTTGGCACCCAGCTTGTTGCCGTGACGGCAGGCGCGACGGATGATCCGGCGCAGCACATAACCGCGACCTTCGTTGGACGGCAACACGCCGTCGGCAATCAGGAAGCCGCACGAACGGATATGGTCAGCCACGACTTTCAGCGACGCCTGATTGTCGTTGCTGCAACCGATGGCCTTGGCCGATGCGGCCAACAGGCTCTGGAACAGGTCGATTTCATAGTTCGAGTGAACATGCTGCAGCACGGCACTGATCCGCTCAAGGCCCATGCCGGTGTCCACCGACGGAGCTGGCAGCGGGTGCAACACGCCATCGGCGGTGCGGTTGAACTGCATGAACACGTTGTTCCAGATTTCGATATAACGGTCACCGTCTTCTTCCGGCGAGCCCGGTGGGCCACCCCAGATGTCGGCGCCGTGATCGTAGAAAATCTCGGTGCAAGGACCGCACGGGCCGGTATCGCCCATGGTCCAGAAGTTGTCGGACGCGTAAGGCGCGCCTTTGTTGTCACCGATGCGCACCATGCGCTCGGCCGGCACACCGACTTCCTTGGTCCAGATGTCGTAGGCCTCGTCATCGCTGGCGTAGACGGTGACCCACAGCTTTTCCTTCGGCAGGTTCAGCCACTTCTCGGAGGTCAGGAAGTTCCAGGCGTAGGTGATGGCATCACGCTTGAAGTAGTCGCCGAAGCTGAAGTTACCCAGCATTTCGAAGAAAGTGTGGTGACGGGCGGTGTAACCGACGTTTTCCAGGTCGTTGTGCTTGCCGCCGGCGCGCACGCATTTCTGGCTGGAGACGGCGCGGGTGTACGCGCGCTTTTCCTGGCCCAGGAAGCAGTCCTTGAACTGGTTCATCCCCGCGTTGGTGAACAGCAGGGTTGGGTCGTTGCCCGGAATCAAAGAGCTGGAGGCTACACGGGTGTGGCCTTGCTCTTCGAAGAAGCGAAGGAAGGCTTCACGGATTTCTGCGCTTTTCATTAGGTTCTTCCACGGAGGCTGCGGCCAAAGGCCTGTACGAAACGTCAACAGACGAAACGACGGCAAAGGGCCGCATTATATCGGCCCTGCGCGCGGGGTACAGCGTGTTTATACGATAGAAACGGTCAATTGGGTGGCTAACGCTGTCACTTGCGCGAAAACTCGACGAATGTCGCGACCACTTGCTCGATTTGCGAGCGATTGACGTCCATGTGCGTGACCATCCGCAGCCGGGCGGCAGCGCTCAATTTGATCCCGCGCTCAACGGCAAATGCCTTGATCGCCTCGGCACGGTCGCCCATCTGCACGTAAACCATGTTGGTCTGCACCGGCTCGACACTGAAACCGGCCTCGCGCAGGCCTTCGGCCAGCAACTGCGCGTTCGCATGGTCATCCGCCAGGCGCTCGACGTTGTGATCCAGCGCATACAGCCCCGCCGCCGCCAGCAATCCGGCCTGACGCATGCCGCCACCGACCATTTTGCGCAGGCGTCGGGCCTTTGCAATCAACGCCGACGAACCGCACAGGACCGACCCGACCGGCGCACCGAGGCCCTTGGACAGGCACACCGAAACCGAATCGAAATATTGGGTGATTTCCCGGGCATCGACCCCGAGCTTGACCGCCGCGTTGTACAGCCGCGCGCCGTCCAGATGCAGCTGCAGGCCATTGTTCTGAGTGAACTGCCGGGCCCGGGCCAGATACTCCATCGGCAACACTTTGCCCTGCATGGTGTTTTCCAGCGCCAGCAGACGAGTGCGGGCGAAGTGGAAGTCGTCAGGCTTGATCGCCGCTGCCACCTGATCCAGGTCCAGCGAGCCATCGGCCTGCACTTCCAGCGGCTGCGGCTGGATCGAACCGAGCACCGCCGCACCGCCGCCCTCGTACTTATAGGTGTGCGCCTGCTGACCGACGATGTATTCGTCACCGCGCTCGCAGTGCGCCATCAATCCCAGCAGGTTGCTCATGGTGCCGGTCGGGACGAACAGCGCCGCAGCAAAACCCAGCCGTTTTGCCAGTTCGGTCTCCAGACGATTGACCGTCGGATCTTCGCCATACACGTCGTCGCCAGTGTCGGCTCGGGTCATCGCGTCGAGCATGGCGGGAGTCGGTTGGGTGACGGTGTCGCTGCGAAGATCGATAACGCTCATGAACCTGGCCTCTGGTCAGCAGGGGAAATCCCTTTTCGAAGAGGAATTACTGCGGGCATGGCGCGGATTAATCAACCCTTGAGCAAGGAAAAGTCGTTTGCGCGCTTCGAAAAACTCGATGGCAATCATCACAAAGGCGCAATGCACTGTCTGGAAATCTGTGTTAAAAACGCTCCGCCGCCCGATAAAGGGCGGCGAAACGTTCTCAGGGCGGGGTGCAATTCCCCACCGGCGGTAATTGCGCGCAATGCGCATAGCCCGCGAGCGCTTGGTGACGGGCACGGCAAACGCTGTGAGCGGCGGCAAGGTCAGCAGACCCGGTGTGATTCCGGGGCCGACGGTCATAGTCCGGATGAAGAGAGAACGGGATTGACGCCAAAGGGCCGTCCGCCGTGTTCGCGCGAGCGTGCGTACCCTTGAATCCCTTTCGATTCATAACGCCCTGTTTTTCACACAAACAGGAGTCAGAACATGCAACCCACCGCTATCGACAGCAAAAGCAAACACCCTCACGGCGAGCGCGTCGCGTTCATCCAGGCCTGCTGGCACAAGGAAATCGTCGACCAGAGCCGTAAAGGCTTCCTCGCCGAAATGATCGCTCAGGGTTATCAGGAATCGGACATCGATTTCTTCGAAGTCGGCGGCGCCTTTGAAATGCCTCTGCACGCCAAGCTGCTGGCCAAGACCGGTCGTTATGCCGGCATCGTTGCCGCCGCCCTGGTGGTGGACGGCGGAATCTACCGTCACGAGTTCGTCGCCCAGTCGGTGGTCAGCGGCCTGATGCAGGTTCAGCTGGAAACCGAAGTGCCGGTGTTCTCGGTGTCGCTGACCCCGCACCACTTCCATGCCGGTGAAGAACACCAGAAGTTCTTCTTCGAGCATTTCGTGCACAAGGGTCAGGAAGCGGCGAAGACTTGCGCGGATACGCTGCAGAAAGTGCGTGCGTTGCGCCGCACCGAGCCGCGTGCTGTAGCGGTCTGATGCAAACCCGGGTCGAGTGAGGTCTTGAACTTCACTCAAACCACTGTGGGAGCGGGCTTGCCCGCGATAGCGGTAGATCAGTCGAATCATATTTCAACTGACAGTACGCCATCGCGGGCAAGCCCGCTCCCACAGGGTTATGCATCTGCCCAAAGATTGAATCAGGCGAGATTTTCGTCAGTGGTCGGCACGATCAGAATGCCTGCCCGCAGGCCGTTCTTGACCTTGGGATTGGGGAAGATGATCCGCGCGCCCTGCTCTTCGATGATCCAGCGGGTATTGGCCAGATCTTCGGCCAACACATAACCTACATCCAGCTCCGAAAAGTTTTCGATGTCCGCCGGCAGGTTCAGGCGGAACGCATCGCTGTGCTTGATGATTTCCCGTGCCACGCTGAACAGTTGCAGACCGTCCAGGCCCTGCTCGGCCATCTCGGGCTCGGTGCCTTCGATGATCTGCTTCAGACGGGTTTCCAGCAGCGACACATTGACCCCGGCGTTCTGCCCGAATGGCCGCGCCTTGCCCAGCTCCAGCGTGAAGGACTCGGCCCCGAGCTTGTCGTAGGTGTAGGAACTGAACACGATTGACGGTTTGTTCTGCAACAGCACCGCTTCCATGCCGGCGGCGCGCAGGCGGGCCAGCTCAAGACGGGAATGCTGGCGACCTTCCTTCCACGGATACAGGGCGAACTGCTCGATCTTCGAACCGCGAATCGCGGTGTGCAGGTCGTAGTGCAGGCGCTGACGATCAGGAAGGCTAAAGAAACTTGCAGCCAGGCGTTCCAGCTCGCAGGCGCGCAGGGCTTCGGAACCGCTGCTTTGTTCGTGACGGCCGTTGAACAGCCGATTGACGTCCTGCTCGACGAAACGCTCGCCCTTGCGAATCGCTTCCGGGTTGCCGAACAGGAACAGAATGCGTGCGCGCGGCTTCAGGTCGCCGCGAGCGATGTCGTGCAGCAACCGGTCGAGCAACTCGATCGGTGCCGTTTCGTTGCCGTGGATGCCTGCCGACAGCAGCAGGTCCAGGCCATTGTCGCGCGCTTCGGGTGGCCGGACTTCCAGCGCACCCTCGCTCAACCAGCGCATGCGCACGCCTTCGACAGTCAGTTGAGTCTTCTCCGCCGGTTCGCGGCCGGCGAGGGTCAGTTCAAGCAGTTTGCCGAGGGCGAGCATAGAGCGGTTTCCTTAGTGGTCGTGATTGCAATCCGGGCCGTGCACGTGGCCGTCATCGTCGCCGAGGTCAGCCGGTTCCATCTCCAGTTGCAGACTTACCAGATTAGTCGCCAATGGACGCAACAGCAGGTTGGCGTACTCTTCGTCGCCCTCTTCGACGTCCACGCCGATCAGCAGTTGGCCGCGGCCGTCCTGCTGGATCCACAGCTCTTTGCCTTGCCACATGACCGCGACGCGGGTGCAGGAAGTTTGCAGTTGCGTGCCGTCAGTGTCTTCAAGGATCAGCTGCAGGGAATCGCTCATGTTTTACGCTCTCTTGGGGAGATGGAACCGTGCGCCGCGTTCAGGCGGCGCGCCGGTCATCAATTGATCTGGAATGGATAAACCGCGCCCAGTTTAAGGATTTGCGTCAGTTCATCCAGTGCCGTCCGGCATTCAAGCAGCAATTGCGGGTCCGCCAGATCACTTTCGGTCAGGCGGTCGCGGTAGTGCTTTTCAACCCATGCGGTCAACGAACCGTACAACGGGGCGGTCATGATAACCCCTGGGTTGACGGCCGCCAGCTCGGTTTCGTTGAGCGCGACGCGCAGTCGCAGGCACGCCGGGCCACCGCCGTTCTGCATGCTTTGCTTGAGGTCGAAAACCTTCACCTCGCGGATCAGGCCACCGGAACTAGTCAGGCCTTGCAGGTAATTCCAAACGCGCTCGTTGCCACGGCACTCTTCCGGCACGATCAGCAGCATCGAACCGTCAGGACGCGACAGCAGCTGGCTGTTGAACAGGTAGGAACGCACTGCGTCGTCCACGGTGACCGCCGAACGCGGCACGCAGACCGACTGGAAGTTGCCGCCGACCTTGGCCAGTTTGGCTTGCAGTTCGGCCAGCATCTGATCGGTGTCGAGGAACGCGTCCTCGTGATAGAACAGCACCTCGCCGTTACCCACCGCGATCACGTCGTTGTGGAACACGCCCTGATCGATCACCGCCGGGTTTTGCTGCGCGTAAACCACGCCGTCGTCACGCAGGCCGTGCAAACGAGCGACTGCTTGCGACGCTTCGAGGGTCTGGCGCGCCGGGTATTTCTGCGGTGCCGGGTAGCGGGTGTCGAACGCACTGCGACCGAACACGAAGAACTCGACGCCGGCCTCACCGTACTCACGGCAGAAACGCGTGTGGTTCGCTGCGCCTTCGTCGCCGAACTGCGCCACTGCCGGCAATGCTGCGTGGTGAGCGAAGTGCTGCTGATTGGCGAACATCGCGCCCAGCACACGGCTGGTGGTCGGATGCTCGATACTGCGGTGGTATTTGCAGTTCAGGTTGGCGGCGGTGAAGTGGACGCGACCGTCAGCGGTGTCGGCACTCGGGCTGACCGTGGCGGCGTTGGCCACCCACATGCTCGACGCCGAGCAGCTGGCGACCAGCAGCGGCATCGCTTCTTTGGCGGCGCGCTCGATCACTTGAGCGTCGGTGCCGCTGAAACCCAGACGGCGCAACGCAGCCACGTCCGGACGCTCCTGCGGTGCGAGAACGCCCTGCTGAAAGCCCATTTCCATCAGCGCTTTCATTTTCGCCAGACCTTGCAGCGCCGCTTCCTTCGGGTTCGAAGACTGTTGGCTGTTGCTCTGGGACGCAACGTTGCCGTAGGACAGACCACCGTAGTTATGGGTCGGCCCCACTAGACCGTCAAAATTGACTTCATAGGATTTCATCAGCGAGGCTCCACGAGAATCTGTTGTTATAGGCTTCAGTAACTATTCTTTGAGACCGCGGCGCGGCCATCGCTGGCAAGCCAGCTCCCACAGGTTCAGCAGTGTTCACAAATTTTGTGTTCGACTCGGACCTTGTGGGAGCTGGCTTGCCAGCGATGGGGATCACGCCATCTTCACGCCAGGCGTCAGGGCCGCCGGCAACACCAGGCTTGGAGTTTCCAGCGAGGCCACCGGGTACGCGCAGTAATCCGCCGCGTAGTAGGCGCTGGCGCGGTGGTTGCCCGAGGCACCGACACCGCCGAACGGTGCGCTGCTCGCAGCACCGGTCAGCTGCTTGTTCCAGTTGACGATCCCGGCACGGCTTTCCAGCCAGAACTGCTGGTAGCGCTCTTCGGAATCCGACAGCAGGCCAGCGGCCAGACCAAACGCGGTGTCGTTGGCTTCGGCAATTGCCGCCGCAAAATCGGCGTAACGAATCACCTGCAACAGCGGGCCGAACAGTTCTTCGTCGGAGCGATCGGCAACCGCTGTCACATCTACAATGCCCGGAGTCAGCAGCGCCGACTGCGCCTGTGGCTGAGTCATCGCCAGCAGCGACACTGCGCCATTGGCCAGCAGATGCGCCTGGGCATCCATCAACGCTTTCGCCGCGCCGAGGGAAACCACCGAGCCCATGAACGGCGCCGGTTGCTGATCGAACGCGCCGACCTCGATGGTCGAGCAGACTTCCACCAGACGCTTGAGCAGGCTGTCGCCCCACGCGCCTTCCGGCACCAGCAGACGACGGGCGCAGGTGCAACGCTGACCGGCGGAAATGAATGCAGATTGAATGATCGTGTACACCGCCGCATCAAGATCAGCGACCTGATCGACCACCAGCGGGTTGTTGCCACCCATTTCCAGCGCAAGGATCTTGTCCGGACGACCGGCGAACTGCTGGTGCAGGTGATTGCCGGTACGGCTCGAACCGGTGAAGAACAGACCGTCGATGCCCGGATTCGCCGCCAGCGCAATCCCGGTTTCGCGGGCGCCTTGCAGCAAGTTCAGCACGCCGGCCGGCAGACCGGCTTCGATCCAGCACTTGACCGTCAGCTCGGCGACTTTCGGGGTCAGCTCGCTTGGCTTGAACAACACGCTGTTACCGGCCAGCAGCGCCGGCACGATGTGGCCGTTCGGCAAATGGCCAGGGAAGTTGTAAGGGCCGAACACCGCAACCACGCCGTGGGGTTTGTGGCGCAACACGGCGGTGGCGTCGCCCAGCGGGCCGCTCTTCTCGCCGGTACGTTCGCGGTAGCTCTGCACCGAGATCGCGATCTTGTTGACCATGCTGGTGACTTCGGTCGCGGCTTCCCACAGTGGTTTGCCGGTTTCCTCACCGATGGTGCGGGCCAGTTCGTCGGCGTGGTTTTTCAGCGCAGCGGCGAACGCTTCAAGCACGCTGATGCGATCTTCGAGCGTGCGACGGGCCCAGCCCGGGAACGCCTGACGCGCAGCCTGCACGGCGGACTCGACCTGAGCGGCAGTGGCGCCCTCCCCCGCCCACAGCACTTGCTGGGTCACGGGGTTCAGCGATTGAAAGGCCTCGCCCTGACCGGCCAGCCACTCACCTGCGATGTATAGCGAATTCATTATTTCGACTCCCGGGCAGCAGACAACGCCACGGCGCGAACCTGATCGCCAGCGTTGAGTTGAAGACGTTTGGCGGTCAGCGGATCGACCACCAGCGTACCGGCGGCCAGACGGGCCGGCGCAGCCGTGATGCGGCAGTCTTCGCGTTTGCGGTTATGGATGATGAACGGCGTGGCGTCGTCGCCCGGCGTGCCGATGGCCAGCACCAGCGCTTCGCTGTCACGCACCGCGCGGATCTTGCTGGTCTCGCACTCGATGGCTGGACCTGCGTCGAAGATGTCGACGTAACCCTGATAGCTGAATCCTTCGCTCTTGAGCATCGCCAGTGCCGGCTCGGTGTCCGGGTGCACCTGGCCGATGACGTTGCGCGCGTCCGGCGACAGGAAGCAGGTGTACAGCGGGAATTTCGGCATCAGTTCGGCGATGAACGCCTTGTTGCCGACACCGGTCAGGTAATCGGCCTGGCTGAATTCCATCTTGAAGAAGTGACGACCCAGGCTCTCCCAGAACGGCGAACGACCGGCGTCATCCGACACGCCGCGCATCTCGGCAATGATCTTGTTGCCGAACAGTTGCGGGAATTCGGCGATGAACAGCATCCGCGCCTTGGACAGCATGCGGCCATTGAGGCCGGTGCGGTAATCGGCGTGCAGGAACAGCGAGCACAGCTCGGAGTTGCCGGTCAGGTCGTTGGCCAGGAACAGCGTCGGGATCTCGCGGTAGATGTTCAGTTCCTGCGAGGCGCTGACGGTCAGGCCGACGCGGAAGTTGTACCAAGGCTCGCGCAGACCGACGGCGCCGGCGATGGCGGAAATTCCCACCACACGACCGTCATCGTCTTCGAGCACGAACAGGTAGTCCGCGTCGCCACGACCGGCTTCACCGCGAAAGGTCTTCTCGGCCCAGCCGACCCGGTGGGTCAGGCGCTCTTCGTTGGCCGGCAAGGTGGTCAGGCCGGTGCCGGTGCTGCGGGCCAGGTCGATCAGAGCGGACAAATCGCTGCTGCGTACGGGACGAACAATCATGCTATCTCCTCAAACGGGCCGCCGTGGCCACCCGTGAAACTCGCTAAGGCGTTAAACCGCCACCAGGCGCACGCTGGCACCTTCACCGACGCCCAGGGCTTCGGCCGCTTCCAGATCCAGGGTCACCGGTTTGCCCGGCGCGTAATCCAGTTCCAGCAATACCGCGCGGTAATCCTGCAACTGGGCGTTGGCCACCAGATACTGGCGACCGGCACCTTTGACCGGCTCACCAATCTTCACCGGCACCACGCGGCTCTGGGCGATCGAACGGATCCCCGAAACACGCGCATGCAGGGTCGGGCCACCGTCGAAGATGTCGATGTAGTGATCGGTCTCGAAGCCTTCGCGCATCAGGATGTCGAAGGTGATCTGCGCACGCGGGTGCACCTGGCCCATCGCTTCCTGAGCGGAGTCCGGCAGCAGCGGCACGTAGATCGGGTAATGCGGCATCAGCTCGGCGAGGAACGTGCGGCTTTTCAAGCCGCACAGGCGCTCGGCCTCGGCGTAGTTCAGGTCGAAGAAGTTGCGACCGATGGCGTCCCAGAATGGCGAGTCGCCGTTCTCGTCGCTGTAACCGACGATCTCGGTCACCACCGAATCGGCGAAGCGCTCAGGGTGGCTGGCGACGAACAGCAGACGGCCACGGGAGTTGAGTTCAGACCACGGCGACCCCACCAACTCGCGCTGCACGTAGAAACTGGTCAGCAAGCTGTTGCCGGTCAGGTCGTGGCATTGCGAGAGCACGTGGATCTTGTTGTGGATCTTCAGCTCGCGAGAAGCATGCACGAAGGTCTCGTTGCGAAAGCTGTAGAACGGCTCGGAATAACCGGCCGACGCAACGATCGCCGAGCAGCCCACCAGTTTGCCGGTTGCGGTGTCTTCAAGGACGAAGAAGTAACTCTCTTCGCCGTTGAAGCTCACTTCGGCAGCAAACGAGGCCTCGCTCGCAGCGATCTTGTCGCTCAGGCGTTCAACGTCATCCGGCAAGGAAGTGACACCAATCGGGCTGTCCGCAGCCAGACGCTGTACCTCGCCCAGATCAGCCATTTGCGCGGGGCGCATCACCAGCATGGTGTCACTCCTTTCTCTTATAAATTCACAGAAAAATAACCGGGCACTGACTGCATACACAGAGATCAGTGTGGGAGCGGGCTTGCTCGCGAAAGCGGATTGTCAGTCAACATTTTCGCTGTCTGACCCACCGCTTTCGCGAGCAAGCCCGCTCCCACATTTGATTTTGCCCGGCATCAAAATTGGGTTCGGCGCCTGAAAGTTCCAAGCGCCGAAGGGTCTATCAGGCTTGCGTCAGTTTCGCGGCAGCACGTTCGAAGCGATCCAGACCGACGTCGATGTCCGCGTCTTCAACCACCAGGCTCGGGGCGAAACGGATCACGTCCGGGCCTGCCTGCAGAATCATCAGGCCTTCTTGTTCAGCGGCGTTGAAGATGTCCTTGGCCTTGCCTTTCCAGGCATCGCTCAGCACGCAACCGATCAGCAGACCGAGACCGCGCACTTGGGTGAACAGGCCGTACTTCTCGCCGATCTGTTGCAGGCGGGTCTTGAACTTGTCGTGCTTGGCGTTGACGCCGTTCAGCACCTCAGGGGTGTTGATCACGTCGATTACTGCTTCAGCCACGGCGCACGCCAGCGGGTTGCCGCCGTAAGTGGTGCCGTGAGTGCCGACGACCAGGTGCTTGGCCAGCGCTTCGGTGGTCAGCATCGCGGCGATCGGGAAACCGCCGCCCAGGCTCTTGGCGCTGGTGAGGATGTCCGGAACCACACCGTAATGCTGGTAGGCGAACAGGTTGCCGGTACGGCCCATGCCGGTCTGCACTTCGTCGAACACCAGCAGTGCGTTGTTCGCGTCGCACAGTTCACGGGCACCTTGCAGGTAGGCCAGCTCGGCCGGCAGTACGCCGCCTTCGCCCTGGATCGGCTCCAGAACGACCGCGCAGGTCTTGTCCGAAACAGCGGCTTTCAGTGCCGCCAGATCGTTGTACGGCACGTGGGTGATGCCGGTGATTTTCGGGCCGAAACCGTCGGAGTACTTCGACTGGCCACCGACGTTGACGGTGAACAGGGTGCGGCCGTGGAAGCTGTTGAGCGCGGCGATGATTTCGTATTTCTCGGTGCCGAAACGGTCGAATGCGACGCGACGGGCCAGCTTGAAGGCGGCCTCATTGGCTTCGGCGCCGGAGTTGCAGAAGAACACGCGCTCGGCGAAGGTGGCGTCGATCAGCTTGTGCGCCAGGCGCAGGGCCGGCTCGTTAGTGAACACGTTGGACACGTGCCACAGCTTGTTCGCTTGCTCGGTCAAGGCACCGACCAGCGCCGGATGCGCATGGCCCAATACGTTGACGGCGATGCCGCCGGCGAAGTCGATCAGCTCGCGGCCGGCCTGATCCCAGACGCGGGAACCGGCGCCACGCACCGGAATGAAAGCGGCAGGCGCGTAGTTGGGAACCATAACCTGGTCGAAATCGGCGCGTTGTACCGCAGCGTGCTCAACGGACATCGGAGTCTCCTGATGAGGGCCACCCGCCTGAAACTGGCGAGCGATGGGGGGATTGTAAGGACAGTTTTCAGCCCGGCCTTGTCGCCAAGCGACAACTTCTTATAGCGCAAACCCCGGATTTTCCCGGGTTTACGGCAATGCGACATATAGCGTCGCAAAGGCGCAGTTTAAACTGCCGCCGGCCATTGCAGCAGGCCTGCGAGCATATCAATTGCGAAGGCGCTGCCTGTCATACATCTCTACCACCTGCCGATGGCCGCCTCTTGTTTTGCTTGGGCTCTATTTCCATGCTCAAGGACGCCAACGATGTCATCCACTTCCGGGCACTTGCCCGCCCTTTCCCCCACGCCCGGCGCGGCGGCACTCAACCCGCCGTCTCACTACGAACCGCTGGTCAAAGCGTTTCCCGAATGGCTGGGCAAGGCCTCCCCGGCCCGGCGACTCGCCTTGAAGAACAACCGCCAGCGCCTTACCCATGCGGTGAAGGCAGCCCCGCAAGTGCAGCACGATGCCCTCAGAACCCTCATTGTCGAGTACATGAGAGCGCAAAATAGTGTCGATCAGGTGCTTGACCGCATTCAGGACGCCAGCGCCTTCGCCGAACCGCTGCTGACCGAGGCGCTCAAATCAAGCTTCGGCGTTGACGTAAATGTCAGAGAAACCTTCCTGCATTTGTACATCCCCGTGACCGCATCCGGCATTACCACCGGCACCCGGACATGGACGGTGTCTCTGCTCGACGCTGCCTTGCATAACTTCGAGACCGGCGAAACCGTCGCCGACGCCTATGCCGCCGGCTCATCGTTCATCACCCGCCCCTCGGCAAGCGGGTCATACGAAACGCTGACGCCCCTCAACAAGCATCCGGGGATCGCCCCTTTCACCTGCCTGTGCCGGAAACTGGACATCGGCAGCCGCTACAAAACCTATCTGGAAGAAAACCTGGCAGTGTCCAGTCCGGTGGGGGCCACTGTCCTGCGCCACAAGATCAATGCGGCGCAAAAAACCGCACTGCGCGCAGCCCTGAAACTGGCACGGATGAAGGGCGATATCGACCACGCGCATCTGCATTCGATTGAACGCCTGCTTGATGGCACCCACAACGTGCAAATGGATGGCCGGCCGCTGCTGTGCCAGGACCTGACGATGATGTCGGTCGAGCTGACCGGGATTGTGCTGTTTGCACCCGACCTCGAGCAGGCACGAACCGTGGTGCAGGTGGTGGCTTACATACCCGGCGACCCCCAACATCCCGTCAAGCAATACGCGTCTACAGCCCAACTGGCAGAAGAGCTGATCCGGCAATTGCGCGAAACCGACTACCAGCGATTCTTCAGCCGCTTCGTCGCCCACGATCAACGCGGGCAATTCTTCGGCCAGCTCAAGCAACGTCTGAGTCAGGTGACCTATCACAAGCCACAGGCCGGTGATTTATCGCCTCCCTGGCGCGAAACGCCAGTCGCAAGGCCGGATCTGCAATTTGCCGTTACGCCCATCGCCGGCGAACTCTGGGAACACCTGTATCAGCGCAAGTTGAACAAGATACTCAACGATGCCGCCGTGATCGCGATTCCCACTGCGATGGTTGATCGCAACGCTCGCTGGCGGCGCTGGGATGCACTTGTCAGCGTCGCTGCGTCGATTCTGGAAGCGGCCGCGTTCGTCGTTCTGCCGTTCGTGCCGTTTCTGGGTGAAATGATGATGGCGTACATCACCTACCAATTGCTCGACGAGCTCTTCACCTGCTACGTCGACCTGGCCGAAGGACTCACCACCGAAGCCTTCGAACACTACTTTGCCGCGCTGGAATCCATGATCCAGCTCGGTGCATTCGGAGTCGGTACCGGCATTGCCATGGCGGAACTGCCCAAGGTATTGCCGCCCGAAGTGGTGGCGTTCATGGATCGCTTCCAGCCGGTGAAACTGCGCAACGGCAAGACGCTGTACTGGAAACCGGATCTGAAACCCTACCAGCGCCCATTCACCCCTGCGGCCGATTCCAGTCCCGACGCACAAGGTCTGCACCTGCTTGACGGAAAAAAACTGCTGCCTGCCGATCAGGCGCACTACGCCGTCAGCGATCACGAATATCCCGGCAAGCTGCGCATCGAACACCCCACCCATCCGGACGCCTATCAGCCGATTGTGCGGCACAACGGCGAAGGTGCGTTTCATACCGAGCTGGAAAACCCGCTGCAATGGGACCGCGCCACCGCATTGCGACGGATCGGCCCACGCATGGAACCGTTTGCTCCGGCAAGGCGCGAGCGGATTCTGCAAGTCAGTGGTTACACCGAAGACGGATTACGCAAAATGCACGTCAACCAGGAGCGTGTACCACCGTTGCTGGCCGATACCATCGAGCGTTTCAAGATCGATCAGGACCTGCAGACTTTCATACACCAGCTTTCCAGCGACGACCCCACCGAGTACCGGATGGCCGATCCATTGATTCAGCTGCAATTGCTCAACGAGCAGAACTTGTGGCCTGCCACCCGGCGACTGCGCTTGCTCAACGCCCGAGGCGAAACGATCTGGCAATCCTCCAGTGATGCGCAGCTCCCGCTGACAGACATTCACCAAGGCCAGCTGACCGACGGTGATCTGCTCAAGACCGTGCTGGAATCCCTCAGCGAGCCCGAAAAAAACACGCTGCTCGACGAAGAATTCGGGCAGATGTTTGCCCTTGAAGCCCGCACCCGGCGCCTGCGCGCCAGGCTCGCCGAGATTGCCGATCAACAGCGCCCGAACCTGTTCGAAAAACGCTATCAGTCACTTCAGCACCGCGATATTCCACTGGTAAAGCAGGTGGCCCGACATGTGCCGCAACTGCCCGTCAGAATCACCGAAGAACTCATACACACCGCCACGGGCACCGAGCTGCTGCAACTGGGTGAAGGGCAGTTTCCGCAGCGTCAGCAAAATCTTTCCGAAACCGCCATGCACGAGCTGCGCATCACCCGCGCCTATGAGGGGCTGGAAATCGATTCGGTGCGTAATCCGGATTCCGAGACGCTGGCCCTGCACAGCCTGCAGCTGTTGCCGGGCTGGTCTGAAGGCCTGAACCTGGAAGTCCGTGACCTGACGTTTGCCGGGAACAGTCTCGATACCACCGGCCCCCAGGATGCAGCCATCAAGAAAATCCTCGTACGCCGGGCCGATGGTCTGTGGCAACCGTTCGATCCGGACGGATTGCAATTGCACGGTTCGACGGACTTTTACACCTGCGTGCTTCAAGCCTTGCCGGATGCACAGCGTCAGTCGTTGAACCTGCAGATCGGCGAAGGACCGAAACTCCAGCAACTCATACGCGACAACCCGCTGCCCCGCTCCAGCCTGCGTCTAACGCTGGGCGACACACCGGTGTCGGAATCCGCTCCCGACACCTTGCGCCTGGTGGGTGCGGAAGGTTATTCGCGCAACAGTTCGACGAACCGTTTGCCGCCCACTCTGGAAACACGCACCAGAGACGTGTTTCCTGGGATCACCCGGGACGGCCTGCAAGCGATGGTGCAATACCTGCACAATCTTCCGGGAAATCCGATTGCCGAACTCTCGCGCCTGCGCCTCGAATACGCACGCCTTGAGAGCGACCTCGATCAATGGCGGCTCAGGGCTGTGCGGATCGATCCTGCGACCGGCCGGGAACTGTCCCTCGCCCAGCGGGCAGCCGCAGAGCGCAATCGCCACCTGTTTGCCCGTACCCTGCTCAGTTGCTGGCGCCGGGAAACCCTGGATCGTTTTGGCTATCGCCTGCAGTTCAACGAACCGCTGTTGGGCGATCTCCCGCAGTTGTCAGCCGATTTCAGCCATGTCGTCAACCTGGAACTGAGTGGCAGCGGAACATCCTCAGGCATCGAGACCTTCATCAGTCGCTTCCCTGAACTGAAGCGCCTCGATCTGCGCAACTTCGACCTGCACGATCTGCCGCAAGCCATCGCAACGCCCTCCCTGCGCCAACTGCGGCTGCGCAAATGCGCCATCGTCCTGACCCCGGAAAACCAGGCACTGCTGGCATCCCTTGATGAACTGGTCGAACTGGACCTCAAGGACAATCCGCTGGGTACAGGCCTTGATGTAACCCTCATGTCATCGCTGACGTATCTCAATCTCTCCCGCACCGCGATCGCCGAGATGCCGATCGGGGTGATCGACCACCCGAGAATCAGAAGCGCCTGGTTGAGCGACAACCTGATCACCACGCTGCCTGATGCCCTGTTTGAACTCCCGCCCGACTTCGGCGCCGGGTACGACCTCTCGGGAAACCCGCTCTCTGCGGTCACGCGCGAACACGTTAAAAACCATTTCACGCGGACCGGACTCAATTTCGGCGTGCGTGCCGAGCAGACAGATATAACCCGCACCCGGGCACTGTTTCCGGACATCGATGACAGCCAGGCCAGCGGCCTGATCTACAACCTGCCCGGCTCGCTGATTCAGGGTCGACTGCAACTGACCGTGTGGGAAACGGAGTTGGCCACGCTGAACGCCGATCTGGTTTCATGGACAAGAGACATTCCCGACCGCGATCCGATCAGTGGCACCACCCTGGAGGCGAACGAGCGCTTTACCGAACTGGACGCCCGCGAAACGTTCGCCGGCAATCTGTTGCGCCTGTGGCGACACCGTTCAAGCAGCCCTCCATACGCCAGAGCCGATGTCCTTTCGATCCAGGCCACCTTCAGGGGGGATTTGCCGGCATTGAACGCCGATTTCAACCATATCACCCAGCTGACTCTCAACGGCAACAAGGGCATTGGCGGCAACACGGCATTCCTGAGAAGTTTCCCCCGACTCAAACGGCTGATGCTGCGCAACGGCGAGATTGATCAGTTGCACACGATGCTCAATGGCCTGCCGATGATGGAGATACTGGTACTGGACCACTACGGTGTGACGTTCACTACCGAATCGCTGACAGCGCTGGCCAACATGCCTGGGCTCGAATCACTGGAACTGCCCGGCAACCCGCTGGGGCTGGTGCCCGACCTGCGAACGCTGAGCTCACTGACCTATCTCGATCTGTCGCGCACCGGCCTGATGGAAATACCGTCCGGCCTGATCGGCCACCCGACACTCAAGACCGCCATTCTCAGCGAGAACCGGATCACCGATTTGCCGGAAGGCTTGTTCGAAATGCCGGCGCAAGTCACCGACGGTTATGACCTGTCGAATAACCCGCTGGATGCGACCACCCGCGAACGTATCAAGCGACACCAGCGTGAAACCGGCCAGGATTTCGCCGTGCTCGCCGATCGCGCGGATATCGACTCCATCCAGCAACTGTTTGCCGACCTCGATGATCAGGATGCCAGCGACGTGTTCTACAGCTTGCCGGGATCGATCGAGCAAGGTCGTAGCCAGGTCAGGCACTGGCAGGCGGAATTCCGCCAAATGAAAGATGAACTGTTGCAGTGGGAGGCGGCTGCGCCGAGCACTCACCCGCTTACGGGGCAGAGGCTAAGCCCGTGGCAGATGTCGGCGATGCATACCAACCGGCGTATTTTCACCCAACGTATTGAAGAACTATGGCGCTTCCGGTCTGCCGAAAAACCCGCTGAGCGAGGCGATGTACTGATTGCCGGTCTGCCCTTCATTGGAGATTTGCCTGAACTGTCGGCCGACTTCAGCCATATCATCGACCTGACGCTTGATGGCAATCCGAACCTGGGCAATATCGACGGGTTCCTCTCGGGCTTTACCGGCCTGCGCCATCTGGAATTGCATGATTTCAGACTCGAACACCTGCCACAGGCTTGCGAGCGCATGCCTTTACTGGAGCGCCTGGTGCTGGAGTCCTGTGGGCTGAGCCTGACACCGCAAACCCAGGCCCGCCTCTCTTCGATGACCCGTTTGCAATTCCTTAATCTCAGCCATAACCCGCTGGGTACCGCACCACACTTGAACACATTGCCAGCACTGGCCCACCTGCGTCTGGCAGACACCGGGATCTCTGATCTGCCGGTTGGCCTGGTCGAACACCCGACGCTGAACATGGCTGACTTCGATCAAAACCGGATCAGCGAACTGCCCGACAGTCTTTACGAACTCCCGGCACTGTCGCCCAAGCAGTTCACCCTGGGTGAAAACCCTCTGTCCCCGGCCACCCGCGATCGGATCAAGACCAGCTACCAGCGCAATCGGCAGAACTTCGGGGTATCGATGCCACAGGCCGATATCGACCGTGTACGCGCACTGTTTCCAGCGCTGGATGCAGAGCAAGCGAATCACTTGCTCTATTTGTTGCCGGGAACAATCGATGAGGGACGCGCCCGGATCGGCCACTGGGAAACGGAATGGCAGCAGATGAATGCGACTCTCGGAACATGGGCCGCAGAACCACCCGAACTGCATCCATCCAGTGGCATACGGCTTACCGATGCGGAAAAAACCGCTGAGCGCTCCGGGCGCGATCAATATCGCCGCGACCTGCAAGCGTTCTGGCGCGAACGCTCGACTATCCGGCCCGATGTTCGCTCGGGCAGCCTGACTCTCAACCTCTCCTTTAGCGGTGAGTTGCCCCCGCTGAGCGCAGACTTCAGCCATGTCACAACGCTGTCGATGACTGGCAATTCCCGACTGCGCATAGGCGACAGTTTCTTCAACACGTTCACAGGACTGAAGACTCTGGAATTGCGTGACTTGGGACTGCGGCAGATACCGGATTCATTCAGGCAAATGTCAGCCATGGAAAGCCTGGTGCTGAGCAACTGCGCCTTGAAACTGGATGTCGAAGGTCGCACCACCCTCGCCACGATGACAGGCCTGAAAAAGCTCGATCTGTACAACAATCCGCTGGGGCTGGCGCCGCTGATTGATGCCCTGCCGAATCTGGATTTTCTGGATTTGACCAGCACTGGGTTAGACGAAGTGCCTGCCGGACTAATCAATCATCCGACACTGGACATCGCCATCCTCGGCAACAATCGCATCAGCGTAATCCCTGAAGAAATTTTCAACTTGTCGGCAGAAACCGGTAACGGCTACGACTTTGGCAACAATCCCCTGAGCCCTGCGACTCGCGAACGGGTCAAGGACTACTTCAGGCGTACCGGCGGTGATCTCGGCGTGCTTGCCGATGAGACGGATCTTGCGCGGGTGCAAACCCTCTACCCCACGCTGGACAACGAGCAGGCCACTACCCTGATTTATCGTCTGCCCGGCAGCCTGGCCGACGGTCGCAACGAACTGACACGCCTGGAAAAAGTGCTGAGCGATCTCAACCGCAACCTCGCTCGCTGGAGCAGCGACATTCCTGTGAATCCGCTCACCGGCGAGCCACTGTCCGAAACCGCGCGATCGCACCAGGAGCAACTGCGCTCACAGTTCGCCGAAGCGCTGCTGACCTGCTGGCGCAGTGTTCCGCTGGAGGACTCGATCCTCGACACTTACGGGTTCAGCCGTGCGATTGACTTCACCGGAGAACTGCCGACACTGGGCACCGAGTTTCTTCACGTACCTGATCTGTATCTGGCGGGTGACGGCCATTCGACGCGACTCGGGCGCTTCCTTGAAGCGTTCCCCAACATCGACAGCCTGGCCATCCGGGCAATCAATCTGGGCGACATACCCAAGGACGTTTACACCCTGAACCGACTGACAGCCCTGAGTCTGTCGGATTGCGGAATCAGCCTGACACCCGAGTCTGTTGCGGCACTGGCAGGCATGGATAAACTCGAGGTGCTCAATCTGAGCGACAACCCCCTGGGACTGGCCCCCGACCTCAGCAACCTGCAGAGCCTGACCGAACTGGACCTGAGCAATACCGGAATCTCCGAAATCCCGAAAGGCGCACTGGAAAACCTGCACTGGGGCGAGATTGACCTGTCCGGCAATGCCATTACCGAGGTGCCGGAAACCCTGATGGATGTGCCCCCGACCATCGGTGACCGCTACGACTTGCGCGACAACCCATTGTCGGCACAGAGCCTGGCGCGCGTGCGCGCCTACTATCACGAGACGGGTAACGACCTGAACGTCGATGGCATTGACGGCACACCGCGACCACCACAGCTGAGGCCGGATATGGAAGTAGAAGACTGATCGAGCTGCAGCCATGGCCGCTCGTGCCATGGCTTTATCGGCGATGGATCAACCGCGCTCGGGCGGCACCGACGACAGTTCGAACGGGCTGCTGCTGCGCCGCTGATTGCGGTCTTCCCGTGGGGTGGCACCGAAGAAGTTGCGGTAGGCGCTGGAGAAATGCGGCCCCGAGGAGAACCCGCACGACAGGCCGATCTGGATGATCGACTTGCTGGTCTGCATCAACATCTGCCGGGCCTTGTTCAGGCGCAATTCCAGGTAGTACTGGCTCGGCACGCGGTTGAGGTATTGCTTGAAGATCCGTTCCAGCTGACGGCGAGACACGCACACATGCTGGGCGATTTCGTCGGTGGTCAGCGGCTCTTCGATGTTGGCTTCCATCAGCAACACTGCCTGGGTGAGCTTTGGATGGCTGGAGCCGAGGCGGTTCTGCAACGGAATCCGCTGACGCTCGCCGCCTTCGCGGATGCGCTCGACCACCAGTTCTTCGGAGACCGCACCGGCCAGTTCCGCACCATGATCGCGGGCCAGCACCGCCAGCAGCAAATCAAGTACCGACATGCCGCCGCACGCGGTCAGGCGATCACGATCCCAATCAAAGAGATGACTGGTGGCGATGACTTTCGGGAAGCGCTCGGCGAAATCGTCCTGCCAGCGCCAGTGCACCGCCGCGCGGTAACCGTCGAGCAGACCGAGCTGCGCCAGCGGGTACACACCGGCCGACAGGCCGCCGATCACGCAACCGGCACGCACCAGTTGCTTGAGCGCGCTGCTGAGAGCCGGCGCCAACGTGGTCGGTGGCTCGTCAGCGAGCAGGAACAGTTTCTGGAAGTTTTCGAGTTTGCCGGCCCAGGGTTCGCCGGGCAGTTGCCATTCACCTTCGGTCGGTGCTTCAGCCTGCAGGAATGACAACTCGTAAACCACGTCCGGATGCACACGCTGGGCAACACGCAAGGCCTCCTCTGCCAGCGCCAAAGTCAGAGCTTTAGTGCTGGGCCAAATCAGGAAACCAATTCGATGGGCAGTCATGGGCGGGCAATCCGAAGCGAAGAACGGTGATGAAGGCAAGGGCCAATGCTAGCCCGAAAATGAACACAAATCTTGAAACTGGCGCAGATCCCTTGTGGGAGCGGGCTTGCTCCCACAGAGGAATCTGGTCCGCCTTCAGATCGCGCAGCATGACCTAATCTGGTGCATAACGGGAGCGATTACTTGAGGCTGCCCGAGAGGAATTGTTGCAAACGTTCCGACTGCGGATTGACCAGCACTTCACGCGGGTTGCCGCTTTCTTCGACGACGCCTTTGTGCAAAAACACCAGCTGGTTCGACACTTCACGGGCGAAGCCCATTTCGTGAGTCACCACCACCATGGTCCGGCCTTCCTGAGCGAGGGCCTGCATGACTTTCAGCACGTCGCCGACCAGTTCCGGGTCGAGGGCCGAAGTCGGTTCGTCGAACAGCATCACTTCCGGTTCCATCGCCAGCGCACGGGCGATCGCCACACGCTGCTGTTCGCCACCGGACATGTGCCCCGGGAACGCATCCTTACGATGAGCCACACCAACCTTGTTCAGGTAGTGCTCGGCTTTCTCGCGGGCTTCGGCCTTGGACACGCCCAGCACGTGAACCGGCGCTTCCATGATGTTTTCCAGCGCGGTCATGTGCGACCACAGGTTGAAATGCTGGAACACCATCGACAGGCGCGAACGCATGCGTTGCAGCTGCTTCGGATCAGCGGCTTTCAGCGCGCCGTCCTTGTTCGCTACCAGCTTCAACTCTTCGTTGTTGAGCAGGATCTTGCCCGCGTGCGGCTGCTCGAGCAGGTTGATGCAGCGCAGGAAAGTACTTTTGCCGGAGCCACTGGAGCCGATGATGCTGATCACATCGCCGGCGGCCGCTTTCAGGGAAACGCCCTTGAGCACTTCGTGACTGCCATAGCGTTTATGCAGGTCTTGGACTTCAAGTTTGTACATGCGGTCGGTTCTCACAAAAACAGTCAGTCGTTGAGCAAAGGGCCGTCGCGCAGCGCATCGCGCCCCGCCACTTTGGCCAGCCAGAAACCGGGTTGGGCGTAACGCAGCCGCTCAATGGCAAACAGCACCCCGGACGTACCAGCACACACCGTGCTGACCCGATCCGACAGCGGATCGATCACTTCGAAAATCTTGTCACCGGCTTCAACCCACTCGCCGGGCTTGCGCAGAAAACTCACCACGCCCGGATGCGGTGGCAGGAGCAATTCAGTGCCTTCAAACGGCATGCCCTCGCACGGCTCGTGCGCCGCGCTCGGCCACTCACCACGGATCAGGCCTTGCTCGGCAAGGAACGCCAGAATCCCTTCGGCCCAGGCTTCAGCCTGCGCAGGCGTGGTGTCAGCCTGACCACCCAGCTCAACGGTGGTTGCCAGGCACGCCAGTGGAATCTGCGCGTCCGGGAACAGCCGCGACAGACGCAGCCACGGCAGCGAACAGGCTTCATCGAACGAGCTGCCGCCGGAATCTTCCGCCAGCAGGCCGACCTTCACATCCAGGTGCGCGGCGAGCGAACGCCACTGCGGCCAGTGCTGCGGCAAGGCGTACATGTGCAGCGCGGCTTCGCAGTCGCAATGCAGATCCAGCACCACATCGGCGGTGGCGGCGTGTTGCAGCAAGATGCGCTGCATGCCTTGCAACTGGCTGCTGGCCTCGGGCAACGCTGCCAGATGGTCAGCCATCGCCTGACGGATCAGACGGATGTTGGCGTGCGGATCATCACCGAGTTGTCCTTCAAGCCTGGCGGCCACCGGGGCGCTGAGCTCGACGAAATCACGGTTGAAATTCTTGCCGCTGCCGGCCTCGAAACGTCCCTGGTGATTGCCTTGCAGCAACTGGCCAAGCCCCAGCGGGTTGGCCACCGGCACCAGTTCGATGACGCCGTTGAGCAGGCCCTTGGCTTCGAGTTCGCCGAGGCGTTTTTTCAGTTCCCAGGCGGTGCGCATGCCGGGCAGTTCGTCGGCGTGGAGGCTGGCCTGGATGTAGGCCTTGCGCTCACCGCTGCCGAAGCGAAAGACCGAAATCCGGCGCTCGCTGCCCAGGTGGCTCCACGGCAGAACGTGGTCGATGCGTTCCATATCAGTGCTTCCTCGGGGCCAGGTAGCTCAGCCAGCGACGTTCGGCCAGCTTGAACAGGCGCACCAGAATGAAGGTCAGGCACAGGTAGAACACGCCGGCGGTGATGTACGCCTCGAACGGCAGATAGAACTGCGCGTTGACGGTACGGGCCGCGCCGGTGATGTCGATCAGGGTGACGATGGACGCCAGACTGGTGGTCTGCAACATCATGATCACTTCGTTGCTGTACTGCGGCAGTGCCCGGCGCAGGGCCGATGGCAGCAGGATGCGCTTGTACATCTTGAAGCGCGACATGCCCATGGCCTTGGCTGCTTCGATCTCGCCGTTCGGCGTGGCCTTCAGGCTGCCGGCGATGATTTCGGCGGTGTAGGCGCTGGTGTTGATCGCGAACGCCAGGCACGCACAGAACGTTGCGCTGGACAGCCACGGCCAGAGGAAGCTTTCACGCACCGCTTCGAACTGGGCCAGACCGTAGTAGATCAGGAACAGCTGAACCAGCATCGGCGTGCCGCGAATCACGTAGGTGTAGAGCCAGGCTGCGCCATTGACCACGGCGTTCTTGGACACACGCATCAGGCCCAGCGGCAGGGCCGCAAGCAGACCGAAGAACAGCGACAGCGCGAGCAACTTGAGGGTGGTGACCAGACCGCCGAGGTACAGCGGCAGGGCCTCCCAAATGACGTTGTAGTCGAAGATCATAGATCAGCCGCCCTTACGCCTACCGAGTAGCGCTTCTCAAGGTGACGCAGCGCCAGCAACGAGACACTGGTGATCACCAGGTACATCGCCGCCACTGCGAGGAAGAAGGTGAAAGGCTCGCGGGTGGCGTCGGCCGCCTGCTTGGCCTTGAACATCATGTCTTGCAGACCGACCACGGAAATCAGCGCGGTGGCCTTGGTCAACACCAGCCAGTTGTTGGTGAAGCCCGGAATCGCCAGACGAATCATCTGCGGCACCAGCACCCGGAAGAACACCTGGAAGCTGCTCATGCCGTACGCCATGCCGGCTTCGGCCTGACCTTTGGGAATTGCCATGAACGCGCCGCGGAAGGTTTCCGAAAGGTACGCACCGAAGATGAAGCCGAGGGTGCCGATACCGGCGGCCAGCGGGTTCAGGTCGATGTAGTCGTCATAGCCGAGCATTGGCGCGACACGGTTGAGCAGGTCCTGACCGCCGTAGAAGATCAGCAGGATCAGCACCAGGTCGGGAATCCCGCGAATCACCGTGGAATACAGATCGCCCAGCCACGCCAGCCAGCGCACCGGCGACAGGCGCAACGCGACGCCGATCAGCCCGAGAACGATGGCCAGGGCCATGGACGACAAGGCGAGCTGAAGCGTCAGCCAAGCGCCATCGAGGATGACAGCCCCGTAGCCTTTCAACATGATTCAGGTCCTCGAAAGTTGGGATGAAAAAATGGCGCAAACCGCAGAGATCCTGTTGCTTGCGCCATTTCGGACGGGTCGAGCGACGTCTTTACTTGCCGTAAATGTCGAAGTCGAAGTACTTGTCCTGGATTGCCTTGTACTTGCCGTTCTCGCGGATGGCCGCGATGGCGGTGTTGATCTTGTCTTTCAGGGCGTCGCCCTTGCGTACCGCGATGCCTACGCCGTCGCCGAAGTATTTGACGTCGGTGAACGCCGGGCCCACGAACGCGAAGCCTTTGCCGGCGTCGGTTTTCAGGAAGCCGTCATTCAACAGCGTAGCGTCCGCCACGGTGCCGTCGAGGCGGCCGGCGGCCACGTCGAGGTAGATTTCGTTCTGCGAGCCGTACGGCTTGATCTCGGCACCCAGCGGGGCCAGAACTTCGCGGGCGAAACGCTCGTGGATCGAACCACGCTGCACGCCGATGTTCTTGCCCTTGAGCTCAGCCAGACCTTCGCTGACCTGAGTGCCTTCCTTCATCACGAGGCGGGCCGGGGTGTTGTAGTACTTGTTGGTGAAGTCCACGGACTTCTTGCGGTCTTCAGTGATGGACATGGACGACAGGATCGCGTCGATCTTGCGCACTTTGAGTGCCGGGATCAGACCGTCGAACTCTTGCTCGACCCACTGGCACTTGACCTTCATTTCTTCGCACAGCGCGTTGCCGATGTCGTAGTCGAAACCGACGATGCTGCCGTCCGGCGCTTTGGAGGCGAATGGAGGGTAAGCCGCTTCGATACCGATTTTCAGAGGCTTTTCATCGGCGAATGTCGGCAGGGACAGCACGGACAGTGCCAGGGCGCCAAGCAGCACAAGTTTCTTCATCTTGGGACTCCATCGGTAAAGGGCAAAAACGGCAGAGTGAGCGACAGCCCAATATGCGAATGGGTGAAACAGAAAAGCGGTGCTGCATCCGTGGGAAATTTCCCATTGAAACCGTCAGCGATTTCAACACGAGCCACGACGAGCGAGTGATCGGCATTCTAACGACAGGCCCGAAGCCGATATTTCTTCAATGCGACAACTAATTACAGATGCACCGAGAAACCCGCTTGAGCACATTGACAGCCCTGCAATTTCATGCCAGAGCGAAAGACAGTGAACCGATCCATGCTGCAAATTGCGGGCCTATTATTCGCAAACCCTTCTAATCCGGCAAGCGCGGGGTTATGTCTTATTTTTCACCGGGTGTTTTGAGGCTCTAAAACGGGGCGATGCGTTTCCGGATGCCCCGTTGCGGAGCGGGCGGTTACACATTCAGTTACTTGAAGGCGGACGGGTAACAGTGGGAATGGGCTGACGGAGCAATTCGATAATTATTGGTTGCAGATCACCCACGCCCTGCCCGCCCCCTAACTGATCGTTCCCACGCTCCGCGTGGGAACGCAGCCCGGGACGCTCCGCGTCCCAAGAGCGGACGCAGAGCGTCCAGGGAAGCGTTACCACGCGGACGGTTCGACGCCTCGACGTGGGAACGATCACAAACTACAGACAACAAAAAGCCCCGCCCGGCGCAATGCCGGACGGGGCTTTTCAGCCTTCAGACCCGCCGCTTACGCGACGTTCATGGTCTTGTGCGTATCGATCAGATGCTGCACCACACCCGGATCGGCCAGGGTGGAGATGTCGCCCAGGCCTTCGTATTCGGCCGTGGCGATCTTGCGCAGGATGCGGCGCATGATCTTGCCCGAACGGGTCTTCGGCAGCCCCGGCGCCCACTGGATCACGTCCGGCGAAGCGATCGGTCCGATCTCCTTGCGCACCCAGTTTTTCAGTTCCAGACGCAATTGCTCGCTCGGCTCTTCGCCATTCTTCAGGGTGACATAAACATAAATGCCCTGCCCCTTGATGTCGTGCGGCACACCGACCACCGCCGCTTCGGCGACTTTCGGGTGAGCAACCATCGCGCTTTCGATCTCGGCGGTACCCATGCGGTGGCCGGAGACGTTGAGCACGTCGTCCACGCGACCGGTGATCCAGTAGTAACCGTCGGCATCGCGACGTGCGCCGTCACCAGTGAAATACATGCCACGGAAAGTCTTGAAGTAGGTGTCGACGAAACGGTCGTGATCGCCGTACAAGGTGCGCGCCTGACCCGGCCACGAATCGAGAATCACCAGATTGCCTTCAGCCTCGCCCTCGATGATGTTGCCGAGGTTGTCCACCAGCGCCGGCACCACACCGAAGAACGGACGTGCGGCCGAACCTGGTTTGAGCGCATGGGCGCCCGGCAGCGGGCTCATCATGTTGCCGCCGGTTTCGGTCTGCCACCAGGTATCGACGATCGGGCAGCGGGACTTGCCGACATTCTTGTAATACCAGTCCCAGGCTTCCGGGTTGATCGGCTCGCCCACCGAACCGAGCAGACGCAGGCTGCTGCCGTCCGCGCCTTCAACAGCGGCGGTGCCCGAGGCCATCATCGCGCGGATCGCGGTCGGCGCGGTGTAGAGGATGTTGACCTTGTGCTTGTCGACGATCTTCGCCACCCGGGTGATGTCCGGATAGTTCGGCACGCCTTCGAACAGCAGCGTGGTCGCGCCGTTGGCCAGCGGGCCGTAGACGATGTAGGAGTGACCGGTGACCCAGCCCACGTCAGCGGTGCACCAGTAGATTTCGCCCGGACGGTAGTCGAACACGCGCTCGTGAGTCATGGCCGCGTACAACAGATAGCCGCCGGTGGTGTGCTGAACGCCCTTCGGCTTGCCAGTTGAGCCGGAGGTATAAAGGATGAACAGCGCTTCTTCGGCGCCCATCTCTTTCGGCGCGCAGACCGTGCCCGCCACTTTCATCAGGTCTTCGTACCAGATGTCGCGATGCTGGTTCCACTTGATGTCGCCGCCGGTGCGCTTGCACACGATGACTTTCTGGATGCTGCTGGTTTCCGGGTTGGTCAGGGCGTCGTCGACGTTGGCCTTGAGGGAAATCTTCTTGCCGGCACGGATGCCTTCGTCAGCGGTGATCACCACTTTCGAGCGGCAGTCGATGATGCGGCCGGCCAGGGCTTCCGGCGAGAAACCGCCGAACACCACCGAGTGAATCGCGCCGATCCGGGTACAGGCCAGCATGGCGACCACGGCTTCGGGAATCATCGGCATATAAATGGTCACCACATCGCCGCGGTGCACGTCCTGACCACGCAGGGCGTTGGCGAGTTTGCACACTTGTTCGTGCAGTTCGCGGTAGGTGATGTTGCGGCTTTCGGAAGGATCGTCGCCTTCCCAGATGATGGCGACCTGATCGCCGCGCTCGGCCAGATGACGGTCGAGGCAGTTGTAGGAAACGTTCAGGGTGCCGTCGGCAAACCACTTGATGTCGACGTGGTGGTCGTCGAACGAAGTCTGTTTCACCGTGGTGAAAGGCTTGATCCAGTCGAGGCGCTTGGCTTGTTCGCGCCAGAAGCCGTCAGGGTTGACGACCGACTGTTGGTACATGGCTTTGTAGGTCGCCTCGTCGGTCAGCGTATTGGCCAGAACCTCGGGACGAACGGGATACAGGGAAGCCGCACTCATCTTTCCTACCTCGGTGTAATAGTTGTTTTTGTATGACCCTGTTGTAGCCGGGGCGCCCGTATAGAACCATTCGACGATGGTAGTAACAAGCCCCTACAAAACATCCAGATACCCCGGAGGCACGCTGCCAATACCTTGTCGAAATGCTTCGCAGCCCTTGTGGGAGCTGGCTTGCCAGCGATTCAGGCGACGCGGTCTTTCAGGAAAGCCAAAGCACTACCAACACCATATCCAGCGATTGTTACCAAATCTGCCAAAGGTGTTTATCAAAACCGGGTCTGTTTACCCCTACCCCGCCTCCCTAAAATTCACCTCGCCGACAAGGCAAAGCGATTAACAACGTTACAGCCCCCACGAAGGCCGTTAATCCAGCTCTTAAGTAACAAACCCAAACGATGAAGTTCCACACGCAACCCCAAAAAGGTTGCGTGACCCCACTCGACCTCAAGAAGGTAAATTTCAAATGAAAGCTTTATTGGTTCTGGCCCTCAGCAGTCTGTGCGCAACCGCCATGGCAGACGAGGTCCCGACTGATGTCGCACAGCAACAACCAGCCATCGAGGAATACACTTACTCCACTCACCTGGATATCGCCAAAGTTGTATCGATGAGCGAAGTTCCAAATGTCTGCGAAGTCGTACCGATGAAAATGGAGTACGACGACTCCACCGGCCAGCGCCACATCCTGCGTTACAGCGTGATGGGTAACGGCTGCACCAATTGATGGTTTGAGACTGCACCGAATCGGATCACTCAGCGCAACATCGAGGGTCGATTCCAGCCCGGCTTCGGTCGGGCTCAGTTGTGTTTGAAGGGACGTAAAAGGGTTGCAAAACACAAGATATAGTGAAAAACGCGGTTTTTTGATTGTTTTTTGAGCAATCAATCACACGCAGAAAAATTAATGAAAAAATTTTCTCCCAGGCCAATCCCGGCGAAAGCCCTGTAAACCCTCGCTCCGATCGAAATCACCCCAGCGCTCGACCACCCTGCGCTGTTTCGCCCTCCCCCACGCCCGTGTTTTTTTCCCTATAATGCCGCCCAATCGGGTCAGCAATATTCCCTTACAGGGATCAAAGCCATTCTGAAGCCCCGCAGCAGCGTCAACGCTGACTCGCGCCCGTCAGAGGCTCTCGGAAACCCGTAAAAATTTTCTGTTTATTGCCTGCGTTGCACCGCTGCAAAAAACGACATCCAACGCGGCCTGTACGGCCGTGTGAAAAACCAACCAATCAGTTTTCACACGGGCACAGGCCCTCACGCAGGAGACGACACGTCATGCTGAGCTGGGACGAATTCGACAAAGAAGACAGTGAAGTAGCAGTTAAAGGCGCCAACGCCGGCCACGCTACCGAAGCCAACATGGACCGCCTCGACAGCGCCGGCGGTGCCGCCGCCCTCGAAGCCCGCGCCGTGACTGCCGAAGACTCGGCCGCCGTGGCCCGCGCCAAGGCTGCACTGGATTCCCTCGACGTTGCCGAAGGCCTCGCCGAACTCGAAGGCTCCGCCGCCCGTGTCGCCGTTGACGAAAAGCGCATGATCAACTGCCGCGCCGACCTCAACCAGCTCGTGCCATTCAAGTACGACTGGGCCTGGCAGAAATACCTGGACGGCTGCGCAAACCACTGGATGCCGCAAGAAGTCAACATGACCGCCGACATCGCCCTCTGGAAAAACCCGGAAGGCCTGACCGACGACGAGCGCCGCATCGTGATGCGCAACCTCGGCTTCTTCTCCACCGCCGACTCCCTGGTTGCCAACAACCTGGCCCTGGCCGTGTACCGCCTGATCACCAACCCGGAATGCCGCCAGTACATCCTGCGCCAGGCATTCGAAGAGGCGATCCACACCCACGCCTACCAGTACTGCATCGAATCGCTGGGCATGGATGAAGGCGAGATCTTCAACATGTACCACGAGATCCCGTCGGTCGCGAAAAAAGCCGCCTGGGGCCTGAAATACACCCGCGCCATCTCCGACCCGGAATTCAACACCGGCACCGTAGAGACCGACAAAGAACTGCTGCGCAACCTGATCGCCTACTACTGCGTTCTGGAAGGCATCTTCTTCTACTGCGGCTTCACCCAGATCCTCTCCATGGGCCGCCGCAACAAAATGACCGGCGTCGCCGAGCAGTTCCAGTACATCCTGCGCGACGAATCCATGCACCTGAACTTCGGCATCGACGTGATCAACCAGATCAAAATCGAAAACCCACACCTGTGGGATGCCGAAATGAAGGAAGAAGCTTCGCAGATGATTCTGCAGGGCACTCAGCTGGAAATCGAATACGCGCGTGACACTATGCCTCGCGGTGTGTTGGGCATGAACGCTGCGATGATGGAGGACTACCTCAAGTTCATCGCCAACCGTCGTCTGTCGCAGATCGGTTTGAAGGAAGAGTATCCAGGGACGACTAACCCGTTCCCTTGGATGAGCGAGATTATGGACTTGAAGAAAGAGAAGAATTTCTTTGAGACTCGGGTTATTGAGTATCAGACTGGTGGGGCGTTGAGCTGGGATTAATAACTGCCCACTCAGCAGTTTTGATTTACTCAGTCCCCATTGAGAACTCGTAAAAAGCCCTGAAACCCAGGGCTTTTTACTAACTACAAAAGAATTAATTATGGACAATTATTAGATGAGCATAAACCTACCGTCTAGATACGAAGATTTAGACGCTGCTTATAAGGGTAGACTATCTCCAAACCAGGAACTTATAGGAATTGTAGACAGAGCCTACAAGTCAATGAAGATTTCTGGCGGCATTAGATTTATCCCGCTTTATGGAGAAAGCGGCTCCGGAAAAAGCTCCGCTTCACGCGAGCTATCTACCCACATGCCATCAGTTGTCAGTGTAGTATTGGAAAGATCCGAGGTAGAAACATTAGAAGCACTCACTCTAAAAGTTAAAAAAACCCACAAACTACACCCCGATAAGCTAATCATCGCAGTAATTGATCAGTACGAGGAAAACGTTCAAGGAAAGGAACGCATCCCCACGCAATTCATCGAACACTTAAGCCTGCTAGATCGAGGCGACTGCAAAAATATCCCCATAATATTTATATGGCTAACAACAAACAAACAGTTTCGAGACATGCTCGCTGACGCGACTTCCAGAAACAAAAGAATTTTGATATCCAGAGATTTAGAAATAGTTGGGCCTGCACAAAAAAATTGGCCACGAATTATTGAGGAAACTTTCTCATTTCACAACATGGACAAACCTCTTTCTGACTATCAGATCATTAGCGCTGACATCGAAGAGATTGCTCGTCACAGCACCACTATCGGAGAGACGATAGAGAAGGTTGCCGAAAAGCTCGGCGAGAACATTGACGGACTGCAGAATCTATCTGAGTATCAAGTGACGTTATTGTGGCCTGTAAGCGATGGTTTGAGAAATCAACGAATCATGCAGTTCTCTAAACCTCGAGATGAATACAGGCTGAACTGGGAGGCTTGGTACACAGAGTTGAATGATGATGATAGAAGGACACTGCCACTGCATGAGCTAAACAGAGCCCGGCTATATTTTGACTTCCGGGTAGTTCCTATCCGAGCAGCTGATCTTCACATGCTATGTCTTGAACTTGACAATGACCAGAGAAACCTTGGGAAAACTTTTCTGACACGTTTTAAAAGCACTCACTTTTTCCACTTGATTTCTGGAAATTGGGAGAATTACTCTTATGCGCCAGCAAGGGAGCGAGAATCAAAAAGGTCCAGAGATGCAAAGGCTTGGTATGACACTGTCACATCGACTCCAACCGCACTCGGCAAGCGCATAGCAAATATACTGTCCGCCTGTGGATTACCCTCTTCCCACGAGTTTGATATCAAAACTATTTATTCAAGTGTGCGAGCCGACATATTCTCCGACGCCAATGAGAAAAACAAAACAAAGCGCATTATCGAATTAAAAGTTTTTTCACCAGAAAACACGATGCCTTCAACAATTAAAGAGCAAATAAAAATCACACTAAAGAGACACGCCCAGCTAGCTGGCTTCCTCCAACGTCAGTAAAGACATTCAGTAAAACTTCGTATCTAGCCCAAAGGGCTAAATACGAAGCCTCATCAAACAATAAATAACGGCCTGCTAGAGAGTTATTTCAAATACACAAATTCAGAACTTGCCCCCCTACCAACACACTTCGCTCGATTAGTGGCGAAGAGCTACACAAGGGTATCAGTCGCCGACAATACCATAGGTTAAGTGTTGTATTTGTAGGATCACTCCTGAGATATATCGCCAATCAACGTAGGATTTTTCCTAGACATTTGTAGTGGCCACTCAGTATCGTCCGAGGGTTTTCAAACCTCGGCGATTTTATGAGCGACAAGAAAAAAGACACTGACTGGACTGTTGCTGAGATTGAGGCAGCGGTTGATGCCTATTTGAAGATGTTTGAGCTTGAGCGAATCGGCCAAAAATTTAACAAAGCACATGAGAATCGCGTGCTGCGTGCGTCTGCGTTGCACAACCGTACTGAAGGCTCAGTTGAATTCCGCATGCAGAACATCTCGGCCGTTTTATTGAGAATGCATAGGGAATACATCAAAGGGTACAAGCCAGCTAGAAACGTAGGGGCCAACGTTGAGCCAGCCATCCGAGCAGTGTTGATTGCCAAAGGGGTTACGCTGGGGGATCCAACGGTTGCGACTGCGGATGAAGAAGCACTAGAGCAGAGAGCTCTGGCGCTAGAGAAACTGCTTCTTGAAGAAGAACCTGCGGGGATTGTGAAGCCGAAGCGCGCTCCCGCCCAAAGCACTGCATTTATACGTGACCCGAAGGTTAGAGCCTGGGTTCGTCAGAAGGCTAAAGGGATATGCGAAGGGTGCGGTGAACCAGCGCCGTTCACCAAAAATGAATCGCCCTACCTTGAAGTGCATCACGTGAGGCATTTGGCGAATAAAGGTTCTGATCGCGTTAGCAATGCTGTAGCGCTTTGTCCGAACTGTCATCGGCGCTGCCATCACTCGAATGACAGCAAGGAGTTAACCGAGTCGCTGTATACGAAGGTTAAACGGTTAGAGCGTGAATAAAAATTTCGTGGCGAGGGAGCTTACTCCCTCGCCACGAAGCGATACGTGATCAGCGATGGCGGTGTGAAGTTTGAAATCTGGTTGATGTCGCGAATCGTCAGCAGGCTGTCTCCCACAGACTTTGCATCATCCCGAAAACAATCAGTGCAACCCACCCCACCACCCGCTATTAATACCCCTCCCCCCACTCAAGGACCCGAGCCCCACCATGAAATTCGACCTCGCCTACTGCCTCAGTCTCGACGACAAACTGTCGATCTATGACGTTCGCGATCTCAATTTCGATGAGACGGTGGCGTTCGATTCTGCGAAGGAACACTTCCAGTGCCCCAACGATGCCTGTCGTTCGGCGTTCAATGCTTCCAACGAGTTGGGTACGTTCAACGCCAAGAACGTGAATTACGTGCGCACGCCGCACTTCAAGAATCTGCCCGGTACGCAGCATGTGGCGGGTTGTCCGTATGTGAGTTTGAAGACGTCGGCGTCGGGGGTTGAGGCGGCGGATGGGGAAGCGGATGACGGGCGGGAGGAACATTTCCCGTCGGAGTTGTTGCTGACGCGTCGTGAGTATGTGCGCAAGCCTGCTGCGCCAGCGGGGGCGGCGGATGTGTTGCGGGATGATCCGGTGCGGGTGGCGACTACCCCCTCAAAAGAATCGCCGAGTCGTGAGACGGCGCCGGACAAGACCAGTGTCTTTGCTCATCCCGTGGAGTGTTTTGTGTCGAACTTCGCGGACAAGGATTTGCTCAAGCGCATGCCGTTGAAGATTGGCGAGCATACGGCGCCGTACAGTTCGTTCTTCAAGAAGATCGAGTATTTGATGGACAACAAGGGGCTGATTTACTGGGGCCGGATCAAGAAGATCGAGGACTTTCACAGCGCCAGTTTCCGGATCGATTTCGAGGACAAGGTCTGGTTCAAAAAGCCGGATGACAGCAAGAAGAAGCCTTATCCGGTCAGTGTTTATCTCAACAAAAAGCTGATCGACAACTACCGCAAGCGCAAGGCGTTTCTGGAAGAGATCAAGCACGCGATCGATAGCGACAAGGAGTTGTTCTGCTTCTTCTACGGTGTGACGCCGGAGTTGAAGCAGGTGCCGGGCAAGAAGAACCCCGAAAAGCCTTTCGAGGTCTTCAACGCCAATATCGAGAACCTGGATCACTTCATTATTCGTGAAGCGCCGGGTCTGGCGTGATTAGCCCTGGGGCAGTTGCAATTGGACGGCGCCGGGGTGTTGTTTGATGAGGGAGTACGGCAGCACCGACCAGTCTGGTCTATCGCAAGAGCGTTGAACGCGGGCGAAGTAGGCGCCCAGGTATAAACCTTTCGCAGTGAAGTACCACGGCGAAGAACCCCAAACGCTTTCTTCCGTGAAGTCGCAATCGTCATCTTGCGTTGGCTTCTTCATTTCTGCGGGGTACAGGGCAGTGAATTGCTTGATCAGCCAAGGCACCAGCTCCTTGTTTTCATACTGATAACGCGCGTCACTTTCAGCCTCACTCAAAGGCTTGTCACCCAGGCTGTCTCGTTCGGCATGCAGAAGTGGCTTGCCCTCACCTACCCACAGCACATCTTCGAGCGACAACGAATGACCAGTGCTTACATCAATGTTGAGGGGTGAATCACCGAAGTCCGGATGCGCGCCACCGCAGAAATAGCTGGTCGAGATGTTCAGGCTGACCACGGCTGGCGAAATCATTTTGGGTTGTGCGTCCTGCATGAAATCGACGTATTCCCCACCCAGTAGTTGGCAACCGTGATAGCGGATGACCTCATTCCACAACCGTCCAAGCAACTGCTGGTTAACCCGTTGCAGATCATCTTTTGGCAGACCGGACTCTACGCTGAACAGCGAAATCTTCGACTCCGGTTCAATCCACCATTGCAGGGTGTAACCCATGAAGTCTTGTTTCTTCAGCGGTTTGAGCTTGAGTCCCTGTAGTCGCAAATACTCATACGGCTCGCCGTTTGCCAGCGCGGCGATGAAGGGCAGCGTAGAAGTTGTCGGCGCTGGAAGCCTGGCCTCGGAAAGTTGCACTGAGAGCTTCTTGCCCTTCGGACTTTGCCACTCGCCCTGCCAGCCAGTGGCAGTTTCTTCCAGTTTCAAAGTTGGCAGTGGCTTGTCGTCACCGTAACGATTGTTGCCCTCGACCAGCGTCAGCGTGCTGTCCTGCAACGCGCCACTGAGGGGCAGATCGCGGTGATACTTCTCGTAGAAGTAGCGGCCGGTCACTTCGTCCTGCTGCTGGGTGTTGAGCTCAACCACAATCGGCGTCTTGCCCAGCGTGCCCGTGAACACACGTCTGCCGTCGTCAGCCTGAGCGGTGGAAAGCAGTGAAAACAACGCGGCGGCATATGGCGCCAGGCGCAACAGTCCCTTGAGCATGGATCGATCCCTGAGTGAATAAGGCTGCGGAGTATGCAAAGGATGCGCGCAGGAATCGAGGTGCTACTTCAGTATCATGCCCAGCATCACGACGATGAGTAGCGCGATATACACCCACGCATGCACCCGATCCGGTATCCGTCCGATCCATGGCGTGGCCAGTCGAATCCCCAGCATCGAGCCCAGCGTCAGCACCGCAAACGCCAGCAGATCCACATACCCGACAAACCATGGCCCCAAGTCGGTCGCGCTAAAACCAGCCAGCGCCATGTAAGTCAGGGTGCCCGCCAGCGCCACCGGCACGCTCAGCGGATTGGCCATCGACGTTGCCTGCGACATGCTCAACCCGCAACGCCGCAATAACGGCACGGTCATGACGCTTCCTCCTACGCCGAGAAAGGTTGCGATGGCGCCAATGCCTACACCACCGCCAGACGTTTCCAGTGTTCTCAATCGACGTGGGATGACGCCTTCGGACTGCGTAAGAAATCCGCGTCGCAGCAGGCAATCGACAATCGTCACGCCGAGGTAGGCAATGAAGGCATAACGAATGACTTCGCCGCTGACCCACACCGCTGCGATTGCGCCAACGACCGCGCCCAATCCTATGAACCCGCCCAAGGGCCAGAGGTAATCACGAATAAGGTTGCCGGCGCGGCGATGTTTGTCGGTGGCGACCAGGGCGTTGACGATCATTACGCAGGTCGAGGTGGCGACGGCGATGTGCATGGCTGACTGCCCGATGGGATCATCGGCACCGTGGCTGGCGGTAATCATGCGGTACAGCAGCGGCACGACGACGAAGCCGCCGCCGAAGCCGAAGAGCACGGCGGTGACGCCGGTCAGGCAGCCGAAGAGTGTCAGCAGGAGGTAGAACATGGCGCGTCGTCCGTTGTTTGGGAGCGGTCGACGATAGAGCGGCGGCGCTTGGCCTGCTTCAGCAAGTCAGCCAATAATGTTTGCGTTTACGCCAACTACTGGATGCCGCTCGATGCGCAATGTTTCAATCAATCTGCTGGATGACACGCCGCGCCCGGTGGTGGCGATCGGTACGGATTATTCCCACGGCTATCGGTTGCCACGTCATACGCATCGGCGGGCGCAATTGTTGTATGGCGCGACCGGGGTGATGCAGGTCAGCACGCATGACGGCAACTGGGTGGTGCCGCCGCAGCGGGCGGTGTGGATTCCGCCGGGGGTGGCGCATGAGGTGTTGATGCTGGGGGTCAGCACTCGCAGTTTGTATATCGAGCCGGGGGCGGTGGATCTGGGCGAGCGTTGTCAGGTGATCAGCGTGTCGCCGTTGATGCGGCACTTGCTGATGGAAGCCGTGGAGTTGCCGCTGACCTATGACCTGGCCGGGCGCGACGGCGTGCTGATCGACTTGTTGCTGCATGAGTTGTTGCGCAGTGCTCCGTTGCCGTTGCATATCCCGCTGCCGTCTGACGGAAGACTGCTCGAACTGTGTCAGACCTTTCTGCATCAGCCGAATGCCCACCAATCGCCCCAGCATTGGGCCGATCAGCTGCACGTAAGCTTACGCACCTTCAACAGACTGTTTCGTCAGCAGACCGGCCTGAGTTTCAGTCAATGGCGCCAGCGTGCCTGCGTGGTACTGGCGTTGGCACGGCTGGCGGCGGGTCAAGCGGTGACGCGGATTGCCCTGGATTTCGGCTATGACAGCCCGGCGGCGTTCTCGACGATGTTCCGCCGGATCCTCGGTCAGGCACCGTCCGTCTGGTTGGAGGCGGCGAACTAGGGCAAATCAAAAAATGCGTTTGATCCCGGCCGAAAACAACTGTACAAAAACACAGTACATTTTCCATCAGCACTCTCGAGCCCGGAGCACACCATGGCCTCTTCAGCGATGAACCTCATCCTCGAACGTATCGCCCTTTTCCAGTTCACCCCGACCCATTGCGCCCAGGCCCGAGGGATGTTGGGCTGGAGCGTTGAACAATTGTCGCGAGAGGCCAAGGTTTCAGCAGACGACATTCAGCGGTTCGAGGCGCAGCAGGACGTGGCGGATGAGGTGCGGCTGGCGCTGACCTATCGGTTTGAGGCGCAGGGGCTGGTGTTCTTTCCGGGATTTGCGCCGGGGCGTTCGACAAGCAATGGTTCGACAGCCGAATCAGTGCGTGGGGATTATGCAATGGCGGAGTGATTCGGTTCGCCTCATGGAGGCGAACCTGCACCGGTGAGTCAGGCCCCTTGCACCACCGCCTCACTCTCCCCTTCAACCGCCAACCACCACGCACTTCCGCGTTGGGGTTGTGCCAGGTTGAACGCCTCGCCCATTTGCGGGGTGGTGATGGAAACACTGCGCTCCCATGCCAGTGCAAGAATGCGATCAAACGGTTCATGCCATGCATGCATCGCCAGATCGAACGTGCCGTTGTGGATCGGGAATAACCAGCGGCCCTTGAGGTCGATGTGGGCTTGCAGGGTTTCTTCCGGTTGCATGTGCACGTAAGGCCATTCGACGTTGTAGGCGCCAGTCTCCATCAGGGTCAGGTCAAAGGGGCCGTACTGTTCGCCGATGCGTTTGAAGCCGTCGAAGTAGCCGCTGTCACCACTGAAGAAAATCCGCGTGTCGCCGTCGATGATCACCCACGAAGCCCACAGGGTCTGGTTGCCATCGAACAGGCCCCGACCGGAGAAGTGCTGCGACGGAGTGGCGATGAAGCGGATGCCGCCGACTTCGGTGCCCTGCCACCAGTCGAACTGGCGAACTTTGTCGGCATCGATGCCCCATTTGATCAGGGTGTCGCCAACGCCTAGCGGGGTCAGGAAGACGTTGACCTTGTCCGCCAGTTTCAACACCGCTTCATAGTCGAGGTGATCGTAGTGGTTGTGCGACAGGATCACCGCTTCGATCGGCGGCAATTCGTCGATGCTGATCGGTGGCTGGTGAAAACGTTTCGGACCGGCCCATTGCACCGGCGAAGCGCGCTCGGCGAACACCGGGTCGGTGATCCAGAATTTGTCTTGCAGTTTGAGCAACAAGGTCGAGTGGCCAAGGCGATAAACGCTGTGGTTGGGCGCCGCGATCAGATCCGCGCGGGTCAGTGGCTGCACAGGAATGGCCGCGGCCGGCCGGGTGTTGCGCGGTTTGTGGAAGATCATGTTCCACATGATCCGCAGCATCTTGCGCACACCTTCGCGCTGCACCGGCGCATGGTTGCGGAATACACCTTCGGCCTGACGCGAAGGTTCAGAAGTTTGACTGCCCGCAGAAGCAATGGATTTGGCCATGACTGAATGACTCCGGAAACACCGCGTAATTCACGGCTTTCCACGGTGGGACGATAAATGGCCAAGGCACGCACGCATCAGCCGGACATCTGGTTTTAGGTTGCACCGATTAACGTAACATTACACTGATCGGTGTACTTTCTAGGTTGCATCAAACCTGATGACAAGTAAACTGCCGAGTGTAATTTCACCCTTTTCTGCCGAATCGAATTTATGACAGCCCCCCAGCGCCTCACCGACCGCAAACGCGAAGCCATCATCCAGGCCGCGATAACCGAATTCCGTGCCAACGGTTTCGAGGTCACCAGCATGGACAAGATTGCGGCCACTGCCGGGGTGTCGAAGCGGACGGTGTACAACCATTTCCCCAGCAAAGAAGAACTGTTCGCCGAAATTCTCAACCAGTTGTGGGCACGGATCAGCACCGAGCAAGCCGTGTCGTACCAGCCCGACCAGCCATTGCGCGATCAATTGCGATCGATGCTGCTGGCCAAACTGCAGACGATGGCGGACGACAACTTCATGAATCTGGCCCGCGTCGCCATCGCGGCCGCGATCCACTCGCCAGAGCGCGCGCAAAACATGGTGGCGCGCATGGGCGAACGAGAAGAAAGCGTGACCGTATGGATTCGCGCAGCTCAGGCGGACGGTCGGCTGAAACCGGTGGATCCGGAGTTCGCCGCGCATCAGGTGCAGGGTCTGTTGAAGACGTTTGCCTTCTGGCCGCAGATCTCCATGGGCCAGCCCTCCCTCGACAGCGCCACGCAAAATGCCGTGGTCGATTCTGCACTCGATATGTTTCTGGCTTGCTACCAGCTCTAGACAAGGCCTGCGCCACGGTAAATGGCTCACAAGGACACTGAATTTTCCCGCTGGAATAAATGACAATGTCTGTCATTGGCCGATGAACGGTCTGTCTGAAGAATTACACTGCAAAGTGTTTCAGAATGAATCTGGCGCAGAACATCATGGAAAACCAACGCGGCAAAGGCTTGTCATTCGCCAGGCGCATTTACTTGCCACGGGCCATCGGATTGGGCATCGGTTTTTTCAGCGTCGGTGCCGCGCTGTATCCGTTGAACATGTCGGGCTGGCTCTGGGCGCTGTTGGTGTTGAACGGTTTTCTCTGGCCGCACGTGGCTTATCAATGGTCGACCCGCTCGGCTTTTCCCTATCGCGCCGAACGCCGCAACCTTCTCTATGACTCGGTGTGCGGCGGTTTCTGGACCGCCTGTTTCCAGTTCAATCCGCTGACCACCGTGACCATCCTGTCGATGATGACCATGAACAATGTGGCCGCCGGCGGCCAGCGTCTGTTCCTGCTCGGCGCCCTCGCCCAAGTGATCGGCGTGCTGCTGGGCTGGTCGGTGTTCGGCGTCAATTTCACCCTGACGGCCACCCAGACGCAGGTCTGGGCGTGTCTGCCGATGCTGACCCTTTATCCGCTGGCGCTAGGCATGGTCTGTTACCGGTTGGCGATCAAACTCGCCGAACACAAGCGCACCCTGAGTGCCCTGAGCTGTACCGACAGCCTGACCGGCCTGCTCAATCACGGTGCCTGGAAAGACCTGCTGCACCTCAAGTTCCAGCAGTGCCGGCAGCACAATTCCCAAGCCATTCTGGCGCTGATCGACATCGATCATTTCAAGTCGATCAACGACAGTTACGGGCACATCGTCGGCGATGCGGTGCTGCGGCAATTGAGTCGCGAGCTGAAATTCGTGCTCGACGAAAGCGAGCTGGCCGGGCGTTACGGCGGTGATGAATTCTGCGTGATCCTGCCCAACCTGCCACTGAACAGGGCCGAAGCGCTGATGGAGCAATTGCGTCAGGGAATGGATCGATACCGCCACCCTGACGTCCCCGAACTGCGCGTCAGCCTGAGCATCGGGCTTGCCCGCTATCAATCCGTCTACGCCGATGCCCTCGAGTGGTTCGACGATTCCGACAAGGCGCTATACAGCGCCAAACACGCGGGACGTAACACGATCAGCGTCGCGTTGAGCCGCTCCACCGCCTGAAAAAACTTGTACAAATTGGAGAAATATCGATTTCTTGTACAACTTTATAAAGTTTTGTATAAGTGAATCCGTCAGCCTGGATGCTGGCACACTGCTGCTAATCATCAGCACCTCCGGTTAGCCGGCGCGGGAACAGGGACCCAACCTCCAGCCCTATTTCCAGAGTGCCGCCAGCATGTTTTTCAACCGCCACAAGTCCACCCTCGACGCTCTCCAGAACACCATTACCGAACAGTCTGGCCTGCTGGCAGCGATCAACCGCTCCATGGCTGTGATCGAGTTCGATCTCGACGGCGTCGTGCTACGCGCCAACGACAACTTCCTGAACACCATGGGCTACAAGGCCGAACAAGTAATCGGTCAGCCCCATCGCCGCTTCTGCCCGCCCGAGATTGCCCGCAGCAGCCAATACACCGAGTTGTGGTCGAAGCTGAAAAGCGGCCAGTTCCAGTCCGGCACCTTTGAACGTATCGACAGCCAAGGCCGACCGATCTGGCTCGAGGCCAGCTACAACCCGATCAAGGATGCCTCAGGCCGCGTGGTGAAAGTGGTCAAGTACGCCATGGACGTCACCGCCAAAGTTCAGCAGGAAAGCGAAGCCAACGCCAAGTTGCAGGCGATCGACCGCGCCATGGCGGTGATCGAGTTCGACCTCGACGGCAATATCCTCACTGCCAATCAGAATTTTCTGACGCGCATGGGTTACACACTCGCCGAGCTGAAGGGCAAGCATCATCGGCTGTTCTGCCCGGCGGTTCTGGTCAACAGCAGCGACTATCAGGACTTCTGGCGCCGGTTGAATCAGGGCGAGTTTTTCCACGGCCAGTTCGAGCGCGTCGACAAACGCGGTCAGACCGTATGGCTCGAAGCCAACTACAACCCGGTCTACGACGCCGCCGGCCAGCTGTGCAAAGTGGTGAAATTCGCCTCGGACGTCACCGCCCGCGTCGAGCAGCACGAGCAGGATGCACGCAGCGCCAGCGCCGCCTATCACATCTCCGTCGCCACCCGAAAAGTCGCCGAGCAAGGCACGCAAGTGATCCAGCAAGCGGCCAGTGAAATGCGCGAAATTGCCGACGACATCGCTGAGTCCTCGACCTTGATCGCGCAACTGGGCGAGCGCTCCGAACAGATCACCGCCATCGTCAACACCATCCGCGCGATTGCCGATCAGACCAACCTGTTGGCCCTGAACGCCGCCATCGAAGCCGCCCGAGCCGGCGAGCAGGGTCGTGGTTTTGCCGTGGTGGCCGATGAAGTGCGACAGCTGGCGGCGCGCACCAGCGGTTCGACGGCAGAGATTTCCAACATGATCGGCCTGATCCAGAGTGAAACCCGTCAGGCGATCAAGAGCATGGACGGTACCCGGGGTCGCGCAGCGCAGGGTGTTGAACTGGCGGATCAGGCTGGTACGGTGATTTTGCAGATCCGTGACGGCGCCAGCGAAGCCGTGGAAGCGGTGAGCATGTTCGCCAATGACCGGGCGCCGGGTTAAACGCGATCACGACAATCGCAGCGCCCGCCCCAGTTCATCGAACAACGTGACCACCGAGCGCAACGCGCGGCAGTCCGGGCGGGTCAGCAACCACAGCGCGGTATCGTAACCGTGCAGCGGCTCGCTCAAAGATTGCAGTCCTTCATTTATGAGAAAGTCCGGCAACGCCGCCACGCCCAGTCCCGCGCGGACCAACTCCGTCACGGACAGCATGCTGTTGCAGCGATAGCTTGGCGTCACACCGGGCAACTGCTGACGGCGCCAGGCGACGGTCGGGTGATCGGGCAGAAAGTCGTCCGGTGCGATCCAGGTCAGCGCTGCCAGATCGACTGCTTCAACCTTTTGTAGATAACGCTCGCTGGCGCAGACCCGGTAGGAAATCTTCGCCAGCTCCCGTCCGACCAGATGCTCCGGCGGTGTACGCGTCAGGCGCAGGGCGATGTCGGCATCACGGCGGCTGAGGTTGGCGAAATCGTTCGAGGTGCTCAGCTCGATGGTCAGCGCCGGGTAGTTCGGCATGAACTGCGCCAGCGCTGGCAGCAACAGACCTTGCAGCACCGAGTCGGTACAGGTCAGGCGTACCGTGCCGCTGACCACTTCCCCGCCCTGCTCCACACCAATACGCGCCGCTTCCAGTGCCTGCTCGGCACGTTCGGCCTGCTCGGCCAGGGTCTGCGCGAGGCTGGTGGGTAAATAACCGGCACGACTTTTTTCGAACAGTTGCTGACCGAGTGACGCTTCCAGTCGGCGCACGGCGCGAAACACCGTCGACACATCGACCTTCAATAGTTGCGCGGCCCGGGCCAGAGAGCCGCCGCGCACTAGCGCGAGGATCAGGGCCAGATCCGGAAAATCGAGTTGATATTGCGTGGCTGCATTGATCACTTGGGCAAACGCCAATTTAGAGTGCGTGAACGCCAATCTATAGTGAGCTTCGTCCCTCAACAAGCACAGCGAGTCCTCATGGAATCCAGAGCCCTGCGCATCGCCCTGATCGGTGATTACGACCCGCAAGTCACCGCCCACCAGGCCATCCCGGTTGCCCTCGATCTGGCGGCGGAACACCTTCGCCGTCCGGTCGATTTCCAATGGTTGGCCACCGACCGAATCCTGCCCGAGACGCCGCTGGAGCAATTTGACGGCTTCTGGTGCGTGCCGGCCAGCCCCTACAAAAGTGAAGACGGTGCACTGCGGGCCATCCGCTTTGCCCGCGAGCAGCAGCGCCCTTTCCTCGGCACCTGCGGCGGTTTTCAGCATGCCGTGCTGGAGTTTTCCCGCCACGTGCTGGGCTGGGCCGACGCCGAACATGGCGAAACCTCACCTGACTCCAATCGCGCCGTGCTCACGCCGCTGACGTGTTCACTGGTGGAAGCGCTGGACAGCATCCATCTGGTGCCCGGTTCGTTGATCGCCAAGGCGTACGAAACGTCGGAGATTCGTGAAGGCTATCGCTGCCGCTACGGTGTGAATCCGCAGTTCGAACGGGAGTTGCTGACCCATGAACTACACGCCGTGGGCCACGATTCTGCAGGCGATCTGCGTGCCATCGAATTGAAAAACCATGTGCTCTTTATCGCGACGTTGTTCCAGCCGGAACGCGCAGCCCTCAAGGGCCAATTGCCTCCGCTGGTGCGGGCATTTGTTGAAGCCTGCTCGGAGCAATGTCGATGAAACCGAACACTGAGTGTTTCGCCGTGATCTTCACTTCGACCCGTACCGAGGGCGACAACGGCTACACCGAAGCGTCCGAGCGCATGATGCAACTGGTGGCCGAGCAACCGGGGTTTCTCGGCATCGATTCGATCCGGGGCGCGGACGGGGTGGGGATTACGGTTTCGTACTGGGAGAGCGAAGCGGCGATTCTCGCCTGGCGCGAGCATCCGGAGCACCGGGTGATTCAGGCGCGTGGGCGGGCCGTGTGGTATTCGGCGTTTCAGACGCGGGTGTGTCGGGTTGAGCGGGAGTATCGGTTCGGGAAGTGAATATTGCGCCATCGTCAGCAGGCTGGCGATGGCGGCAAATGATTCACCGAAGCATCTCAGCCCTTCACCAGACTACGCACCGCCACAATCTCCGGCACTTCGCGTTTATTCATATAAACGCGCAACGGCTCGGTGATGTTGATCCGGTCATCGATGTTCTGGTCCAGCAACAACTGGATCAGCTCACGCTTGAGGGTCATGGTCTGTTCGGTGGCCGGTGCCCAGACGAATTCGCTGCACGGGATGATGCCGTCATCGGCCACGTCCATGCCGAACGAATCCTCACTGAAACGCACGATGTACTGGCCGGTCTTGCGGTTGAGGCCGACGAAGCCCTTGAGGTCGTCGGCGGCCTGGCAGATGAGTTGCGATGTGATGCGCATGGTAAACCTCACGAAAAGGATCGATGGTCTACACGCAGGGCAATGGGTGGCGCGCCCTCTGCCGGGGCGGTTGCCGTGGCCAAGCGTACTGCAAACGAACGCACAAAAGTGCGGAAATATTCGCTTTCAGTACGTTTATGTCGGTCTCGCGATAGCAGGTTTTCGTTTGAGTTGCTAAAAGGTACATCTTCGAAAATACCTGCGAAAGGACCTCGACATGCCCGCCACGTTTACCAAAAGCGCACTGCTGCTGAGCCTGATGCTCGGCCTCGGCCAGGCTCATGCTGCTGCCCAGCCAAGCCCTGTTGCGCTCGCTGCCTCCGAGGGCATTCCGCACCCGGCGGTGATCGCCCACCGTGGCGCGTCCTTCGATGCCCCGGAATCCACCGCTGCCTCCTACAAACTGGCGCGCGACCTGGGCGCCGATTACCTGGAAATGGACTTGCAGCGCAGCAAGGACGGCGTGCTGTTCGCCCTGCACGACGACAACCTGCAACGCACCACCGATGTCGCCACCAAGTTCCCGGAGCGCAAGGACAGCCCGGCCAATGCCTTCACCATGGCCGAACTGAAAACCCTCGACGCCGGCAGCTGGTACAACGCCAAGTACCCGGATCGCGCGCGTCCTTCCTACGTCGGTCTGAAGATTCTGACTCTGGACGAAATCATCGACATCGCCCAGGCCAATCCTAAGCACAAGCCGGGTCTGTACATCGAAACCAAGGAGCCGAAGCTGTTCCCGGGAATCGAGCATGACCTGAAGGAAAAACTCCAGGCTCGTGGCTGGTTGATTCCGGCGGACGCCAAACCGGCGAAAAAAGTCGCCAGCGTCGGCGAGAGCAACGGCAAGGTGATCCTGCAAACCTTCGAGAAGAGCAGCCTGGAAATGCTGCAAAAGGAAATGCCGCAGGTGCCGAAGATCCTGTTGCTGTGGGTCGGCGAAGGCAGCATCGAGCCGAAATCCAAAGTGACCTTTGCCGAATCCGGCGAGAAGGACAAGAACGCGTTCTACGGCAAGCAGGAGCCGAAATCCGAAGCCGAATTCAAGCAGTGGATCGACTACGCCAAGGCTCAGGGTGCAATCGGCACCGGCCCTTCGGCGAAGCTGACCCACGGCGGCGATCAGAGCTATTCGGATCTGGTGCAGCCATGGATGAACAAGTACACCCACGACAAGGGTCTGCTGGTCCACGTCTACACCGTGGATGAGCCGGTGGACTTCGAAAAAGTCATGGCCTCTGGTGTCGACGGCATCTTCACCAACCGCGCCAGCGAACTGCTGAAATTCTACAAACGCCCGGCCGCCGCCAGTGTGGATCAGGTGTTGAAGAACAACGGCTTCTGATGCAACCGGACACCCCGTGGACAGGCCGCCTCTGGCTGGGGCACGACCATGGCCTGATCCACGGGATGTCGGGGCGCACTGCGCCCCACTCCCACTACGCCCACCAACTGATTCTTGCCCCTGACCGCCCGGTGACTGTGCTGGTCGAGGACAACCCCGTCACCACTTCCCGCCTGCGGCGCCCAGGCGAAGATCCAGCGCAACGGGCCGACGCGCATGTCGACGTTCGAATGCTGCAACAACAGCTGGATCGCAATGGCGAACGCCAGCAACACCGCCACTTCGGACGGAATGCCCAATACCAGCAACGGCAACAGCCCCGCCGTCGCCTCCAGCAATTGATGCAGCGGATGCTTCATCAAACCGTTGAACCCGTAGAGGCGCTCGACGCTGTGATGAATCGCATGCAGACGCCACATCCACGGCACGCGATGGCTGGCGTAATGCATCAGGCTCACGCCCGCATCGGCGATGAAAATCGCCAGCGCCACTTGCAGCCACAACGGCCAGTTCGACGGCCACGCACCGTCAATCGCCAGCAGCGCCACCAGCCCCGGCAATGCCAGCAGACCGACTGCATTCAGCGCTTCGTTGGCCAACGCGTGCAGCATGTCGCGACGACGATCACCGGCGGGTCGGTTCCAGTTCATTTCATAAGGCAGCAGCCACTCGCCCGCGAACGAGACCGCCAGCGCTAAAACAAAAAGCGGCAACAACCACAGCAGCGAATCCCCCGCCAGCCCAATTCCGCTGCCAATAAATCCAACCCAGAACAACGGCGCGTACAGCCACGAAAAGATGCGTTTCATGTCCACCTCCATTTATCGAAGGCTGAGCATGAAAGTTTGCGCAGAACCGCAATTGAACAAACGACGCAAACCGTTCGGGTGTTTTTAAGGGTGAATTAAGTTGCGGCGATTAACCTGAACTCACTTAAACGAATCACCCAAAGGAATAACCAATGAAAACCCTGACTGCCCTGTTTACCGCTGCCGCCCTGACCCTCACCGCTGGCCTGGCCCAGGCTGACGTTCGCGTCGACCAGATCCCGCAACTGGTCAAGGAAGGCAAGATCAAGTCGCTGGAGTCGATGAACGAACAAGCGCTGAAACTGCATCCGGGCGCGACCATCACCGATACCGACCTGGATAACCACTTCAATGGTTATGAGTATGAAGTTGAATTGCGTACTGCTGATGGCAAGGAGTTCGATGTGGACTTTGACGCAACGACTGGCAAGGTGCTGAGCAACAAGCAAGACACTTGATTGGCTGATAAGACAAAGCCGCACAACTTTTGGGTTGTGCGGCTTTTTTGTGTCTGACTTGAGATTTTCTTCGCCAGATAGATCTTTTCCCCCTCACCCCAGCCCTCTCCCCCAAGGGGGCGAGGGAGAAAGGGAGCAGATCGGGGGATGCTCCAGTCCTGAGTTCAACACAAAATTTTCAGGTCGATGTATCTCGAACATTCAACTCGATCGGTCCCCTCTCCCTCCGGGAGAGGGCTAGGGTGAGGGGGAAAGGCATCACGCGGAGGTACTGACCAGCGAGCCAGACGTACTCGAATCCGAATCCTGCAACGCCGCCAACAACGCCGCCGTCGCCGTCTGCAACGAAGCCGACGTCGTCGCGATCTGCGCCTGCGCAGCCGCAACATCCGCAGCCTTGGCGTCCTGGCTTTCCTGCTTCGCCTGAGCCGCTTGCAGCGCCTGCTGCTCTTCCTGCAACTGCTTCTGCAACTCGGCGATCTGTTTGCGCAGCTCTTTCACGGTATCCGATTCATCGCTGCTGGAACTGCTGTCCCCCGCCGGCGCTGCACCACCGCCCGCCGCGACTTTGCTGGTGTCGGCCTTCACCCCGGTGCTGGCCGCCGCAGTGGTCGAGGTGTCGTCACCGTTGTCGGCAATCGAGGTTTTGCTGGTGGACGTGGTGACAGTCTGATTGATCGAAACAGACGTGATGCTGACCATGGGAAATCTCCAATGCCGGTTATAGATAACCGGGCATCGGCGGCGGTCTGCACGAATTGAGATCGACTGTGTACCGACTCGGTAACCGAACCGGTACACAGTCACTGGCCGGTCAGACGCTCAGGCGAGCGGTGACATCGTTCAGTTGGCCGGACAGGCCGTGCAGGTTCTGGCTGGCGCTTTCGGTGCGCTGCACGTTGTCGAGGTTGGTGCTGGCGATCGAGGTGATCTCGGTCAGGTTGCGCGAGATGTCTTCGGCGACCGAGGTCTGTTCCTCGGCGGCGGTGGCGATCTGACGGTTCATGTCGCGGATCGCTTCCACCGCATGGGTGATGCGCTCGAGCATGGCGCCGGCCTGGGTCACTTGCTCGACGCTTTCATCGCTGCGGGTCTGGCCGCTGTCGATGGCCTGGGCCGCGTCCACCGCGCCGGTCTGCACGCTGTGGATGATCTGGTTGATCTCGATGATCGACTCCGCCGTACGCTGCGCGAGGTTGCGAACTTCGTCGGCGACCACCGCAAAACCACGCCCGGCTTCACCGGCGCGGGCCGCTTCGATGGCGGCGTTGAGCGCCAGCAGATTGGTCTGCTCGGCGATCCCGCGAATCACTTCCAGCACCTTGCCGATGCGACCGCTGTCGGCTTCCAGACGACGGATGACCGTGGCGGTGTTGGCGATTTCGCCGCGCATCTGAGTGATGCTGTGGATGGTGCTCTGCATGACCTTCTCGCCCTGTTGCGCGGACTGGTCGGCATCGTCGGCAGCACGCGCCGCGTCGGCCGCGTGACGGGCGACTTCCTGGGCGGTGGCGGACATTTCGTTCATCGCCGTGGCCACCTGATCGGTGCGGTTGAACTGCTCGTTGGTGCCGCCGGCCATCAGCGTGGCGATGGCGTTCAACTCGCCGCTGGCGCTGTCCAGATCCTTGGCGCTGCGTTGCAGATGATTGAAGGTTTCGGCGAGGAAGTCGCGCAGGGTGTTGGCGGCGGCCGCCAGGTTACCCAGCTCGTCCTGACGATCACTGGCCACGCGCTCGACCAGACGCCCCTTGCTCAACTGGGTGACGTAGTCGATGAGTTTGCGGATCGGCTCGACCAGGTTGCGGTTGACCAGCCACAGGCTGAGCAAACCGATCAACAGACCGGACGCGAGCATCACCAGAATCCCCACCAAAACGGTGCGATCGGCACTGGCGCTGATCTGCGCCGATTGCTCGGTGCCCTGCTTGCGCAGCTCGGCCACCAGTTCGCTCATCTGGTCGCTGGCGGCGCGGTCAACGCCTTTGACGGCGGCATCGCCCGCAGTCGGATCGGCACCGGCAGCGACGTAGGCATCACGGCCCTTCTGGTACGCAGCGCCGAGCAGACGATGTTCTTCGCGCAGACGTTCGATGCGGGTTTTCAGCGCAGGCTCGAGGCCTTTCTGATTAGCAAGCTCCCCGAGGATGCCCTGCACATCGCGCTGACGGTCTTCGAACTGGCCCCAGTACTTGGCCAGATCCGCCGGTTGCTTGCCGCGCAGCAGAACGTTTTTCCACTCCTGGACCTGCACCTTGAATTGCAGGTTGGCTTCGTCGATCAGTTGCGAGGTGTGCAAGGGGCCGGCGATCAACTGGCTGTAACTCTGCACGCCATTGGACAGGAAGTGAAAGCAGGCCAGCGCGATCAACAGCATCGCCAGCAGGCTGCCGCTCAGCAGGGCGAGAATTTGCGCTCTCAGGGATTTTTGCAGCATCGCAGGTACTCGGGACAGGGATGAGGCACGTCCGGTAAGACGTGATTTTTTAGCCGGACATCCGTGTCGGCGAACCTTGGCTCTTGGCCGAAGGCGCGCAACCTAACTCATGCGTGATCGGCGTGCCAGAGGCCTTCTTGAGAAAAATCCGACCGTCGGTAACGCGTTGATTTGACGTCATTTTGCTGTCACACAACCGTCATGTGACATTGCGATGATGCGGCTCAGGTGAATCTGCAAATCCCGCGACAGACGCCTCCTCGCAGCGAGCCTTCATGAACCACAGCCTCGATATCAGTCATCGTGATCCTGACCTGTTCGGCCTGCTTTACGGCTTTCGCTTTCGCCCCGGCGAACGCGGGCGCGAGGTGGATTCGGCGACCGCCCTGCGCTGCCTGCAAGACGACAGCGAGGGCGATGAATTTCTCTGGCTGCACCTGAACCTGGCCCACGCCGCGTGCGAGCGCTGGATGAAAAGCCATCTGCAATTGCCCGAAGAGTTTTTCGAAGCGCTGCACGAAGGTTCGCGTTCGACCCGCATCGAGCATGTCGATTCGGCGTTGCTGGCGGTGGTCAACGACGTGGTGTTCAATCTCAGCAGCATGGTGTCGTCGGACGTGTCGACGCTGTGGGTCTGCGTGCGCAGCAAACTGATCGTCAGTGCGCGCCTGCAACCGCTGCACTCGGTGGACAAGCTGCGTTCTTCGGTGAAGTCCGGCGAGTGCTTTCGTTCGCCGCTGGAACTGCTGGTGCATCTGCTGCGCGATCAGGGTGAAGTGCTGACGCAGATCGTGCGCAAGACCAGCATGAGCGTCGATCAGGTCGAAGACGAATTGCTGTCCTCGCGGCTGTCGACCAACCGTGCCGAACTCGGCGCCAACCGGCGGGTGCTGGTACGCCTGCAACGGCTGCTGGCGCTGGAGCCGGGCTCGCTGCTGCGCCTGCTCAACCGGCCACCGCCCTGGTTGCAGAAGGAGGACGTGAAGGAGCTGCGCAAATCCACCGAGGAGTTCGCGCTGATCATCAACGACCTCACGGCCCTCGGCGAACGGATCAAGCTGTTGCAGGAAGAGATCGCCGCCAACCTCAACGAGCAGAGCAACCGCACGCTTTTCACCCTGACCGTGGTCACGGTGCTGGCGTTGCCGATCAACATCATTGCCGGTTTCTTCGGCATGAACGTCGGCGGTGTGCCGCTGGCTACCGATCCGGAAGGGTTCTGGATTCTGGTGGCGCTGGTGGCGACGTTCACCGTGATTGCCGGGCGCTGGGCGTTTCGCAAACGGCGGGATTATTAAGACCGGCGGTGCGGCTAATCCGCCAAACACTGATCTGCCGCAGCCTCTCTGTAATATTTAGCAACGATCATGGGCGACACTCCTTCCCCCGCTCAGGATTGTCCTCCCATGGCTACTCCCTCCCTGACCGCCAGCCCGGCCTCTGCTGCCAGTGGCAGGCCGGCCCTCGACAAGAAAACCGGCCCGTTCACCTACGTGGTGTTTTTTGCGGTGCTGGCGATGGGGCTGCTGTTCACCGCCTACAGCCTGATGCACGACATGCACGAACTCGGCACGGTGGTCACCACCTGGACCCCGTTCCTGCTGCTCGGCGTGGCGCTGTTGATTGCGCTGGGCTTCGAGTTCGTCAACGGTTTCCACGACACCGCCAACGCCGTGGCGACGGTGATCTACACCCATTCGCTGCCGCCGCATTTTGCGGTGGTCTGGTCGGGGTTCTTCAACTTCCTCGGGGTGCTGCTGTCGAGCGGCGCGGTGGCATTCGGCATCATCGCGCTGCTGCCGGTGGAGCTGATTCTGCAAGTCGGCTCATCCGCCGGTTTCGCGATGATCTTCGCCCTGCTGATCGCGGCGATCCTGTGGAACCTCGGCACCTGGTGGCTGGGCCTTCCGGCTTCGTCGTCGCACACGCTGATCGGTTCGATCATCGGCGTCGGCGTGGCGAATGCCCTGATGCACGGTCGTGACGGCACCAGCGGCGTGGATTGGGCCCAAGCGACCAAGATCGGTTACGCGCTGCTGCTATCGCCGCTGGTGGGCTTCGGTTGCGCGGCGCTGTTGCTGCTGGCGCTGCGCGCGTTCGTGAAGAACCGTTCGCTGTACAAGGCACCGGAAGGCAACACCCCGCCGCCGTGGTGGATTCGCGGTCTGCTGATTGCGACCTGCACCGGCGTGTCCTTCGCCCACGGTTCCAACGACGGCCAGAAAGGCATGGGCCTGATCATGCTGATTCTGGTCGGCACCCTGCCGATGGCTTATGCGTTGAACCGCACCATGCCGGAAGAACAGTCGCTGCAATTCGCCGCCGTCGCCCAAGTGACCCAGCAAGCACTGGTGAACAGTGCGCCTCTGCCGGCACCGGCCGATCCGCGCGCTGTGCTCTCCGACTACGTGCGCAGCAAGGAAGCCACGCCGCAGCTGATCCCAGCCCTCGCCTCCCTGACCGGACACATCGGTGAAGAAGTCAAAGGCTACGGCTCGCTGGCGAAAGTGCCGGCCGAGGCCATGGGCAACGTGCGTAACGACATGTACCTGGCCAGCGAAACCATTCGCCTGATGGACAAGAACAAGGTCGGCACCTTCGACGCCGACACCAGCGGCAAGCTGCAACTGTTCAAGCAGCAGATCGACAACGCCACGCGGTTCATTCCGTTGTGGGTGAAGATTGCCGTGGCGATTGCCTTGGGGCTGGGCACCATGGTCGGCTGGAAGCGGATCGTGGTCACGGTCGGCGAGAAGATCGGCAAGACCCACCTGACCTACGCTCAAGGTGCGTCGGCTGAAACCGTGGCGATGCTGACCATCGGCGCCGCCGACATGTTCGGTCTGCCGGTGTCGACCACTCATGTGTTGTCCTCGGGCGTGGCCGGGACCATGGTCGCCAACGGTGGCGGTTTGCAGATGAAGACCATCCGCAATCTGCTGATGGCGTGGGTGCTGACCTTGCCGGCGGCGATTCTGCTGTCGGGCAGTCTGTATTGGTTGTTTACCCAGATTTTCTGATCGACCCGAATCCCTGTGAGAGCCGTTGCTCCCACAGGGATTTGCGGCGGGAATCAAAGCGTCGAACGAATCAAATCCCCCAGCCAGTCCATGAACACCCGCACCCGCAACGGCAGATGTCGCTGCCTCGCGTACAACAGTGAAATGCCCATCGCCGGCGCGGTGTATTGCGGCAGCACCGTCACCACCTCGCCGGTATCCAGATAAGTATTCATGCCGGTACGCGGCACCTGGATCAGACCGAATCCCCCCAGGCACGCCGACTCGTAGGCATCGGTGCTGTTGACCGTCACGCTGCCGGCCATTGGCACCCGGTGAACCTGCCCGTCCTGCTCGTAGACAAACCCTTCCGAACGCGAACCCAGCACACCGACGTAATGCACCAACCGATGCTGCGCCAGATCTTCCACTGTCTGCGGTACGCCATAGCGCTCCAGATACGCGGGACTGGCGCAGTTGATCATGCTGAAATCCCCCAGATGCCGCGCCACCACCGACTGATCCGGCTGCGCGCCGATGCGCACCACGCAATCGAAACCTTCGGCGAGCAGGTCGACCCGGCGATCGGTGCTGCTGATTTCCAGCTCCAGGTTCGGATGGCGCGCCATGAATTCCGGCAGCTTCGGCATGATCAACCGTCGCGACAGAATGTTCGGCATATCGACCCGGATCCGCCCGGTCAGCGACGCTTCGTCCTGACGAAACAGGTTCTCGATTTCGTCCATGTGCGACAGTAGATCCTTGCTCCGCTCGTACAACGCGAGGCCGTCCTGAGTCGCCTGGACCTTGCGCGTGGTGCGTTGCAACAGACGCGTGCCGAGCAGGCTTTCCAGCGCCTGCACCTGCTCGGACACCGTCGAGCGCGGCAACCCCAGACTCTCCCCCGCCATCGTGAAACTCGACAATTCGCTGACCCGGACGAAGGTGCGCAGCAGTTCCAGTTTGTTCATGGGCCACCCATTGATTGTTCGAACAATCCGACCAGTGATTCCGGTTTCAGTCTGTTTATCACCCCACAGCGGATAAATAAACTTTGCTGCATCAACCGTCACTGCTCTCGAGGAAATCCCATGAACCGCAAAATCGCATTGATCACCGGTGCCAGCCGTGGCCTCGGCAAGAACGCCGCCCTGCACCTCGCCGCGCAAGGCGTGGACATTATCGGCACCTACAACAGCCGCGCCGATGAAGCCCAGGCGCTGGTGCAGGAATTGGAAACACTCGGCGCCAAAGCCGTGATGCTGCAACTGGATGTCGGCCGCAGCGAAGGCTTTGCCGATTTCGCCGGACGGGTCGAGCAGGCGCTGCAACAGCTTGAGCGTCCGCGCTTCGATTTCCTGATCAACAACGCCGGGATTGGTGTGCATGCGTCCTTCGCCGACACCACGCCGGAACAGTTCGACCTGCTGATGAACATACAGTTGAAAGGACCGTTTTTCCTGACTCAGCAACTGCTGCCGCTGATCCACGATGGCGGGCGAATCATCAACATCTCCAGCGGACTGGCCCGTTTCACCCTGCCGGGTTACGCGGCTTACGCGGCGATGAAAGGCGCGATGGAAGTGCTGACCCGTTATCAGGCCAAGGAGTTGGGCGCGCGGCAGATCGCGGTGAATATCCTGGCACCGGGCGCCATCGAAACCGACTTCGGCGGCGGCGCGGTGCGCGACAATTCGGCGCTGAACGCGATGGTCGCCAGCAACACCGCGCTGGGCCGTGCCGGGCAGCCGGATGACATTGGTGGTGCGCTGGCATTGTTGCTGTCGCCGGGGGCGCAGTGGATCAATGGTCAGCGTATTGAAGCGTCGGGCGGGATGTTTCTCTAAACCTGCAAAAATCCCGGACAAAAAAAATCGCAGCTCTCACAGGCTGCGATTTTTTGTTTTCAGTTCTGGCAGACGCTGCGCATCACCAATCGCTCGCGCACCACGTCATAACCCCAGTGGTAGACGTAGGTGTACGGCAGAAAGAACAGCAGCACGCCGATGTCGAGCAGGAACGCCTGCCACAGACTGACCGACAGCCACCAGGCAATCAGCGGCACGCCCATCACGATCAACCCGCCCTCGAACAGCAGCGCGTGCGCCACTCGCACCCAGGCGTTGTGGGGGATGTTCCAGCGTTTGAGCATGCGGTCGAAGAAGCCGTTGAACACCACGTTCCAGCCCAGGGCCAACATCGCGATGGCGATCGTGACGGCGCCCATTTCGACCAGCGGTTTGCCCATGATCCACGCCAGCAACGGCGTGCAGATCAGGATCGCCAGCAGTTCGAAACCGATGGCCTGGAAGATACGTTCAGTGATGGATTTGTTGGCAGTCATGGCCGAAGTCCTCTGTGAAGATGGTTGCCATCATCCAGCACCGAACCGATACTTCATAACCAATAACCATCGATCAAGGCGATAGTCCATGGCATCTCAGGAAGTGCTGCTGGCGTTTGTCCAGGCGGCGACTCAGGGCTCTTTTTCGGCAGCGGCGCGCAAACTCGGGCGCAGTCAGTCGACGGTGAGTGCGGCGGTGGCGAGCCTTGAGATTGATTTGGACCTAATCCTGTTCGACCGCAGCAGCCGCAAACCGACGCTGACCCCGGCCGGGCACGTGATGCTGCAACGGGCCGAGGCGATTCTGTCCGCCACAAGTCGTCTGGAAATGACTGCCCGGCAATTGGCCCAAGGCGTCGAACCGAAACTCACGGTGGCGATTTCCGACACTTATCAGTCCGACCGTTTCGAGGCGGCATTGGTGGGTTTCGAGCAGCGCTATCCGGATCTGGAACTGGAATGCCTGATCGCCGAATGCGACGACCTGATCGAACTGGTGCAGCGCGGTCGGGCGCATCTGGCGTTCGCCGAGATGCAGGAAAACTATCCGCCGGATCTGGCGACGGCGACCGTCGCCGAGCGTACGGAAATCGCCTTGTTTGTGGGTCGCAACCATCAGTTGGCGACTCAGGAATCCATCGATCAAACGGTCCTTGAGCAGCATCGCGAGCTGCGTCTGGCCACCATCGTCAATCCCTATGACAGTCGCGGCAAAGGCCGGGTGTGGTCGGCGCCGAGTTATCTGATGCTGCTGGAAATGGCCGAAAAAGGTTTCGGCTGGGCCCCGTTGCCGCGCTGGTTGGTGGAGCGGTTCGGCAATGATCTGCTGGTGGAACTGAAGGTACGCGGCTGGCCGAAACCGGTGTTCGTCGATGCGCTGTGGTCGCGGCTGTACCCGCCGGGGCCGGCGGGGAGCTGGTTGCTCAGCAAGATGCTGGAATAGCTCAGGCCGCCTCGATGGCGGCCGGGCGATTGACCTGAAAGTACTCGTGCAGCCCGCGCATCGTCGGCAGTTCCAGCGCTTGCGCCGCATAACACAATCCCACCCGCCGGGTCGGCGCCGGCAGATGCAGCGCGCGTACGACGATGCGTTCATGTCCGCTGACCAGCGACTGCGGCAACATCGCCACGCCGACACCCGCCGCGACCATGTGCAACGCCTGTTGCAGTGAACCGGCATGTCCCGCCACTGCTTCCGGCGACCGCCCATAAAGCGCCATCAACCGCTGATGCGAAGGATGCTGCGGACAGGTGATCCAGTCCTCGATCGGCGCCCAGCCGGCCTGCGCGTTGGCCATCGGATGATCGAGAGGCAGCGCCATCACATAGGACTCTTCCCACAGCGGCAGGAACAGTTCGTCCTCGCAGCACATTTCCTCGACCGCCAATCGACCATCGCCGTGACAGCCCTCCTCCAGGGTCAGCAGCAGATTGGGCAACGCCTGATGGGCCATGCGCACGAAGGCTTCGATGTGGCTGGCGGCGATGTCGCCCTCGATGCCGAGGGTCAGCGGCGCGCGATTTTCGCGGCCGCGAAACATCCGGCTCAGCGCCTCTGACTCGGCCACCATCCGTCGCGCCTGCGGGTAGAGAAGACGCGCTTCGTCGCTGACTTCCACGCCACGGGGCTGACGCACAAACAGCGTCGCGCCGAGTTCTTCTTCCAGCTGTTTGATGGTCACCGACAAAGTGGGCTGACTGATGAACAGCCGTTGCGCGGCAGCGGTGATGTTGCGTTCCTCGAACACCGCGAGGAAGGCTTTGAGATGGCGGATATCCATAGGAGATTCCGATAGCAGACAGAGGAATAAGGCATTTTTCAGCCTCCAGCGGGCTAAATATACTGCGTCACGAATCTGGTTATTTGTTTTTCTTATCTCAGGAGTTCAACCATGGGCAAGCCATTGATCATCATCACCGGCGCCAGCTCGGGCATCGGCGAAGCCACCGCCCGCCGCTTGAGCGCTGCCGGCCACCCTCTGTTGTTGCTGGCCCGGCGCATCGAACGCCTTGAAGCACTGGCCCTGCCGAACACCCTCAGCCGCCGCGTCGACATCACCGACCGCGCCGCATTGCTGGCCGCTGTGGCCGAAGCGGAAGCGCAGTTCGGTCCGGCCGATGCGCTGATCAACAACGCCGGGGTGATGCTGCTGGGCGAGATGAGCAAACAGGATCCGGCGCAGTGGGACCAGATGCTCGACGTCAACGTGAAGGGTCTGCTCAACGGCGTGCACGCGGTGGTCGCCAGGATGATCGAGCGTAAGCACGGCACGATCATCAACGTCAGCTCGGTGGCCGGGCGCAAGACCTTCCCGAACCATGTGGCGTATGTCGGGACCAAGTTTGCGGTGCATGGTTTGTCGGAGAATTTGCGTGAAGAGTTGTCGCCGCACAACGTGCGGGTGACCACGATTGCGCCGGGTGCGGTGGAGACCGAATTGCTGAGCCACACCACGGATGAGGCGATCAAGACCGGGTATCAGGCGTGGAAGCAGGACATGGGTGGGACGGTGTTGAGTGCTGAAGATGTGGCGACGGCGATTGCCTATGCGTATGGGCAGCCGCAGGGGGTTTGTATTCGGGAGATTGTGATGGCTGCGACACGCCAGCAGGCCTAAAGGCGAAAGGCAAAATCAAAAGCGCCCTCATCGGAACGCCGCCCGCCCAGCCCTCTCCCGGAGGGAGAGGGAGCCGACCGAGGTGTCTTGCGTCTTACATCGACCTGAAATATCGAGTCGATTATGGATTCAGAGCAAATCTCTCACGTCGGCGTATATCTCCAATATCCCCGGATCGGTCCCCTCTACCTCTGGGAGAGGGCTAGGGTGAGGGCCGACGATCCAAAGCCATGAGCCGCCCCTCAATAAACCGCCGCTCCGGCTCCTGCCGCGTCAACTCTAGCGCTCGCAAGTAAGCCGCCCGCGCCTCTTCAACCCGCCCCAACTGCCGACAAAACTCCGCCCGCGCCGAATGCGCCAGGTGGTAATCCTGCAATTCCCCGCGCTGCAGAATCCCTTCGATCAAGGTCAACCCCGCCAGCGCCCCATCACGCTTGGCCAACGCCACCGCCCGGTTCAGCTCGATCACCGGCGACGGCACCGCCCGCAGCAACACGTCATACAGCCCGACGATCTGCTCCCAGTCCGTCTCCCCTGCCGTCGGCGCTTCGGCATGCACCGCCGCAATCGCCGCTTGCAGACAATACGGCCCGAAGCGTCCGGTGGTCAGCGCTCTTTCCACCAGATCGCAGCCTTCGGCAATCAGCTCGGCATTCCACAATCCGCGATCCTGATCATCCAGCAGAATCAACTCCCCATCCGGCGAAGAGCGCGCCGACCTCCGCGACTCATGCAACAACATCAACGCCAGCAACCCCATGACTTCCGGATCCGGCAACAATTCCAGCAGCAACCGCCCGAGACGGATCGCCTCACGGGTCAAGTCCTCGCGGGTCACCTGGGCGCCGCCGGATGCCGAATAGCCTTCGTTGAACACCAGATAAATCACCCGCAACACGCTGTCGAGGCGTTCGGGCAATTCACTCAGGCTCGGGACTTGATAGGGGATTTTCGCGTCGCGGATCTTCGCTTTGGCCCGCACGATGCGCTGGGCAATTGCCGCCGGGGCCGAGAGAAATGCACGGGCGATTTCTTCGGTGGTGAGGTCGCAGACTTCACGCAGGGTCAGCGGCACTTGCGCGTCCGCCGCCAGTGCCGGGTGGCAGCAGGTGAAGATCAGGCGCAGGCGATCGTCTTCCACGTCTTCGGTGTCCCATTCGGACTGTTCCAGTTCTTCCAGTTGCGCCAGCAATAACGGCTGCGAGGCCTTGAACCGCGCCCGACGGCGCAACACGTCGATGGCCTTGAAGCGCCCGGTGGACACCAGCCAGGTCCGCGGATTGTCCGGCACGCCGTCGCGCTGCCAGCGCTCGACCGCGACGAAGAACGCCTCGTGCAAGGCTTCTTCGGCGAGGTCGAAATCGCCGAGCAGGCGGATCAGGGTCGCGAGAATCCGCCGCGAGTCTTCGCGGTAGACCTGCGCGACCCGAGCCGCGACCTCAGACATTCAATTGCCGCACGGGACGCACTTCGACGCTGCCGACCCGGGCTGCAGGAATGTTGCCGGCGACCTGAATCGCTTCGTTGAGATCCCGCGCGTCGATCAGGTAGAAGCCGGCCAACTGCTCCTTGGTCTCGGCGAACGGGCCGTCGGTGATCGACAGCTTGCCGTTGCGCATGCGCACCGTGGTGGCGGTCTGCACCGATTCCAGCGCTTCGGCGGCAACCATCCGGCCGCTGCCCTGGATCGACTCGGCGTAGGCCCAGCACTCGGCGTCTTCCGGGCTGTCGGGCGACGAATGCAGCAGGCGCTCATCGCTGTAGACCAGGCATAAATACTTCATGGCGTTCTCCTGAATCGGACGGATCAACTATGGCTGAAGATCAGGGTTTCGCATCGAACAGGGTCGCGCCAGTCATCGGATCGAACGGCGCCGACCAGTGTTCATGGGCGATTTTCCAGGTCCCGCCGACCAGCCGGTAGCAGGCGGTGGCACGCATCCAGCAGCTCTGGGTTTCCCCCTTGTCATTGGTGCCGCCGCAGTTGGCGACCCAGTGGGCAAAGGCGATGTTGTCACCGGTCTCGATGGCGATTTCGTGGAATTCGAAGATGTGCGGGCCGGGGCACATTTCCATGCAGGCCACCCAGTGGGCGCGGTAGGCCTCTTTGCCCTTGAATTGCAGGGCCTTGATCGCATCGAACGAGAGGATGTCGTCGGCGTACAGGGTCATGACCTTGTCCACGTCCTTGGTCATCACCGCCTCGCGGTAGGTGTCGATCAGAGTTTGAATCTGCGCTTGCGTACTCATGGGGTTTCTCCCTGGTTTTTGTTGTGAAGACACCCTTAGTCGTTCGGCGATTGGCCGGATCGACAACCGAAACAAAAAATTTCCGAAGAAGACAAAATCGCTAGAATCCGAGGCTCATCTTTGTAGGAAAAAGGAAATTCCCGTGTCAGCCCGACTCGTGCCTTACGAAAGCCTGAACGCCACCCAACGCCAACAGGTCGAGGCCATTGAAATCCACGCCGAGCAGATCAAGTTCTCCGGCGACATCCACGGCGCCCTGCACACGCTGCTGTCGAAACCCGGTCCCGGCGTGAAAGGTTTTGCGCTGCTGGCGGAAGAAGTGCCAGTGGCCTTCCTGCTGCTCAAGCGCCCGCCGGTGTTGCCCGAATGGGCCGATGAACACAGCGCGACCCTGCATGCATTGCAAGTCGATCACCGCGCACAGGGCAAGGGTTACGGCAGAGCCTGCCTGCTGGCGCTGCCGGAGGTTGCGCGCCAGGCCTGGCCTGAAATCAAAGGGCTGGAACTGTCGGTGGACGCCGACAACGACGCCGCGATTGCGCTGTACGCCAAGTACGGTTTCGTCGACAGCGGCGAAGCGTACAAGGGTCGTATCGGTTACGAGCGGCGGATGGGGTTGTTCTTCTAATCGTCGAGGGAGCAACGATGATCGATTCAATCGAAGCGCTGGAAGCCATTTACGGATTGCCCCACGAACGGGCGGTGCGCAAGCAGATCGGCTTTCTCAACGAGGACTATCAGGCGATGGTCCGGGTTTCGCCGCTGGTGATTGTCAGTTCGGTGGGCGCCTACTGCTGGCGCGTTTCACAAGTGCCTGAATGATGGGCAGTTTGATGCCGAGGCTTACGACCGCGAGGCCCCGAAGCGAGTGCTCGACACGCTGTACTGACCAAAAACTGCAAACACCACTTTCCCTTGTGGGACCAAGCCCGCTCCCACAGTGGATTTGCAGTGTTCTTCAGAGCGTCAGGATCATCTCGTGCCACGCCATCCCGCCGTGGTCGGACTCGGACGGTTTGATGTAGGCGAAACCGAATCCGGCGTACAGCGGGATGTGCCGTTCCTTGCACATCAGGTGAATCGTCGCCTTGCCCTGCTCACGCATGCGCTCGATGAATTCGGCCATCAAGCGTTTCGCCAGGCCCTGCCCCTGATAGTCCGGATGCACCACCACCGACATGATCACCACGTTCGGCCCGGCCGGGTCGTGGCCGATCAGTTCCTTGAACGCCTCGTCCGACATCTGCACATCAAACGCTGCGCCGGAGTTGATGAAGCCGGCCACCTGCCCGTCCACTTCGGCGACGATGAAACCGTCCGGCCAGGTGGCGATGCGCGTGGCGATCTTCTCGCGGGTCGCGGCTTCGTCGCCTTCATAGGCGAGGGTTTCGATGGCGTAGCAGCGGTCCAGGTCGGCGGCGGTGACGTGGCGGATGACGGTGTTCATGGCGGCTCGAAATCAGTGGAAACAAGGTCGCCAAGGATAAAGGAATAAGGTGTTCATATCGATCCGCACGGGGGTCGTAAAGACTGCGTATAAGCGCTTTTCTTCGGATTCGGGACGGTCTATTTCTGACGCCTGTCTCTGATCACCCGAGGGGGGAACCGTTTATGAGCAGCGTTGAGATCGGTTTGTTGATGGTGTTGGGCATCAGCTTTTTCGGCTTCATCACCCTGGGCATCGACCTGTTGCGGGCACGACGGATCAAGGGCAAGTAAGACTCGATCGGCAGCGCGAAGCGGGTTCGCGCTGCCGGTTGTCGATCAGGCTTTCTTTTCGACCGGGACGCAGATTTCCAGTTTTCCGGTATTGAGCTTCGGGTTGAAATCGGCGCTGTAGCGTTCCAGCTCCGGGGCATTCAGCCCCTTGTATTCGGAGGCCGGCAGCCAGGTGTTGTAGATGTAATCAATGGTTTGCGGCAACTGATCCAGCGAACCCTTGTGCTCGAACACTGCGTACTGACGCGGCAGGATTTCGATCCACGGATACTTTTCCTGCGGGAAGTCGTCCAGCTTGCGGATTTCGACCCCGGCCATGTAATCGAAACCGCCGTTGCCGTCGAAATTGCTGCAAACCCCGTAGGTCACTTCGCCCTTCTGCCCCGGAATATTTCCGATGTGCGGGATCAGTTTTTCCCACAGCGCCGGGATGTCCTGAACGGTCTCTTGGGTGAAACGATCGCGAAATCCTGCAATCAGCAGGAAGTGTCCATGTTCGAAGCGAGGTTCCGCCACTTCGACGCGTTTTTGCTCATCCATGACTCGACTCCTTGAACGAAAAAAGTGGGTTCGGCTGGGAGTATAGAAGCCAAACCGAATTCGCACATTTACAGCGTATGCAGGGCCTCGGTGGCACCGGAGCCGACGAATTCGTTATATCCCGATACGATCACGTAGACCGCGAAATAGCAGAAGATCGCTGCAGATGCCAGGTAGGAATAGCGCAGCAGTTTATCGCCCAGCAGCTTGCCGCCATGGCTCGCGGCGAAGCACAGCCCCGCCGACCACAGCAGCCCGGCGCACAGGAAACCGCCGAGGAACAACGCCGAGCTCAAAGGACCGCCGCCACCGGATCGGGCGATCAACGTGCCGCCGACTGCCGCGAACCAGAGAATGGCGCTCGGCGACGACATGGCGAGAAAAATCCCACGGAAGAATTCCTTGCGATGGGAGTTCTGGCCGACTTCGGCCGTCGCCGCCAGCTGCGCCTCGTGGTGGATCGCCGAATAGATCATCTTCGCCGCGAAGTAGATCAGCAGCGCCGAACCACCGATCCACAACACCCAGCGCACGGTTTCGTATTGCAGCAGAACGGTCATTCCGGCCAGCGCCAGCACCGCGTAAATCAGGTCGCCGACGCAGGTGCCAAGACCCAGTGCGAAGCCCTGAAAATAGCCGCGCTGCATCGCCAAAGTGATCATCGCGATGTTGGCCACGCCAATGTCCAGGCACAGCGAAAGGCTCAGCAAGAAGCCGCTGGTGAATTCCATTAACCGTTTTCCTTGGGAAAAAATTGTTGTCGTGCACGCTGGACAGTCTGCCATCGCTGCCCTTATCTTCCGCCACAGGTCACCGCAGTGACCAGCGTCGCTCGGACGGTTCCGGGCGCTTACGTTATCCGAGGCAACAATGGCTGAACAAGGTTCGCCGCGCCGCTTTGCGCGCATAGATCGACTCCCCCCTTACGTTTTCAACATCACCGCCGAGCTGAAGATGGCCGCCCGACGTCGTGGCGAAGACATCATCGACTTGAGCATGGGCAACCCCGACGGTGCCACGCCGCCGCACATCGTTGAAAAACTGGTGCAGGTTGCACAACGCGAAGACACCCACGGTTACTCCACGTCCAAGGGCATTCCGCGCCTGCGTCGGGCGATTTCCAACTGGTACAAGGACCGCTACGAGGTCGAGATCGACCCGGAAAGCGAAGCCATTGTCACCATCGGTTCCAAGGAAGGCCTGGCGCACCTGATGCTGGCGACCCTGGATCAGGGCGACACCGTGCTGGTGCCGAACCCGAGCTACCCGATTCACATCTACGGTGCCGTGATTGCCGGCGCCCAGGTGCGGTCGGTTCCGCTGGTGCCGGGCGTGGACTTCTTCGCCGAGCTGGAACGGGCGATTCGCGGCTCGATCCCGAAACCGAAGATGATGATCCTCGGCTTTCCGTCGAACCCGACCGCGCAGTGCGTGGAGCTGGATTTCTTCGAACGGGTGATCGCCCTCGCCAAACAGTACGACGTGCTGGTGGTGCACGACTTGGCTTACGCCGACATCGTCTACGACGGCTGGAAAGCCCCGTCGATCATGCAGGTGCCCGGCGCCAAGGACATTGCGGTGGAGTTCTTCACCCTGTCCAAGAGCTACAACATGGCGGGCTGGCGCATCGGTTTCATGGTCGGCAACCCGGAATTGGTCAGCGCCCTGGCGCGGATCAAGAGCTACCACGACTACGGCACGTTCACCCCACTGCAGGTGGCCGCGATTGCTGCGCTGGAAGGCGATCAGCAATGCGTGCGCGACATCGCCGAGCAGTATCGCCAGCGCCGCAACGTGCTGGTCAAAGGCCTGCATGAACTGGGCTGGATGGTCGAAAACCCGAAAGCTTCGATGTACGTCTGGGCGAAGATTCCCGAAGCCTACGCGCACCTCGGTTCGCTGGAATTCGCCAAGAAACTGCTGGCCGAGGCCAAAGTCTGCGTCTCGCCGGGTGTCGGTTTCGGTGAGTATGGCGACGATCACGTGCGCTTCGCGCTGATCGAAAACCAGGACCGGATTCGTCAGGCGGTACGCGGGATTCGCGGGATGTTCAGGGCGGATGGCATGGTCACCAAATCCTGAGGTGATGATCGTTCCCACGCTCTGCGTGGGAATGCAGCCCGGGACGCTCCGCGTCCCTGCCGAAAGCGGACGCAGAGCGTCCATTGAGGCATTCCCACGCAGAGCGTGGGAACGATCCAATTGCAGGCACAAAAAAACCGCATCGCTGCGGTTTTTTTGTGCCTGCGATTCGTCCTTAGACGAACAGCGACAACAACAGAATGAAGCCCAGCCCCACCACCGACAGGATGGTTTCCATCGCTGTCCAGGTCTTGAAGGTTTCGGCCACGGTCATGTTGAAGTACTGCTTCACCAGCCAGAAACCGGCGTCGTTGACGTGGGACAGGATCAGGGAACCGGCACCGGTGGCCAGCACCAGCAGCTCACGGTTCACGCCCGGGATCATCCCGACCACTGGCACCACAATGCCCGCGCCAGTAATGGTCGCCACGGTGGCCGAACCGGTCGCGATGCGGATCACCGCCGCCACCAGCCACGCCAGCAGGATCGGCGAGATCTGCGCGCTGACCGCCATGTGGCCGATCACGTCGCCCACGCCGCTGGTCACCAGCATCTGCTTGAAGCCACCGCCGGCACCGATGATCAGAATGATCGCGGCAGTCGGCGCCAGGCTTGCGTCGAGCCATTTGAGCATCTGCTGAGAACCGATGCCCTGCTTGTAGCCGAAAGTGTACAGCGACAGCAGCAATGCCAGCAGCAGCGCCGAGATCGGGTGACCGATCATGTCCATCCAGGTGCGGAAGAAATGACCGTCCGGCAGCGCAACGTCAGCGAAGGTTTTCAGCAGCATCAGGAACACCGGCAGCAGCACGGTGACCAGGGTGATGCCGAAGCTTGGCAGATCCTGCGAGTCCGACTCACGGGCCAGTTGATCAACCAGTTCCTGATTCGGCGTGCCCGGAATGTGCTTGGCGATGAACGTACCGAAGATCGGGCCAGCGATGATGGCGGTCGGCAGCGCGACGATCAGACCATAGAGAATGGTCTTGCCGATGTCGGCACCGAACACGCCGATGGCCAGCAGCGGGCCCGGGTGCGGTGGCACCAGGCCGTGCACGGCGGACAGGCCGGCGAGCAGAGGGATACCGATCTTGATGATCGACACACCGGTGCGGCGAGCGACAATGAACACCAGCGGAATCAGCAGCACGAAGCCGATTTCGAAGAACAGCGGAATGCCTACCAGGAACGCGGCGAACATCATCGCCCACTGGACCTTGTCCTTGCCGAAGGCTCGGATCAGGGTCTGGGCGATCTGATCGGCACCGCCGGATTCAGCCATCATCTTGCCGAGCATCGTACCCAGCGCGAGGATGATGCCGACGAAACCGAGCACGCCACCGAAGCCGTCCTGGAACGCCTTGATGATGGTGCCGATCGGCATGCCGGACGTCAGGCCGAGGAACGCGGCGGCGATGGTCAGGGCAATAAAGGGATGGAGCTTGAACTTGGTGATCAGGACGATAAGCCCGATCACCGTGACCACTGCATCAAGCAGCAGGTAGGCGTCATGGGACATGCCAAACATTGGGGGTGTCTCCTGGTTTGTTGTTGTTATTAAAGCGGGTTAATCAGAAGTCGAAAGGACAGCGCTATCTTCGCAATCACACTCATACCGCCTGTTTCAGGCCATGGGCCTGCCACCAGACGTGGGCTTGCGACGCCAGTTCTTCAACGCTGTGGATCGAAGCATTCAGGGCCAGGGTCAACGGCTCGCCCTTGGGCGATTCGAGGGTGGCGAACTGGCTTTCGATCAAGGTGGCCGGCATGAAGTGGCCCGGACGGTGGGACACACGTTCGGCGGCCACTTCCGGCGTCAATTCGAGGAACACGAAGCCCAGGCCCGGCAAGGCGCTGCGCAGACGTTCGCGATAAATGTGTTTGAGGGCCGAGCAGGTCAGCACCGGGCGCTCGCCCAGGGCATCAACGCGACGCAGTTCGTCACACAGGCTGTCGAGCCAGCCGGCACGGTCTTCGTCGTTCAGGGGGATCCCCGCGCTCATCTTTTCGATGTTCGCGGCCGGATGGAAAGTATCGCCTTCAATGGCAGTGGCGCCGCTCAATTGGCACAGGGCCTCGCTGACGCACGTCTTGCCGCAACCGGCAACGCCCATGATGACCAGGGCGGTGATGGGATGATTCATGTAACACCTCAGCGCGCAGACAGCGCTACCTTTGCTAGCTATGACTCTAGTGCACAGGCAGAAGTTGCCGACGCCTTCTTGTCGTTTTTTTGGGTTGCAGCAGGTTTTGTCCCAACGCCAAAAAGCGAGGATCAGGCAGGACCTCGCTCACGCATTTGCAGCTGCATAAGGACAGCGCTACCTTAGTGCCTTGATTTTTGTTTGGCAAGCCGCCCGATGACCACCCCTAAAAACGATAAAAACACCCGCACCACCGGCCGTCCCACCCTCAATGAAGTCGCCCGGCTGGCCGGCGTCAGTCCGATTACCGCCTCCCGCGCCCTGCGTGGAGTCAGCACGGTTGCCACCGAACTGGTGGAAAAAGTCCAGAAAGCCGCGCTGGAACTCAACTATGTGGTCAACCCCGCCGCCCGCGCTCTGGCCTCGGCCCAGAGCCATTCGGTGGTGGTTCTGGTGCCTTCACTGTCCAACCTGTTGTTCATCGACACCCTGGAAGCCATTCATCGGGTGCTCACGCCCAAGGGCTTCGAAGTGCTGATCGGCAACTTCCACTATTCCCGCGACGAAGAAGAAAACCTGCTGCGCAATTACATGGCCTATCAGCCACGCGGTTTGCTGTTGACCGGTTTCGACCGCACCGAAAGTTCGCGGCGAATGATCGAGGCCAGCAACATTCCCTGCGTGTACATGATGGAACTGGACAGCGCCGCCGGGGTGAACTGCGTCGGTTTCTCCCAGCTCAGCGCCGGCGAAACCGCTGCCGAACATTTGTTGTCCCGTGGGCGCAAGCGTCTCGCGTATATCGGCGCGCAACTCGATCAGCGCACGTTGCTGCGGGGTGAAGGCTTTCGCAAGGCGTTGCAGAAGGCCGGGCGCTATGACCCGGATCTGGAAGTGCTGACCCCGCGTTCATCGTCCGTGGGCCTGGGCGGCGAGTTGTTCCTGCAATTGCTGGCGGCGCATCCGGATGTCGATGCAATCTTCTTCGGCAATGACGACCTCGCTCAGGGCGCGTTGCTTGAAGCACTGCGCAACGGGATCAGGATCCCCGAGCAAGTGGCGATACTCGGTTTCAACGACTTGCCGATGTCGGAACACATGGTGCCGCGCCTGAGCAGTATCAACACGCCCCGCGAAGCGATCGGCAAGCGTGCGGCGGAGCAGATGCTGACGTTGATGGCAGGTAACAGCGTGGCGCGTCCGGTCGAGGACATGGGCTTCGAGCTGAAGATCCGCGAGAGCACCTGACTCAACTGCCCAGCAACTCCACCAATGCCAGCGCGCCCTTCTGCAAAGGCTGGCTCTTGAGCCACACCGCGTGCACCGGCAGCACCAGGCCGTTTTCGATGTTGCGGAAATTCAGCCGTTTCAGCCGTCCGCTATCGAGCCACGGCTGCACCACCGACAGCGGAAAATTGCCCCAGCCCAACCCCGCCTCGACCATCTCCAGCGCCGTTTCCAGGTTGTCGGTGCGCCAGTGGGACTCGGCCACCAGCGGCCGGGTTTCGCTGATCGGCAAGTCGCGGCTGCCGACCACGATCTGCCGCACATGCACCAGATCCTCGAGAAACAGATCCTGCCCCTGCAACAACGGACTGTCCGCCGCCAGCGTGGCGATCATCCGTTCAGTGCCGACAAACTGAAAGCGCTCCAGCACATTCACGCTCAACCCGGCGAACGCCAGGCACACGCTGACCCGGCCGCTGTGGAGCATCGCCAGCACATCGTCCTGCGGTGCGGTCAGCACTTCGATGTCGAGCAGCGGATGACGTTCGCTGAGGTCCTTGATCGCCGTCAGTAATCGTCGGCGATCGATATCCGCCGCCACACCAATCGACAACTTGCTCTCCAGCCCCAGCGACAACTGCACCGCATGCACCTGCAATTGCTTGAGCTGATCGGCGATCAGTCGCGCATGGGGCACCAGCGACAGCGCCATTGCCGTGGGTTGCGGTTCGCGGTGACTGCGGTCGAACAACGCATAACCGAGTTCCGCCTCCAGATTGCCGATGGCCATGCTCACCGCCGACGGGACTTTGCCCAAGGCCCTGGCAGCGGCGGAAAACGAGCCACGCTCGATCACGGCGAGAAACAGTTCGATGCTATCGCTGTTGAAATTCACCTCACCTACCTATCAATAAAACTGAAAGCTTCTGACTTTTTCTGTCATCACCATTGAAGCTATCTTTCGTCGCCTTCGCCAGCCCCACTGGCCACAAGTCGCAAGAAAGAGGCAATTCCCCATGCAAGGCGTCAAACGCAAACTGGTCTACGTGTCGCTCTATGAAGTGATCGGCATGACCTTCTCGGCCCTCGGCCTGGCCCTGTTGTCCGGCACTTCGCCCGGCAGCACCGGCCCGCTGGCGGTGATCATCACCACCATCGCCGTGACCTGGAATTTCATCTACACCTCGCTGTTCGAGCGCTGGGAAAGCCGCCAGGTGTCACGCACCCGCACGGTCAAACGCCGTATCGCCCACGCGGTCGGCTTTCAACTGACGCTGATCGTGTTCCTGATTCCGCTGATCGCGTGGTGGATGAACATCAGTCTGGTGCAGGCCTTTTTGCTGGATCTGGCGCTGATCGTGTTCATCCCTTGCTATACCTTCGCCTTCAACTGGCTGTTCGATAAGGTGTTCGGCCTGCCGGCCTCGGCATTGCCGGATCCGCAGCCCGCGACATAAATCGTTAATTGGTAAGCGGATATTGCAAGAAATCGGCGGTTTTCCCGTGCCAACCGCCGATATAAACAATCCTTGATTTCCGATAGCAGGCTAAGCTTTTCCATCAATAAAAAATGGATCTGCCCATGACTGCACACGCCCCCGCCGCGCAACGCGATGGCATCGACCCGATACGCGCCGCCGAGATTTCCGCCCGCATCGACCGCCTCCCGGCAGTCGCCACAATCTGGCGACTGGTGGCGCTGCTGTCGATCGGTGGATTCTTCGAACTCTACGACCTGTTCCAGACCGCCTACATCAGCCCCGGCCTGATCCGCGACGGCATCTTCGCCACCGGCAATCAGGGCGTGTTCGGTTTCTCCGATCAGGCCGCGTTCGCCTCGGCGACGTTCCTCGGTTTGTTTCTCGGCGCCAGCCTGCTGAGCCCGATGGCGGATCGGTTCGGGCGGCGGGCGATCTTCACCTTCGCGCTGGTCTGGTACACCGTGGCTACGGTGCTGATGGGTGTGCAGAGTTCGGCACTGGGGATCATCTGCATGCGTTTTCTGGTGGGCATCGGTCTCGGCATCGAACTGGTGACCATCGACGCCTACCTCTCGGAACTGGTGCCCAAACGCATGCGCAGTTCGGCGTTCGCCTTCGCGTTTTTCGTGCAGTTCCTGTCGGTGCCGGCGGTGGCATTGATGTCCTGGTGGCTGGTGCCGCAGGCGCCGTTCGGGGTGTCCGGCTGGCGTTGGGTGGTTCTGGCGAGTGCGGTGTTTGCGCTGTTCATCTGGTGGCTGCGCAAACGTCTGCCGGAGTCGCCGCGCTGGCTGGCCCAGCATGGCCGCTTTGATGAGGCGAACCGGATTCTCGATGGCATCGAGGCACGCTGTGAGAAGGATCACCGCCAGCCACTGGACGCGCCGGAAGCGGTAGCCGTCGATGTCGAAGGCAAGGGCCGTTTCGCCGATATCTGGCAGCCACCGTACCGGCGCCGCGCGCTGATGCTGATCGTCTTCCACATCTTCCAGGCCATCGGTTTCTTCGGCTTCGGCAACTGGTTGCCGGCGCTGCTCTCCGGTCAGGGCGTCAGCGTCACTCACAGCTTGATGTACGCGTTCATCATCACCCTCGCCTACCCGCTCGGGCCGTTGCTGTTCGTCAAATTCGCCAACCGTTTCGAGAACAAGTGGCAGATCGTCGGTTCGGCCCTCGGCGCGATGACCTTCGGCACTCTGTTCGCGTTGCAGACCAGTGCCTTCGGCCTGATCTTCTGCGGCGTGATGATCACCTTCTGCAACGCCTGGCTGAGCTTCAGTTATCACTCCTATCAGAGCGAACTGTTCCCCACCAACATCCGCGCCCGGGCGGTGGGGTTCTGCTATTCGTTCAGTCGTTTGTCGACGGTATTCAGCAGCCTGCTGATCGGTCTGTTCCTCGATCACTTCGGCACACCGGGCGTATTGGCGTTCATCGTCGCCAGCATGCTGATCGTGATGCTGACCATCGGCTATTTCGGCCCCCGCACCCGCAATCTGGCGCTGGAAAACATCGCCCATCGCTGACGGACAACGGTCATCCTCTGCCGCCCACCGGCAAGAGATGACCGCCTCGCCGGCTCACCGAAAACCACAAACCATTGAAATAAAAGAATTTATTAGATGGGCACGGTAATTGCTGCCTAGGGCTGACAGTCATTACCTACAGGTCCTTTCATCATGTTGGTCAGTGCAAAACAACAGCAAATCATTCACCTGCCCAAGCAGGTGAATGACGATGCAACCGCCACCGCAGCGGCCGGCCTGCAAGGCGGCCTGCATGGCGCGATGCTGCAGACCCTGCAAAACCAGGCCCAGGCGCAAACCGCCGAAGCCACCGCCAAAGTGCAGGAATCAGCCACCCAACTGGCGACCCAGCAAGTCAGCGAAGCCACGCGCATCAGCGACAACGTCGACGAAGCGTTCGCCAAGACCCGCGTCGCCCTGCAAACCTCCGATACTTCGTCGACCAAATCCACAGGCTCATCGGCACTGGACGAGTTCAAGGACTACATGAGCAAAACGCCGGAACAGCGTTTGCGCGACAGTATCCTCCAGGAAATGGGCCTGACCGAAGACGACATCAAAGCCATGCCGCCGGAGAAACAACTGGCCATCGGCAAAGAGATCGCCGAGCGGCTGCAGGACAAGATGAAGCTGGCCGAAGCCGAGAAGCAGAACAAGCAGGACGCCAACTCGGCGAAGATCAGCGGCGAGTCGGCGGACAAGTTCCTCGCTTCGCTCTGATTCGCCTTGATCTGAAAAGCGGCTCAATAAAAAAGGATCCCCACGGGGATCCTTTTTTTCAGCCGTGAAACCGTCAATTCAACTGCAACGTCTCGTTGAACTGACTGATCGCATCCACCACATGCCGCGAGCCCTGCTGAATTTCCCGGATCGCGTCACCCGCCTCGTTCGCCAGTTCCACCCCGAGCCCGGTGCGGCTCAGGCTCGACTGCATGCTCGACACTGCACTCAATGACAACTCATGGTTCTTGCGCACCACATCGACGATCTCCAGGGTCGCCTGACTGGTCCGCGCCGCGAGGCTGCGCACCTCGTCCGCCACCACCGCAAAACCGCGCCCGTGCTCACCCGCCCGCGCCGCTTCGATGGCCGCGTTGAGCGCCAGCAGGTTGGTCTGGTCGGCGATCCCGCGAATGGTCTGAACGATGGTGCCAATGATGTCCGACTGCTTGCTGACCGCATCGATGCTCAGTGCCGCTTCGTTGAGGTCTCGGGAAATGTCCTGAATGATCTGCACCGTTTGCTGCACGACCTGTGAGCCTTTTTGCGCGCAGGCATCGTTTTGTACCGAAGTGCTGTGGGCCGATTCCGCAGCGGTCTGCAAGGTGGTCATCTGGTGGGTGATGTCGCTGGCGAACTTCACCACTTTGTACAACCGGCCCTTGGCGTCGAACAGCGGGTTGTACGAGGCTTCGAGGTAAACGGTCTGTCCGGACTTGTTCTTGCGCTCGAAACGGTGCGAGTGATATTCGCCGCGATTGAGCGATGCCCAGAACGCCTTGTACTGCGCAGACTCGGCCTCGACCCGATGACAGAACAGACTGTGGTGATGGCCGACGATTTCGTTGAGCGAGTACTGCATGGTCTTGAGGAAGTTGTCGTTGGCCGTGATCACATTGCCTTCCGGGGTGAACTCGATCACCGCCATCGAACGGCCGATCGCCGCCAGCATGCTCTCTTCTTCCTTTTCCTTGTTCACTCGCGCCGTAATGTCCGACGCCACTTTGATAACACTTCGAACCTGTTTGTCCGGGCCATACACCGGCATGTAACTGGCTTCGAGCCAGATCTCCCGGCCACTCTTGTTCAAACGCAGGAAAGTACCGCTGATGGGTTCGCCACGCGCCAGGTCACGCCACAACTTGGCGTATTCCTCGCTGCGATAGAACTCTTCTTCACAAAAGATCCGGTGATGTTTGCCACGCACTTCTTCGGCGCTGTAGCCCATGGTCTTGCAGAAGTTCTCATTGGCATCCAGAACGATGCCCTCGGGGGTGAATTCGATCATTGCCATTGAACGGCTGATCGCCGCCAACTTGGCGTTGGCTTCGGTCAGGGCACAACTGAAGCGTTCGATTTCCTGCAGGTCAGCCTTGTGATGTAGGTTGAACATGTCTCTATCACCTTGAGCGCGGTCTTTTGATTTGATGAAAGTTCAGGTCTTTCAGAATCCACCACTACGTTCCACAGAACAGGCACACGCATTCCTCCACGGGAGGAAGTTGTCAGGTGATAAACGATGATCAATCGGAGGGTCCACGCAGCGACGCTCTAATCAAGACATCCTTCTCTTGATAGCCCGGTGACGGGCCATTCCTAACATGCAGAAGAACTTCCATTTAAAAACAGCTCCTTGTCGGTCAAGTGTCGGTGCCTTGGATTGCGCACTCTGGCAGCTTTGAGATCGGTAACCGCTAGCGGTCGAAGCACACTGGAGGCGTTCGACATAGTTAGTTATGAATGAGCATAGACAGCGCAAGGCCTCGCGCAAGGCCACTAGTCGGCCAGCAATGAGGGAATTCGGACAGGAAGCGGACGAGAAACGGTTCAGCGCAAAAACGCTTTTTTAGGTGGGACGCCATCGCGGGCAAGCCCGCTCCCACAAGTACCACGCTGGCTTGAACATTACGCACAACCCTGTGGGAGCGGGCTTGCCCGCGAAAGCGTCGGTGCAGCACTACAGAAATATCAGAAAAGAACTACAGACTCCCGCTCACCTTGCTCGCCACATCACCCGGCACCCAAGGCTTCCACACTTGCGGTTGATCACGCAAAAACGCTTCGGCGACCTGGCGTGGCTGCTGGCGCTTCTCGCTCATCCCGGCGAGGGTCTGGTTCAGCAAATCAATCGGCAAATCGACTTTCTCAAAGAACGTCACCAGTTCCGGATACTGCGCCTTGAACGGCGCCGACACGCCAATCGCCAGGCTCGCCGGCATCGAGCGGGTGCCTTTCGGGTTGGGGTTGTTGGCATCGGCCAGGGTTTTCCAGGCTTCGGCGTCGAACGGCGGCTCTTCCAGCTTCACCAGTTTGAAGCGACCGAGCAGCGGCGTCGGCGACCAGTAGTAAAACAGCACCGGTTTGCCGCGCTTGATCGACGACGCCACCTCCGCATCCAGCGCCGCGCCGGAGCCGGTGCGGAAGTTGACGAAGCTGTCGTTCAGCGCATAGGCCTTGAGCTTCTGGCTGTTGACGATTTCCGAGGTCCAGCCAGTCGGGCTGTTGAGGAAACGCCCACGGCTCGGGTCTTCCGGATCCTTGAAAACATCCTTGTAACGCGGCAGGTCGGCCACGGATTTCAACTCCGGCGCCAACGGTTTGATCCCGCGCTCCGGGTCGCCCTTGATCACGTATTCCGGCACCCACCAGCCTTCGGTGGCGCCCTTCACCGTGTCGCCGAGGCCGAACACCTTGCCCTCGGCGGCGGCCTTGACCCACGCCGGACTGCGCCCGGCCCACTCTTCGCCGATCACTTGAATATCGTTTTTCGCCAGCGCTGCTTCCAGGCTGACGGTGCTGCCCGGCAGCGTGTCGGTCGGGTAACCGTAGCCTTTTTCGACGATCAGGCGCAGCACTTCGGTGATGAAACTTCCGCTTTCCCAAGTGATGTCGCCGAAGTGGATCGGCGCGTTTTTTTCCGCTGCCACGGCGTGGCCGGCCGTCAGGGTCAGGGCCAGCAGCGAACTGCCGAGCAGGGTTTTGATTGATCTCATGCGGACCTCTTGTTCTGGGAGGAAATCAGGGTTTGGTTGGCGCTGTGGCGGTTGCACAGGGCCTGGGAACGGGTCATGTACAGGCTCACCGAACGCTGGGAGATGCCCAGCTCGGCGGCGATTTGCGGGTAGGTCAGGCCGTCGATGCGCGCCAGCAGAAAGGTTGAGCGCACCTTGCCTGGCAGGCGCTGGAGCGTCCGGTCCAGATGCTTGAGGCTTTGCGACAGGTCGGCGAGTTCTTCGGGAGACGGCGGGTGATCGAGGTCACTCTGTTGCAGTTGACTCAGATGCCGACGCTCCAGATCGCCCCGCCGCCAGCGCTCGTACAGCAGGCGTCGGGCGATGGTGGTGAGCAAGGCGCGCGGTTCGCGGATGGCGGTCAGGCCCGGCGCTTCGAGCAGCTGCGCGAAGGTTTCGGCGGCGATGTCTTCGGCCGTGGCCGCATCATTCGATTGCCGACGCAGACGTGTGCACAACCACGGGTAATGGTCGCGAAACAACGTGTTCACATGATTGCGATGGGATGAGTCGGCGCCGGACATGGGGGCTCCTTGGTCAAGGGTCGCTGAATGTCCGGTCGTCCGGTGGCGCGATCCTAGCAAGGTGCCTTATGCGTTAAAAATACTTAAAAAGAATTTTTATATTCCATTAATGAATTACAGAAAGCCGCTAACGCAAGCGGCCATAACCCAGCTCCTCAGCCTCGCGCTGATAATCCAGCAGGACGAGGTAATCGCTTTCGCTGGCGGGCAGGACTTCGGGCAAACCGAAGATGCGGGCCACATCGGGTAGGTCTTGAAGGCTGCGATTCATCGCCCGGCGCAAATGTTCGATCTGCTCGTCCGTGGTGCTGGCAGCGGTGATGAAGGGCAAGGTCGGGCTGAACGCACTGCGTGCCACCACCCGCAATCCGCTGACCTCATCGGCGGCGTACTGCGCCAGGTATGCGAAGGTCACGCTGTCGATGGCCGCCAGATCGGCGCGGTCTTCGCGCAACCAGCGCAGGCTTTCGCGATGGCCGCCACTGATCCCCACCGAAACGAAAAACTGTCCGTCCCGATGCAACGGTGCCAGACGCTGGCGCAACAGGTTCATGCCGCTGTTGGAATCTTCGCTGTTGATCACCCCGCGACTGTCGAAGAACTCCGCCAGACTGCGACGCGGATCATCGGCGCGGGCAAGGATCAGGCTGCAATGATTGCCGGCGCTGGCGTCCGGCAATTCGTAGCGCGGACGGCCGACAATCCTGACCTGCCCACGGAGCGCGGTCATCAGCGGATAGCCGCAGGTCTGGGTCAGCAACAACTCAGGCGAGCGCCAGAGTTCGAGCAGCGACAGGCCGTCGGCATCGAGCCGCGAACGGCCCAGATGTTCGAGAATCCGCGCCAGCCACTGCTCGTTCGCCGCGCGGATCGGCTCGGGGGCGATGTACATCAACAGCTCTGCGTAACCTGACGTCATGCTGGCCTCAAATAAACGGATGCTGCGGGCTGTCGATCGGCTTGATGCCGTGCCGGCGCCACAATTGCCCATAACCTTGCACCAGAAAACCGCCGCTGCGCGCCACCCACTGCTCCCGGCGCATGCGGTAAGCCTCGGGCAAGTCGTACCACGAAAGCTTCGGCAAATCGTGGTGCACCAAATGAAAATTCAGGTTCAGGAACAGCCAGCGCCACGGCCATCCGGCTTCGTTGAGCACTGTGCGCTGCTCCGGTCGCGTGTGCGGCCGGTGTTCATAGTAGGAGCGAATCATCGCAATCGACAGCGCCGGTACGCTGATCAGAAACAGGTAATGCCAGATCGGCAACACGCTGTAGCGGGCGATGAAAACCAGCATCAGCACGGTCAGGGTTCCGTGGGTCAGCCACATTAGCCAGGCCTGTCGTTCGCGGTTTTTCAGGCGTTGCATTTCTTCACCGGCCAGCGCGAGCAACGCCAGCGGCGCACCAAGAACGAATCGGCCCAATACGGTTTTGTTCAGCCAGTGCAGGCTGCGTTCGAACAGCGAACTGCCCTGCCAGCGTTCGGCGCTCAGGTAACGGCTTTCGGGATCGACGCCGGGGATCGTCAGGTCTTCGTCGCGATGGTGCTGCAAATGGCTGTCGCGATAGAGCGTGTACGGATACCACACCGCGAATGGCGCATAGCCGAGGACTTTGTTGACGAAGGTCCAGCGCGTCGGATGACCGTGGAGCAGTTCGTGCTGCACCGACAACCACAGCACCAGCAACGGAATCAGCAGCAGCGTGCTCCACCAGGTACCGAGCCGTTCGCTGCCCAGCACAATCGCGAACCAGCCGCCGTAAACGCCGATCAGCAGCAGCCAGGTTGGCCACTCGGTGCGGGCGGTGAAGCGCTGGCGCAGGGTTTCGATCTGTTGGCGATGGGCATCGTCGAAATAATGGGGCATGGCGTGGCTCGGAACGAGGGTCTGATCGTTCTGTGCAACACCAGCGGGAAATCTTGCAGATTATTTTTGCGGGCTGTTTTCAAGGATGCTGATTTCAAGGAAAAAGCAGGAGCCCGGATCCGGGCTCCCGAACGACGTGATCAATGGCCAAAGATGTCGACTTTCTTCGCCCTTTTTTCGTGGCGCTTCTCGATGGCGGTCTTGGCCGGTTTCTTCTTCGCAGCTTTCTTCGCATCCATACCTTTGGACATGACGCGTACTCCTCTGAAGGGGGTGTGAGATCAGGTATACACCTATCCCGGCGGGCACGTTGTTTTATAATCCGCGGCTTTTGCACCGGCAGTCCGATTCATGACCGACATCCGTTACAGCCAGCTCGACGACCTGTCCTGGCCCCTGATGAACAAGTTCTACCGCCAGCATCAATCGTCGATGAAAGCCGTGCGCGAGGCGCAATTGTGGGTGGCGCGCAAGGAGGAGATTGTTGCTGCGCTGTGTCTGCGGCCGGTGTTCGGCGGGCATTGGCTGACCGGGTTGTTTGTTGATCCAGCCTGCCGTGAGCAAGGCATTGCCGCGCAGTTGATCGCCGAAGCGGTGAAGGACGTCGAGGCGCCGGTGTGGCTCTTCTGCCACCCGGACTTGCGCGGTTTCTACGAGCGGCGCGGCTTCACCTTCGACCCCGCCCTGCCCCAGGCCATGGCCGAGCGCCTGAGCCGTTATGCGCGGAGCAAGCCGATGATCGCCATGGAGCTGGCACCGCGCGCGGGCTAGTCAGTCGTCAGCGTTGGGATCGAGGTCCGGAAACATCACTTCGGTATAACCGAACTTGCTGAAATCGGTAATGCGCGACGGGTACAGGCGCCCGATCAGGTGATCGCATTCATGCTGCACCACCCGCGCATGGAATCCCGAGGCCACGCGGACAATCGGTTCACCCTTGGGATCGACGCCTTCGTAACGGATCTGCTGATAACGATCCACCGCACCGCGCAGACCAGGCACCGACAGGCAACCTTCGAAGCCCTCTTCCATCAGCGGACTGAGCGGTGTGATCAGCGGGTTGATCAGGATCGTCTGCGGCACCGCTTCGGCGTCCGGGTACCGTTCGCTGTGCTCGAAACCGAAGATCACCAGTTGCAGGTCGACGCCGATCTGCGGCGCGGCCAGGCCGACCCCGCCAACACTTTCCATGGTCTGGAACATGTCGTCGATCAGTTGCCACAGCTCCGGGCTGTCGAGCATTTCAGCGGGCACTGGCGGGGCGATGCGCAGCAGGCGTTCGTCGCCCATCTTCAGAATTTCACGGATCATGATCAGGCTTCGTCTGTGTTCGGCTTGAGCGACTGATCGCGCCCGAGGCCGGAAACGTGTTGTTTGGGATGTTCATCGAGTTCGCCGGGGACTTTCTCGCCCGGATCCTTGCCCTCGCTGGACATGTGCTCGATCACCGCATTCATCTCCGCACCGAGCAGCAACACGGCGGCCGAAATGTAGAAATACAGCAACAGCACGATGATCGCACCGATGCTGCCATACATGGCGTTGTAGTTGGCGAATGTCTTGACGTAGAACGCGAATCCCAAAGACGCGATGATCCACACCACCACCGCCAGCACCGAGCCCGGCGTAATGAAGCGGAATTCCTGTTTGACGTCGGGCATCACGTAGTAGATCAGCGCCACGGCCACCATCATCAGGATCACGATCACCGGCCAGCGGGCGATGGTCCACACCGTGACGATGAAATCTTCAAGCCCGACCTGCGCGGCGATCCAGCCCATCACCTGCGGGCCGAGCACCATCAGCGCTGCGGCCACCAACAACATGCCGGCGATGCCGACGGTGTAGAAAATCGACAATGGAAAGCGCTTCCAGATCGGCCGGCCCTCGACCACGTCGTAGGCCGCGTTCATCGCGCTCATCATCAGGCGCACGCCGGCGGACGCGGTGTACAGGGCGATGACGATACCCACCGAAAGCAGGCCGCCCTTGGATTGCTGCAGTTGATCGATCACCGGGTTGACCTGCTCCAGCGCCTGGGGCGGCAGGACCAGTTCCGATTGCAAGCGCAGCCAGGAAAAGAAGTCCGGCAGGTGCAGGAAACCGATCAGGGCAATCAGGAACAGAATGAACGGGAACAGCGAAAACAGCATCTGGTAGGCCAGTGCCGAGGCATAGGTCGACATCTCGTCTTCCATGAACTCGGTGACGGTGCGCACGATGACCCGGTGCAGGGGCAGACCTTTCATGTCGGGGAAAATCATTCGCGTCTCCTTTCGCCGCAAAACAGGTTGAAGTCGTGGCGACTCAGGGGCCGTTTTTCTCTCATCAAAGTAGCTCACTTGGCGACTTTGAAACACTGTGATCCGTGACCGCATGTGAACAGGACACGAAAACGGCCATCCTTGGATGGCCGCTTCGTTGTTTCGTTCAAGGCTCGATCAAGCCTTGTCGACACCTTTCTTGATCGCGTCCTTGGCTTTGCCCACCGCTTGCTGGGCCTCGCCTTTCTTCTCTTGCAGTTTGCCTTCGGCTTGCAGCTTGGTGTTGTCGGTGGCTTTGCCGACACCTTGCTTGACGTTGCCGACCGCTTCGTTGGCCATGCCTTTCACTTTATCGCTCGTGCTACCCATGGTGATTCTCCTTGGAACATTAACGGGGAAAGTCAGTACGTAATGATTGACTGGCCCGATTTGCGCCAAGTTTCATTTATTTTCAGGGCTTCATTTCGTCGCGGCGTGCAGGTTGGGCTTTATGTTTGCGAGCGTAGCCCCGAGAATGCCCACCATAAGGGCGCCAGGCGCCACAGAACCGATCCCGCAGGAATGTTATGAAACTCGATAAAAAGCAGGCCATCGCCCGTCGCAACCAGGAACTGGGCGGTGCCGTGCTCGGCACCAACAACTGCCACTTCGCCGAACTGAACCGCAACCGCAACATCTGGTGGTTCGATTTGCCGGTCTGGCGCCTGGCGATCGGTCAGTACGAGTGGATTCACCTGTTGATGCACACCCCGGCCACCGACGAACTGCTGCACCTGAAAGTGCCGACCGTGTTCCTGCGCGAGAAACTCGAAGGCCTGGTCATCCGCAACGAAGGCAAGCGCAAGGCAGCCCTGAGCCTGGAACTGAGCGCGGACAAGGACTCGTACCTGCAGGACATGCGCCCGGCGGGCACCAATGTGAATTTTGCGCCGTTCCGCCAGTAAGATTGCGGGGATCCCTCTCCCCCTCACCCTAGCCCTCTCCCGGAGGGAGAGGGAACTGACCGAGGCGCGTGGGCAAGTTACGCCGACCTGAAATTTCGAGTCGAACTCAGGTTTTGAAGAACACGCGATCTGCTCCCTTTCCCCCTCTCCCATTGGGAGAGGGCTGGGGTGAGGGGCTGGTTTAACCATACGCCAGAGATCTAAAGCCCTACTGCCTCACCAACAAAAAGCCCCGCAACTGCGGGGCTTTTTGTTTTATGCGGCGCTCTTCGCCTTGATCTTCTTCAGCTCTTCGTCGCGCAGTTCGCGACGCAGGATCTTGCCGACGTTGGTGGTCGGCAGCGCATCGCGGAACTCCACCGAACGCGGCACCTTGTAGCCAGTGACGTTGGCGCGCATGTGCTCCATCACCTGTTCCTTGGTCAGGGTGACGCCCGGTTTGGCGACGATGAAGATCTTGATCGCTTCGCCGGATTTCTCGTCCGGAATGCCAATGGCCGCGCACTGCAACACGCCCGGCAGGGCCGCCAGAACGTCTTCCAGTTCGTTCGGGTACACGTTGAAACCGGAGACCAGAATCATGTCTTTCTTGCGATCGACGATGCGCATGTAGCCGTCCGGCTGGATCAGCGCGATGTCACCGGTCTTCAGCCAGCCTTCGCTGTCGAGCATTTCATCGGTGGCTTCCTGGCGCTGCCAGTAGCCCTTCATCACTTGCGGGCCCTTGACGCACAGCTCGCCGATTTCGCCCAGCGGCTGCTCGACACCGGCATCGTCGATGACTTTGCACAGGGTCGACGGCACCGGAATGCCGATGGTGCCGATCTGGATGTTCTGGATCGGGTTGACCGTGGCCACCGGGCTGGTTTCGGTCATGCCGTAACCTTCGCAGATCGGGCAACCGGTGACCGCTTTCCAGCGCTCGGCGGCGGCCAGTTGCAGGGCCATGCCGCCGGACAGGGTGACTTTCAGCGCCGAGAAATCCAGCTTGCGGAAACCTTCGTTGTTGCACAGGGCCACGAACAGCGTGTTGAGGCCGACGAAGCCGCTGAACTTCCACTTCGACAGTTCCTTGACCATCGCCGGCAGGTCGCGCGGGTTGCTGATCAGGATGTTGTGGTTGCCGATCAGCATCATCGCCATGCAATGAAAGGTGAACGCATAGATGTGGTACAGCGGCAGCGGCGTGATCAGGATCTCGCAACCTTCATTGAGGTTGGAGCCCATCAGCGCCTTGCACTGCAGCATGTTGGCGACGAGGTTGCGATGGGTGAGCATCGCACCCTTGGCCACGCCGGTGGTGCCGCCGGTGTATTGCAGCACCGCGACGTCGCCGCTGTCCGGGTTGGCTTCGGCGACCGGCTGACCCTGGCCCTTGCTCAGCACGTCGTTAAACTTGACGGCTTTGGGCAGGTGATAGGCCGGGACCATTTTCTTCACGTACTTGATGACACTGTTGATCAGCAGGCGCTTGATCGGCGGTAGCAGGTCGGCAACTTCGGTGACGATGACGTGTTTGACGCCGGTTTTCGGCACCACGGCTTCAGCCAGGTGCGCCATGTTCGCCAGGCACACCAGCGCCTTGGCACCGGAGTCGTTGAATTGGTGTTCCATTTCCCGCGCGGTGTACAGCGGGTTGGTGTTGACCACGATCAGCCCGGCACGGATGGCACCGAAGACGGCGACCGGGTACTGCAACACGTTGGGCAGTTGCACGGCGATTCGATCACCAGGCTGCAAATCGGTATGCTGTTGCAGATAAGCGGCAAACGCACCGGACAATTCGTACAGTTCACCGTAGGTGATGGTCTTGCCCAGGTTGCTGAACGCCGGTTTGTCGGCGAAGCGTTGGCAGGATTGCTTCAACACTGCCTGAATATTCGGGTACTCGTCTGGATTGATGTCGGCAGCAATTCCAGCGGGGTACTTATCCTTCCAAAAGTCTTCGATCATGGAAGCCCACTCCTCAGCAACGCGAATTCAGCACCGCATTTGATGCGATTATTATTGGTGTTTGTTTATTGGTGAGTCTGGCTTTTTACAAGGCCGAGAAGTCACAAAGCGCGCCGAGAGTAGCAGCTTTGCCAAGGGTCGACTAGAGCCAAAAGCGGCCCCTACAGTCATTTTCATGACTCAAGAACTACTGGCAGTCATTTTAGAGCAAAAATCCTATAACACCTTGAAAGTCCCGGTTTTCGGGGACAATGTCGGGGATAGAAAGCAAAAGATCGCAGCCTCCAGCAGCTTGAGGAAGCCGCCAGAGGCTGCGATCTTTCAGATTCAGCGGGTCCCCGTCACCGATCAGGCGATATCGCGCAACTCCCGCCGCAGAATTTTCCCGACAGGCGTCATCGGCAACGACTCACGCAGCACGATGTGTTTCGGCACCTTGTACGCCGTGAAATTCTCTTTGCAGTAGGCCTTCAGCTCTTCCAGGCTCACGCCGGTTTCCCGCGCCACCACAAACAGCTTCACCGCCTCGCCCGAACGCTCGTCCGGCACGCCGATCACCGCGCAGTTGGCGACTTTCGGGTGAGCCATCACCACGTCTTCGATCTCGTTCGGGTACACGTTGAAACCGGAGACGATGATCATGTCTTTCTTGCGGTCGACGATGCGCACGAACCCGTCCGGATCGATCACTGCAATATCGCCGGACTTGAACCAGCCCTCGGCGTCCAGCACTTCGGCGGTGGCCTCGGGTTTCTGCCAGTAGCCCTTCATGATCTGCGGGCCCTTGATGCACAGTTCGCCGCGCTCGCCCAGAGGCTGTTCGACGCCGTCGTCATTGATGACTTTCAACCGGGTGCCCGGCACCGGCAGGCCGACCGTGCCGATCCTCGACAGCTCGCCGTACGGGTTGGTGCAGGCCACCGGCGAGGTTTCGGTCAGGCCGTAACCTTCGGTGATGCGACAACCGGTGATCTGCTCCCAACGCTCGGCAGTGGCCTTGACCAGCGCGGTGCCGCCGGAGTTGGTGAGCTTGAGGGTGGAGAAATCCAGGGTCTTGAAGTCCGGATGATCCATCAGCGCGACAAACAGCGTGTTGAGCCCCAGCAGCGCCGAGAACTTCCAGTTCTTCAGCTCCTTGATGAAGCCGCCGATGTCACGCGGGTTGGTGATCAGTACGTTGTGGTTGCCCGACACCATCATGCACATGCAATTCGCGGTGAACGCATAGATGTGGTACAGCGGCAGCGGCGCGATCATCACTTCCTGACCTTCGCGCAACAGTGGCTGACCGTCGCTGCCGAACTGACCGAGACAGGCGCGCACCTGCTGCATGTTCGCCACCAGATTGCCGTGGGTGAGCATCGCGCCCTTGGCCAGGCCGGTGGTGCCGCCGGTGTATTGCAGCACGGCAATGTCGTCCAGGCCGACCTTCAGCGGCTTGATGCCCAGGCCCCGGCCCATGCGCAGCGCACTCTTGAAGGAAATCGCCTGGGGCAGCGAGTACGCCGGGACCATTTTCTTCACTTTGCTGACCACGGTGTTGACCAGCCAGCCCTTGGCGGTGGGCATCAGGTCGCCCATCTTCGCTTCGATCAGGTACTGAATGTCGGTGTCCGGCAGCACTTCCTGGACCTTCTGGCCGAACATGTTCAGGTACACCAGCGCCCGGGCGCCAGAGTCCTTGAACTGGTGACGCATCTCCCGCGCGGTGTACAGCGGGTTGGTGTTGACCACGATCAGCCCGGCGCGCAGCGCACCGAACACGGCAATCGGATAATGCAGGACGTTGGGCATCTGCACCGCGATGCGATCCCCCGGTGCCAGATCGGTGTGGGCTTGCAGATAACCGGCGAACGCGGCGCTCTGGCGCTCCAGCTCGGCATAGGTCAGGGTCACGCCCATGTTGCTGAACGCCGGGCGATCAGCGAATTTCTTGCAGGAACGCTCGAACACCTCGATCACCGACTTGAATTCACCCGCGTCGATGTCCAGGGGTACGCCCGCCGGGCGTTTGTCATTCCAGAAATCAGGTTGCATTGTTCTTGTCCTCTTTACCTGAGCCGATCCGGGGCCGCTTCGCTGTCATTTCTTTCTGTCCCTGAAAAAGCCGAGAGCAAAAAGCGGGGCTTCACGGACACTAGCAGCTATGGTCAATCAGGCAAATATGGGCAAGGTCGTCATTGATCGTGTGAATCTTCCTGCCGTGGCGTGAGCAGATCGGACGCGCTATACAATGCAACCTCCGCAAGACGCTTCAGCAAAAACAGGCCGCAAAAGGAATCGCCATGATCCACGACACCTTCTGGCTGGACGCGAGTGACCGCAGCCGCCTCTTCGTCAACCTGTGGCTGCCAAACGCGCCGCTGAAGGCGGTGATTCTGCTGGCCCACGGCATGGCGGAACACAGCGCCCGTTACGCACGACTGGCAGAAGCGTTCTGCGCTGAAGGCTACGGTGTGTACGCGCCCGACCAGCGCGGGCATGGCAAAACCGCCGATCATGGGACGCTGGGGCATTTCGCCGATGATGATGGCTGGTGCAAGGTGGTTGGAGATATCGCGAGCCTCAACCAGTTCCTCGGCCAGCGTCATCCGGGGGTGCCGATCGTGCTGCTCGGGCACAGCATGGGCAGTTACATTGCCCAGGCTTATTTACTGCATCACAGCGCCAGCCTGCACGGCGCGATTCTCAGCGGCTCGAATTTCCAGCCGGTTGCGCTGTACCGCGCGGCCCGGCAGATCGCCCGGTTCGAAAAACTGCGCCAGGGCGCCAAGGGCCGCAGCGCGCTGATCGAGTGGCTGTCGTTCGGCTCGTTCAACAAGGCATTCAAGCCGGCACGCACTCCTTTTGACTGGCTCAGCCGTGACCCCGCCGAAGTCGACAAGTACGCAACCGATCCGCTGTGCGGCTTTCGCTGTACCAATCAGTTGTGGATCGACCTGCTAGGCGGGTTGCAGCAAATCAGCAAAGCGTCCAATCTCGCCCAGATCGATCCGGGCCTGCCGCTGCTGGTGATCGGCGGCGAATGTGATCCGGTGAGCGAAGGCAAGCGTCTGACTGATCTGGCCAACGCCTTGCGCGCGGCCGGCAGCCAGAACCTGCAACTGAAGATCTACCCGCAGGCGCGGCACGAATTGTTCAACGAGAGCAACCGCGACGAAGTGACCGCCGATGTGCTGGCCTGGCTCGACCAGGCCCTGAGCCATCGCCGGCCGCACCGCAGCGAATAATTTTTTGTGGATTCATTTCATCTGTCACAGGAATTCAGACCCATGACCCAGGTTACCAACATCCCTTACGAAGCCCTCGAAGTGGGCCAGACCGCGAGCTACAGCAAGATTGTCGAGGAACGCGACATTCAGCTGTTCGCCGCGATGTCCGGTGACCACAACCCGGTGCACCTGGACGCCGAGTTCGCCGCCGCCAGCATGTTCAAGGAACGCATCGCCCACGGCATGTTCAGCGGCGCGCTGATCAGTGCCGCAGTGGCTTGCGAGCTGCCTGGGCCAGGCACCATTTATATCGGCCAGCAGATGAGCTTCCAGAAGCCGGTGAAGATCGGCGACACGCTGACCGTGCGCCTGGAAATCCTCGAAAAGCTGCCGAAGTTCCGTGTGCGCATCGCCACGCGAGTATTCAACCAGCGCGATGAGCTGGTGGTGGACGGCGAGGCCGAGATTCTGGCGCCGCGCAAGCAACAGACCGTTACCTTGCCGACGTTGCCGCCGATCAGCATTGGCTGATGCATTGCACAAAACAAAAGTGGGCGCGGGCTTGCTCGCGAATTCGGTATATCAGCAAGATTATCGTTGCCTGATACACCGCATTCGCGGGCAAGCCCGCTCCCACATTGTGTTTCAGTGAAGCTTACGAGCGTGCGCGAGCCTGGTTACGCAGCGCCTTCACCTGATCGTGATTGCGTTGCACGCCGTGGTACTGGCGTTCGACCAGATCACGAATGCCGACCAGATTGTGCTTGTTGATCTTCTCGATCGCTTCACGATAAGCCTTCAGGGCGTGGTCTTCACCGCGCTCGGCTTCGTTGAGCACCGCTTCTTCGTCCTTGCCGGTAAACATCGCTTTGACGTCGACCCAACGACGGTGCAGATCACCGCTGACACTGGTCGAGGTTTCCGGATCGCCACCCATCGAACGTACGGCGGCTTGCAGCTCGGCCGCAGCTGTTGCGCAATCGGCGGAGCGTTTCACGAACAGGGTTTTCAGCTCTGGATGCTTGATGTCTTCAGCGCAGGTCTTGAACCCTTCCTGACCGTCCTTGCTGGTTTCGATCAGGTCGTTGAGGACGGAGATGGCTTCTTTATTCATGTCAGTCATTTTTCAATTCCTTGCGTGGGTGAAAGATGCAAGGAGTGTTGCAGTGGTCGTGCCAGCTTCCTCAAAAGAATTTAATCTTTAATTTTCAACAGCTTATAAATGCAGCGAGAATCTGTATGCCTGTTATTTGCATGATCTGTCATTTGGCCTGCATGCAGAATGCCTGTATTTTCCGAAGTGTTTTCAAAGCCAGACGATTCCAACGATGAACCCTGAAAAGCTCGAACTGCTGATCACCCGCGAAATGCCCTTCGGCAAATACAAGGGCCGGATCATTGCCGACCTGCCGGGCCCTTACCTGAACTGGTTTGCCCGGGAAGGATTTCCCCATGGGGAACTGGGCGGGCTGTTGGCGTTGATGCAGGAAATCGATCACAACGGCCTGTCGGAACTGCTCGAACCGCTGCGCGCCAAACACGGCAAACCCGCCCCGCGCCACTGAGGCGTCACCCTGATCCGAGTCGAGTCGACCATGCCCGATAACACCCGCCGCGCCCGAGACGAAGCCTTCTGGCATACCTTCGCCGACCGTTACGACCGCCACCCCGGCCCCGTGAATCTGGAGAACGGCTATTTCGGGCGCATGTCGCGCACCGTGGTCGAGGAGTACCAGCGCAACATCGAGCTGATCAACAACAGCAACTCGGTCTACGTGCGCCAGCGTTTCGAGCAGCACGACAGCCTCGACATCCGCGCGCAACTGGCCGAGCTGATCGGCGTGCGCGCGCAAAGCGTGGCCTTTACTCATAACGCCACTGCCGGCCTGCAATCGTTGATCCGCAACTACAACCGCCTGCAGCCAGGCGATCAGGTGCTGATCTGCGATCTGGAATACGACACGGTCAAGGGCGCCATGCGCTGGCTGGCAAAGCATCGCGGGGTCGAGGTGATCGAAATCGAGCACGCCCACCCCGCCACCTTCTACAGCCTGCTGGCCACGTACCGCGAAGCCTTCATCCGCCATCCGAAGCTCAAGCTGATGGCCCTGACCCATGTCACCCACCGTACCGGGCTGGTGATGCCGGTGCAGGCCATCGCCGCGCTGGCCAAGGAGCACGGCGTCGACATCATCCTTGACGGTGCCCATGCCCTTGGCCAGATCGAGTTCGACCTGGAAGCGCTGGGCATCGCCTTCGCCGGGTACAACCTGCACAAGTGGATTGGTTCGCCGCTGACCCTCGGTTTTCTCTACATTGCCCCGCAGCGCCTCGCCGATATCGACCCGGACATGGGCGAAATGCATTTTCCGGCTGGCGATATCCGCTCCCGCACGCCCCACAGCACGCCGAACATTCCGGCACTGATGACCCTGCCCCTGGTGTTCGAGGAACACCGCTCACTGGGGGGCGCGGCGGCCAAAGGTGCGCGGATGAATTACCTGCGCAACCTGTGGGTCAGCGCCGTGCGTAATCTACCCGGCATCGAAGTCACGACCCCGGACGATCCGCGACTGTATTGCGGCATCACCTCGATGCGCTTTACCCGCCATGCTGACCAGCAGGCGATGGTCGAACGCCTGCTCAACGACTACAACCTGTTCACTGTCGTGCGCAACGGCGCAGCCTGTGGGCCGTGCATCCGTATCACGCCGTCGCTGACCACGACGGCGGCGGAGATTCAGTCGCTGATTCTGGCGCTGAACGAGCTGCGTTAAACCGTGTACTTGTCGAAGTCCTCGGGCTTGATCTGCGACGACACCGCAAAGGTGTCGATGCCGATCGTGAGGTGGCCGAAGTAACCGTCCTCGTGTGAGTCGCGGCCAATTGGCCACACCGTCAGGGTCGACTCTTCACCGCCCATGTTGGCGTAGTAGGCATCGTCGGCGTTACCCACCGGCAGCGAGCTACGCCCGCGATAGGCCTTGGCATTGAGCACGCCACGGGTAACAACCTCCGGAAAATACAGCTGTCCGACCCAGGCCACATTGCGCTCCTCCAGGTATTCGTTGCCGGCGACGATGCGCACCGCCACGTGAACATGCAGGGCTCGCCCGGCGTAGAAACCCGGATAGATCGTGGTGAAGCGCACCCTGCCCTTGTGATCGCTGAACTGGCCGCCGCGCAGATAGGTGTCGTCGTCGGTTCGCGGGATGGAGCCGATGTCCTCGACGTCGACTTCCAGATCGGGGTTCACCCGACTCCAGCCGGAGTAGGCGCCGCGTGCGTTGCAATGCCAGATATCCACCAGCGCGCCGCTGACCGGCTCGGCGGTCATGGCGTCGACGATGGTCAGGCGCAGCAACAGCGGCAGGCCCTCGGCACCTTCGCTGATGTTGCGACGCAGCAGTTTGGGATTACGGAAATACGGCCCGGCGACTTGCTCGGGGGCCAGTTGATATACCGGTGGTACTGAAGGCTGGTTATCCATGACGCGTTCTCTCTTCCTTAAGATGAACGCAGGTTAACGTCACACGCGAAGCCAGGTGCGGTAACTATGTATCTCCAAATAACGTATCTCCAAATAACGTATCTCCAGATAACGTATCTCGAGATAACCAAGTTTTTCGCGGGCAAAAAAAACGGTGCACCGACCAAGCGCACCGTAAAGCCGTAGAACACACAACGAAGTGTAAGGTGAGGATCAGTCCAGCAGCGCCAACGCCTCGGCAGTGCATTCCTGAATGCGGGCCCAGTCGCCGTTCTTGATCCACTCAGGATCAAGCATCCAGCTACCGCCCACGCACATGACGTTTTTCAGCGCCATGTAGCTCTTGATGTTGGCAGGGCCGACGCCGCCAGTCGGGCAGAATTTCACTTCGCCGAACGGGCCGCCAAGGGCCTTGATTGCCGCCACGCCGCCGCTGACTTCAGCCGGGAACAGCTTGAAGCGGCGATAACCCAGGCCATAGCCTTCCATGATGCCGGAGGCATTGCTGATGCCCGGCAGCAGCGGGATCGGGCTTTCGACACTGGCTTCCAGCAGATCACGGGTGATGCCCGGGGTAACGATGAACTGCGAACCGGCGGCTTCGGCCGCGGCCAGCATATTGCGGTCGAGCACGGTGCCGGCACCGGTCACCAGCTCCGGGCGCTGATCGCGCAGGATCTGGATCGCCTTGAGGCCGAACTGCGAACGCAGGGTCACTTCCAGCGCGGTCAGACCACCGGCAGCCAGGGCGTCGGCCAGCGGCAGCACGTCCTGTTCACGGGCGATGGTGATCACCGGCAGGATCCGCGCCTTGGCGCAGAGGCTGTCGATCAGGGCAACTTTGTCCGCCATGGAAACGGTCGGGGATGGGGTTGTCATAGCGGCTGTTCCTTGGCTCATGGGCACCAGTAAATCTCTAACGTAGGTTGCAGAAACGCGCGAACCGGCATGGCGGCGACGTCGTTGGATGCCAGTGCGGCATTCAGGGTGGTCAGTTTCGACTGACCGGAAATCGACAGAATCTTGTGCCGGGCCGAGGCCAGCAATGCGCGGCTCATGGTCAGGCGCTGACGCGGCACGCTCGGCGCCAGCATCGGCCAGCAGCGACGGGTGCCGTCGGCTTGCAGGGCTTCGGCCAGATTCGGGCTGTCCGGGAACAGCGACGCGGTGTGACCGTCATCGCCCATGCCCAGCACCAGCACGTCGATGGGCGGCAACTCGGCGAGCAAACGATCGGCCTGCTCCGCAGCCTGCTCGACGTTGGCCGCCGCGCTGTAAAGGCTGAGAAACTGCGCCTTGGCCGCCGGGCCCTTGAGCAGATATTGCTTGAGCAGACCGGCGTTGCTGTCGGCGTGTTCGACCGGTACCCAGCGTTCGTCGGCGAGGGTCACGACGACCTTCGACCAGTCCAGTTCCTGCTTGGCCAAGTGCTGGAAAAACGCCACCGGGCTACGGCCGCCGGACACCACCAGCACGGCGTTGCCGCGTGCTGCCAGCGCTTCGCTCAATTGCTTGGCGACATTCAGCGCCAGGCCTTCGGCGAGCAGCACCGGGCTCTTGAATTCGCGGGCATTCACGCCCTCGGGCAGTTTCACATCAGATATCGCCATACCACGACCTCCCGTCCCGCGTGATCAATGCAATGGAGCTCATCGGCCCCCACGACCCGGCCGCATACGGCTTGGGCGCGTCACCGGATTTTTTCCACCCGGCGATCAGCTGGTCACACCATTTCCACGCGGCTTCGATTTCATCTTTACGGACAAACAGGTTCTGATTGCCGTTCATCACTTCCAGCAACAACCGCTCGTAGGCATCGGGGATCCGAGCGCTGCGCCAGGTGTCGGAAAAATTCAGTTGCAGCGGGCCGCTACGCAGTTGCATGCCCTTGTCCAGGCCTTGCTCCTTGGTCATCACCCGCAAGGAAATGCCTTCGTCCGGTTGCAGGCGGATGATCAGTTTGTTGCTGATCTGCAGGCGCTGCTCGGGGGCGAAGATGTAGTGCGACGGTTCCTTGAAGTGGATGACGATCTGCGACAGTTTCTGCGGCATGCGCTTGCCGGTACGCAGGTAGAACGGCACGCCGGCCCAGCGCCAGTTGCGGATGTCGGCGCGCAGGGCGACGAAGGTTTCGGTGTCGCTCTGGGCGTTGGAATTCGGCTCTTCGAGGTAGCCAGGTACGGACTTGCCTTCGCTGTGCCCGGCGATGTACTGGCCGCGCACCACTTGCGTGGTCAGGCCTTCCGGACTGATCGGCGCCAGGGCCTTGAGCACCTTGACCTTCTCGTCGCGGATGCTGTCGGCGGACAGGTCGGCCGGCGGGTCCATGGCGATCAGGCAGAGCAGTTGCAGCAGGTGGTTCTGGATCATGTCCCGCAGCTGACCGGCCTTGTCGAAGTAACCCCAGCGGCCTTCGATACCGACCTTCTCGGCCACGGTGATTTCCACGTGGGAGATGTAGTTCTGGTTCCACTGGGTTTCGAACAGGCTGTTGGCGAAACGCAGGGCGATCAGGTTCTGAACGGTTTCTTTGCCCAGGTAGTGGTCGATGCGGTAGGTGCGGTTCTCCGGGAAGAACTGCGCCACGGCGTCGTTGACCTTGCGCGAGGATTCCAGGTCGGAGCCGATCGGCTTTTCCAGTACCACGCGGGTGTTTTCTGCCAGACCGACGTTCGCCAGGTTCTCGCAGATCGCGCCGTACACCGCCGCCGGGGTGGCGAAGTAGGCAATCATGCGTTGCGTGCTGCCGGCCAGTTCGGCCAGCGCCACGTAATCTTCAGCCTTGAGGAAGTCGACGTGCAGGTAGGTCAGGCGCGCCAGAAAGCGCTCGGCCACGGCCTCGTCCAGTTCTTTGCCCACGTAACGGCGCAGCTCGGCGGCGATGAACGCCAGGTGCTGCTGCTCGGTGCCCGCCTCACGGGCCAGTGCGATAATGCGCGTGTCCTCGTGCAGCAGGCCGGCGCCATCCAGGTGATAAAGGGCAGGAAACAGCTTGCGCAGGGCCAGATCGCCCAAGGCGCCGAACAAGGCGAAGGTGCACGGTTCAACCGTAATCGAAGGCATGATGTTTGTTCTTTTATCAAGTTAAGCTACAAATACCTTTTTTCAAGGCATCACTCAAGGGAAAATGTAGTAATAAACACAACATTTTCGCAAAATACAGATTCCGAGTGGTGGTCGGTCGGAGCCATCAGTAGGATAGGCCACCGTCACGGGCCACATCAAAGGCCCAATTTGCATAGCCGCGCGCTTATCGGCGCCGGTGAATCTAGGAATTCTTATGGACCGCGTGCGAAATTTACTGGAACAGATCCAGAGTCGCCTTGAAGAGCTGAACAAGGCCGAACGCAAAGTCGCCGAAGTGATCCTGCTCAACCCACAGCAGGCCACCCGCTTCAGCATCGCCGCCCTCGCCCAGGCGGCGTCGGTCAGTGAACCGACGGTCAACCGTTTCTGCCGTTCGTTCGGCGTCAGCGGCTATCCCGAACTCAAGCTGCAACTGGCCCAGAGCCTGGCCAGCGGCGCGGCGTATGTCAGTCGTGCAGTAGAAGCCGACGACAATCCCGAGGCATACACCCAGAAGATTTTCGGCAGTGCGATCGCGTCTTTGGACAGCGCTTGCCAGGCGCTGGACCCGAACCTGATCAGCCGCGCCGTCGACCTGTTGATCCAGGCCCGTCAGATCCACTTCTTCGGCCTCGGCGCCTCCGCTCCAGTGGCTTTGGATGCGCAGCACAAGTTCTTCCGCTTCAACCTGGCGGTCACCGCCCACGCCGATGTGCTGATGCAACGGATGATTGCTTCGGTGGCGCACACCGGCGAGCTGTTCGTGATCATCTCCTACACCGGGCGCACCCGCGAGCTGGTGGAAGTGGCGCGCATCGCCCGCGAGAACGGCGCTTCGGTACTGGGCCTGACGGCAGAGAATTCGCCGCTGGCCAAGGCCAGTACGCTGAGCCTGAACATTCCGTTGCCGGAAGACACTGACATCTATATGCCGATGACTTCGCGGATCATTCAGTTGACGGTGCTGGATGTGCTGGCGACGGGGATGACGTTGCGTCGCGGGGTGGATTTCCAGCCGCATTTGCGCAAGATCAAAGAGAGTTTGAATGCGAGCCGGTATCCGGTGGGTGACGAGTTCAACTGAGGCGTTAAAAGCTTAAAAGCCAACCCTCACCCCAGCCCTCTCCCGGAGGGAGAGGGGGCCGACGGTGTTGCCCTCAAAAGTTACATCGACCTGAACGATCAATGTTTCCTCTGGCTTGGCCAAGCCAAGATCACCGCTGTAGTCGCAAGTCGGTGTAAATATCCAATCCAACTCGGTCAGTCCCCTCTCCCCCCGGGAGAGGGTTAGGGTGAGGGCAGCGGCGGGACTGACACACTCAAACCCCAGCCCAAGCCTGCAAACTCAAATGCGCCTTCTCCCCCGGCGCCAGATGCAGGCTGTCGGTGCCACCCGCCGCCGCTTCAACACAGACAAATTCCGAAATCTCATCCCAGCTCACGCCCAACAACGGCCGTGCTCCCGGATGCCACACCACCGTGTCCGCGCTGTCACCGGTATCGATGCACAATTCACGCTGCCAGGCGTGATCCTTGAGCTGCAATTCGCCATCGTGCTGGAACACTCGCTGACAGCCACCATCGACCCGCAACTCGCCTTCCTGCTGACAAATCTCACGGTTCAATTGATCGTAACCCTGCGCCCCTTCGAGCCCAGACAGCGCTATCTCACTCACGTCGCCAATACGCCAGTAAGCATGCAAAGCCTGGCTCAACTGGCACGGCATGTCGTCCTGATGCTCGGTGCTCAGGCGCAGTTCCATGCGTTCACCGAGGTGCGCGTGCAGGTCCACCTGCCAGTCGCACAACTGCAATTGCCAATGCAGGCGCACGCCGTCATCGCCGGTGCTGCTGTCGAGCAGTTTCCAGTCCAGCAGGCGCGCCCAGCCATGGGATGGCCACGCGTTTTCGCTCGGGTGACGGCCATACCACGGCCAGCACACCGGCACGCCGCCGCGAATCGCGCCGACATGCGGCCACTTCGCCGCACACCACAACCACGGTTTCTGCCCGCGCGGCTGAAAGTGCAGCAACTGCGCACCCTGACGACTGAACACCGCCTGACACAGCGGATGATCGATCACCAGCACATCGCGCATCTGATAGCGCTCCCAGGCGAACACCGGTCGTTCGCGCAGGGATTTGAAGAAGCGTTGCAGCGGATGCTCATGCATGGGCCACGGTTCCAGATTCAACTTTCATGGGCTGCGACACCCCTTTCCAAAAAAAAGCGGACAGCCTGGGCTGTCCGCAAATATGCGCACATAGAGAGGAGCTTATCGCAGACGCGTTAGAACGTAGACTGAATTTTCAGGCCAGCGACCAAAGCGTTATCCACTTCATCCACACCGCCCGGATGAGTGATGTATTGCAGGTTCGGGCGTACGGTCAGCCAGTTGGTCACGTGGAAGCCGTAGTTGATCTCGTAGTTGTATTCGGTTTCACGAATCGGCGAGAACACCGGATTGTCGTAGTCCGAAACACCGTTGGCGACGTTGAGCAGCTCGGCGTTTTTCTTCACGTCATTGTTGACGTGAATACGTGCCGCACCGATACCAACGTCATCTTTCGGACGTGCGTCGAACGGGCCTTTGTACACAAACATCACGGACTGGTAGTTGTCGATGAAGTTAGTGTCCTTGTCGTGGAACGTGGCGTTGGCAGCGATGCTCAGACCACGGCTCTTGTCACCGTTGTGGCTGGTGAGTTGCTGTTGCGCAACGAACCAGTAACCGTGCTTGCTGCTGTGGGTGCGGTAGGCATCACCGGTGGTCGCCGCGTCGAAACCGTTGACGTCTTCGCGAACGTCGTCGGCATCGGCCGTGCTCTTGTAGTAACCGACACGGTATTCGCCCGGCAGGCTGTTCGGGTTAGGCGACCAGACCAGTTCCACTGGCAACACGGTGCCTTTGGTGCCGCTGCCGCTCAGCTTGAAGCCGTTGCCGTGTTCCAGCTGCGACGGGTTCTGGTTGTAAGCACCGATCTGCGCGTAGAGCTCGTCGTTGATGTTGTATTTGACGCGAATGGCCGCTTGGCTGACCGGCCAGTTGTACCAGATGTTGGTCGCCCAGTTACCCACTTGCGAACCGCAGAACGCCAGGTTCTGGAAATCGCACGGGAAGGTGTTGAAGTCTTCACCTTCGCCGAAGTAACCGGCCTTGACGTCGAGCTTGTTGTCGAAGAACTGGTGTTTGATCCACAACTGGGTCAGACGCACCATGTGCCCACGACCGTAAACTTCCTGCGAGGAGCTCAGGGTGCCGGCACGTGGATCGCCAACGCGGTCGTTGGAAATGTTGTAGCCGTTACGGTTGGTGAACTGGACCTTGGCCTGGGTGTTGTCCCAGCCCCACAGTTTTTGCAGATCCAGCGCCACGCCCAGACCGAACTGGTCGGCGTAACGCGCTGTCTTGTCGTCGTTGTAACCGCCGTGCAGGTTGCCGCCCACTTCACCGACGTAGTCCATCTTGATGTCGATACCCTGCTCGATCAGCTTGGTACGTTCGCCACCCCAGTCCCCGGTCATCCACTCCGAATCGGAGCTGAACGCGTCAGCCGCGTGGACGCTACCGGCCAGCATCATTGCCGCAATCGCCGACAACTGACCGATACGCTGAGCGTTGTTGTTCTTCTTCATCCCTACATCCTCGTTTTATTGTTATTAACTGTTCTTCTTATCTAACGCGGTTTACATCTGATGCGGCGCGCGACAGGCCACGCACCGCGTGCTCCCTGCGGAAACGGGCGAGCCCGCTCCCGCATTTGTTGATCAGCGCCCCTTGAACTGGGCCACGTTGGCGCTGTGCGATTCGGTTTTCGGCAGGCCCGCAACCCCCAGGCGCTCGCCGGATTTGGCGTCGAACAGCAGCACTTTCGACGGATCGAATTGCAGGGTCAGGGTTTCGCCCACCTGCGGCGCCACGTCCGGCGCCAGACGGCAGCAGACCTTGGTGTCGTTGAGATTGACGAACACCAGGGTGTCCGGACCGGTCGGCTCGGTGACCTGCACTTCAGCCTTGATGCTCGGCAGGCCATTGCCCTCGCCGTTGGCCAGAGCGATCTGCTCCGGGCGCAGGCCGAGGATCACTTCGCGGTCTTCAAGACCGGCGTCCTGCATCGCCATCGGCAATTCGCAACGGGCCTGGCCGCTGTCGAGCAGCGCCACCAGACGACCGTCCTTGCGTTGCAGACGCAGCGGGATGAAGTTCATCGGCGGCGAACCGATGAAGCTCGCCACGAACAGGTTGGCCGGATCGTTGTAGATCTCTTTCGGCGTGCCGAACTGCTGGATGATCCCGTCCTTCATCACCGCCACTTTGTCACCCAGGGTCATTGCTTCGATCTGGTCGTGGGTCACGTAGACCGTGGTGGTTTTCAGGCGCTGGTGCATCAGTTTCATTTCGGTGCGCATCTCGACGCGCAGCTTGGCGTCGAGGTTGGACAGCGGTTCGTCGAACAGATAGATCTTCGGCCGACGCGCCAGGGCACGACCCATCGCCACGCGCTGTTGCTGACCGCCGGAGAGCTGGCCCGGCTTGCGATTGAGCAGGTGCTCGATCTGCAGCAGCTTGGCCACGCGGGCAACTTCTTCGTCGATCGCCGATTGGCTCATCTTGCGAATCTTCAGACCGAACTCGATGTTCTCGCGCACGCTCATGGTCGGGTACAGCGCGTAGGACTGGAACACCATGGCGATGTCGCGATCTTTCGGGCTCATGCGGCTGACGTCCTGGTCACCGATCATGATTGCGCCGCCGGTGATGGTTTCCAGGCCGGCGATGCAGTTCATCAGGGTCGACTTGCCGCAGCCCGAAGGCCCGACGAGGATCAGGAACTCACCGTCCTTGATCGACAATTCGATGTTCTTCAGGGTGTCCGGCAGGCCGGCACCGTAGGTCTTGTTTACATTGCGAAGTTCGAGCGTAGCCATGATTACCCCTTGACTGCGCCGGCCGTCAGCCCGCGCACGAAATACTTGCCTGCGACCACATAGACCAGCAGGGTCGGCAGCCCGGCGATCATCGCCGCCGCCATATCCACGTTGTATTCCTTGGCCCCGGTGCTGGTGTTGACCAGGTTGTTCAGCGCCACCGTGATCGGTTGCGAATCACCGCTGGAGAACACCACGCCGAACAGGAAGTCGTTCCAGATCTGGGTGAACTGCCAGATCAGGCAGACCATGATGATCGGGGTGGACATCGGCAGGATGATCTGGCGGAAGATCGTGAAGAAACCCGCACCATCGAGACGCGCCGCCTTGATCAGCGCATCCGGAATGCTCACGTAGTAGTTACGGAAGAACAGCGTGGTGAACGCCAGGCCGTAGACCACATGGATGAACACAAGGCCCGTGGTGGTGCTCGCCAGGCCCATCTTGCCGAGGGTGAACGACGCCGGCAGCAGCACGGTCTGGAACGGCAGGAAGCAGCCGAACAACAACAAACCGAAGAACAGCTGCGAACCGCGGAAGCGCCAGAACGACAGCACATAACCGTTCAACGCACCGATGGCGGTGGAGATGATCACGGCAGGAACGGTGATCTTGATCGAGTTCCAGAAGTAGCCGTCAACGGTGGCCCAGGCTTTCACCCAGCCGATGCCGCTGACCACGGTCGGCCAGCTCAGCAGGTTGCCGGTGGAGATGTCTTCCGGGGTCTTGAAGCTGGTCAGCAGCATGACCACCAGCGGTACCAGATACAGCAGGACCGCAAGGATCAGCACCGCGTAGATCGCGATGCGACTCAGGCTGATGGCCGGTTTGGAGGCGAGACTAGTCATGACGCTTGGTCCTCAGCTCGGAGTACAGGTAAGGCACGATGATCGCGAGGATCGCACCGAGCATCAGGATTGCACTGGCCGAACCCATGCCCATCTGTCCACGACTGAAGGTGAACGAGTACATGAACATCGCCGGCAAATCGGAGGAATAACCCGGGCCGCCGGCCGTCATGGCCGCCACCAGGTCGAAGCTCTTGATCGCGATGTGCGCCAGGATCATCACCGCACTGAAGAACACCGGACGCAGGCTTGGCAGCACCACTTTCCAGTAGATGCGCGGCATGCTCGCGCCGTCGATCTGGGCAGCACGAATGATCGATTGATCAACGCCACGCAGACCGGCGAGGAACATCGCCATGATGAAGCCCGAGGCTTGCCAGACCGCCGCGATCACCAGGCAGTACACCACGCGATCCGGGTCGATCAGCCAGTCGAGACGAAAGCCTTCCCAGCCCCAGTCCCGCAGCAATTTGTCCAGGCCCATGCCCGGGTTGAGCAGCCATTTCCACGCAGTACCGGTGACGATCATCGAGAGCGCCATCGGGTACAGGTAAATGGTGCGAATAAAACCTTCGCGACGGATTTTCTGGTCGAGGAAAATCGCCAGTGTCACGCCGATTACCAGGGTGATGCCGATGAACATGCCGCCGAACACGGCCAGGTTCTTGCTCGCCACCCACCAGCGGTCGTTGTCGAACAACCGCGCGTATTGCGCCAGGCCTGCCCATTTGTAGTTCGGCAGGAAAGTCGACGTGGTGAACGACAGGACAAACGTCCAGAGGATATAGCCATAGAAGCCCACCAGAACGATGAACATGCTCGGCGCCAGCACCAGTTTCGGTAGCCAGCGCTGCAATGCGTCGAATGGCGAGGCCTTGCTGAACACAGCAACAGAACTCATGGGAAGATCCAGTAAAGAAGATGAAGGACCGCTGCAAGCTGCAGGCTTCAGGCCGATGCGCGACCTGAAGCTGGCAGTTGCTCTACGCTGGTGTTACTTGGCAGCCTTGATGGCAGTGCCGAGTTTCTTGGCAGCGTCGGCCGGGTCGGCTTTCGGGTCGTTGATGTAGTTGGTCACGACATCAAAGAACGCACCCTGCACGGCCAGCGTGGTCGCCATGTTGTGCGCCATGCTCGGTTGCAGGCCGCCGTTCTTGGCGTCTGCCAGGAAGTCTTTGGCAGCGGTCTGGGCGCAGGAGTCAAAACCGTACTTGCCCATGTCGGCGAGCATGTCGTTACGCACCGGGATCGAGCCCTTGTTGATGCTGAAGACTTTCTGGAAGTTTTCACCCAGCACGACCTTGGCGATGTCCTGCTGACCGGCCGCGGTGCCCGCGTCCTTCTGCTTGAACACGGCCAGCGAGTCGATGTTGTAGGTGAACGCCTTGTCGGTGCCCGGGAAGGCTACGCACTCGTAGTCCTTGCCGGCGACTTTCTTGGCGGCGGTCCATTCGGACTTGGCCCAGTCACCCATGATCTGCATGCCGGCCTTGCCGTTGATGACCTTGGCCGCTTCCAGGTTCCAGTCCTGACCTTTGCCGTCGACGTCCATGTAGGTCGCGACTTTCTTCAGCTCGGTCAGAGCCTTGACCATTTCCGGGCCGGTCAGGGCAGCGTTGTCCAGATCGACCAGGGCTTTCTTGTAACCATCAACGCCCATCACCGACAGCACGACCGCTTCGAACACGGTGCTGTCCTGCCATGGCTGACCACCGTGAGCCAGCGGGATGAAGCCCGCCGCTTTCAGCTTGTCGCCGGCGGCGTAGAACTCTTCGAGGGTGGTCGGGGCTTTTTCGATACCGGCTTTCTTGAAGACTTCCGGGTTGATCCACAGCCAGTTCACGCGGTGAATGTTCACCGGCACAGCCACGTAATCACCTTCGAACTTCACGGTGTCGGAGACTTTCTTGTCGAGCAGGCTGTCCCACTTCTCGGACTTGGAAACGTCCTTCAGCACGTCCGTGTCGAGCAGACCGGTCGACGCCCATTCCTGGATGTCCGGGCCTTTGATCTGGGCAACGCCCGGCGGGTTGCCGGCTACTGCGCGGCTTTTCAGCACGGTCATGGCAGTCGCGCCGCCACCGCCGGCGACAGCGCCGTCTTTCCAGGTGAAACCGTCTTTCTCGACTTGTGCCTTGAGCACATCGACGGCAGCTTTTTCGCCACCGGACGTCCACCAATGCACGACTTCCACCGAACCTTTGGATTCGGCAGCGGAAACACTCAGGGGCAGCACAGCGAGCGGGAACAGGGAGGCGACAGAAATGACAGTAGCGAGGCGAGAAATCGCATTCATCTGAGATGTACCTTTCTTGTTGTTATGCATGCAAGTCTGGTGCTTGCGCTGCACACGAGTTTAAACAGAGCGTTTCCCCTCGCAGGTAACGAAGGGACGCGCGAATGTCACCACATGGTTACACAGGAACGCTTCGGGATAGTTGTGCCAGAGCACTGGCCATGCTCGGCGCCAGCGGCAGACGCGGAATCAGAACGGCCTGCCAGGCGTGGTACAGATCCGGTTTGCCCGCCCAGATATCGGCACTCGGGCGGTTTTGCGGATCAAGTTCGTGATGCCAGCTGCCGTCGCAGCGGTCGATGAAATGCGTTTCGCAAAATTCCCAGAACAAGCGATACCAGGTTTCGTACTGCGCATCGCCGGTGCGTTTGAGCAAGGCACTGGCGGCAGCGCTGGCCTCGGCGTGAGTCCAGTGCAGGCGATGGCGGACGACGGCTTTGTTGTTCCAGTCGAGGGTGTAAACGATGCCCGGCGCACCATCGACGTCCCAGCCATAACGGCAGTTGTTCTCGAACAGCTTTTGCGCGTCAGTGGCCAGCCAGCCGGGGGTGAGCATGCCGGCCTGGACCCGCGCAGCTTCGAGGTGCAGCAACAGCCGCGCCCACTCGAAACCGTGGCCCGGCGTGGTGCCGTAGGGACGGAAACCGTCGGCGGGATTGTCATGGTTGTATTCGCGCAGCGGCTGCCAGTCGCGGTCGAAATGCTCGATCACCAGATAATCGTTGGCAGCGGCGTGACCGTGAATCACCCGCTCGACAATGCGTTGCGCGCGGACCAGCCAGCGCGGGTCTTCGGTGACATCGGCCAGCGCAAGGAAGGCTTCGGTGGCGTGCATGTTGCTGTTGGCGCCGCGATAGGCTTCTTCTTCGCGCCAGTCGCGATTGAAGAATTCGCGCATGGCGCCCTCTTCTTCGCTCCAGAAATAGGTGTCGATGATGTCGATGGCGTCATCCAGCAACGCCTGAGCACCGGGGCGTTGCGCAACCACCGCCGAACTCGCTGCCAGGGCGACGAAAGCATGCAGATAAGCATTCTTGCCGGTGTTGCCGTCACGGTGTTCAGCGACGGCAAACCAGCCGCCGTGCAGCGCATCGCGCAACGGGCCGCGCAGGGCCGCAATGCCGTGATCGACCAGCTCGGCGAACCCCGGCAGGCCCTGAATGTGGGCCATGGCGAAACTGTGGGTCATGCGCGCGGTGTTCATGGTTTCGGCTTGCGCGCCGGCCTGAAGCTGACCGCGCTCATCGAGATTGCCGAAGCCTTCGGGCAACCGCGAAGCCTTGGCGAACGCCAGCAGGCGCAGGCCTTCATCGGCGAGCCATTGCTGGTGGGCAGGGGCATTCAGCCAACTGCTGAAGCCCGGATTGAAGTGATCCATGGGTGGCCTTTTTTGTTGTTATGACTGCGGGGAGTCTAAACAACGGGCCGGGGTTGGCTTGTAACGAAGGGGGCAGGTTTTGTCACTGAGTCGTGACAAAGAGCCAGCCCTCACCCCAGCCCTCTCCCGGAGGGAGAGGGAGCTGACCGAGTGATATTGCAGAGGTACGCCGACCTGAACGATTCGCTTTGAATCCATAATCGATAAGGTCTTTCAGGTCGATGTATGACGCCAGACACCTCGGTCGGTCCCCTCTCCCTACGGGCGGTCCGACGTTTCGGGAGGGCTAGGGTGAGGGCAAGCTTTTGACTCAGTCCGCCGAGCGCGGCAATTGCAGGGTCACGCGTAATCCACCCTCACGCAGATTCTGCAACGTCACCTCTCCCCCATGGCTATGGGCAATGTTGCGGGCAATCCCCAACCCCAGCCCATACCCCTGCTGCTGCCCCGCCAACCGGAAGTGCGGTTCGAACACCTGCTCCAGCCGCTGCTCCGGCACGCCCGGCCCTTCATCGTCGACATGCAGCACAAATGCGCTCTCATCATCATCGATATGCAGATGGGCGTTCTGCCCGTACTTCAACGCGTTGTCGATCAAATTGCCGATGCAGCGCTTGAGCGCCAATGGCTTGCCCGGATACGCCGCCAGCGCTCGCCCCTGCTGGGTGACGCGGCCGTTGCCGTTGGGCGCCAGATACGGTTCCACCAGGCAGTCGAGCACATGGTTCAGGTCCACCGGCTCGATGTTCTCGTGGATGTCGGTGTCTTTCACGCATTGCAGCGCGCCTTTGACCAGCAACTCCAGCTCATCCAGGTCGCGGCCGAACTTGGTTTGCAGCGTTTCATCTTCCAGCAGTTCAACCCGCAGACGCAGACGGGTGATCGGTGTACGCAGGTCATGGGAAATCGCACTGAACAGCTGACTGCGTTCGGTCAGATAACGGCTGATACGCTCGCGCATGGTGTTGAAAGCGCGGCCCACTTCCACCACTTCGCTGCCGCCGCCCTCAGCCACCGGCTCGACGTCGGCGCCCAGCGACAAGTCCCGCGCTGCCCGCGCCAGACGCTTGAGCGGGCGGCTCTGCCAGTGCACCAGCAGGCCGATGAACAACAACAGAAATCCGCTGGTGAACACAATGAACCACACCTGCTGGGTCGGCAGGCCCTGCTCTTCAAGACTGGTGTAGGGCTCGGGCAGCAGCGAGGCGATGTACAGCCACTCACCGGGCGCCAACTGAATCTGGGTCACCAGCACGGGCGGATTCACCGGTTCCAGGGTCAACGCGTAATGCGCCCAGGAACGTGGCAACTCATCGAGTTTCAACCCGGCATTGAAGATCCGCAGGTCATCGGGGCTGACGAAGGTCACCAGAATGTCGGTGTCCTGGCCCAGCGACTGGCGCAGCACTTCATCCACCGCTTTCAGCACCGCCGCCTTGCGCGGCGTCACCGGCAGCACTTCCATGCCCAGCGGTTTGTCATTCAGCGTCACCACAAAACGCGTGCCGCCCATGCTCCGCAATTGATCGAGCACCAGCGGTCGATAGGCCACCGGCAACGAGCGGAAGTAACTGACGCTGGCGGTCATCGAATGGGCGAGGCTGCGGGCGCTGGTGACCAGCCCTTCGAGCTGAGTCGCGCGCAATTGGGAAACCCAGATCACGCTGGACAGCGTCTGGGCGAACAACACCGCGAGCAATGTCAGCAGCAGCATCCGCCCAAGCAGCGAACGCGGCATCGGCACTTTACGCGCGGTGGTGCGCAGGAACTCAGTGACCATTGCCGGCAACCACATTGGCTGCCAGCTGGTAGCCGCTGCCACGTACGGTGCGAATCAGGCGCGGCGGTTTTTCAGTGTCGCGCAGACGCTGGCGCAGGCGGCTGACGGCCATGTCGACGATGCGGTCGAGGGGCATCAGGTCGCGGCCACGGGTGGCGTTGCCGATGGTGTCGCGGTCGAGGATTTCCTGGGGGTGATCGAGGAACAGTTTGAGCAGGGCGAAGTCGGCGCCGGACAGAATCACTTCCTCGCCGTCGGTGTGAAACAGTCGATGACTGACCATGTCCAGCCGCCATTCATCGAACGCCAGCACTTCACTGCCGCCGCGTTCCTGACCGAACTGGGCACGACGCAGCAGGGCCTTGATTCGGGCTTGAAGTTCGCGGGGGCTGAAAGGTTTGCCGAGGTAATCGTCGGCGCCGAGCTCCAGGCCGATGACCCGGTCGGCCTCGTCGGAACTGGCGGTGAGCATGATGATCGGCACCTGGGCCTGACGCGGATGCTGGCGCACCCAGCGACACAGGCTGAAGCCGTCTTCATCGGGCAGCATCACATCGAGGATCACCAGATCGCTCGGCGCTTCGTTCAGCGCCTGACGAAAACCGGCGCCATCCGCCGTGGCCCGTACCTGAAAACCCGCGCGGGTCAGGTAGGTTTCCAGCAACTCGCGTATCTCCTGGTCGTCATCGACCAACAAAATCGACTTGTTGACTGAGCTCACTTCGAAGGCATCCTTGTTGTTGGAATTGGGCGGATTATGCCTGATGTGTCGAGGGTTCCCACGCTCGGCGTGGGAATGATCATTTACCGGATTGTTCGAGCGCCACTCCTGCACCGACGAGACCCGAGTAAGGCGCCGTCACCAGCCACACCGGAATCCCCTTGAAGTAATCGCTCATGCAGCCCTTGTCGGCGAAGCTGCGGGCGAAACCGCTTTCGAGGAAGAAATCGGCGAAACGCGGAATCACGCCACCCACGATGTACACCCCGCCACGGCCACCGGTGGTCAGCACGTTGTTGCCGGCCACGCGACCGAGCCAGCAGCAGAACTGCTCCAGCACTTCCAGGGCAATCGGGTCGCCTGCAAGACCTGCCGCAGTAATGGCTTCCGGCGTATCGAGTTTGGGTTCATGTCCGTCCACCGCGCAGATCGCCCGGTAGACCCGCGGCAAGCCGCCGCCGCTCAACGCGGTTTCCGCGCTGACGTGGCCGATTTCGTTGTGGATGTGCTGCCAGAGCTGGGTTTCACGCGGACTGCTCAGCGGCAGATCGACGTGGCCGCCCTCTCCCGGCAACGCGGCGAACCGCCCTTCACCGAGATCAAGCAAGGTGCCGACGCCCAAACCAGTGCCCGGGCCGATCACCACTGCCGGGCGCAATGGCTCCGGCATGCCTTCGCAGACCACGCGGAATTCGCCGGGCTGCAAACGGGTCATGCCCAGCGCCATCGCCGAGAAGTCGTTGACCAACAACAACTGCTCGACCTGCAAGGTCTGGCAGAACGCCTTGCGGCTCAGGCGCCAGTGGTTGTTGGTGAACTTGAATTCATCACCGCTCACCGGCCCCGCCACCGACAGGCACACCGAACCGATGGCGCCCGGCGCCAGACCGAGCCCGCTCAGGTAGAGGCTGATCGCCTCTTCAGGGCTGGCATGGTCGGCCGTGGCCAGCACCTGAACCGATTCGAGCTGCTGATCTTTCCACAACGCGAACCGCGCGTTGGTGCCTCCGATGTCACCGACCAAAGCCAGTTTCAATTAAGCGTCTCCAGGGCAGAAGTGAAGGCGCTGGCGCCCTGCTCCGCCGAGCTGAAGGCCAAACGCATAAAGCCAAACAGTTCGCGACCGCTGCCGATGTTGTTGCCCAACAGGCCTTTGGCGGGTTCGCGCGCTGCAAATTCGGCGGCGTCCACCTTGAGTTCCAAAGTGCCTTTGACGCCATCGACGCGGATGATATCGCCCTCTTGCACGCGCGCCAAAGCTCCGCCGACATAAGCCTCGGGGCTGACGTGAATCGCCGCCGGGATTTTCCCAGACGCGCCGGACATGCGCCCGTCAGTCACCAGCGCAACCTTGAAGCCGCGATCCTGCAGCACGCCGAGGAACGGCGTCATCTTGTGCAGCTCCGGCATGCCGTTGGAGCGCGGGCCCTGGAAGCGCATCACTGCGACGAAATCTTTTTCAAGCAAGCCGGCCTTGAAGGCATCGGCCAGATCCTGCTGATCCTGGAACACCATGGCCGGTGCCTCGACGATCTGGTTTTCCAGCGCCACGGCAGACACCTTCATCACGCCGCGACCGAGGTTGCCTTCCATCACGCGCAAGCCGCCCTCTGCCGAGAACGCACGAGCCACCGGACGCAGGATGTTTTCATCAAGGCTTTCGGTCGGGCCTTCGCGCCACACCAGTTTGCCGTTATCGAGGAACGGCTCCTTGGTGTACTGGCTCAGGCCATGGCCGAGCACGGTGTTGACGTCTTCGTGCAGCAGGCCGGCTTCGAGCAGTTCGCGGATCAGGAACGACATGCCGCCCGCTGCCTGGAAGTGGTTGATGTCAGCCTTGCCGTTCGGATAGACGTGGCTCAGGGTCGGCACGACTTCGGAGAGGTCGGCCATGTCCTGCCAGGTCAGTTGAATGCCCGCCGCCATGGCGATGGCCGGCATGTGCAGGGTGTGGTTGGTCGAACCGCCGGTGGCGTGCAGCGCGACGATCGAGTTGACCAGCGCCTTCTCGTCGACGATTTCGCCGATTGGCAGGAAGTTGCCGTTCTGTTTGGTCAGGCGGGTGACCTGATGCGCGGCTTCGCGGGTCAGGGCCTCGCGCAAGGGCGTGTTCGGGTTGACGAACGACGCGCCCGGCAAGTGCAGGCCCATGACTTCCATCAGCAACTGGTTGGTGTTGGCGGTGCCGTAGAACGTGCAGGTACCGGGGCTGTGGTAGGACTTCATCTCCGATTCCAGCAGCTCTTCGCGGGTCGCCTTGCCTTCGGCGTACTTCTGCCGCACGTCGGCTTTTTCCTTGTTGGAAATCCCCGAGACCATCGGCCCGCCCGGCACGAAAATCGTCGGCAGGTGACCGAAACGCAGGGAGCCCATCATCAGGCCCGGGACGATCTTGTCGCAGATGCCGAGCATCAGCGCGCCGTCGAACATGTTGTGGGAGAGCGCCACCGCCGTCGACATCGCGATCACTTCGCGGCTCGGCAGGCTCAGCTCCATGCCCGGCTCGCCCTGAGTCACGCCGTCGCACATGGCAGGCGTGCCGCCGGCGAACTGGCCGACCGAGCCGATTTCGCGCAGGGCGTTCTTGATCTGCTCCGGGAAGACTTCGTACGGCTGATGCGCCGAGAGCATGTCGTTATATGACGAAACAATTGCGATGTTCGCCGAGTTCATCATCCGCAGGCTGTGCTTGTCTTCGCTGCCACACCCGGCCACGCCGTGGGCGAAGTTGGCGCATTGCAGTTTGCCGCGCATCGGCCCGTCAGTTGCAGCGCCGCGAATCAGCGCAAGGTAAGCCTGACGCGTGGCGCGGCTGCGGGCGATAAGCCGTTCGGTGACCTCAAGAACGCGGGGATGCATGTGTAGAACTCCAGGCTAACGGATGTGGCGACCTGATTGTCTATGCTGATCAAAGAGCCCGCACGCATGGGATGACGGGCGGTTTTCTTGATCATTCGGACCAGTTGATTCAGGTCACTCGTTGTAGATAAAACAAAATATTGCCACTAAAAAGGCTTGTTTTCTATTTTTATGCGAATAATCTTGTAATTCCAACAACAAAACGACGGCGGCGCTGCTCAATGACTCTTCGAATCGCAATCAATGGTTTTGGCCGCATCGGCCGTAATGTCCTGCGCGCACTGTATACCCAAGGCTATCGTCAGGATTTGCAGATCGTCGCCATCAACGATCTGGGCGACAGCGCGATCAATGCGCATCTGCTCAAATACGATACCGTTCACGGCACATTCGATGCTGAAGTTGCGCATGACAACGAGAGTCTGACCGTCAACGGTGACCGCATTTCGGTAAGCGCCATCCGCAACCCGGCCGACCTGCCCTGGGCCGCGGAAAAGATTGATGTGGTGTTCGAATGCACCGGTCTGTTCACCGACCGGGCCAAAGCCGCTGCGCATATTACCGCCGGCGCACGCAAAGTGATTATCTCGGCCCCGGCCAAAGGCGCCGATGCCACCGTCGTATATGGCGTGAACCACGACATTCTGCGCCAGTCGCACCAGATCATTTCCAACGCGTCGTGCACCACCAACTGCCTGGCCCCGGTGGCCCAGGTGCTGCATCGCGAGCTGGGCATCGAAAGCGGTCTGATGACCACTATTCACGCCTACACCAACGACCAGAACCTGACTGACGTCTATCACACCGACCCGTACCGCGCGCGCTCCGCCACCCAGAACATGATTCCGAGCAAGACCGGCGCTGCCGAAGCCGTGGGTCTGGTGCTGCCGGAACTGGCGGGCAAGCTGACCGGCATGGCCGTGCGCGTGCCGGTGATCAATGTGTCGCTGGTGGACCTGACCGTGCAGTTGAAGCGCGAAGCTTCGGCCGATGAAGTCAACGCCCTGATGAAAGCCGCGAGCCAGCATTCGAAGATCCTCGGCTACAACACCCTGCCGCTGGTATCGAGCGATTTCAACCACAACCCGCTGTCGTCGATCTTCGACGCCAACCACACAAAATCCAGCGGCAAACTGCTGAAAGTGCTGGCCTGGTACGACAATGAGTGGGGCTTCTCCAACCGTATGCTCGATAACTGCCTGGCGCTGTGCAACGCGGAATAAAACGCCTACCCCCCACAGGTTTCGATTTCAATCTGAAATCAACACTTGACCACTCGGGCGGATGATAAGCATTATCATTCGCTCGAAATGGATCAGGTCTTCCCGTGAGTCAATCACACTTCAATCACGTCTTCCTCGCCCAGCGAACTTCGCTGCTGCGGACCCTGGAACGGATGGTCAATAACCACAGCACCGCCGAAGACCTGTTGCAGGAAACCTACCTGCGCGTCACCCGGGCGCTGAGTGAACGGGCCATCGATCACCTTGAACCCTTTGTCTTCCAGACCGCGCGCAACCTGGCGCTGGACCATTTGCGTGCGCGCAAGATTCATTCGCGCACCATGGTCGACGACGTGCCGCAGGACGTGGTGCACAGCGTCGCCGCCCCCGCCAGCAGCGCCGAAGACGCCGCCCACGCCGAACAATTGCTGGAGCGCCTGAACGTGAGCCTCGGTGAACTCAGCCCCCGTCAGCAGCAAATCTTCATCCTCAGCCGCCTGCACGGGCACAGCTATCAGGAAATCGCCGAAGAGCTGAGCGTTTCTCTCAGTACGGTGCAGAAAGAACTCAAATTGATCATGACCATCTGCATCGGTGTCGCCGAACGTTTGAATGGCGACTGATGCCGTAGGGCTTTTCTGTAAACCTCAGGATCGACTGCACTGATCATCGGGCTTTGTTACCCTTGCCCGACTTTTACGCTTCACTAAAAAAACAGCCGTGCACAGACACTGCCGAGGAAACACCGTGACGGACACCCACCGCTCCCCTTCGCCTTCATCGGCGCAGGACGCCGCAAGCGCAATGGACCAGGCTCTGGACTGGCTCATCGTGCTCGGCAGTCCGGACGAGGAGCAGACCCGGCAATTTCACGCATGGCTGGCGGCCGATCCGTTGAATGCCGAGGCGTTCGCCAAGGCCCAGGCAATCTGGGACGGTCCGCAGATCGCCCAGTGCGCGCAGAACCTTGCGGCCAAACCGAAGAAAGTCACTGTCCTCACTCGCCTGCGTCCGCACTGGAAACCGCTGGCCACCGCCGCCGTTCTGCTGCTCGGGCTGTTCAGTTTCAGCAACCTGCCGATGCGTTTGCAGGCCGATCACCTGACCGTGGTCGGCGAGCGTCAGCGCTTGCAGCTTGAAGACGGTTCGAAAGTCCTGCTCAACACCAATTCCGCGTTCTCCAGCACGATCAACGATCAGCAGCGAGTCGCACGGTTGTATCAGGGCGAAGCGTTTTTCGAGATCCCGGCCAGCCGCAGCCAACCGCTGGAAATCGATGCCGGTCCGGTGAAAGCCAGCGTGCGCGACACCGCATTCGCCGTGCGTTATCTGGACGGCGTGGCGCAGGTGCGGGTACAGCGCGGCGATGTCGATCTGCGTGCGACCCGTGACGATGCGCGGGTGCGGCTGTCCGCCGGGGAAAGCATCCGCATCGGCCCGAACGGTTTCGACCGCCCGGCCAAGGTCGACGCCGCCACCGATCTGGCCTGGGTGCAGGGTCGGCTGATCTTCGAGAACTGCCCGCTGAACCAGGTGCTGGCCGAACTGCGCCGCTACTACCCGGGCTTCATCATCAACACCAACGAGCAGTTGGCCGACGTCGCCGTCACTGGCAATTACCGTCTCGACCAGCCGCTGGACGTGGTGCGTTCGCTCGCTCACATCACCTCGGCCAAGCTTCAGGAATTCCCGGCGCTGGTGATTTTGAACTAAATGAGAATTATTTTTACTCGATAGCCAAAGCTCGTTCGTCTCGTTATAGCCAATGCAATTGATTCGCATCTCGCGAGATCAATCAGCACCTATAAAGATTCGTGCGACACGGAGCGCTATCGATGTCCTCTCGCCTTACCCGCCAGACTTCTTCCCCTTCCCGCGTACTGTCGCTGCTGACCGCCGCCATCCTGATGGCCGGCACCGCGCCGCTGATGGCCGCCACCGAACAGCCGACGCGCAACATGGGCGACTACTCGTTCGCCATCAGCCAGCAACCGCTGGTGTCGGCGCTCAATGCGTTCACCGCTGTCACGGGCTGGCAGGTCGGTTTGCCGGCGGAACTGGGTCAAGACGTTTCGTCGCCGGGCGTGCGCGGTTCGCTGCCACCGGAAAAAGCCCTGGAGCGCCTGTTGGTGGGGACCAACCTGAGCTTCCGCAAAATCAGCAACAACAACGTCGTGCTGGAAAAACGCGCCAGCAGCGGCGCACTTAACCTGGATCAGGTGACCATCAGCGCCACCCGTCAGGAACAGTCGATCAACAGCGTGCCCGCCACCGTCACCGTGCAGACCCGTCAGGATCTGGACCGCAACAACGTCAACACCATCAAGGATCTGGTGCGCTACGAGCCGGGCGTATCTGTCGGCGGCGCCGGCCAGCGCGGCGGTATCAGCGGCTACAACATTCGCGGCATCGACGGCGACCGGATTCTGACTCAGGTCGACGGCGTCGAAGTCCCGGACGGTTTCTTCAACGGCCCGTACGCCAAGACCCAACGCAACTACGTCGATCCGGAAATCGTCAAACGTGTTGAAATCCTCCGTGGCCCGGCCTCGGTACTGTACGGCAGCAACGCCATCGGCGGCGCGGTCAGCTATTACACTCTCGACCCGGACGACATCATCAAGCCCGGCAAAGACGTCGGCGCCCGCCTGAAAACCGGCTACAGCTCCGCCGACAAGAGCTGGCTGAAATCCGCCACCGTCGCCGGTCGAGCCGACCAGTTCGACGGTTTGCTGCACTACAGCCAGCGCGACGGCCACGAAACCGACTCCTACGGCAGCAACAACGGCACCGGCCTTGAGCGCACCGCCGCCAACCCGGAAGACGTGAAAGCCACCAACGTGCTGGCCAAGATCGGCTGGAACTACAACGAAGGTTCGCGCCTGGGCCTGACCTACGAAAAGTACAAGGATGATCGCGACACCGATCAGAAAAGCGCCTACGGCGGCCCGTACTTCAACGGTGCGCCGACGATCCCGAACAGCGTGCTGCCCGGCGGCATGTATCAGTGGCGCACCGGCAACGACACCATCACCCGCGAGCGTTTCGGCCTGGAGCACAGCTTCGAGTTGAACAGCCTGCTGGCGGACAACGTGAAGTGGAGCCTCAACCACCAGACCGCCAAGACCGACCAGAGCACCGACGAGTTCTACTACCCGATCACTCGTAAAGTGCTGCGTACCCGCGACACGATCTACGAAGAAAAGCAGTGGGTGTTCGACGCACAACTGGACAAGGCCTTCGCCATCGGTGACACCGATCACGTCCTGACCTACGGCACCACCATCAAGCAGCAGAAAGTCACCGGCTCGCGCAGCGGCGACGGCAAGTGCCTGGCGGTCGGTCGCGGATGCACCGCCATTGGCGCCACCAGCGCAGCCGACGTGCTGAAAAAATCCAGCGACTTCCCGGACCCGACCATCAACACCTACAGCCTGTTCGCCCAGGATCAGATCAGCTGGAACAACTGGACCTTCCTGCCGGGCCTGCGCTACGACTACACCCAGCTCAAGCCGCACATCACCCAGGAATTCCTCAACACCGTAGCCGCCGACGGCAACGGCACGGTCAGCGACGAGAACAAGACCTGGCATAAGGTTTCGCCGAAATTCGGCCTGACCTACGCCCTGACCGAAAACTACACCTGGTACGGCCAATACGCCGAAGGCTTCCGCACCCCGACCGCGAAAGCGCTGTATGGCCGCTTCGAGAACAGCACCACCGGCTACAACGTGGCGCCGAACCCGGACCTGGAACCGGAAAAGAGCAAGAGCTATGAAACCGGCCTGCGCGGCAACTTCGAGCAAGGCTCGTTCGACGTGGCGGTGTTCTATAACAAGTACCGCGACTTCATCAACGAAGACGCGGTCACCCCGGGCTACAGCGAGCTGACGTTCCAGACCAACAACATCAAGCACGCCACCATCAAGGGTGCGGAAGTCAAAGGGCGTCTGAATCTGGATTCGTTCGGTGCACCACAAGGCCTGTATACCCAAGGTTCGATTGCCTACGCCTACGGTCGCAACAACGACACCGGCGAACCGCTCAACAGCGTCAACCCGCTGACCGGCGTATTCGGCCTCGGTTACGACCAGGACAACTACGGCGGCCTGCTGAGCTGGACCGTGGTCAAGAAGAAGGATCGCGTCGACGACAGCAACTTCAAGTCGCCGGACGGCGTCAGCAGCCAGTTCAAATCGCCGGGCTTTGGCATTCTCGACCTGACCGGGTTCTACAAAGTCACCGACGACGTCACCGTCAGCGGCGGCATCTACAACCTGACCGACAAGAAGTACTGGCTGTGGGATGACGTGCGCGGTTACGACAGCGTCGGCGAAGCCGCGGTGCTGAGCCCGGCCAACCTCGATCGCCTGACCCAGCCGGGTCGCAACTTCGCGATCAATCTGGTCTGGGATATCTGATCCGGATGACCTCACGGCGCGCATGCATTGCCGCGCCGTGAGGTTTTTTTACTGTCCGGCGCTTGCCCGTACGTCTCGTTATCAAGCGCCTCTTCTTTTCAAGGACATCTCATGAGCACCCCGGAAAAAGCCCTGCGTTCGCAACGCCTGAACCAGATCACCCACGAGCCGCACAGCAAGCTCGATGCCCTGGTCAAGGCCCACGCGCCGTTCGAGACCCGCGCCAACTTCGCCCGTTTCGTGGTCGCGCAGTACCTGTTCCAGTCGGAACTGGTGTCGCTGTACAACGATGCCGAACTGACCACCATCGTCCCTGACCTCCCGGCCCGCTGCCGCGCCGAAGCGGCCAAGGCCGACCTCGCCGACCTCGACACCGAAGTGCCTGGCCCTGTGGCCGGTGCGGTGAAAAACCCGAGCAAGGCCCGCGCCCTGGGCTGGATTTTCGTTTCTGAAGGTTCAAAGCTCGGCGCTGCGTTCCTGATCAAACGCGCGGTGGCGCTGGACTTGAGCGAAACCTTCGGCGCCCGTCACCTGGGCGAGCCTGAAGGCGGTCGCGCCGAAGGCTGGAAGAGCTTTGTACGCACCCTCGATTCGCTGCAATTCAGCGCTGAAGAGGAAGCCGAAGTGGAGCAAGGCGCGATTGATGCGTTCAACCGCTTCACCGTGCTGCTGGAACAGGCTTACGCCAAAGAAGCCGAACCGGCCTGAAGCCACGCGACTCCCCAATGTGGGAGCGGGCTTGCTCGCGAATGGGACCTGTCATTCAACATTGAAGGTGACTGATACACCGCCTTCGCGAGCAAGCCCGCTCCCACATGGGAACAGCGCAAGTCTGTAGAATCCCCGTTTCGCCTCACACACCTCGAGCCCATGCCCCAACCCGCCTCCTCCCGACTCGCCCGCCTGCTGTTCGGCCTGCTCGCCTATGTCAGCCTCGGCATCGGCCTGATCGCCATCGTCGTGCCCGGCCTGCCGACCACCGAGTTCATCCTGCTCGCCGCCTGGGCCGCGACCCGCAGTTCGCCGCGCCTGAGTGCCTGGCTGGAAAACCACCGGTTGTTCGGCCCGATCCTGAGCAACTGGCGCAACGGCAAGATCATCGCCCGCAAGGCCAAGGTCAGCGCCACGGTCAGCATGTTGCTGTGCGCCACACTGATGCTGGTGATGCTCGATCACGGGTGGCCGATTTATCTGGCGATTGCAGGCATGACGATGGGCAACCTGTGGATCTGGTCACGACCGGAAGCGTTGCCGAAGATTTCCTGATTTTTCCCTTGTTTTCAGGGCTTTTACCCGCGCAAACGTTTAGCCATGACCGTTCGTCGGCATGCGCCTCATGCGCCCTCGCCCCGCGCCGATGAGCATTGAATGGCGCTGAATGGATTTGGCGAATCGGGCACTTCCCTGCCCCGTAGCCAACAGTTCATTCATTCGCGAGAACGTCCCATGTTCGACTCTCTGTCCATTCGCCTGAAAATCGTCCTGCTGTCCGGCCTGTGCCTGCTCGGCGTGGTTGCGCTGATCGTCGGCATCAACATCTACCAGACCAACCAGAACGACGAACTGGTCAGCCAGTCGAGCAGCAAGATGCTCACCGCCAGCGTGCAGAACCTGTTGCAGGCCAAGGCGGCCGAACAGGCGGTGCAGGTGCAGAAAACCTTCGGCGAAAGCCTGTTGGTGATCACCGCCCTGGCCGATCAGATCAAGGACATGCGCGTCATGGCCGCCAAGCGTTCGCTGGACGCCGGCGCCCTGCGTGAAGAGTTGAACCTGAGCCTGAAGACCGCCTTCGAGCGCAACAGCAAGGTGCTCGGCATCTGGCTGGCCTTCGAACCCAACGGGCTGGACGGCAAGGACAGCGAGTTCGTCAACGACGCCGCGCGCCAGTCCAACGAAGCCGGGCGCTTCGCTACCTACTGGAGCCGCGCCGCCGGTTCTGCGCTGAACACGATCATGGTCGAAGAAGACATGACCAAGACTACCCTCAGCCTCAGCGGCACGCCCTATAACAGTTGGTACACCTGCCCTCGCGACAACAAGCGCACCTGCCTGCTCGACCCGTACGCCGACACCGTGGGCACCAAGGAAATGCTCATGACCACCATTTCCGTGCCGTTGCTGGTGGACGGCAAGGCCATCGGCGTGGTCGGCATCGACATCGCACTCGATGCGCTGCAAGCGGCGGCCGTGGGTTCCCAGCGCGAACTGTTCAATGGTGCCGGGCACATGCTGATCGTCTCCGGCAGCGGCGTGCTGGGTGCCTACAGCACCGACGCGACCAAGGTCGGCAAAGGCATCGCCGAAACCCTCGGCGCTGAAGGCAAGGACATCCTGCAACTGCTGAGCGCCGGCACACCGAAGATTCTCGAACAGGGCGACCTGATCCGCGCCGTGTTCCCGGTCGATCCGATCGGCAATTCCCGGGCCTGGGGCGTAGTCATCGACCTGCCGAAACAAGTGTTGCTGGCCGACTCGGTCAAGCTGCAGGCGGTGCTCGACGACGCTCAGCAAACCGGCGTGATGACCGCGTTGGCGGTGGCCGTGATCGCCGGCCTGATCGGCCTGGTGCTGATCTGGCTCACCGCCTCGGGCGTGACCCGGCCGATCAACAGCGTCGCCGAGATGTTGAAGAACATCGCCAGCGGCGAAGGCGACCTGACCCAGCGCCTGAACTACACCAAGAAGGATGAACTGGGCGAACTGGTGAACTGGTTCAACCGCTTCCTCGACAAGCTGCAACCGACCATCGCCCAGATCAAACAGAGCATCACCGAGGCCCGTGGCACGGCCGATCAATCGTCGGAAATCGCCCGCCAGACCAGCGAAGGCATGCAGGTGCAGTTCCGCGAGATCGATCAGGTTGCAACCGCGTCCAACGAAATGAGCGCCACCGCTCACGACGTCGCCAACAGCGCCTCGAACGCGGCCAACGCGGCGAAAGGCGCCGACCAGTCGGCCAAGGACGGGATGTCGATCATCGAGCGCAGCACCCGCGACATCAATCAACTGGCGGACGAAGTCAGCAAAGCGGTGACCGAAGTCGAAGAGCTGGCAGTCAACAGCGAGCAGATCGGTTCGGTGCTGGAAGTGATCCGCAGCATCGCCGAACAGACCAACCTGCTGGCGCTGAACGCCGCGATCGAAGCGGCCCGTGCCGGTGAAAGCGGTCGTGGTTTTGCGGTGGTGGCCGACGAAGTCCGTAACCTCGCCAAGCGTACTCAGGATTCGGTGGAAGAAATCCGCGTGGTCATCGAACGCATCCAGACCGGCACCCGTGGCGTGGTCGCGACCATGCACTCGAGCCAGACCCAGGCCCACAACAACGCCGGGCAGATCCGCCAGGCCGTGGACGCCCTCGGCAAGATCAGCGACGCGGTCACCGTGATCAGCGACATGAACCTGCAGATCGCCAGCGCCGCCGAACAACAAAGCGCCGTCGCCGAAGAGGTCAACCGCAACGTCTCGGCGATCCGCACCGTCACCGAAACCCTGACCGAACAGGCCACCGAATCGGCGGCGATCAGCAGCCAGCTCAATGCCCTCGCCAGTCAGCAGATGAAATTGATGGATCAGTTCCGCGTCTGATTTGATCTATGATCAGGCCCTCTTCCGGAGGGCCTTCGATGACTGATCTGCTCACGTCCATTCAAGCCGCACTCGGCTTGTCCCGCACGCCGATTCCGTTCACCGCCGAGGGCGCCCTGCCCTCGGCGTTTGCCGTCACCGACCTTGCCTGCGCGAGCATTGCCGCTGCCGGGCAAGCCGTCGCCGAACTCCTTCAGCAGCAAACCGGCAACTTGCCCACTGTAGAAGTCGACCGCCGACTCGCCTCGTTCTGGTTCGCCACTTCACTTCGGCCAATCGGCTGGGAAGTGCCGCCGCTATGGGATCCGGTGGCCGGCGACTACGCAACCCGAGACGGCTGGATTCGCCTGCACACCAACGCCCCGCATCATCGCGCCGCCGCTGAACGCGTGCTCGGCGCCTGTGCCGACCGCGCGGCGATGGCGGCGAAAGTCGCGCGATGGGCCAGTGCCGATCTGGAGCAAGCGGTGGTCGAGGCCAAGGGTTGCGCCGCCGAAATGCGCAGTTGGGCGCAGTGGCAGAAACATCCACAAGGGTTGGCGGTGAATGCCGAGCCCTTGGTGCATTTCAGTGACGGGAAAGAAGAAAGTCATCAACCCTGGCAAGGCTCGGTGGCGCGGCCATTGGCCGGGCTCAAGGTGCTCGATCTGACTCGCGTACTGGCCGGCCCGACTGCCAGCCGTTTTCTTGCGGGGCTCGGCGCCAACGTGCTGCGCATCGACCCGCCGACCTGGAACGAACCCGGCGTGGTGCCGGAGGTAACACTCGGCAAACGTTGTGCGCGACTGGATCTGCATGAGCCGGCAGATCGTGCGGTGTTCGAAAGTCTGCTCAAGGATGCCGATATTCTGCTGCACGGTTATCGCGCCGACGCCCTTGAACATCTCGGCTTCGGCGTCGAACGCCGCCGGCAACTCGCGCCGGGGCTGATAGATGTCTGCCTCAACGCTTACGGCTGGAGCGGTCCGTGGCAGAACCGTCGGGGCTTCGACAGTCTGGTGCAGATGAGCAGCGGGATTGCCGAGGCCGGGCAGCGCTGGAAGCAGGCGGACAAACCGACACCGCTGCCGGTGCAGGCGCTGGATCATGCGACGGGGTATCTGATGGCGGCGAGCGTGATTCGGTTGCTGGCTGAACGGTTACGCAGTCGTCGAGGTGGATCGGCGCGGTTGTCTCTGGCGCGGACGGCGAAGTTGTTGGTTGAACATGGGGCCGGGACGGATAAAGCTCTGAGTCCGGAAAATCCAAAGGATCAAAGCTTGCTTGTAGAACAGACACCTTGGGGACCGGCACATCGGCTACAAGCGCCGCTGCGTATTGCTGGAACGCCGTTGCAGTGGTCTTTGCCGGCGACTGAGTTGGGGTCGCATCAACCCCAGTGGCTCTGAGATTTGTACATGGCTTGAGATCGCTGCCCTCACCCCAGCCCTCTCCCGGGGGGAGAGGGAGCCGACCGAGTTGCCTGGCGCCATGCATCGACCTGAGAGATCGAGTCGATTTTGGATTCGATGCAGAACGTTCAAGTCGGTGTATTTTCTGAATATCCCGCGTTCAGTCCCCTCTCCCTCCGGGAGAGGGTTAGGGTGAGGGCAGCGATCTCAAGCCGTACACCAAAATCTCAGTCGAATCGACTCAAAGACGCCCACAACACCTGCGCCGCATATCCCCGAAACGGTCTCCAAATCTCCGCGCGGGCAGACAACTCCCGCGCCGTCATCCGCTCGCCTTCCAGCACCTCCAACGCCCGCAGCAATCCCACATCGCCAGTCGGAAACCCGTCCATATCCCGCAACTGCCTGAGGGCGATGTACTGCGCCGTCCAGTCGCCAATCCCGTGCAGCGCCAGCAACCGCGCCGTCCCGGAGGCAAACAGCAGCGGATCGTCCAGCGACGCTTGCGCCACACCGGACAAGGTGCGCCCGCGACTTTTCGGCATGCCCAGCGCCGCCAGGTCAGCGCTCGCCAAAACCTTTGCCTGAGGAAAGACGTGAGTCAGGCCCGGCACCGCAGAACGCAAAGGCTCGCCATACTGCGCCACCAGTTTCCCCGCCAGCCGGATCGCCGCAACCACGGTGATCTGCTGCCCCAAGACTGCCCGAAACGCCAACTCCAAACCATCCCACGCACCCGGCACCCGCAACCCCGGGTGCTCGGCGATCAGCCGCGCCAGCAGCGGATCCGCCGCCAGATGCCGCTGCATCGTGGGCAGATCCGCATCCAGATCAAACATCCGTCGCAAGCGCGCAATAATCTCGGGAACCGCCGACGGATCCGGGAAATCCAGTTCCACCTCCAGCGCATCACCGTCACCGGGCCAGACCGAAACCGTACCGTGAAGCCCGTTCAACCCGATGCTGCGCGAATACACGTCACCGACCACCGTCTCCATCCCGGCCACCGCGCGGGCTGCGAGAAACCCGAGCATCGCCGGCCAGTCGCAGGATCCGTGATAGTCGAGCCGCAATCTCACAGGGACAACACGCCACTGTACAACCCGTAGGCCGCAAGCCCGGCCCCGGCGATGACGCAGGTGAAAATCCCCTTCTCGAGCGTGGTGAACAGCGGCTCGCCCTGCTCATGCTTGGCCTTGGCGAACAGGATCACCCCCGGCGCATACAGCAGCGCCGACAGCAGCAGGTATTTCACCCCGCCGGCATACAACAGCCACACCGCGTAACACAGGGCGATACCGCCAATCAGCAGATCCTTGGTGCGTTCGGCGGAGGCATGTTCATAGGTTTCACCCCGTCCACTGAGCAACACGGCGTAGGCTGCCGACCACAGATACGGCACCAGAATCATCGACGAAGCGAGGTAGATCAGGCTGGTGTAAGTGCCGGCGGAAAACAGCGTGATCAGCAGGAAAATCTGGATCATCACGTTGGTCAGCCACAATGCATTGACCGGCACATGGTTGGCGTTTTCCTTTTTCAGGAACGCCGGCATCGTGTTGTCCTTGGCGGTGGCGAACAGGATCTCCGCACACAGCAACGCCCACGACAGCAACGCACCGAGCAATGAAATCGCCAGGCCCACGCTGATCAGCAGCGCCCCCCATGGCCCGACAATGTGCTCCAGCACCGCTGCCAGCGACGGGTTCTGCAAGGTCGCCAGTTCCGGCTGACTCATGATCCCCAGCGACAACACGTTGACCAGCACCAGCAGCGCCAGCACACCGAGGAAACCGATCACCGTGGCGCGGCCAACGTCCGTGCGTTTCTCCGCCCGCGCCGAGTAAACGCTGGCGCCTTCGATACCGATAAATACAAACACGGTGACCAGCATCATGTTGCGCACCTGATCCATCACGCCGCCGAAATTCGGGTTGCTGCGGCCCCAGATATCCCGGGTGAACACGTCAGCCTTGAACGCCACGGCGGCAATGACCACGAACATGATCAACGGGATGATCTTGGCCACGGTGGTCAACTGGTTGATCAGCGCCGCCTCCTTGATCCCGCGCATCACCAGAAAGTGCACGGCCCACAGCAGTACCGAGGCGCAGCCGATGGCAATCGGCGTATTGCCCTGACCAAACACCGGAAAGAAGTAGCCGAGGGTGCTGAACAGCAACACGAAATACCCGACGTTGCCCAGCCAGGCGCTGATCCAGTAACCCCACGCCGAAGAAAAGCCCATGTAGTCGCCGAACCCGGCCTTGGCGTAGGCATAAACGCCGGAGTCCAGTTCCGGTTTGCGGTTGGCCAGGGTCTGGAACACGAAAGCGAGGGTGAGCATGCCGATCGCCGTGATGCCCCAGCCGATCAGGATGGCGCCGGCATCGGCCCGGGCCGCCATGTTCTGCGGCAGGGAAAAAATCCCCCCGCCAATCATCGACCCCACCACCAGGGCGATCAGTGCGCCAAGGCGCAGCTTTTGCGTCGGTTGCGACATTCCAGCGTCTCCAGGTACCAGAGCGGCAAATGCCGCGAAACCGTTATGCAACCGGCTTTTAACTAAATGGATAAAGCGTAATGACGTTTATTGAATAACGCCAACTTGCGCCCTTTATATATAGCCATTGGCGCTAACGCCTTAGCACGCTCAGACAGTTTTGTGCGCGAATCCTGATAAATCAATTCTGTACTGAAAACAGCGATGAAAAATTTGCCAAAACCTGAAAAGGAACTAGCGTGATAATTCGAAAGTAATAGGATCCATTCTTAACCACTTCGGACAAAAGGCCTCTAGGACGGGCTTTCCAGACAATAGCTTTATGCCTCCAGACGTTTCATAAGTCATTCATTAACAATGGAATGTGACTATGCACTGATCTAAGTCAGCTGTTTGAAAAGCCAACAGAACTACGCTGTGAACTCTTCTCTCCTGCAATGGAGTCATGCAATGTCTGAAGCTCCCGGAAAACTACGACTAGGTGCACTGGTTGCATTGGTAGTCGGTTCAATGATCGGTGGCGGGATATTCTCTTTGCCACAAAACATGGCCGCCAGTGCCGACGTCGGCGCGGTACTGATTGGCTGGGCCATCACCGCTGTCGGCATGCTCACCCTCGCTTTCGTCTTTCAAACTCTCGCCAATCGCAAGCCTGACCTGGACGGTGGTGTCTACGCCTACGCCAAGGCCGGTTTCGGCGATTACATGGGTTTCTCCTCGGCCTGGGGTTACTGGATCAGTGCCTGGCTGGGCAACGTCGGTTACTTCGTTCTGCTGTTCAGCACCCTCGGGTATTTCTTTCCGATTTTTGGGGAGGGCAACACCGTTGCTGCCGTGATTGGCGCATCGGTTCTGCTTTGGGGCGTGCACTTCCTGGTGCTGCGCGGGATCAAGGAAGCGGCGTTCATCAACCTGGTGACCACCGTCGCCAAGGTCGTGCCGTTGCTGCTGTTCGTATTGATCGCGATCTTCGCCTTCAAACTGGACATCTTCACCGCCGACATCTGGGGCGTGAAAAACCCGGATCTGGGCAGTGTGATGAACCAGGTGCGCAACATGATGCTGGTCACCGTGTGGGTGTTCATCGGCATCGAAGGCGCGAGCATCTTCTCGGCCCGGGCGGAAAAACGTTCGGACGTCGGCAAGGCGACCGTGATCGGTTTCATCACCGTGCTGCTGTTCCTGGTGCTGGTGAACGTGCTGTCGCTGGGCATCATGACTCAGCCGGAACTGGCCAAACTGCAGAACCCGTCGATGGCCGCCGTGCTGGAGCACGTGGTCGGTCACTGGGGCGCGGTGCTGATCAGCGTCGGTCTGATCATCTCACTGCTGGGGGCGTTGCTGTCGTGGGTGCTGCTGTGTGCGGAGATCATGTTCGCCGCCGCCAAGGACCACACCATGCCGGAGTTCCTGCGCAAGGAGAACGCCAACCACGTACCGGTCAACGCCCTGTGGCTGACCAACGCGATGGTGCAGCTGTTCCTGATCATCACGCTGTTTTCGGCCAGCACTTACCTGTCGCTGATCTACCTCGCCACTTCGATGATTCTGGTGCCGTACCTGTGGTCGGCGGCCTACGCCCTGCTGCTGGCGGTACGCGGCGAAAGCTATGAAGGCTTCGCGGCCGAACGGCGCAAGGACCTGATCATCGGCGCCATCGCCCTGATCTATGCGGTGTGGCTGCTCTACGCCGGTGGCGTGAAGTATTTGCTGCTGTCGGCCCTGCTCTATGCCCCCGGCGCGATCCTGTTCGCCAAGGCCAAGCTCGAACTCAAACAACCGGTTTTCACCAACGTCGAGAAGCTGATTTTCGCCGCAGTGGTCGTGGGTGCCCTCGTGGCCGCCTACGGACTGTATGACGGCTTCCTGACTCTGTAATTGCCCAACGTTTTCACTCTGGAGGATCACTGAAATGACCACGGAAAAAGCTAAGTACGGCGTCCACTCCGAAGCCGGCAAACTGCGCAAAGTCATGGTTTGCTCCCCAGGTCTGGCCCATCAGCGGCTGACCCCGAGTAACTGCGACGAGCTGCTGTTCGACGACGTCATCTGGGTCAACCAGGCCAAGCGCGACCACTTCGATTTCGTCACGAAGATGCGCGAACGCGGGATCGAAGTGCTGGAAATGCACAACTTGCTGACCGATATCGTCGGCAACCCCGAAGCACTGAAATGGATTCTGGATCGCAAGATCACCCCGGACACCGTCGGCGTTGGCCTGACGAATGAAGTGCGCAGCTGGCTCGAAGGCCTGGAGCCACGCAAGCTCGCGGAATTTCTGATCGGCGGCGTGGCCGGCGAGGATCTGCCGGACAGCGAAGGCGCCAGCGTGATCAAGATGTACCGCGACTATCTGGGCCACTCCAGCTTCCTGCTCGACCCGCTGCCCAACACCCAGTTCACCCGCGATACCACTTGCTGGATTTACGGTGGCGTGACCCTCAATCCGATGTACTGGCCGGCCCGTCGTCAGGAAACTCTGCTGACCACCGCCATCTACAAATTCCACCCCGACTTCACCAGCGCCGACTTCGAAGTCTGGTACGGCGATCCGGACAAGGATCACGGCAAAGCCACGCTCGAAGGCGGTGACGTCATGCCGATCGGCAACGGCGTGGTGTTGATCGGCATGGGCGAGCGCACCTCGCGCCAGGCCATCGGCCAACTGGCGCAATCGCTGTTCGCCAAAGGCGCCGTGGAAAAAGTCGTGGTCGCCGGCCTGCCGAAATCCCGCGCGGCGATGCACCTGGACACCGTGTTCAGCTTCTGCGACCGCGACCTGGTCACGGTCTTCCCGGAAGTGGTCAAGGAAATCGTGCCGTTCATCATCCGCCCCGATGCCAGCAAGCCTTATGGGCTGGACGTGCGCCGGGAGAACAAGTCGTTCATCCAGGTGGTGGCTGACGTGCTCGGTCTCAAGGAACTGCGCGTCGTCGAAACCGGCGGCAACAGCTTCGCCGCCGAACGCGAGCAATGGGATGACGGCAACAACGTGGTGGCCGTGGAGCCGGGTGTGGTCATCGGCTACGACCGCAACACCTACACCAACACCCTGCTACGCAAGGCCGGGGTCGAGGTCATCACCATCAGCGCCGGCGAACTGGGCCGTGGCCGTGGCGGCGGCCACTGCATGACCTGCCCGATCGTGCGCGACCCAATCGACTACTAAACCTCTGAGCCCTGGCCGCGACTCACAAAGAGCGGCCAGGGGGATAACCGATACCGAAGGAGATCCATCATGGCTTTCAACATTCACAACCGTAACCTGCTCAGCCTGGAACATCACACCCCACGTGAGCTGCGCTACCTGCTCGACCTGTCCCGCGACCTCAAACGCGCCAAATACACCGGCACCGAGCAGCAACACCTGAAGGGCAACAACATCGCCCTGATTTTCGAAAAAACCTCGACCCGCACCCGTTGCGCGTTCGAAGTCGCCGCCTATGACCAGGGCGCCAACGTCACCTACATCGACCCGAACTCCTCGCAGATCGGCCACAAGGAAAGCATGAAGGACACAGCCCGCGTGCTGGGTCGCATGTACGACGCCATCGAGTACCGTGGCTTCAAGCAGGAAATCGTCGAAGAACTGGCCAAGTTCGCCGGCGTACCGGTGTTCAACGGTCTGACCGATGAATATCACCCGACCCAGATGATCGCCGACGTGCTGACCATGCGTGAGCACGCCGACAAGCCGATCCACGAGATCAGCTACGCCTACCTGGGCGACGCGCGCAACAACATGGGCAACTCGCTGCTGCTGGTCGGCGCCAAACTCGGCATGGACGTGCGCATCTGCGCGCCGAAAGCCCTGTGGCCACACGATGACCTGGTGGATCGCTGCAAGAAATACGCAGAGGAAAGCGGCGCCCGCATCACCCTGACCGAAGACCCGAAAGCTGCGGTCAAAGGCGTGGACTTCATCCATACCGACGTCTGGGTATCGATGGGTGAACCGGTTGAGGCATGGGCCGAACGTATCCAGCAACTGCTGCCGTATCAGGTCAACGCCGAGCTGATGAAAGCCACCGGCAACCCGCGCACCAAGTTCATGCACTGCCTGCCGGCGTTCCACAACAGCGATACCAAGGTCGGCAAACAGATCGCCGAACAGTATCCGCACCTGAAAAACGGCATCGAAGTGACCGACGACGTGTTCGAGTCGCCGGCCTGCATCGCCTTCGAGCAAGCGGAAAACCGCATGCACACCATCAAGGCGATTCTGGTGTCGACTTTGGCTGATCTGTAACCCACTGAGGGACCGCCTCCCCAATGTGGGAGCGGGCTTGCTCGCGAAAGCGGAGTGTCATTCAACCGTGATGTCGACTGATCTGACGCCTTCGCGAGCAAGCCCGCTCCCACAAGGGATTCTGGTTTCAACATGGAAACGAGTCGTTTGCCATTCCTCTGTACAAGAAGGACATGCACCATGCGTATCGTCGTAGCTCTGGGCGGTAACGCCCTGCTCCGCCGTGGTGAGCCGATGACCGCTGACAACCAGCGCGCCAACATCCGCATCGCCACCGAGCAAATCGCCAAGATCCATCCCGGCAATCAACTGGTCATCGCCCACGGCAATGGTCCGCAAGTCGGCCTGCTGTCGTTGCAGGCAGCGGCCTACACCTCCGTCACCCCTTACCCGCTGGACGTGCTCGGTGCCGAAACCGAAGGCATGATCGGCTACATCATCGAACAGGAACTGGGCAACCTGCTGGACTTCGAAGTCCCGTTCGCGACCCTGCTCACTCAGGTCGAAGTCGACGCCAACGACCCGGCCTTCAAGAACCCGACCAAACCGATCGGCCCGGTCTACGAGAAGGCCGAAGCAGAAAAACTCGCCGCTGAAAAAGGCTGGGCGATTGCCCCGGACGGCGACAAGTTCCGTCGCGTGGTGGCCAGCCCACGGCCAAAACGCATCTTTGAAATCCGCCCGATCAAGTGGCTGCTGGACAAGGGCAGCATCGTGATCTGCGCCGGCGGTGGCGGCATCCCGACCATGTATGGCGCACACGGCAAGCTGCAAGGCATCGAAGCGGTGATCGACAAGGACCTGTGCTCGGCGCTGCTGGCCGAACAGCTGGAGGCGGACTTGCTGGTGATCGCCACCGACGTCAACGCAGCGTACGTCGACTTCAAGAAACCTTCCGAGAAAGCGATTGCCCAGGCCCACCCGGACGAACTCGAACGCCTGGGCTTCGCCGCCGGTTCCATGGGGCCGAAGGTGCAGGCAGCTTGCGAATTTGCGCGCCATACTGGCAAGGTCGCGGTGATCGGTTCGCTCTCGGACATCGAAGCCATCGTCCAGGGCACCGCCGGTACGCGGGTCAGCACGGCAGCGCCGGGCATCACCTACCGATAAAAAGAAACTCCGGGGGCAGACCTCTGGTCTGCCCTTCTCCCATGCCTTGAAAGGAGAAAACCATGGCCCAGTTCGAACCCGGTCATTTGCATATTGAGCGGCATGCGTTGACTGACGACGACGTCAATTACAACGTGCACCTCGACTATGAAGTGTTCACCGATCCTCAAAAAGGCAAAGGCATACAGTTCACCCTGCACGGCAGCATGCAGGGCAAGGACATGAAGGAGACGTTTTTCCTGCCCAAGGAAGAGGCCTACAACTTCGCCCGCGACGTGACCCGGATCGCCGAGAAATACGGGATTCCCAAGGCACACAGCCAGATCGGCTCGGTGCACAAGCATTACGATTTGATGTTTGAAGACATCCGCAAACAGCTGAATATGCAATCCGGGGATCCGGTCAATCCCGAGCATTTCGAGTAACCCCCAAAGGCACCCTCACCCCAGCCCTCTCCCAGAGGGAGAGGGAGCCGACCGAGTTGCTCGCTCAAGGTACACCGACCTGAAATAGCGAGCCGAACTCAAGTTTTGAAAAGCCCCCAATCTGCTCCCTTTCCCCCTCGCCCCTCTGGGGAGAGGGCTGGGGTGAGGGGTGGATTTCGAGCACGACGCCACTCTCAAGATTTCACCCCAGTCCCCCATCAAGGCATACTTGCCCCCCTCCGCACTCCAGAACCCAGAACCGCCCCATGCGTATCCACGTCAGCTTCATCGACCGCGTCGGCATCACCCAGGAAGTCCTGGCCCTGCTCGGTGGGCGCAATCTCAATCTGGATGCGGTGGAAATGGTTCCGCCGAACGTCTATATCGATGCCCCGACCCTCAGCCCGCAAGTGCTCGAAGAACTGAAAGATGCGTTGTTCCGCGTGCGTGGCGTGGAGGCCGTGGTGGTGGTCGACATCCTGCCCGGTCAGCGTCGGCACTTGCAGCTCGACGCGTTGCTCGCGGCGATGACCGACCCGGTGCTGGCGCTGGACAGCGCCGGCAAGGTGCTGCTGGCCAACCCGGCGCTGATCGCCCTGTACGACCGCGAGCCGGCGGGTGAAAGCGTTTCGGAACTGTTCAACGATCCGGGCCTGCTCGAAACCCTGCTCGAACAAGGCTTCCGCCTGCCGCTGCGGGAAATCACCGTCAACGGCCAGACCCTGCTGCTCGACGCCACGCCGATCACCGACGCCGGCGCCCTGCTCACCCTGTATCAACCGAACCGCATCGGCGAACAACTCTCGGCGCTGCACCACGATCACGCCGAAGGTTTCGATGCGCTGCTCGGTGAATCGCCGCCAATCCGCACCCTCAAGGCCCGCGCCCAACGCGTCGCGGCCCTCGACGCGCCGCTGCTGATCCAGGGCGAAACCGGCACCGGCAAGGAACTGGTGGCCCGCGCCTGTCACGCCATCAGCGCCCGGCACAACGCGCCATTCCTCGCACTGAACTGCGCAGCCCTGCCGGAGAACCTCGCCGAAAGCGAACTGTTCGGCTACGCCCCCGGCGCCTTCACCGGCGCACAACGCGGCGGCAAACCGGGGCTGATGGAGCTGGCCAACCAGGGCACGGTGTTCCTCGATGAGATCGGCGAAATGTCGCCGTACTTGCAAGCCAAACTGCTGCGCTTTCTCAACGACGGCAGCTTCCGTCGGGTCGGTGGCGATCGTGAGGTGAAGGTCAACGTGCGCATCCTCAGCGCCACCCACCGCGACCTTGAAAAAATGGTCAGCGAAGGCCTGTTCCGTGAAGACCTGTTCTACCGCCTCAACGTGCTCAACGTCGAAGTGCCGCCGCTGCGCGAACGCGGCCAGGACATTCTGTTGCTGGCGCGCTATTTCATGCAGCAGGCCTGCGCGCAGATCCAGCGCCCGGTCTGCCGCCTCGCGCCGGGTACTTACCCGGCTTTGCTCGGCAACCGTTGGCCGGGCAACGTGCGGCAATTGCAGAACGTGATCTTCCGCGCCGCCGCGATCTGCGAAAGCAGCCTGGTGGACATCGGCGACCTCGACATCGCCGGCACCTCGGTGGCGCGCCAGACCGACACCGACGTCGACAGCCTCGAAGAAGCCGTCGAAGCCTTCGAGAAATCGCTGCTGGAAAAACTCTACGTCAGCTACCCCTCGACCCGCCAACTGGCCAGTCGCCTGCAAACCTCGCACACCGCAATTGCCCACCGATTGCGCAAATACGGCATCCCCAACAAGCCGTAGTCGAGCGCGGTCAAAAATGTGGGAGCGGGCTTGCTCCCACAGGGAATGTGACGGATTCGAAATCCGTTCAAAAGCGACCTCCATCCGTACTGAAAGCGCTACAGCGGAACGATATCGCTACACCCTCCTCCGATCACCGCTGTGCAAGGCTTTGATCCGGTTCAGCTTTTTTCTTCGCCTCATGCTGTAGCGATTTCGCTACAGCCAATCTGATCGCGCTCGCCTACAAATCAATCAAGCCGTTGATTTATAACGATATTTTTACGTTGGCCGCGTTCTTGCTAAGTAACCGTTCATAAAATCAGGGCATTGCCGCCCGAGTATTCCACCGCGTCCACCAGACGAGTCTGGCCCCTAGGAGATTCCATGAGCGAGTTGCGTTTTACTGAAGATCACGAATGGCTGCGCGCCGAAGCCGATGGTTCTGTCACCGTTGGCATCACCGCTTTCGCGCAGAACGCCCTGGGCGACGTGGTGTTCGTGCAACTGCCTGAATTGCAGGCGTACGAGAAAGGCGCCGAAGCCGCCACCGTGGAATCGGTAAAAGCCGCCAGCGGCGTTTACATGCCACTGGACGGTGAAGTCCTGGCCACCAACCCGGCCCTGGAAGACAGCCCTGAGCTGGTCAACGAAGATCCGCTGGGCGAAGGCTGGTTCTTCCGCTTCAAGCCGGCCGACGCTTCCGCCGTCGCCAAGCTGCTGGATCAGGACGCTTACGACCGCCTGATCAAAGCCCAAGCCGAAGCCTGAGGAACCTGACATGACCCAAGTAAATCTCGGCACCGCCAACGAATTCATCGCCCGTCACATCGGCCCGCGCGCCGGTGACGAGCAAGCCATGCTCAACAGCCTCGGCTTCGACTCGCTCGAAGCCCTGAGCGCCAGCGTCATCCCGGAAAGCATCAAGGGCACCAGCGTGCTCGGTCTGGACGACGGCCTGAGCGAAGCCGATGCCCTGGCAATGATCAAAGGCATCGCCGGCAAGAACCAACTGTTCAAGACCTACATCGGCCAGGGCTACTACAACTGCCACACGCCGTCGCCGATCCTGCGCAACCTGCTGGAAAACCCGGCCTGGTACACCGCTTACACCCCGTACCAACCGGAAATTTCCCAGGGCCGTCTCGAAGCGCTGCTGAACTTCCAGACCCTGATCAGCGACCTCACCGGCCTGCCGATCGCCAACGCTTCGCTGCTCGACGAAGCCACCGCCGCTGCCGAAGCCATGACCTTCTGCAAACGCCTGAGCAAGAACAAGGGCAGCCACCAGTTCTTCGCCTCGATCCACAGCCACCCGCAAACCCTCGACGTGCTGCGCACCCGTGCCGAGCCGCTGGGCATCGACGTGGTCGTGGGCGATGAGCGCGAACTGACCGACGTGACGCCGTTCTTTGGCGCACTGCTGCAATATCCGGCCAGCAACGGTGATGTGTTCGACTACCGCGAACTGACCGAACGCTTCCACGCGGCCAACGCACTGGTGGCCGTGGCCGCTGACCTGCTGGCCCTGACTCTGCTGACTCCGCCGGGCGAATTCGGCGCCGACGTGGCTATCGGCAGCGCGCAACGCTTCGGCGTGCCGCTGGGCTTCGGTGGCCCGCACGCGGCTTACTTCTCCACCAAAGATGCGTTCAAGCGCGACATGCCGGGCCGTCTGGTCGGTGTTTCGGTTGACCGCTTCGGCAAGCCGGCCCTGCGTCTGGCGATGCAGACCCGCGAGCAACACATCCGCCGCGAGAAAGCCACCTCCAACATCTGCACCGCGCAAGTGCTGCTGGCCAACATCGCCAGCATGTACGCCGTGTACCACGGCCCGAAAGGTCTCACTCAGATCGCCAACCGCGTGCATCACCTGACCGCGATCCTGGCCAAGGGCCTGAGCGCACTGGGTGTGACCGTCGAGCAAGCCAGCTTCTTCGACACCCTGACCCTGGCCACCGGCGCGCAAACTGCCGCGCGGCATGACAAGGCTCGCGCTCAACAGATCAACCTGCGGGTGATCGACGCCCAGCGTCTGGGCCTGTCGGTCGACGAAACCACCACTCAAGCTGACATCGAAACCCTGTGGGGCCTGTTCGCCGACGGCAAGACCCTGCCGGATTTCGCTACGCTGGCCGCTGCCGCGCAAAGCACCATTCCAGCTGCGCTGGTGCGTCAGTCGCCGATCCTCAGCCACCCGGTGTTCAACCGTTATCACTCGGAAACCGAGCTGATGCGCTACCTGCGCAAACTGGCGGACAAGGACTTGGCACTGGATCGCACCATGATCCCGCTGGGCTCGTGCACCATGAAGCTCAACGCCGCCAGCGAAATGATCCCGGTGACCTGGGCCGAATTCGGCGCCCTGCACCCATTCGCCCCGGCCGAGCAAAGCGCCGGTTACCAGCAACTGACCGATGAACTGGAAGCGATGCTCTGCGCCGCCACCGGTTACGACTCGATCTCGCTGCAACCGAACGCCGGTTCCCAAGGCGAGTACGCAGGTCTGCTGGCGATTCGCGCCTACCACCAGAGCCGTGGCGAAGACCGTCGCGACATCTGCCTGATCCCGTCGTCCGCCCACGGCACCAACCCGGCGACCGCCAACATGGCCGGCATGCGCGTGGTCGTGACCGCGTGCGACGCCCGTGGCAACGTGGACATCGAAGACCTGCGCGCCAAGGCCATCGAGCACCGCGAACACCTCGCCGCGCTGATGATTACCTACCCGTCGACCCATGGCGTGTTCGAAGAAGGCATCCGCGAAATCTGCGGCATCATTCATGACAACGGCGGCCAGGTGTACATCGACGGCGCCAACATGAACGCGATGGTCGGCCTCTGCGCACCGGGCAAGTTCGGCGGCGACGTGTCGCACTTGAACCTGCACAAGACTTTCTGCATTCCGCACGGCGGTGGCGGCCCGGGCGTCGGCCCGATCGGCGTCAAGTCGCACCTGACCCCGTTCCTGCCGGGCCATGGCCACATGGAGCGCAAGGAAGGCGCGGTCTGCGCAGCACCGTTCGGCAGCGCGAGCATTCTGCCGATCACCTGGATGTACATTCGCATGATGGGTGGCGCAGGTCTGAAGCGCGCTTCGCAGCTGGCGATCCTCAATGCCAACTACATTTCCCGTCGCCTGGAAGAGCACTATCCAGTGCTGTACACCGGCAGCAACGGCCTGGTGGCGCACGAGTGCATTCTGGATCTGCGTCCACTTAAAGACAGCAGCGGCATCAGCGTCGATGACGTCGCCAAGCGTCTGATCGACTTCGGTTTCCACGCCCCGACCATGTCGTTCCCGGTGGCAGGCACGTTGATGATCGAGCCGACCGAAAGTGAATCCAAGGAAGAACTGGACCGCTTCTGCGACGCCATGATCCGCATCCGCGAAGAAATCCGCGCAGTGGAAAACGGCACCCTGGACAAGGACGACAACCCGCTGAAGAACGCTCCGCACACTGCGGCAGAGCTGGTGGGCGAGTGGACTCACCCGTACAGCCGCGAACAAGCGGTGTACCCGGTGGCGTCGTTGATCGAAGGCAAGTACTGGCCGCCGGTCGGTCGCGTCGACAACGTGTTCGGCGACCGCAACCTGGTCTGCGCCTGCCCGTCGATCGAAAGCTACGCTTGACCTGTGAGGGGGCGGGTTCGCCCGCCCCTTTCATGCGTGCCTGATGTGCCTATAACAAGAAACCGGAGAACAACCATGTCGTTAAGCGTGTTCGACCTGTTCAAGATTGGCATAGGCCCCTCCAGTTCCCACACCGTCGGCCCGATGCGCGCTGCTGCGCGCTTCGTTGAAGGCCTGCGCCGGGAAAACCTGTTGTCGGCCACCACCAGCGTCAGGGTCGAGTTGTATGGATCCCTCGGCGCCACCGGCAAGGGACACGGCAGCGACAAGGCCGTGCTGCTGGGCCTGGAAGGTGAACACCCGGACACCGTGGATACCGAAACCGTCGCCGCCCGTCTCGCGGAGATTCGTGGCAACGGGCGTTTGAACCTGCTCGGCGAACACAGCATCGCGTTCAACGAGAAAGAACACCTGGCAATGATCCGCAAGCCGTTGGCCTATCACCCCAACGGCATGATCTTCCGTGCCTTCGATGCGGCGGGACTGCAGATCCGCAGCCGCGAGTACTACTCGGTCGGCGGCGGTTTTGTGGTCGACGAAGACGCGGCCGGAGCCGACCGCATCGTCGAGGACGCTACCCCGCTGACCTTTCCGTTCAAGAGTGCCAAGGACTTGCTCGGTCACTGCGCCACCTACGGGCTGTCGATCAGTCAGGTGATGCTGACCAACGAAAGCGCCTGGCGCCCGGAAGCGGAAACCCGCGCCGGCCTGCTGAAAATCTGGCAAGTGATGCAGGACTGCGTGGCCGCCGGCTGTCGCAACGAAGGCATTCTGCCGGGTGGCCTGAAGGTCAAGCGGCGGGCGGCGGCGTTGCACCGGCAACTGTGCAAGAACCCGGAATCGTCGCTGCGCGATCCGCTGTCGGTGCTCGACTGGGTCAACCTCTACGCTCTGGCCGTCAACGAAGAAAACGCCAACGGCGGGCGTGTAGTGACAGCACCGACCAACGGCGCTGCAGGAATCATTCCTGCGGTGCTGCATTACTACATGCGCTTCATTCCCGGCGCGAACGATGACGGCGTGGTGCGCTTCCTGCTGACCGCGGCGGCCATCGGCATTCTGTACAAGGAAAACGCCTCGATCTCCGGAGCCGAAGTCGGCTGTCAGGGCGAGGTCGGCGTGGCCTGCTCGATGGCGGCCGGTGCACTGTGCGAAGTGCTCGGCGGCAGCGTGCAGCAAGTGGAAAACGCCGCTGAAATCGGCATGGAACACAACCTAGGCTTGACCTGCGACCCGATCGGCGGGCTGGTTCAAGTGCCATGCATCGAACGCAACGCCATGGGCTCGGTCAAGGCGATCAATGCCGTGCGCATGGCCATGCGCGGAGACGGGCAGCACTTCGTCTCCCTCGACAAGGTCATCCGCACCATGCGCCAGACCGGCGCCGACATGAAAAGCAAATACAAGGAGACCGCCCGCGGCGGTCTGGCGGTCAACATTATCGAGTGCTGATCGCGCCATAAACTCGCTCTCCCTTTGGGAGAGAACACAAAACTGGCCCCCTCTCCCTCCGGGAGAGGGTTGGTGTGAATCAAGGAGTCACGCATGTCCACCGAACAACTGTCGAAAACCCCGCTGCACGCTCTGCACATCGAACTCGGCGCCCGCATGGTGCCGTTCGCCGGCTACGACATGCCGGTGCAATACCCGCTGGGCGTTATGAAGGAACACCAGCACACCCGTGAGCAGGCCGGGCTGTTCGATGTCTCGCACATGGGCCAGATCCGCCTGACCGGCGCCAATGCCGCCAAAGCCCTGGAAACCCTGGTGCCGGTGGACATCATCGACCTGCCGGTGGGAATGCAGCGCTACGCGATGTTCACCAATGAAACCGGCGGCATCCTTGATGACCTGATGGTTGCCAATCTGGGCAACGACGAACTGATCCTGGTGGTGAACGCCGCGTGCAAGGACCAGGATCTCGCGCATCTGCAAAAACACATCGGCGATCAATGCAAGATCGAGCAATTGTTCGAAGAACGTGCCCTGCTCGCCCTGCAAGGCCCGGCCGCCGTAGCCGTACTGGCACGCCTGGCACCGGAAGTCGCGAAGATGACCTTCATGCAATTCACCCGAGTGAAGCTGCTGGGCGTTGACTGCTTTGTCAGCCGTTCGGGCTACACCGGTGAGGACGGTTTCGAAATCTCGGTTCCGGCAGCCAACGCAGAAAAACTCGCCCGCGCCCTGCTGGCCGAACCGGAAGTGGCCGCCATCGGCCTCGGTGCCCGTGACTCGCTGCGCCTGGAAGCCGGCCTGTGCCTGTATGGCCACGACATGAACACCGAAACCACCCCGATCGAAGCCAGCCTGCTGTGGGCAATCTCCAAGCCTCGGCGTGCCGACGGTGCGCGCGCCGGTGGTTTCCCGGGTGCAGAACAGGTCTTCGCTCAACAGCAGAACGGCGTTCAACGCAAACGTGTCGGCCTGCTGCCGCAAGAGCGTACGCCGGTCCGTGAAGGTGCAGAGATCGTCAACGAAGCAGGCGAGATCATCGGCAGCGTATGCAGCGGCGGTTTCGGCCCGACCCTGGGCGGCCCGTTGGCCATGGGTTACCTGGACAGCGCCTATGTCGCACTCGATACGCCAGTTTGGGCGATTGTCCGTGGGAAAAAGGTGCCATTGCTTGTAAGCAAAATGCCATTTGTTCCACAACGCTACTATCGCGGTTGATTGACTGTTTCTATAAGTAACGCGATTGCGTTATGCGTGCACTAATGTGTAACGCAATCGCCATAAAACAGTGCACTCCGTTTACATTCGATTCGAATATGAACTTGGCTTATAACGTTCGAAAACAATTGAACAAGCCAATCGTATAAGCCGGACTAGTGGACCGACTAAGTGCCAGCAAGCGCAGGAAAACCGGGCTCCTCACAGGGCTTGTTTTTCCTCCCGTAGTTGGCGTAGAGTTTGTCCACTGTGTTTGCATGGGTCAGCTTGGAATCGTGACCTGGGCAGTAGCCTACAAGTTAGCTACATCCCGTTCGACGTCTTCTTACTCTCCTGCAACCAGCCCCAGTACTCTTTCATGAGAAAGAGACTGTCATCAATTTATGCGTCAAAGGAAATAAGAAATGTCCACACGTCAGAGCGGTACCGTCAAGTGGTTTAACGACGAGAAAGGTTTTGGTTTTATCACTCCAGAAAGCGGTCCGGATCTGTTCGTGCATTTCCGCGCCATTCAGGGCAACGGCTTCAAGAGCCTGAAAGAAGGCCAGAAAGTGACCTTCGTTGCAGTGCAAGGCCAGAAAGGCATGCAAGCTGACGAAGTCATCGCAGAAGCCTGATTTCTGTTACGAAAAAGCCCCTGATATTGATATCAGGGGCTTTTTTGTGGGCGCAAATCCGTAAAATGGCGCTTCACTTCCTGTCCAGAGGCTGCCATGTCGAAACACCTGCTCACTCCCCAGGGCGAATTCCCCGCCGTCGGCCTGGGCCGTCGTCTGGCAGCGATGTTCTATGACTTTCTGCTGTGCACTGCCCTGCTGATCGTGACCGGTGGCCTCTACAAGATGATTCAGGCCGCGATCATCGGTGAAGAGCGTCTGCGGGTTCTGACCGACGCCGGGCAACTGGATGGCGATCCGTTGTACTCCACGGTGCTGCTGCTGGTGTTGTTTGGCTTCTTTGCCAAGTTCTGGACCCACGCCGGGCAGACCCTGGGTATGCAGGTCTGGGGCATTCGCGTGCAGAACGCCGATGGCACTGCGATCAGCCTGTGGCAGGCGTTGCTGCGGTTCATGGTGTCGATTGCGTCGTGGCTGTGCCTGGGCCTGGGGTTCTTCTGGTCGCTGTTCGACAAACAGAAACGCGCTTGGCATGACATCTACTCCGACACGCAGCTCGTGCGAATCCCGAAGAAAACCAAATAATCCTCCAGATGCAAAAACGCCCCGATCCAATCGGGGCGTTTTTGTTTGCGTCGCAAGGTCAGGCGTTGCCGGCCAGTTTCATGCGCGCGGCCTGAGTGAAATCGAGCATACGCTTGAGCGGGCGGATCGCCTGCGGAATCAGGGCCGGGTCGACGAAGATCTCGTTCGAGCCCTCCTTCAGGCACTTCAGCGTGCGCTCAAGGGTGTTCATGGCCATCCACGGGCAATGTGCGCAACTGCGGCACGCCGCGCCGTTACCGGCGGTTGGCGCCTCGATGAAGACCTTGTCCGGGCACAGCTGCTGCATCTTGTAGAAGATGCCGCGATCGGTGGCGACGATCAGGGTCTTGTTCGGCAGCGATTGAGCGGCGGCAATCAGCTGACTGGTGGAACCGACGGCGTCCGCCAGTTCGATCACCGAGGTCGGCGACTCCGGGTGCACCAAAATAGCCGCGTCCGGGTACAACGCTTTCATGTCTTCCAGCTGCTTGGACTTGAACTCTTCGTGGACGATGCAGGCACCGTCCCAGAGCAGCATGTCTGCGCCGGTCTGACGCTGGATGTAGGTGCCCAGGTGCTTGTCCGGGCCCCAGATAATGGTTTCGCCGTTGTCCATCAGGCTCTCGACGATTTCCAGTGCGCAGCTGGAGGTCACTACCCAGTCGGCCCGGGCTTTGACCGCGGCCGAAGTGTTGGCATACACCACCACGGTGCGCTCCGGATGCTGATCGCAGAACGCCGAGAACTCGTCCACCGGGCAACCCAGATCCAGCGAGCAGGTCGCTTCCAGGGTCGGCATCAGCACACGCTTTTCAGGGTTGAGAATCTTCGCGGTCTCGCCCATGAATTTCACGCCGGCAACCACCACGGTCTTGGCCGGATGGGCATTGCCGAAGCGGGCCATTTCCAGGGAATCGGACACGCAACCGCCGGTTTCTTCGGCGAGGGCCTGGATGATCGGATCGCAATAAAAGTGGGCAACCAACACCGCGTCCTGAGCCTTGAGCTCGGCGGCGATGGCGGAACGGTAATAAGCCTCTTCCTCGGCCGTCAGCGGCTTTGGCTGCTTGGCGTCGAGGTGGGCTTGTACCAGAAGGCGTTCGGAAATCTGCGTCATGTTCGCAAGACCTGCAGGCGCATTCGCGCGAAAGTCGAGTATACACCCGGCTCCGGACCGCTTGAGGGTACCGCCGGGAGAGTGAGTATTATCAGGCACGGACAGCGTTGAAGCTGCGCAAGGCTACAGAATATCCCGTTGATACAAAAGATGATTCTGACCTGCGTCACGGCGCGAAGAAACGAAGGGAGTGACGCCCGAATCGCAGGCAAAAAAAAATCCGGAAATCCTCACTTTCGTGGGCCTTCCAGACTTTTAAAAACAGCAAAAATGGTGGGTCGTGTGGGATTCGAACCTACGACCAATTGGTTAAAAGCCAACTGCTCTACCAACTGAGCTAACGACCCGCTGTGTGGTGGCGCGTATAATACTGATTTTTAAGGACTATTCAACACCTATTTTGAAAAAAATCAAAAATAAGGTGTCGGGTCGCTGATTCCGGCCGCCGCAAAGCCTTCTGCACGTAGTCGGCAGCTGTCGCATTTGCCACAAGCACGGCCGTCATCGTCCGCCTGATAGCAGGAAACGGTCAGCCCGTAATCTACGCCAAGCTTCACGCCCGCCTGGACGATCTGCGCCTTGCTCAGGTTCTGCAGCGGTGCCTGGATGCGGAAACCGTTGCCTTCCACACCGGCCTTGGTCGCCAGATTGGCCATGCGCTCGAACGACTCGATGAACTCGGGACGGCAATCCGGGTAACCGGAGTAATCCACTGCGTTGACGCCGATAAAGATGTCACGAGCGCCCAGCACTTCAGCCCAGCCCAAGGCCAACGACAGGAAAACCGTGTTGCGCGCCGGCACGTAAGTCACCGGAATGCCTTCGCCCAACTCTTCCGGGATATCGATGCTGGTGTCGGTCAGGGCCGAACCGCCCATGCCGTTCAGGTTCAGGCCGATCACCTTGTGCTCGACCACACCCAGATCGCGAGCAACGCGAGCAGCGGCATGCAGTTCGGCATGGGAGCGCTGACCGTAATCGAAACTCATGGTGTAGCAGGCGTAGCCTTCAGCGCGGGCCATCGCCACGACCGTAGCCGAGTCCAGACCACCCGACAGCAGGATTACCGCACGTTTTTGGCTAGTGTTCAGTTGTTCAGTCATCTCAGCGCCCCGGCTCATCATTCCATAGATATTTATGCATCTGCAGTTGCAGACGCACTGGCAGGTTATCCGCCACCACCCAGTCCGCCAGATCCCGAGCGTTCAGGTCGTGGTGACTTGGGGAAAACAGCACTTCACCTGCACGTCGCTCAAGACCGTACTGGATCAGCTTCGATACCGCCCAGTCATAGTCCTCCCGCGAGCAGATGACAAACTTCACCTGATCGTTGGGCGTCAGCAGTTCGATGTTCTCGTAACGGTTGCGATGGGCTTCTTTGGAGTCAGGCGTCTTCAGGTCGACCACCCGACTGACCCGCGGATCGACCGCCGAGATGTCGAGGGCGCCGCTGGTTTCCAGCGAGACTTCGTAGCCGGCATCGCACAGCTGTTTGAGCAAAGGGATGGCATTGGGCTGAGCCAGCGGCTCACCGCCAGTGACGCAGACGTAGCGTGGGCGAAAGCCGGCCACTTGCTCGAGGATGTCGTCGAGGGTGCGGATCGTGCCACCGCTGAATGCGTAGGCGCTGTCGCAGTATTGGCAACGCAACGGGCAACCGGTCAGGCGCACGAAAACAGTGGGCAGCCCGGCAGTCCGCGTTTCCCCCTGCAACGAGTAGAAAACTTCGGTGATTCTCAATGTGTCTTGCATAGTCGCCACGGGCGTAACAGCTAAACAGGCTGTCCGCCTCCGTCAGGCACTTCAGGCAACCCCGCCAACGCGTAGATCACCAGAAGCGTGTTTCATAAAAGGGCGTGAATTCTAACGAAAAAACCCGCGACAAGCGCGGGTTTCTTCCAAACGGGTCAAACGGTGTTACATGCGTTGCAGATCGCGCTGGGCCAACTGAGCGGCGGACGTACCCGGATACTGGGCCACCACCTGCTGCAAAATGCCTTTGACCTTCTCGGTATGACCGAGGCGGCGCTCTACGTCAGCCAGCTTGTACAGCGAGTCCGGCACTTTGGCGTGCTTGGGATACAGCTGCGAAACCTTGGCGAAAGCCTGACCTGCACCTTGCAGATCGCCTTTGGCCAGGTTCACTTCACCCAGCCAGTACTGGGCGTTGCCCGCGTATTGGCTGTTCGGGTACTTACGCAGGAAAGCGGCAAACGCCTGGCTGGCCTTGTCGAAATCCTTGGCCTTGATCAGGTCGAAAGCGGCATCGTAATACAGCTTTTCCTTGGCCGGATCAGCCGGTTCGCCACCCGCGGCAGGTGCCTGGGCGGCCGCAGCGGCCCCGGCTCCAGCGGCGGCACCGGCAGCAGCACTTGCATCGCCACCGGCAGAAGAATTCTCGGGAGTCGCGGCAGGTGCAACGCCGGATCCTATGCGCCGATCAAGATCCTGGTATCGCTCCAGGGATTCCTGTTTCATGCGCGAAACCTGGTTCTGCAGTTCTTCGATCACGCCTTGCTGGCGCGATATCTGATCCTGCATTTGTTGCAGTTGGTTAAACAGCATGCCGTTTGCCGAGGCAGGGGCCGAAGCCGCTCCCCCGGCATAGGCGCCGTTCGTACCGTAACCTGCAGGCGGATAACTGCTCCCGCTATTGTTATAACCGGAGTTGTCATCGACCACAGGAACCGCAGCCCACGCCGCAAGCGGCGCGAGGCTGAGAGCCAGAACAGTTACAGCACGACGGCACGTTCGCATATCGAATTACTTACGCAGTTCGACGCGACGGTTTTGAGCCCAGGACTGCTCGTCGTTGCCGGTAGCAACTGGACGCTCTTCGCCGTAGGAAACCAGTTCCAGCTGAGCTGGGGAAACACCTTGCAGTACCAGGTAGCGCTGAACGGCTTTCGCACGACGCTCGCCCAGTGCCATGTTGTACTCACGAGTACCACGTTCGTCGGTGTTGCCTTCCAGAACAACGCGAGCGCCGTTTGCTTTCAGGTCTTTGGCGTGAACGTCCAGAGCGCGCATGGCTTCTGGCTTCAGGTCCGAGCTGTCGTATTCGAAGTAGAAGGTGGTGATTGCGCGCAGAGCAGCTTCTTCGCTCAGGGAACCGTCAACTGCACCAGTGTTTGCGCCGTAACCAGCGTTTGGATCAACAGCGCCTTCACCGGCGTTGTCGCCGCCTTTGGACGAGCAACCTACAGCTACAGCCATGGCCAGAGCCAGCGCAGCAAATTTACCAAACTTCAGCATTTCCATCGTGAAACTCCTAATGAACCCCAGTGTGTTAAGTAAAACGTAAAGCGCCGCGTCAGTTCAGGTAAGGGGACCAGGACGGTTCTCTGACTTCGCCTTGAGCGGTAGGAAGCGGGAGCCTCACGCGTCCATTAATGGACACGAGCATCAAGACTCCCCGGCCCTGCTGGCGGGTGGCGTAGATTACCATGGTGCCGTTGGGCGCAACAGTAGGCGACTCGTCCAGAGTGCTATCAGTGAGGATTTTTACACTTCCGCGCTGCAAATCCTGGGCCGCCACTTTGAAATTGGTGAAACCGTCCTGACGATGGATCATCACCAGGGTCTTTTCATCCGCCGAAAGCTTGGGGTTGGCGTTGTAGTTGCCCACGAACGTCACACGCTCGGCACCGCCGCCACCGGCACTGGTCTTGTAGATCTGCGGCTTGCCGCCACGATCGGAGGTGAAGTAGATGGTCGAACCATCCTTGCCCCAGTACGGTTCGGTGTTGATGCCAGGACCTGCGGTCACGCGGGTGATCTGACGCGAACCGAGGTTCATCACATAAATGTCCGGATTACCGTCTTTCGACAGTACGAACGCCAGGCGATTGCCGTCCGGCGACCAGGCTGGCGCGCCGTTCAGGCCTTCGAAGTTGGTGATCTGCTCGCGGCGACCAGTGTCGATGTTCTGCATGAAGATGCGTGGGCGCTTCTGTTCGAACGACACGTAGGCGATACGCTTGCCGTCCGGTGCAAAACGCGGCGACAGGATCGGCTCGCGCGATTGCAGCAGGGTCACGGCGCGGGCGCCGTCATAGTCCGAACGCTGCAGGGTGTAACGGGTGTTCTTCTCGGAGAAACGCTCGGCTGTGACGTACAGCAGGCGAGTCGAGAATGCACCTTTGATGCCGGTCAGTTTTTCGAACGACTGATCAGAGATGTAGTGCGCCATGTCGCGCAGCTGTTCGGTGGTACCGGACACACTGCCGTCAGCCACTTTCTGTTCGGTGGCGACGTTGAACAAAGCCCATTGCACCTGCAGACGGCCGCCAGCCGGCACGATGCTGCCGACCATCATGTATTGCGCGCCCACCGCCTTCCAGTCACGGAAGATGATTTCGCTCGGCTGGCTTGGCTGGCTGATCATGTTTTGCTTTGGAATCGGCGAGTAGTAGCCCGAGTTGCGCAAATCGTTACCAATGATTTCAGCCATGTCATCCGGCAGGACGGCACCGCCCTGGAAACCGAACGGTACGACGGCGATCGGAGTCGCCCGATCGCTGCCGCTGGTGACCAGAATGTTCTTTTCATCCGCCATCGCGATCCCTGCCATGCAGCAGATCACGACCAGCATTCCTCGAAGAAGGTTTCTCACAAGGCTAGATCCTCAGGTGTGAATGTCATCTTGAATGAACGATACGGAGCGAAATCGCTCGGCTTCATTCCCTGCATTTCCGTCAAACGTCCAATATTCTTGACCGCTGCCACTGCCGACGCATCGAACGGACCGTCGCCACTGGACTTGGCCACGCTGACCGAAGTCACCGTACCGTCCGGCAACATGCCGATCTGCAGCACAACCGTCATGCCTTTGCGTGCCGAAGGTGGACGTGCCCAGCCTTCCGCTGCCCGCGCACGAATCAGGTCATCGAAACTGCCCGCGACTTCATCGCCCTGCTCATCGGCCAAGGCCTGCTGGCGCTGCGGCGTGTCGGAAAGCAAATCTGCCAGGGCCTGAGCCTTTTTGTCTTCGGCGGATTTACGTGCCGCGTCCTGCGCTTTCTTCTTCGCAGCATCGGCAGCAGCTTTCTTCTTCGCGTCTTCGGCGACTTTCTTCTTCGCCTCTTCAGCTTCAGCTTTCTTCTTGGCGTCTTCGGCGGCTTTCTTCTTCGCGTCTTCGACGATCTTCTTCTTGGCTTCTTCAGCGGCCGCTTTCTTGGCCTCTTCTTCAGCAGCCTTCTTGGCTTCTTCTTCGGCTTTCTTCTTGGCTATATCAGCCAATTGTTTCTCTTCTGCCTTCTTGGCTTCGGCGGCTTTCTTCGCGTCGTCGGCTTTCTTGGCTTCATCAGCCTTCTTCGCTTCGTCCGCTTTCTTCGCCTCATCGGCCTTCTTGGCTTCCTCGGCCTTTTGAGCCGCTTCTTCTTTCTTTTGTTCCGCAGCCTTCACCGCTTCCTGCTCGACCTTTTTCTGCTCCATCTGCTCGACTTCGGTCTGGCGCGCGGCGGATTTCTTCGCCTCACCCGCAATCTTCTGATTGGTCTGGGTGGTTGCCTGACTTTTCGATTTCAGCTGGTACAGGGTCGCCTGGACAATCGGCTTGGCCGGCGGCAGCTCCGGGGTCAGGGCGAAACTGACGAACAGCATGCCGAACACCAGCACGTGCAAGCCAATCGCCCAGACACTAGGCCAGAAGTAGCTTTCCGAGGCGGACGGCTCTCGCTGTTGCTGCATCAGGGCGCCTCGGTGATCAAGCCAACGTTACCGACCCCGGCTTTCTGCAACCCGCCCATGGCGCCCATGACGGAGCCATAATCGACGGACTTGTCGCCACGGATGAAGACCTGGGTACGCTTGCCGCCTTCAGTGCCGGCGCGAATGATCTTGGTCACCGCATCGGTCATCTGTGGCAGGGTCATGGCCCGGTCCTGCTGCTTCTCGGTGTCGACTTCGCTGCCAAGGTTCCAGTAATAGGTCTTGTCCGACTTGATCGAAATGGTCAGCACCTGGGTGTTGTTGTCCTGCGGCAAGGCTTCGCTGGAAACCTTGGGCAGATCCACTTTCACGCCCTGATTGAGCATCGGCGCAGTCACCATGAAGATGACCAGCAGCACCAGCATCACGTCGATGTAAGGCACTACGTTCATCTCGGCGACCGGCTTGCGCTTGTGTCGGGCTCGAGTGATTAAAGCCATCGGGAAATACCTGCTTATTCTTCGCTGGTGTGCACTTTGCGGTGCAGGATCGCCTGGAATTCATCGGCGAAGGTGTAGTAGCGGCTCAGCAAGGTTTCGCTGCGGGCAGAGAAACGGTTGTAAGCGATAACGGCCGGGATCGCGGCAAACAGACCGATCGCGGTGGCGATCAGGGCTTCGGCGATGCCCGGTGCCACGGTGGCGAGAGTGGCTTGCTGGGCGCTGGCCAGACCACGGAAGGAGTTCATGATCCCCCAGACGGTACCGAACAGACCGATGTACGGGCTGACGGAACCTACGGTGGCGAGGAACGGCAGGCTCTGCTCGAGCTTTTCTTCTTCGCGGGAGATGGCGACGCGCATGGCACGGGCCACACCTTCCATTACCGCTTCAGGGTCGACGCCTGGCTGCTGACGCAGACGGGAGAACTCCTTGAAGCCGGCACGGAAGATCTGCTCGACGCCCGAATCCGGATCCGGGTTGCTGCCGGCCTGACGGTAGAGTTTGGACAGGTCGATACCTGACCAGAAGCGCTCCTCGAAGCTCTCCAGGGCACGTCGACCGGCGCGCAGCAGATTGCTGCGCTGAAAGATCATGATCCATGAGGTCACCGATGCGGCCACCAGGGTCAACATTACCAACTGCACCACGATGCTGGCATTGCTGACCAGGCTCCACATGGAGGAATGGTCGACGACGTTAGCTTCCACGCTTTATCTCCTGCTTTGAGTGTGTACCCGTGCCGACCGCGTCGGCAAAGGCCGCACGCAGGTCTTCGGGAAGGGCCCGGGGTTTCAAACTGTTAGTGCGCACACAGGCCACCAGAAACTGCCCTTCGCAGAGCAGCACATTATCCGTTGCCCGCCTGACCTGCTGTCGAAAGCGCAGGCTGGCACGGTTCAATTCGATTACATCAGCGCTTACCAGAAGCTCGTCGTCCAGTCGCGCCGGCGCGTGATAACGCGCTTCGCTGGAATGCACGACGAACAACAGGTCCTCCCCTGCCAGCGCCGACTGGGCAAAGCCCAGCTCCCGGAGCCGCTCGGTTCGAGCCCGTTCCATAAACTTGAGGTAATTAACGTAATACACGATGCCGCCCGCATCGGTGTCCTCGTAATAAACGCGACAACGATGTGCGAACGGCTCAAGCCCGTTTTGCGCGCGCATACTCTAGTGCTTACTCCTCGGGTTGCCAATCCGGCCAGGCAACTGTTTTTCATTGTTCAAAGGCTTTACCGCAAAAGTACCGTCCTGAGACAGTACAAACGCTGAATAAATCGCCAATAAATGTGTATCAATCGTCCACGGCATCGAGAAACTCGTCTGCCACGGGCATTTCGCCCATTCGTGTCGGAATGTTTAAACCAAAATGCAGGTACGCGTGACGGGTAACCACCCTGCCGCGCGGCGTCCGCATGATGTAACCCTGCTGAATCAGGTACGGCTCGAGCACGTCTTCAATGGTGTGGCGTTCTTCGCTGATCGCCGCCGCCAGACTGTCGATGCCCACCGGGCCGCCATCGAACTTCTCGATCATGGTCAACAGCAGACGCCGGTCCTGATGATCGAAACCGTGCTCGTCGACATCCAGCAGGTTCAGCGCCAGGTCCGCGACAGCCTTGGTGATGTGGCCCTTGGCCCGGACTTCGGCGAAATCCCGCACCCGACGCAGCAGCCGGTTGGCGATTCGCGGCGTACCGCGGGCGCGACGGGCAATTTCGAAAGACCCTTCCGGATCCAGCGGCAGACCGAGGATGCTCGCCGAACGGCTGACAATCGTCGCCAGGTCAGCGGTGCTGTAGAACTCGAGACGCTGGACAATGCCGAAACGGTCACGCAACGGGTTGGTCAGCATGCCCGCCCGCGTGGTCGCACCGACCAGGGTGAACGGCGGCAGATCGAGCTTGATCGAACGCGCCGCCGGCCCTTCACCGATCATGATGTCGAGCTGGAAATCTTCCATGGCCGGGTACAGCACTTCTTCAACAATCGGCGACAGACGATGGATTTCATCGATGAACAGCACATCGTGCGGTTCAAGATTGGTCAACAGCGCCGCCAGATCACCCGGCCGTTCCAGCACCGGGCCGGAAGTGCTCTTGATCGACACGCCCATTTCCTGGGCGATGATGTTGGCCAGCGTGGTTTTACCCAGCCCCGGCGGCCCGAAGATCAGGGTGTGGTCGAGGGATTCGCTACGGCCGCGGGCGGCCTGGATAAACAGTTCCATCTGCTCGCGAACGGTCGGCTGGCCGATGTATTCGGCCAGGCTGACGGGACGTATCGCCCGATCCTGGACTTCTTCGCGCTCACGCGGACTGTGCGTGGCGGCGATCAGACGATCAGCTTCAATCACTTAAATCATTCCCTTCAGGGCGCGTCGAATCATGTCTTCGCTGCTCAGGCCTTTCTCTTTGATCGCGGAAATCGCCTTGCTCGCTTCCTGTGGCTTGTAGCCCAGGGAAATCAGCGCGCTGACCGCATCGTTCTCGGCGGTATTGACCGGCGCCGGGCCGTCCGGCTGGTTCGGTACCAGTGCGAACATGGCCGGCGAGGTTTCCCAGGCCTTGAAGCGATCCTTGAGCTCGACCAGCAGACGCTCGGCGGTTTTCTTGCCCACGCCCGGTACCTTGGTCAGCGCCGAGGTGTCCTGGGATTGCACGCAGCGGATCAGTTCGTCGACTTCCAGACTCGACATCAAGGCCAGGGCCAGTTTCGGCCCCACACCATTGAGACGGATCAACTCGCGAAAAAAGTCTCGCTCACGCTTGCCGGCAAAACCATAGAGTAACTGCGCGTCTTCGCGTACGACCAAATGGGTGTGCAAGGTCAGCGGTTCACCGACCGACGGCAGACGATAAAGGGTGGTCATGGGCACTTCCAGCTCATACCCGAGGCCGTTTACATCCAGAATCAGGTGCGGCGGCTGCTTCTCAGCCAGAGTGCCGCGCAAGCGTCCAATCACGTTTCAGATCCTTGAGCGTTGGCCAGCCGTGGGCTGGCGACCGACAGAACATGGATTGACGGCCGACGACTCAGGCGCGAAATCCACATTCCGTGAAATTGACTGCTGATGCTATCAGAGACGCAGGCGCCCGCCACGACTGCGTGCCGTTCCCAGGCCGTGCGGCAACAGACTGGAGCGGGTGTGGGCGTGACAAATGGCAATCGCCAGGGCATCCGAAGCGTCGATTTGCGGTTTGCTGGTCAGCTTGAGCATGTGCATGACCATCATCTGCACCTGCTCTTTATTGGCGGCGCCGGTGCCGACCACAGCCTGCTTGACCTGGGTGGCCGTGTACTCGGCAATCTCCAGGCTCTCTTCGGCGCCGGCAACGATAGCGGCCCCACGGGCCTGTCCGAGCTTCAACGCCGAATCGGCGTTTTTCGCCATGAACACCTTTTCGATGCCCATGGTCACGGGGCCGTAGGTCTGGATGATTTCCCGCACGCCGCGATAGACGATCTGCAACCGCTCATGCAGCTCGCCGGCACCGGTGCGGATACAACCCGAGGCGACATAGATGCAACCGCCGCGTCCGGCATCGCGAACAATGCCGTAACCGGTAATGCGCGAACCGGGGTCGATACCAAGAATTAAAGTCATAAGCCTGCAGGTTCGGTAAAAGCACTGAATTCGAGATAACGCATAACAAATGTGGGAGCTGGCTTGCCAGCGATGACGGTGTGTCAGGCACCATCATTACCTGATGTGCCGACGCCATCGCTGGCAAGCCAGCTCCCACATTGCAGCCTAGTCGCTCTTAACCGAGCTGAGCGGCCACGTCTTCCGGAATGTCCGCGTTGGAGTAGACGTTCTGCACGTCGTCCAGGTCTTCCAGCATGTCGATCAGCTTGAGCACCTTCTCGGCGCCCTCCAGATCCAGTTCGGCGCTGGTGGTCGGCTGCATGACGATTTCCGCGTCATCACCCTTGAAGCCTGCGGCCTCCAGGGCATTGCGCACCGCATAGAAACTGGTGAACGAGGTGAACACGTCGATCGAGCCATCTTCGTGGCTGACTACGTCGTCGGCATCGGCTTCCAGCGCCGCTTCCGTCAGCGCGTCTTCATCGACACCCGGGGCAAAGCTGATCTGGCCCTTGCGTTCGAACAGGTAGGCTACCGACCCGTCGGTACCGAGGTTGCCGCCACATTTGCTGAATGCGTGGCGCACGGCCGCTGCCGTACGGTTGCGGTTGTCGGTCATGCACTCGACCATCACGGCCACGCCACCCGGGCCGTAACCTTCGTAGGTCAGCTCTTCAACGTTGTCGGCTTCGGTCGCACCGGCACCACGGGCCACAGCGCGATCGATGATGTCCCGGCTCATGTTGGCGCCCAGCGCCTTGTCCAGTGCCAGACGCAGACGCGGGTTGGAGCCCGGATCACCGCCGCCCTGACGGGCCGCCACGGTCAGTTCGCGGATCCACTTGGTGAAAATCTTGCCTCTCTTGGCATCCTGGCGTTCTTTGCGGTGCTTGATGTTCGCCCACTTGGAATGACCTGCCATAACTCGCTCCGAATTCTCTTGAACAATGCTCGCCATGCAGATGCATCGGCCAGCAAAAAAATCTTGTTTTCAATCACTGCAGAAAGAAAAAAGGCGCATCCGAAGATGCGCCTTCAGGACCGTCTTACTCGGCCTTTGGCGTTTCGCGCAAACGAATGTGCAATTCGCGCAATGCTTTCGCATCCACCACACCCGGCGCCTGCGTCATCACGTCGGCAGCACTCTGGGTTTTCGGGAAGGCGATCACTTCACGGATCGACTGGGCGCCGGTCATCAGCATCACCAGACGGTCCAGACCGAAGGCCAGACCACCGTGCGGTGGCGCGCCGTATTTCAGGGCGTCGAGCAGGAAGCCGAACTTCTCTTCCTGTTCCGCTTCGTTGATGCCCAGCAGACGGAACACCGCCTGTTGCATCTCTTTGCGGTGGATACGGATCGAACCGCCACCCAGTTCGGTGCCGTTCAGGACCATGTCGTAGGCACGGGACAGAGCGCCAGCCGGGTTGGCTTCCAGCTCTTCAGGCGAGCACTTCGGTGCGGTGAACGGGTGGTGCAGAGCCGAGAAGCTGCCGTCGTCGTTCTCTTCGAACATCGGGAAGTCTACGACCCACATCGGTGCCCACTCGCAGGTCAGCAGCTTCAGGTCGTGACCGAGCTTGATCCGCAGCGCGCCCAGGGCTTCGCTGACGATCTTGGCCTTGTCGGCGCCGAAGAACACGATGTCGCCGTCGACTGCGCCGACGCGATCGAGGATCACGTTCAGATTGGCTTCCGGGATGTTTTTCACGATCGGCGATTGCAGGCCTTCAACACCGGCACCGCGCTCGTTGACCTTGATGTACGCCAGGCCCTTGGCACCATAGATGCCGACGAACTTGGTGTAGTCGTCGATCTGCTTGCGCGGCATGCTCGCGCCGCCTGGAACGCGCAGCGCGGCGATACGGCATTTCGGATCGTTGGCAGGGCCGCTGAACACCTTGAAATCAACTTCTTTCAGCTGATCGGCCACGTCGACCAGTTCCAGCGGGTTACGCAGGTCTGGCTTGTCGGAACCGTAACGGCGCATGGCTTCTTCGAAAGTCATGTGCGGGAATTCGCCGAATTCCAGATCCAGCACTTCCTTGAACAGGTTGCGGATCATGCCTTCGGTCAGGCCCATGATGTCTTTTTCGTCGAGGAAGCTGGTCTCGATGTCGATCTGAGTGAACTCAGGCTGACGGTCGGCACGCAGGTCTTCGTCGCGGAAGCACTTGGCGATCTGGTAGTAACGGTCGAAGCCGGCAACCATCAGCAGTTGCTTGAACAGCTGTGGCGATTGCGGCAGCGCGAAGAACGAACCGGCGTGGGTACGGCTCGGCACGAGGTAGTCGCGCGCGCCTTCCGGAGTGGCACGGGTCAGGATCGGCGTTTCGACGTCGAGGAAGCCGTTTTCGTCCAGGTAGCGACGGATGCTGGTGGTCATGCGCGAACGCAGACGCAGCTTCTCGGCCATTTCCGGACGACGCAGGTCCAGGAAGCGATAACGCAGGCGGGTTTCTTCGCCGACGTCGGAGAACTCGTTCAGCGGGAACGGCGGGGTTTCCGACTCGTTCAGCACTTCCAGTTCGTAGCCCAGCACTTCGATCATGCCCGACGCCATGTTGGCGTTGGTGGCACCGGCCGGACGCAGACGAACCTTGCCGGTGATCTTCACAACGTATTCGCTGCGCACGCGATCGGCGGCGGCGAAGCTCTCGGCGCGATCCGGATCGAACACTACCTGGGCCAGACCGTCACGATCACGGATATCGAGGAAAATCACCCCGCCGTGGTCGCGACGACGGTGAACCCATCCGCAAAGGGTAATTTCCTGGCCTTCCAGGCTTTCGTTCAGTTGGCCGCAATAATGGCTGCGCATCATGGTAGTGGTTCGCTTCTCGTAATTCGAAATTCGGTGGAGATCCGGTTGCACTCAAGCACTGTGCAACCTGTGGAAACTCGCGCGTGTCGTTCGACCTGGGTTTGAACCCTAGTCAGATTTGTCGCCACCGGCCAGATTCTTCTTCGCGCCGGTCTTGAAATCGGTTTCGTACCAGCCGCTGCCGCTGAGGCGAAAGCCCGGCATCGACAGCTGCTTCTTGAGTTCCGGCGCCTGGCAGGCAGGGCAATCGACCAGTGGTGCGTCGCTGATCTTTTGAATGGCTTCCAACTGATGACCACAGGAAGCACATTGGTAATCGTACATCGGCATGGGGTTGTCTCGGCAATCAGATTGCCAGCACGCGCAGGGCTGTGCGGCGAAAGAGCGGGATTATATCCATTAAATGCGGCCTGTGCAGCCGGAAGACTGCACAGGCCGTCTTGTCAGTGACAACCCGCGCCGTGCGTCCCCGGAGAATCCCGCAGGCCATGCACCACGCACACCACCCGCACCAGACCGCTGAAGTTTTTCACCCCGCCATGACGCAGGTGCACTTCACGATCGACACGGGACAACAGCGTGCCGACCGAACAGCAATTGTCCTCGGCCATCCGGCCCAGGATGTTCCAGTAAACCTGCTCCAGCCGCATGCAGGTCGCGAACCCGTTCAGGCGTACCGATCGGGACAGCGGCCGGATCAACTCCATGTCGAACCCGCCGAGAAACGGCTCCCCGAACTTTTCCTGTTGCAAACCGACAGCAATGTCTCGTCGCCTGCCTCCACTTTCCATATAGCTGACACTCCTTTGCCATTTTGCGCCTGTGATCAAGGCGAAATCCTGTGACCTCATTAGAAGCGCAGGTGCAAAGGCGGATCCAGACGACTTTTTGACCATCCACGTAGGATAAGCCAACACGATACGGAGGATCATGGAGCGGTGGGGCGCCTTCCTGATTTCCTACCGTCGCAGGTGAAGTTTCCGAGGTAAAAAGAGAAGAGCGCACGAACCATGAATGTCCGTGCGCCTCCCGTCATCAGGCCTCGAGCAGTGCACGCAGCATCCACGCGGTTTTCTCGTGAACCTGCATGCGTTGAGTCAGCAGGTCGGCGGTCGGTTCGTCACTGACCTTGTCCAGCAGAGGAAAAATCCCCCGCGCCGTACGGGTGACCGCTTCCTGACCCTCGACCAATTGCTTGATCATGTCCTCGGCACTCGGCACGCCCTCCTCTTCTCTAATAGAAGACAGGCGCGCATAGGTTGCGTAGGCGCCCGGCGCCGGAAAGCCCAGCGCCCGGATGCGTTCGGCAATCGAGTCAACCGCCAGGGCCAGTTCGTTGTATTGCTCCTCGAACATCAGATGCAGCGTCCGGAACATCGGCCCGGTGACATTCCAGTGGAAGTTGTGGGTCTTCAGATACAGCACGTAGGTGTCCGACAGCAGGCGCGAGAGCCCTTCGACGATGGATTTGCGGTCTTCTTCACTGATACCGATATCGATTGCCATGCTTACCCCCTAACGGCGATTGAAATTCATCCAGCAGGTGTCGGTTCACTGTAGCAAGGCCACCCCCGCCCCGCAGCCCCCGTATGGACCCGATAGACGCGACAAATCGTCCGGTGCCTGCCGCTGGCCGGCGTGATTTGAGTAGCCGCAGGCTTTGCTGTTAAATAGGCAGTGTGTCGCTACGCCCCGTTTTCCGGGCCTGCGCATAGGCTGATGCCGTGCACGTGTCCAACGCCTCTTATTGTTCCGAAGCGAACCGTGCGCCTTCAGCTCTTCCTTGTGAGCCGTCATAACGTGAGTCAATAAAAATGTTGAAAATCGTCCACCTGCTAATGGGCGCAGCAGCCTTGCTGCTGTCCTTCATACCTAGCCTGAAGTCCGAAGCGGTACCTTACCTGCAACAACCCGATGCACTTTACCTGGCCTTTTTCGGCCTGCTGAACCTGATCCTTGCGCCAGTTATCCCTTACTGGAACAAAGGTCCGCGCCAGCATCTGCAAAATCTGGTCAGCGCCTTGCTGGTCCTGACCGTCGTCCTGCAAACCCTGACCCTGATCGCGCCGATGCCTGTCATCGCCGGCCAGCCAGCCGTGCTGTTCAGCCTGGTGATCGCTCTGGTTGCCGTGGTCCTGCACCTGGCCGTCAGCTTCTATAAATCTTCCCCGGCTGCCGCCGCGCAAAGCTACGACATGAGCAACCGCGATACCGGCACCGTCAAGTGGTTCAACACCTCCAAGGGCTTCGGCTTTATCTCCCGGGATTCCGGCGATGATATTTTCGTGCACTTTCGCGCCATCCGTGGCGAAGGCCACCGCGTTCTGGTCGAAGGCCAGCGCGTGGAGTTCTCGGTGATGAACCGTGACAAGGGCCTGCAGGCCGAAGACGTGATCGCTGCCCTGCCGCGCCGCTGATCCACGTCCCCGCAATAAAAAAACCGCGAACAGCCTGGCTGTTCGCGGTTTTTTATTGGGAGCACGGGAACATCCCCGCACACATTTCAATAGTGTGGCGGCGGCGCATCTTCTTCAAAAGACCCGATCTGCCCCACCATCTCCTCCTGACGCTTGAGTACGGCCGCCATCTGCAATTGCAGACGCTCGACCACACGCTGCTGTTCCACCAGCACGTCGTTCAATGCCTGGATGGTGTCGTCCTGAAACGCCAGGCGGCTTTCCAGCTCGGTAACACGTTGTTCGAGGCTCATGACTCAGCCCTCCAGAAAGGTGAAATCTTCGTCCAGTACCAGACGCAGGCGCTCGCGGATCGCAGCCACTTGCCCGGCACTGTAAGGTTTGGCGGGGTGCTTGCCCCAGACCGGCGCCGGCCAGGCGGCATCGTCCCGCTTACGCACGATCACATGCATATGCAGCTGGCTGACCACATTACCCAGGGTCGCCACATTCATCTTGTCGGCGTCGAAGGAATCCTTCAGCACCTCGGCCAGGGCGGTGGTTTCCTGCCACAAACGCTGCTGGTCGGCGACATCCAACTGAAACAACTCGCTGATATCGTCGCGACGAGGCACAAGGATGAACCACGGGTAGTTGGCGTCGTTGGACAACAGCAGTCGGCAAAGCGGGAAATCGCCGATGGTCAGCGTGTCCTGTTGAAGTCGTGAATCTAAAGCAAACACTGCGCGCACTCCCGGCGAAATGACCTGTTTTCAGCTTAGCGCCCCACTGTGAATGCGGCGCGCCAAGCGACTGGATGGCAGCATACCTGCGATTGGAGTGACCTTCACGGCGAACAGCGTCGCCGCAAGAATTCCTCCACGCCCCGGGATGTGACATTTATGACTCGCGCGCACCAGGACGGAACCGGGAAAGCGAACGAACCGAACAAAATGACCCACTCACACCTCAGTGTTCACGTTCATCCAGCGACCCAACTGTATGAATTCAGTACAGCCTTTGAATTTTTTTGCACCAAAACCGCACAGTGCGTCTACGCTAAGTGCGTCGGGCATCCGCCGAATACTCACCGACGGGGTGAACCGGTAACGTTTTTGGTTGTCGCGTAGCGAAACTCAGGGAGCAACACCATGCGAAGGATGGCGTCAAGCCTGTATGAAAGGCCCTCGAAGCCCCCGGATTTATGAGGTTTTTACAGCGTCAGACGAGCACCTCGAAAAAAACCGGAACAATTCAGCGGTTTGTGCACGCTTGTTGCATTCATACCCATATGGACTATAAGCGCACCACAAGAAGTGGATGCCTTGAGCCCCATAAAAACAGTGGCAGGGTTGCCCGATGGAGATTCAAGCGTTTTGCCAAGGGACTCTTTTTTACCGATGCTCAGCCCTGTAAAACAGCGCTGAAGTTGTCAGTCCCATTGCATTTGGACTGTAAATTTGCGACATCTACCAAGCCGATTGCGACACGCTCGTAAAGAAGCTGAAAGGTTGGATGCGCAAGTATCGCCAACATGGTCGGCGTGATATAAGTTTGCGCCGACACAAAAAGAAAGAGCCGCCCAGATAATAAAACAGGTGGGACGGCAGTACTCTTCTAAAACCAAAGGAGCAAATCACGATGCGCGTGATGAAGTGGAGCATGATCGCACTGGCAGTTGCAGCAGCAGCCAGTACTCAGATGGCTACGGCCGCACCGTTCGTAAGTGACCAGGCTGAAGCCAAAGGCTTTGTTGATGACGCCAAGTTCACTGAAGTGCTGAAAAACTACTACTTCAACCGGGACAACAAGAACGGTGGTCGTGACCAAAAAGACTGGACCCAGGGTTTCCTCGGTAACTTCACCTCCGGTTATACCGAAGGCACTGTCGGCGTAGGTATCGATGCATTCGGTTACCTGGCTGTCAAACTGGACGGCGGTGACGGCACTTCCGGTTCCGGCAACATGAGCCGCAGCGACACCGTCAATCCGAACAACGGTGCTCGTGATGTCAACGACAGCCAAGGCAAAGCCGGCGCTGCCGTTAAATTCCGCATTTCCAAAACCGAGCTGAAATTCGGTGACCAGCAGCCAAGCACTGCTCCAGTGTTCGCTGTCGGCGGTTCGCGCATCATTCCGCAAACGGCCACTGGCTTCCAATTGCAGAGCAGTGAAGTCAAAGACCTGGACCTCGAAGCCGGTCACTTCTACTCGGCAACCAGCCAAGACAAGAACGCCCGTACCGGCGGCCTGTACGCCAACTACGCAGGCGTAGAATCCAAGACAATCGACTACTTCGGCGGCAAGTACGGCATCACCGACAACCTGAGCGCATCGCTCTACGGTGCCAAGCTGGAAGATATCTGGAACCAGTACTACGCGAACGTGAACCTCACCACTCCATTTGGTGGTGACACTTCGTTGAACACTGACTTCAACATCTATCGCACCACCGACACCGGTGACAAGCTGGCAGGCGAAATCAGCAACACTGCCTTCTCCCTGGCAACCGCGCTGTCGTTCCTGAAAGCACACACTTTCACTCTGGCCTTCCAGAAGGTCAACGGTGACACTCCGTTCGACTACGTCGGCGTAGGCAAGAACAACCGCGGTGGTGACTCGATCTTCCTCGCCAACTCCATCCAGTACTCTGACTTCAACGGTCCTGGCGAGAAATCCGTTCAAGCCCGTTATGACCTGAAAATGGCCGAGTATGGCGTTCCAGGCCTGAGCTTCATGGTTCGTTACGTGAAAGGTTGGGACATCGACGGTACCAGCACCCCGGCAGGTAGCCCTTACACCGGTCTGTACGGTGAAGACGGCAAACACCACGAAACCAACTTCGAAGCCAAGTACGTTGTTCAGTCTGGCCCAGCGAAAGATCTGTCCTTCCGCATTCGTCAAGCTTGGCACACTGCCAACGCTGACCAAGGTGAAGGCGATGTCAAAGAGTTCCGTCTGATCACCGAATACCCACTGAACATCTTGTAATTGTCAGTGGTTAGTTTGGAAGCATGAAAAAAGGCCCATCTTCGGATGGGCCTTTTTTTATTACCTGTCACTAACAGTAATTGCCTGACCGACAAGTCAGGCAATTAATTAGCAACCTATCATTACACTGCCGATTCCTGAACCACACGAATCACTCGTTGCGGAAAAGGAATATCAATGCCTGCGGTCTTTAAACGATCACGGGATTGTTCGTTAAACATGAACATCACATCCCAGTAATCCGCTGTTTTAACCCATACCCGCAGAGAAACAGTGATCGAACTGTCACCCAGTGTCGAAATAACGGCCTGAGGCGCCGGATCCTGCAGAACACGATCATCCTTGGCCAGATCCAGCAGTACCTGACGGGCCTTTTGCAGATCGGCTTCGTAATCCACACCCACATCGAACACAACCTTGCGGGTCGGCTGACGATTGGTGTTGGTGATGATGCCGTTGGACAGGTTACCGTTCGGGACGATGATGGTCTTGTTGTCACCAGTGCGCAGCACGGTGTGGAAGATCTGGATGCTGTCGACGGTACCCGCCACACCCTGGGCTTCGATCCAGTCACCGATACGGAACGGACGGAACAGCAGAATCAGCACGCCGCCGGCGAAGTTCGCCAGGCTGCCCTGCAATGCCAGACCAATGGCCAGGCCGGCCGCACCGATCGCCGCAACGAACGAAGTGGTCTCGACGCCGATCATCGACGCCACGCTGACGATCAGCAGCACCTTGAGAATGATGTTGGCCAGGCTGCTGATGAAACCTTGCAGTGCCAGGTCGGCATTGCGCAGGGCCAACAGGCCGCCGAGCTTTTGTGTGACCTTGTTGATCAGCCACCAGCCGATGGCCAGGGTGATCACCGCCAGCAGCACACGGCTGCCGTACTCCATGATCATCGGAATCCACGCCTGGGACGCCTTGACCAGGTTGTCCACCTCAGCATTCAAATCCATCTTTTATCTCCTGATTGCCGGCTTCCCGGGCTGTAAAAAACCAGCGGCAGAAAGACCGAACCGAACAGGGCTCAATCGTTTCTGCCGTTGCTTGGGCCTCGGACGCTTTAAACGCCGAGAGGTTCCCGACCGGAAAGCTTAGTCGCGGAAGTTGTTGAACTGCAGTGGCATGCCGAATTCCTTGGCACGCAGGGCTGCGATCGCTTCCTGCAGGTCGTCACGCTTCTTGCCGGTCACACGTACCTGCTCGCCCTGAATGGCGGCCTGCACCTTGAGCTTGGCTTCCTTGATGTGGCCGACGATCTTCTTCGCCAGCTCCTTGTCGATGCCTTCCTTGAGCACAGCGTCCTGCTTCATCAGCTTGCCCGAGGCGAAGGAGTCTTTGACTTCGAGGCACTGCACGTCGATCTTGCGCTTGACCAGGGCCAGCTTGAGGATCTCGATCATCGCTTCCAGCTGGAAATCGGCTTCAGCGGTCAGGTGGACGGTCAGGTCCTTTTCCTTGAATTCAAAGCTGCCCTTGCCTTTCAGGTCATAACGACGATCGAGTTCCTTCACGGCGTTCTCGACCGCGTTGGTGAGTTCGTGTTTGTCCAGTTCGGATACCACGTCGAACGACGGCATGTAATCTCTCCAATAAAAAGGCGCGCTCGTACGGGACGCGGCGCGCTTGGCTTGCGGTTAAAATCGGGCTCATTATAACGGGTCTTTTCCCACCGACACGGCGAGCCTTGCATGCCTGTACCTTACCGAGTGAAAAACTGATGTCCACCCCCTGGCATGTCCTCGGCGCCGGAAGTCTCGGCACGCTCTGGGCCACGCGTCTGGCACGGGCCGGATTGCCGGTCCGGCTGATCCTGCGCGACATCGACCGCCTGCACGACTATGCAACGGCGGGCGGCCTGACCCTTGTCGAACAAGGCGTGGCCAGCAGTTACGCGATCCCCGGTGAGACCCCGGACAGCCCCGGCCCCATCCGTCGCCTGCTGGTGGCCTGCAAGGCCTACGACGCCGAAGCGGCCGTGGCCGCGCTTGCCCATCGTCTGGCACCGGACGCCGAGCTGATCCTCTTGCAGAACGGCCTAGGCAGCCAGGAAGCAGTCGCCGCACGAGTCCCGCAAGCCCGCTGCATCAGTGCCTCCAGCACCGAGGGCGCGTTTCGCGACGGCGACTGGCGCGTGGTGTTTGCCGGCCATGGTTACACCTGGCTCGGCGACGCCGGTCATCCCGTGGCACCCATCTGGCTGGACGATCTTGAGGCAGCAAAGATTCCACATGAATGGAGCGCCGACATCCTTACCCGCCTGTGGCGCAAACTGGCGCTCAACTGTGCGATCAATCCGCTGACGGTGCTGCACGACTGCCGCAACGGTGGCCTCCAGCAACATCATTGTGAAGTCGCGACGCTGTGCGGCGAGCTGACCGAACTGCTCGAACGTTGCGGGCAACCGGCGGCGGCGGACAACCTGCAACAGGAAGTCGAACGGGTGATCCAGGCCACGGCGGCGAACTTCTCGTCGATGTATCAGGATGTGGCCAATAAACGCCGCACCGAAATCAGCTATCTGCTCGACCATGCCTGCAAGGTAGCCGAGCGTCATCAACTGAACCTGCCACATCTCAAGCAATTGCAGCAGCGCCTGACCGCTCATCTGAACAGTCTCGGATTGCCCGTCGACTGAGCAGCGGCTACGCTGGCCACTTGTTCCTTTGCTGCGATAAACCTGATGCCATTGCGCCAGCGCCTCGAAAACCTGCCGGTCGGCCAGAAACTGCTGGCCGCCCTGCTGGTGCTGTTGACCACTGTTTTGCTGGTCGCCAACCTGACCTTTATCAGCGCCGCCTATTACATCTCCCAGGAAAGCATGGCGCCTCAGGCATTGCAGACCATCGGCCGGCTGGTATCCAACCCGAGCCTGGTGGCCGAAGCCTTGCAGTCGCCGCAAAGCGCCGAGCGCCTGCTCAAGGAACTCGACAGCTATTCCCCACTGCGCGCCGCCGCTTTATACGACGGCAAAGGCGAACGTCTGGCGCAGCTGCAACACGGCGACAAACTCAAATTGCCGGAGCGCTACCGGCACATCGAAGCCTGGCAACTGACCGAGTTTCGCAGCAATCAACTCATCACCCTGCCCCGCCCCGGCACTGCACCGGGCCACCTCCTTTTGGTGGCCAGCAGCGAACTGCCAGTGGCGTTCTATACCGGCACACTCACGGCGAGTCTGGGGATCCTGATTTTCAGTGTGCTGCTGTGGCTGGTCATCGCCCGGCAGATCAAGCGCCTGATCACCCGGCCGATCCATCAACTGGAAGAACTGTCCCGCCAGGTGACCCGTGAGGAGAACTACGCCCTGCGCGCCTCCCGGGGTAACCACGATGAAATCGGCAGTCTGGCCGAGGCGTTCAACACCATGCTCTCGCGCATCGAGGCCCGGGAGCAGCAACTCAAACGCGCCCGCGACGATTCCCAGGCAGCCTACGATCAGGCCCAGGGGCTGGCCGAAGAAACCCGCCACACCAACCGCAAGCTGGAACTGGAAGTCCAGGTGCGCAGCAAGATCGAGAAGAAACTCACCGGGTTCCAGAACTACCTCAACAGCATCATCGACTCCATGCCCTCGGCGCTGATTGCCCTCGACGAACAGCTCTACGTCACGCAATGGAACCAGGAGGCCAGTGCCCTTTCCGGCACACGGCTGGACGAAGCGCTGAACCAGCCGATCTTCCTCGCCTTCGAACCGCTCAAACCGTTCCTGCCGCAACTCAAGCAGACCGTCGAACAGCACACGGTGGCGAAAATCGAGCGGGTGACGTGGTTCAAGGACGACGAGCCCAAGCACTACGCCCTCACCTTCTACCCGTTGATGGGCGGCGCCGGGCGCGGCGTGGTGATCCGGATCGACGACATCACCCAGCGCCTGTCGCTGGAGGAAATGATGGTTCAGTCGGAGAAAATGCTGTCGGTCGGTGGCCTCGCCGCCGGCATGGCCCACGAGATCAACAACCCGCTGGGGGCGATCCTGCACAACGTGCAGAACATCCGCCGACGTCTGTCACCAGACCTGCCGAAAAACCTCGAACAGGCCGAACAACTGGGAATCGAGCTGGACGCAGTCAACCGCTACCTGCAAGGCCGGGAAGTCCCGCAACTGTTGGACGGCATCCAGCAGGCCGGCGCCCGGGCGGCGAAAATCGTCACCCACATGCTCAGCTTCAGCCGTCGCAGCAACCGCCAGATGGCGCCGTGCGACCTGCCTGCGCTGATCGATCAAGCGGTGGAAATCGCCGGCAACGACTTCGATCTGGCCATCGGCTTCGACTTCAAGGGCCAAGCGATCATTCGCCAGTTCGACCCGGCGCTGGGCCCGGTGCCTGGCACCGCCAACGAGCTTGAACAGGTGCTGCTCAACCTGCTGAAGAACGCCGCGCAGGCGATCCACCAGCGCGAAGATGATAGCGAACCGGGCCGAATCACCTTGCGCACCCGACTCAACCCGCCGTGGGCCGAGATTCAGGTCGAGGACAACGGCATCGGCATGAGCGAGAACGTGCGCAAGCGCACCTTCGAGCCGTTCTTCACCACCAAGGAAATCGGCCAGGGCACAGGCCTCGGGCTGTCGGTGTCGTACTTCATCATCACCAACAACCACAAAGGGCAGATGGAAGTGCAGTCGGCGCCGGGGCAAGGCACCTGCTTCACCCTGCGCCTGCCACTGGCGCAACCGGCGCCCATCGCCGCCGAAACCAATCAACTACCGAGGTAAACCATGGGCTTTCGCTTGTCGAAGATCTACACCCGCACTGGCGACAAGGGCGAAACCGGACTTGGCGACGGTCGCCGCGTGCCCAAAGATCACCCGCGCATCGAAGCCATTGGCGAGGTCGATACGCTGAACAGTCAGGTCGGCGTGCTGCTGGCCGGATTGATCGCCGAACGCGAAACCTGCCCTGGGCTGAATGAATTGATCGACGTGTTGGCGCCCTGCCAGCACCGATTGTTCGATCTCGGTGGCGAGTTGGCGATGCCGGAATATCAGGCACTGAATTCAGCGGAAATCGAACGGCTGGAAGCCGCCATCGATGTGTGGAACGAGGAGTTGGGGCCACTGGAGAATTTCATTCTGCCAGGTGGTTCAATGCTGATTGCCCAGGCGCATGTCTGCCGTAGCCTGGCGCGCAGTGCCGAACGTCGCTGCCAGCATTTGAATGCGATCGAACCGTTGGCCGGGGTTGGCCTGGCGTATATCAATCGCTTGTCGGATCTGTTGTTTGTGGCGGCGAGGTTGATTGCGCGGCGTCAGGGTGTTGCAGAAATCCTGTGGCAGCCGGCGGCGAAACCCGAAAACTGATCACTCCCACGCGTGGCGCGGGAGTGATCGGATACCCATTCAGACCTCAGGCCAGAACGCCCGAATCCCCGCCACACCCTGAGCCCCGGCATCCCACGCTTTTTCGCGTTCCGCCGAGCCGACTCCGCCCAACAGAAACACCGGTTTGCTGAAGCCTTCGATCAGTGTCGAAGCCTGCTCCCAGCCCAACGGCTGTGCATCCGGGTGAGTAAGGGTGGGCTGCACCGGCGACAGGGTGACGAAATCCACGCCCATCTGCTCGGCCAGCGTCAGTTCTTCAGCGTTGTGGCAGGACGCTGCCAACCAGCGATCTGCCGGCAGCGGACGCCCCGCGGCCGCGTACTTGCGCAACTGCGCCGAGGTGATGTGCCAGCCGGCGGCCGGGAAATCTCCCAGCCACTCGAACGGGCCCTTGATCATCAACTGCGCCTTGCCGGCGCAGAGGCCGACCGCGTCCACCGCCAGATCGCGGTACTTCGGGTCATAGCCATTGGGCGCACGCAGCTGGATCAGCTTGATGCCACCGGCAATCGCCTTCTGGATGCCACGCAACAAGGCCGGGGCTTCCAGGTCTTCCGGGGTGATCAGGTATTCAGCGGGCAGACGCGCCGCCGCGACGATCGGCTGGTTGGCTGCCGGAAATTCGTAATCCGTCAGCTCCTTGGCCGAAACCCAGGCCAATGGCTGGCCTTCGGCACCGTGAGGCTCACCGGTGAAGCTCGAGATTTCCCAGACATCCAGCAACACCTGCTTGTCCGGGTAATCGTGGCGCACCTTGATCAGCGGCCGGGCGGCGCCGACGACAATGCCCAACTCTTCGTGCAGCTCGCGGGCCAGCGCGGTTTGCACCGACTCGTCGGCTTCGACCTTGCCACCTGGAAATTCCCAGAGGCCGCCCTGATGCTGGGTATCGGCACGGCGGGCGATCAGAATCTTGCCGCTGCCGTCACGAATGACGGCGGCGGCGACGTGTACACGTTTCACGACTGCAATTCCTCCAGTCCAGCCTTTTGCCAGGCCTTGAAGGCCGGCCATTGGTAGACGGTTTCAACATAGGCTTCATCGTCGGCCGGCAGCTTCACCTGATAGGTGCGCAGGCGCACGGCAATCGGGGCGAAGAACGCATCGGCCAGCGACACCCGACCAAACAGGTAAGGCCCAGGCTCGGTCGCGGCGGCGCGGCATTCGGCCCACAGCGCGAGCATGCGTTCGACATCGACCTTCACTTCCGGCGGCACCGGGTTGAGCGGCGCATCGTGGCTCAGGTTGAACGGCATGTGATTGCGCATCGCGAAGAAGCCGCTGTGCATCTGCGCGCAGGCGGATCGGGCCTGAGCACGGGCGGCGATATCGGTCGGCCAGAGTTGTTCGGAAGGAAACTGCTCGGCCAGGTATTCGGCAATCGCCAGAGAGTCGGCGATGGTGCCACGGGCGGTTTTCAGCAGCGGCACCTTGGCGGTCGGCGAATGCGCCAGCAGCCGCTCCCGGGTGTCGGGCTTGCCGAGCTTGACCAGTTCTTCGGTGTAGGGCGCGCCAGTCAGTTCAAGCGCCAGCGCCGCGCGCAGGGACCAGGAGGAAAGCAGTTTGTCGCCGATGATCAGGTGAAGGCTCATGTTCGGGTCCTTTCATGGGACAGAAGAAAAGGAGGTCCGCAGACCTCCCTCTTCGGCAGGGATCAGGTGCGGTATTCGGCGTTGATCTTCACGTACTCGTGGGACAGGTCGGTGGTCCAGATGGTTTCGCTGCAATCGCCGCGACCCAGTTCGATACGGATGGTGATTTCTTCCTGCTGCATCACCGCCGAGCCCTGGGCTTCTGTATAGGTCGCGGCGCGGGCGCCACGGCTGGCGATGCACACGTCGCCGAGGAACACGTCGATCTTGCTCACGTCCAGATCCGGCACACCGGCACGGCCGACAGCGGCGAGGATACGGCCCCAGTTCGGGTCGGAGGCGAACAGTGCGGTCTTGATCAGCGGCGAGTGGGCCACGGTGTAGCCGACGTCCAGGCATTCCTGGTGATTGCCGCCACCGTTGACTTCTACGGTCACGAACTTGGTCGCGCCTTCGCCGTCACGCACGATGGCCTGGGCCACGTCCATGCACACTTCAAATACGGCCTGTTTCAGCTTGGCGAACAGCTCGCCTTCGGCACGGGTGATTTCCGGCAGCGCAGCCTTGCCGGTGGCGATCAGCATGCAGCAGTCGTTGGTCGAGGTGTCGCCATCGATGGTGATGCGGTTGAACGACTTGTTGGCGCCGTCCAGCATCAGGTTGTGCAGCACGTCGCGGGAGACTTTGGCGTCGGTGGCGATGTAACCGAGCATGGTCGCCATGTTCGGACGGATCATGCCCGCGCCTTTGCTGATACCGGTGACGGTGATGGTCACACCGTCATGCTGGAACTGGCGGCTGGCGCCTTTTGGCAGCGTGTCGGTGGTCATGATGCCGGTGGCGGCGGCTTCCCAGTTGTTTTCCGACAGATCGTCCAGCGCGGCCTGCAAGGCGCCCTCAATCTTCTCGACCGGCAGCGGCTCGCCGATCACGCCGGTGGAGTACGGCAGGATCTGGCTGGCGTCCACGCCCGTCAGCTCGGCCAGTTTGGCGGTGGTGCGCTCGGCGGCGGCCAGGCCCGGTTCGCCGGTGCCGGCGTTGGCATTGCCGGTGTTGGTCAACAGGTAGCGCACCGGGTTCTGCACGCGCTTCTTGGCCAGGATCACCGGTGCTGCACAGAAAGCGTTCAACGTGAACACGCCCGCCACGGTGGAACCTTCGGCGCAACGCATCACGACGACATCCTTGCGCCCAGGGCGTTTGATGCCGGCCGAAGCGATACCGAGTTCAAAACCGGCAACCGGGTGCAACGTTGGCAAAGGACCAAGACCAACAGCCATGAATGCGCTCCTTACTCAATGATGTCAGCACCGCCAAGCGTAGTGGCGGTGGTGTAAATGGCAAAACGCCGCGACGGCTGGTGCCGGTCGCGGCGCGGGTATTTCAGCGATTGAAACGGGGTTTACTGGATCTGCCCGTGGCAATGCTTGAATTTCTTGCCCGAACCGCAGTAGCACAGTTCGTTGCGGCCCAGTTTCTGCTCGTTGCGAACCGGGGCGGCAGCGAGGGCCACATCGACCTCTTCACCGACCAGTTCCGGTTGCGCTTCCAGGCCAGGAGCCTCGGCGTGTTCGAACTGCATGCGGGCGGCCAGTGCTTCGGCTTCCTGACGCAGGCGTTGTTCTTCTTCGGCCGGATCTTCGCGGCGAACCTGAACGTGCGACAGCACACGGATCGAGTCGCGCTTGATCGAATCCAGCAGCTCGGAGAACAGCGTGAAGGACTCGCGCTTGTATTCCTGCTTCGGGTTCTTCTGCGCATAACCACGCAGGTGGATGCCGTGACGCAGGTGATCCATGGTCGACAGGTGGTCTTTCCACAGGTCGTCAAGAACGCGCAGCACGATCTGCTTCTCGAACGAGCGCAGGGCATCGGCGCCCGCCTGGTCTTCTTTTTCGTTGTACGCGGCGATCAGCTCGTTCATCAGCTTCTCGCGCAGGGTTTCTTCGTACAGGTGATCGTCTTCGTCGAGCCATTGCTGGATCGGCAGCTTCACGCCGAAGTCGCTGGCGATCGACGCCTCCAGACCGGCCACGTCCCACTGCTCTGGCAGCGATTGCGGCGGAATGTGCGCGCTGACGGTGGCGTTCAGGACGTCCTGACGGAAATCAGCGATGGTCTCGCCGATGTTGTCCGCAGCCAGCAACGTGTTACGCATGTGATAGATCACTTTACGCTGTTCGTTGTTGACGTCGTCGAACTCGAGCAGTTGCTTGCGGATGTCGAAGTTGCGGCCTTCAACCTTGCGCTGTGCCTTCTCGATGGCGTTGGTCACCATGCGGTGCTCGATCGCTTCACCGGACTGCATGCCCAGGGCTTTCATGAAGTTCTTCACCCGATCAGAGGCGAAGATACGCATCAGGCTGTCTTCCAGCGACAGGTAGAAGCGGCTGGAACCGGCGTCACCCTGACGGCCGGCACGGCCACGCAGCTGGTTGTCGATACGACGGGATTCGTGACGCTCGGACGCGATCACCTGCAGACCGCCGGACTCCAGCACTTGCTGGTGACGCTTCTGCCAGTCGGCCTTGATCTGGGCGATCTGCTCAGGGGTCGGGTTTTCCAGCGACGCGACTTCAACTTCCCAGTTGCCGCCCAACAGGATGTCGGTACCACGACCGGCCATGTTGGTTGCGATGGTCAGTGCGCCCGGACGACCGGCCTGGGCAATGATTTCAGCTTCTTTTTCGTGGAACTTGGCGTTCAGGACCTTGTGTTCGATGCCTTCCTTCACGAGCAATGCGGACATGTGCTCGGAGGTTTCGATGGTCGCAGTACCCACCAGCACCGGACGGCCGGCGGCCATGCTTTCCTTGATGTCGTTGACGATCGCCGCGTATTTCTCTTCGGCGGTCAGGAACACCAGGTCGTTGTAATCCTTACGGGCCAACGGCTTGTTGGTCGGGATTACGATGACCGGCAGGCCATAGATCTGATGGAATTCGAACGCTTCGGTGTCGGCCGTACCGGTCATGCCGGACAGTTTTTCGTACAGACGGAAGTAGTTCTGGAACGTGGTCGATGCCAGGGTCTGGCTCTCGGCCTGGATGTTCAGGTTTTCCTTGGCTTCGATGGCCTGGTGCAGGCCTTCGGACAGACGACGACCCGGCATGGTACGACCGGTGTGTTCGTCGACCAGCACGACCTGACCGTCCTGCACGATGTATTCGACGTTGCGATGGAACAGCTTGTGCGCACGCAGGCCGGCGTAGACGTGAGTCAGCAGGCTCAGGTTGTGCGCCGAGTACAGGCTTTCGCCCTCGGCCAGCAGACCGATGCTGGTCAGCTGGTCTTCGATGAACTGGTGACCGGATTCGTTGAGTTCGACCTGACGGGTCTTCTCGTCAACGGTGTAATGGCCTTCCTGGGTGACTTCGCCTTCGACTTCTTCGACGTGCAGCTTGAGTTTCGGGATCAGCTTGTTGATCTCGATGTACAGCTTGGAACTGTCCTCGGCCTGACCGGAAATGATCAGCGGAGTACGCGCTTCGTCGATGAGGATGGAGTCGACTTCGTCGATCACGGCAAAGTTGAGTTCGCGCTGGAATTTCTCTTCCATGCTGAACGCCATGTTGTCGCGCAGGTAGTCGAACCCGAATTCGTTGTTGGTGCCGTAGGTGATGTCGGCGGCGTAGGCGGCGCGCTTCTCCTCCGGCGGCTGGAACGGCGTCACGATGCCGACGGTCAGGCCGAGGAATTCATACAGCGGGCGCATCCAGTTGGCGTCACGGCGGGCCAGGTAGTCGTTCACAGTCACAACGTGCACGCCCTTGCCGGACAGCGCGTTGAGGTAAACACCCAGGGTACCCACCAGCGTCTTGCCTTCACCGGTACGCATTTCGGCGATCCGGCCTTCATGCAGGGTCATGCCGCCGATCAGCTGGACGTCGAAGTGGCGCATGCCCATGACGCGTTTGCCGGCTTCGCGGGCGACCGCAAAGGCTTCCGGCAACAGCTTGTCGAGGGTCTCCCCCTTGGCAATGCGGTCCTTGAACTCTGCGGTCTTGGCGCGCAGTTGATCGTCCGAGAGGGCGACCATCTTCTCTTCGAAGGCATTGACGAGCTGCACCGTCTTGAGCATGCGTTTGACTTCACGCTCGTTCTTGCTTCCAAAAAGTTTCTTTAACAAAGGCGCAAACATATCGGCAGGATCTTCCACACTAAAGGGATGGAGGGCGGCCCCGTGAGTCGCCCGTGCAGCCCTCATGGCCGCATGCGAACGAGCATTCTACCCGGAAACGGTGGTGAGGAAAGTGGGGATATTCCACGATGCTGGCACTGCGCTTTGACGGGGCTCACTTAAAATAGGGGCGTTTTGCTCAACTTCAAGCCGTACAGCGAAGAAGTTAGTCGTTGATTTAATGGGCAAAGCAGGGACAAAAGCAATGGGCGAGTGAAATGGGTGCTATCTGCTACCATGGCGCCTCTGCAACTTCAGGTCCTAGATCATGGCATTTCGCCCTCTCACAGCCAGAGCGCCCGCCGTTCTGCTACGCGAAGCCAGGCCGTTGAAAGCCATCCTCGGTCATGCCCAGCGCCTGGCCCATCTGCAACGTCTGCTCGAAAGCCAGCTGCAACCCGCCGCCCGTGAACACTGCCACGTGGCCAAGTGGCGCGAAGGCGAGCTGTTGCTGATCGTCACCGACGGTCATTGGGCCACGCGTCTGCGCTATCAGCAAAAACGCCTGCAACGGCACCTGCAGATGTTCGACGAGTTCGCCAATCTGACGCGGATCAAGTTCTCGGTGCGACCACCTGTCATTCAGCCAAGAGCAGCCGGGCATACGATGGATCTGTCGACGGATGCCGCAGCGACCATTCAATCCACCGCCGACGGGATCAGCGATCCGAGCCTGCGGGCGGCGCTGGAGCGTCTGGCAGCGCACGCCAAGGCCAAATCCTGAGATCAACCCAATCAATGTGGGAGCGGGCTTGCTCCCACATTCAGATCTCCATACCATCCGTTTTAGCGGCGCTTGCTGCCGCCGAGCAATGAACCCATCAGACCGCGCACCAACTGTTTACCCAGCGAATTCGCCGCCTGACGCATGGCCGACTTGAGCGCCTGTCCCGCCGCCGTGCCGAGAAATTCGCCGGCCTTGTCCGCCAGGCTCGGCTCCTCGACCGCCGGTTTGCCCTGTGCCGCTTCAGCCTCCGGCGCCAGCCCCTTGCGACCCATCAGGATTTCATAGGCCGACTCGCGATCGATCGGCTTGTCATAACGGCCCTTGAACGGCGAACCGGCAATCAGCATCGTGCGCTCGGTCTCGGTCAACGGCCCGATCCGCGATTGCGGCGGTGCCACCAGCACTCGCTGAACCATTTCCGGCGTGCCCTTTTCCTGCAAGGTGCCGACCAGCGCTTCGCCAATCCCGAGTTCGGTGAGCACCGACAACGTGTCGAACGCCGGATTCGGCCGGAAGCCATCCGCCACCGCCCGCAGGGATTTCTGCTCCTTGGCGGTGAACGCGCGCAAGCCGTGCTGGATCCGCAGCCCCAGTTGCGCCAGCACATCGTCCGGCAGATCGCCCGGCGACTGGGTAACGAAATACACGCCGACGCCTTTGGAACGGATCAGCCGCACCACTTGCTCCAGCCGTTCCTGTAACGCCTTCGGCGTATCGCCGAACAACAAATGCGCCTCATCGAAAAACAGCGCCAGCAGCGGTTTGTCGGCATCGCCGCGCTCCGGCAGTTGCTCGAACAGCTCGGCCAGCAGCCATAGTAGGAAAGTCGCGTAGACCTTCGGCGCCTCATGCACCAGACGACTGGCATCCAGCAGATGAATCCGCCCGCGCCCGTCGGCGGCCGGTTGCAGAATGTCTTCCAGTTGCAGCGCCGGTTCGCCGAACAACGCCTCGGCGCCCTGCTGCTCCAGCGTGGCCAAGCGCCGCAACAGCGCCTGGCTGGAGCCGGTGGTGAACAGCGCGGCGTCTTCGCCCAGCAGCTGCGGATTGTCCTTGAGGTGATTGAGCAGGGCTTTCAGGTCTTTGAGATCCAGCAGCAACAGCCCTTCGCGATCCGCCACCTTGAACGCGGCATACAACGCCGACTGCTGGCTGTCGGTCAGCTCCAGCAAGGCCCCGATCAATAAAGGTCCCATTTCACTCAACGTGGTGCGCAACGGATGACCGGACTGACCGTGAATGTCCCACAAGGTCACCGGATACGCCTGAGGCGTGTGCTTGAGCCACGGCATGCCGGCGATGCGCTCGGCGATCTTGCCCTGAGGGTTGCCGGCGGCACCGAGACCACACAGGTCGCCCTTGACGTCGGCGGCGAACACCGCGACCCCGGCGTCGCTGAACGCCTCGGCCAGACGCTGCAAAGTAACGGTCTTGCCGGTACCGGTGGCGCCGGCTACCAGTCCGTGACGGTTGGCCAGGCGCATGGCCTGGGCGATCGGTTGCCCGGCGAGGTCGGCGCCGATTACGAGTTGCAAGGAGTCAGGCATTTGGTCACCCAATGGTTAATCTTTGTCGAGCATGGCCGATAGAGAGAGTGAGAGACCCGATCAAAAGTCCGGTCTGAGATTTCCCTAAGGAGAGACGGAAATATCAGTGCGCTTTCACCCCTGCCCATTTTGCGCGCCTTTATAAAAGCACGCCCTGGACATTAAGACCTTAGCGGAACCCCAAGCCATGAACAAAAATCTGCGTTTCAGCCATAAAATTTTGCTTGCCGCCGCCCTCATCGTCATTGCCGCCTTCGCCTCGTTCACGCTGTACAACGACTGGTTGCAGCGCAATGCGATCCGCGAGGACCTGGACAATTACCTCAACGAGATGGGCGAGGTCACCGCCGACAACATCCAGACCTGGCTCAGCGGGCGCATCCTGCTGATCGAGAACGCTGCCCAGAACATCGCCATCAACCCCGAGCCGTCCGCTGTCGCCAGCCTGCTGGAACAGAAAGCCCTGACGTCGACCTTCATGGCCTCCTACCTCGGCGATGCCACCGGGCACTTCACCATCCGCCCGGATGCGAAGATGCCGGACGGTTTCGATCCGCGCGTTCGCCCTTGGTATAAAGGCGCTGAAAGCAGCAGCACCTCGACCCTGACCGAACCGTACATCGACGCGGCCACCGGCCAGACCATCATTTCCATCGCCACCGCCGCGAAAAAGGCCGGCCAAAGCGTGGGCGTGGTGGGCGGCGACCTGAGCCTGCAAACCCTGATCAACACCCTCAGCGCCCGGGACTTCTCCGGCATGGGCTACGCGTTCCTGGTCAGCGCCGACGGCAAAATCCTGGTGCACCCGGACAAGGCCCTGGTGATGAAATCACTGAAGGAAGCCTATCCGCAGGACACCCCGCGCATCAGCAGCGACTTCACTGAAGTCACCGTCGACGGCAAGACCCGCATCGTCAACTTCACCCCGATCAAGGGCCTGCCGTCGGTGAACTGGTACATCGGCCTGTCGGTGGACAAAGACAAAGCCTTCTCGATGCTCAGCGAGTTCCGCACCTCGGCCGTGATCGCGACCGTGATTGCGGTGGCGATCATCATCGCCCTGCTCGGCATGCTGATCCGTATCCTGATCCAGCCGCTGCACGTGATGACCCGCGCCATGGAAGACATCGCCGACGGCGAAGGCGATCTGACCAAGCGCCTGACCATCCAGAATCAGGATGAATTCGGCGTGCTCGGCACCGCGTTCAACCGTTTCGTCGAGCGTATCCACGGCTCGATCCGCGAAGTGTCGTCGGCCACCGGCCAGGTCAACGAAGTCGCCCTGCGCGTGGTCGCAGCCTCGAACTCGTCGATGTACAACTCCGACCAGCAAGCCTCGCGCACCAACAGCGTGGCCGCGGCGATCAACCAGCTCGGCGCCGCCGCCCAGGAAATCGCCCGCAACGCAGCGCAGGCCTCGACCCAGGCCAGCGACGCCCGCGGCCTGGCCGAAGACGGTCAGCAAGTGGTGGATCGCAGCATCAAGGCGATGAATCAACTGTCGAGCATGCTCAGCGCGTCGAGCAGCAACATCGAATCGCTGAACAGCAAGACCGTGAACATCGGTCAGATCCTGGAAGTGATCACCAGCATTTCCCAACAGACCAACCTGCTGGCGCTCAACGCGGCCATCGAAGCGGCCCGTGCCGGCGAGGCTGGTCGTGGTTTTGCGGTGGTGGCGGACGAAGTGCGCAACCTCGCCCACCGCACCCAGGAATCGGCGCAACAGGTGCAGACCATGATCGAGGAGCTGCAAGTCGGCGCTCGCGAGTCCGTCAGCACCATGAGCGACAGCCAGCGCCACAGTCAGGACAGCGTGGACATCGCCAACCTTGCCGGCGAGCGCCTGAACAGCGTGACCCAGCGCATTGGTGAAATCGACGGGATGAACCAGTCGGTGGCCACCGCGACCGAGGAACAGACTGCTGTGGTCGAGTCGATCAACGTGGATATCACCGAGATCAATACGCTGAACCAGGAAGGGGTCGAGAACCTGCAGGCGACGTTGCGGGCTTGTTCGGATCTGGAGCAGCAGGCTTCGCGCTTGAAGCAACTGGTTGGCAGCTTCCGGATTTAAGATCAAAAGCCTTACCCCCTCACCCCAACCCTCTCCCCCAAGGGGGCGAGGGGGAAAGGGAGCAGATCGGGGTTAATTCAAAACCTGAGTTCGGCTCGATATCTCAGGTCGATGTATAGCGAAAGAACACCTCGGTCAGTCCCCTCTCCCCCTGGGCGGTCCGACGTTTCGGGAGGGTTAGGGTGAGGGCCTGGCGCCCTCCCCCCCACCGCGAAACCCGACCGAACATCTATTCTTGATAAAGGTCAACCAAGGGAGATCAACGCGGAGGGACGTTCACTGTGCATATCGCCGACATCACCATGTTCTACGCCCCGGCCAGCGGTGGCGTGCGCACCTATCTGGATGCCAAGCACCGTCGTCTTGGCGTCAAGCCCGGCATCCGCCACAGCCTGCTGATTCCCGGCGCGCATTTCGGCGAACGTGACGGCGTCTACACGGTTCCCGCCCCTGCCCTGCCTTTCGGCAAGGGCTATCGCTTCCCCGTGCGCCTGGCCCCTTGGCGAAACGTCCTGCAGGATCTGCAGCCGGATCTGATCGAAGTCGGCGATCCGTACCTCACCGCCTGGGCCGCGCTCGATGCGCGTCGACAGCTGGATGTGCCGGTGATCGGTTTCTATCACTCCGACCTGCCGCTGCTGGTGGGCAACCGCATGGGCCACTGGGTCACGCCGAATGTCGACGCGTATGTGCGCAAGCTGTACGGCAATTTCGACCGGGTGCTGGCGCCCAGCCAGGTGATGGCCGACAAGCTCAGCGGACTGGGCGTACGCAATGTCTTCGTGCAACCGCTGGGCGTAGACCTGCACACCTTCCACCCGGATGCCCGCGACACCGGACTGCGCAGCGAACTGGGGATCGCCGAGGACACGCGCCTGCTGATCTTCGCCGGTCGCGGCTCCAAGGAGAAAAACCTGCCGGTGCTGCTCGATTGCATGAAACGCCTGGGCCCGCGCTATCACCTGTTGCTGGTCGGCTCGTCGATGCCGGCATCTGTCCCGGACAACGTCAGCGTTATCGATCGGTTCTGCCCGGCCGCACAGGTCGCGCGGCTGATGGCCAGTGCCGATGCGCTGATCCACGCCGGCGATCAGGAAACCTTCGGCCTGGTGATTCTGGAGGCGATGGCCTGCGGCATTCCGGTGGTGGCAGTGGCAGCGGGAGCGTTCGAGGAAATCGTCAGCGACTCCTGCGGCCTGCTCTGCGCGCCGAACAATGCGCAAGCCATGGCCAATGCCGTGCGCGAATTGTTCAGTCGCGGGACTGGCGTACTTGGGCGGCAAGCGCGCCAACATGTCGAACGGCATTACGCGTGGGACACGGTGGTCGACAGCCTGCTGGGCCATTACCACGCCGTACTCGGCGATTCGGTTCCTCGGGTGGCCAATGGCTGAATCTCACGAGCGTCCGGCGCTGATGCTGGTGCTGCATGACGTGGCGCCCTCCACGTGGGTGGATTATCGAGCGTTCGTCGAAGCCGTTGACCGGTTGGGCAATGTCCAGATGACATGGCTGGTGGTCCCGGACTTCCATCGGCACGATGCCCTTGAAGCTCATCCGGCGTTTTGTCGAATGCTCGACGAGCGCGTCGCACGCGGCGATGAACTGGCCCTGCACGGCCACTTTCATGAAGACACCGAGCCCGGCCCGCGCACGGCGCGCGACTGGTTCATGCGCCGGGTTTACACCCATGAGGGCGAGTTCTATCAGCTGTCCCGTGAAGCCGCCCTCGCCCGCCTGCGCCCGGGCATCGATCTGTTTCGGCGCCACGACTGGCCGCTACACGGTTTCGTCGCCCCGGCCTGGCTGATGAGCGCCGGCACGCGCCAGGCACTGCGCGAATTGCCACTGCGCTACACCAGCGATCCGCAGCATCTATATCACTTGCCGGATTTCACGGCAGTCGAGGCCCCAGGACTGGTGTGGAGCGCGCGCAGTGCCTGGCGTCGCGGCATGTCGAAGGTCATCAGCGAACAGCGGGAACAGCGCTGGCGTCAGGCGCCGGTGATTCGTCTAGGCTTGCACCCCGTGGACATGCGCCACTGCTTTTCCCGGGATTACTGGTGGCGCACCCTTGAACGACTGCTGGCGGACGGACGCGTGCCCATGACCAAAATCGACTGGCTGACGCGCCAGCGCACTCAAGCCGAGCGTGCCGCTTGAGTCGCGGAGTTCTGTTGCTGATCGGCCTGCTGGTGGCCGTGGCGGTGCCCGTTCTGCTCGGGGGCGGCGAGACCTGGGAGCGCCTGCAAGCCTTTCCGCTGCGTTGGTTGTTGATCATGTTCGCCATGGTTCTGCTGTGCTGGGGTATCAACACCTTGCGCCTGCGGCTGCTGCTCGGCGATCAGCGTGACCGGGTCACCCCCGTCAAAAGCCTTGGGGTGGTGATGGCCGCCGAATTTGCCTGGTGCGCCACGCCCGGCGGCAGCGGTGGGCCGTTGACGATCATGGCGTTGCTGGCGCGCAGCGGCGTGCGTCCGGCCCGGGGCAGCGCCGTGTTTGCGATGGATCAGTTGAGCGATCTGCTGTTCTTTCTCTGCGCCCTGAGCGGGATCCTGATCTACGCGCTGTTCCAGCATCTCAGCGACCGTATGGAATGGCTGCTGATCGTCAGTGCCCTGTCCTTGACCGGCGGTTTGTTCAGTTGCGTGCTGGTCGCGCGCTATCACCGTCGTTTGATTCGCCTGAGCGGGCGTCTGCTGGCCGGGATGAACGTCGAACCCCGCACCCGACGGCGCTGGGCGCGGCAGTTGCTGCACTTTCTGGCCGCTTTCACCGATGCGCTGAAATTGCCGTGGCAGACGTTGATCAAGGTGTTCGTCCTGACCTGCGTGCATTGGTCGCTGCGATACAGCGTGCTGTATCTGGCGTTGCGCGGGCTGGGGGCGGACGTGCAGTGGGCCTGGACGTTTCTGATCCAGATGCTTTCGCTGGGTGCGGGACAATTCAGCCTGTTGCCGGGCGGTGCCGGTGCGGCGGAATTGACCTCGGCGGCGCTGCTGGCGCCGATGGTCGGCAAATCGACCGCGGCGGCGGCGATCCTGATCTGGCGGGTGGTGACGTATTACTTCTATCTGCTGGTGGGTGGCCCGGTGTTTCTATTGATGCTGGGCCGGCCGTTGCTGAAAAAGCTGCTGAGCGTCAGACAGGCTTCTTGAGGTCATCCTCTTCGTCCTTGAGTTGTTCCCACAGTTCGGCAGCGCCGGGAAACTCCGTGCCGTCCTCCGGGCTCAGGTCATCCGGGTCATAACGGCTGAGACAGCCCTCGCCCAGGGTGGCGGGTGCCTTGGAAGTGGCTTTGTCCAGTGGATCGCTCATCGGTCATTCCTCACGGTCCATGGATCGCTCCCACGCTTTGCGTGGGAGCGAACCTGAATCAGAACACCACGGTCTTGTTGCCGTGCACCAGCACGCGGTCTTCCAGGTGATAGCGCAGGCCACGGGCGAGCACCATCTTCTCGACGTCACGGCCGAAACGCACCATGTCTTCGATGCTGTCGCTGTGGCTGACACGCACCACGTCCTGCTCGATGATCGGGCCGGCGTCCAGCTCTTCGGTCACGTAGTGGCAGGTCGCACCGATCAGCTTCACGCCGCGCATCGAAGCCTGGTGGTACGGCTTGGCACCGACGAACGACGGCAGGAAGCTGTGGTGAATGTTGATGACCTTGTGCGCATATTCGCGGCACATGTCCGGCGGCAGGATCTGCATGTAGCGCGCCAGCACCACCACTTCGGCGTCGTGCTGCTTGACCAGACGCGACACTTCGTCGAAGGCCGGTTGCTTGTCCTGCGGATTGACCGGCACGTGGTAATAAGGAATGCCGTGCCACTCGACCATGCTGCGCAGGTCATCGTGGTTGGAAATCACGCAGGAAATCTCGCAATCCAGCTCGTCGCTGTGCCAGCGGTGCAGCAGGTCAGCCAGGCAGTGGGATTCGCGACTGGCCATCAGCACCACGCGTTTTTTCTGCTCGGTGTCGGTGATGCGCCAGTCCATCGAGAACTCTTCGGCGATCGGTGCAAACTTCTCGCGCAACACCTCGATACCGAAAGGCAGGGAATCGGCACGGATTTCGTGACGCATGAAGAACCAGCCGACCTGGTTATCCGAGTGGTGGCTCGCTTCGGTGATCCAGCCATTGTGGGCCGCCAGAAAGTTACTGACTTTGGCAACGATGCCAACGCGGTCCGGGCAAGAAATCACCAGCCGAAAAGTGCGCATGAGGGGGAAACTCCAGAACTTCGCAAAGGCGGCCATTCTAGCGACTGCGCGGGAAAACTGCAGTATTGATGACCCTCGAAGCCTCACGGCAGCCCGTCGCAGCTTTTTTGACGCTGGCGAACGTCAGAATGGTGGCGTAGCAATAGCCATGCATGTACAGACCTGTGTGAATATCTGTGAAGACTCCATCACAATATTTAACTGAACATTCAATTCCGGGCTTTTCAACGTAACTAATTCAAATAAAAACCCCGGTTAAATGTTTACTTGATGAAACAGCCTGACTATTATTGCCGCACTGTCCCCTGCCATCGCGCACTCCCACATAAGGTAGTAATCATGTCCTTGATCAACGAATATCGCGCCACCGAAGAAGCTATCAAAGAGCTGCAAGCTCGTTTGAAGAACCTGTCGCAAGACGACAAACTGCAAGCCGAGCTGGAATTCGAAGGCAAACTGCGCACACTGATGGGCGAATATTCCAAATCCCTGCGCGACATCATCGCGCTGCTGGATCCAGAGTCCAAAACCAAGGCACCACGTGGCGGCGCAGCCAAAACTACCGGCACCAAGCGTGCTCGCAAAGTTAAACAATACAAAAACCCGCACAACGGCGAAGTCATCGAAACCAAAGGTGGCAACCACAAAACTCTGAAAGAGTGGAAAGCCAAGTGGGGCGGTGACGTGGTTGAAGGCTGGGCTACCCTGCTGGGCTAAGCCGCAACCCTCGTCGCAGAGCGCTTCTGTGACACAAAAAAACGCCAGCGAATGCTGGCGTTTTTTTATGCCCGGCATTCAAGCGCCGGACATGTTCGATTTCAAAGATCCAAACGTTTGCGCAATGCCTGGACATAGTTCTGCCATTCAACCAACACCTCGGCCTGCATCGGCGCAGCACTAAGCAGCCATTGCTCCATAGCCTCGGAAAAAGATTGCAAGGTATTAGGGGCACCCCACTCCGGCGCGGACAAGCGTTGCCGGCAAAAGATTTTCCAGCGTTCTTGCTCTTCGAAATTCAACGTATCGGGAAAGTTACGTGCTCGATATCGAAACAACAATTCAGGCAAACGTTCGTCATCGAACGGCCATCGCTCTCGCGCCAATTGAGCAGGATCGGTCGCCCTCACTTGCTCACATAAACGACGATCGCGATCACCGATAAATCCGTCGTACAACTGTTGTTCGGGATCTTCACTCGAGGTGAAATCTTCGCTGGCATAAATCGCCGAGACTTTATCTTTCCAAACTTGTTGTGCGTCACTTAGTCGCAACGCACGCGCCTGATACAACGCCATGTCCAGCCCCAGACGCTGCTGATCATCCGCACGCAACACCGACAATGGCGCCACCACCGGGCACTTGTTGATGTGAATAAGCTTGAGCGGTACCGGCAACTCGCCTTCGGCCAGGTCGTCACGCCGGGTATACAGGCGCTGACGCAATGTTTCGGCATCCAGGTCGAGCAGACCCTGCGGATCCAGGTGCAGATCACAGACGATCAACGCGTTCTTGTTGCGCGGATGCCAGGCCAGCGGCAACACCACGCCGACATAACTGCGCGCAGCGGAGAAGCGACCGGATATGTGCACCATCGGCTGCAACAGACGAATCTGGTCCATGACCTTCTGTTTGCTGCGCAACTGGAACAGCCAGTCATACAGCTTCGGCTGTTTCTCGCGGATCAACCGGGCCAGGGCGATAGTAGCGCGCACGTCCGACAAGGCTTCGTGGGCATTGCCGTGATCGATGCCATTGGCAGCGGTGAGGCGTTCCAGCTTGAGCGTCACCTTGCCTTCGTCGTCGGTCGGCCAGACCAGGCCATCCGGGCGCAATGCGTAGGCGGCGCGCACTACATCGATCAGATCCCAACGGCTGTTGCCGCCCTGCCACTCACGGGCATAGGGATCGAAAAAGTTGCGATAGAGGCTGTAGCGGGTCATCTCGTCGTCGAAGCGCAGGGTGTTGTAACCCGCGCCGCAAGTGCCAGGAGCCGCCAGCTGAGCGTGGACCCGAGTCATGAAGTCGGCTTCGCTCAAGCCCTGTTCGGCGAGACGACTCGGAGTAATGCCGGTGATTGCGCACGCCGCCGGGTGCGGCAGGATGTCTGCGCTGGGCTGGCAGTAGAGATTGACCGGTGCGTCGATTTCGTTGAGTTCGTGATCGGTGCGGATCCCGGCCACCTGCAACGGGCGGTCGCATCGGGGATTGATGCCGGTGGTTTCGTAGTCGTACCAGAAAATGGAAGTCACGGGCGGTTCCTGAACTGAAGATCGGCAAAGTCTAGGCGTTCAAGCGTCGTCGCGGCCAGCACCGCATCATTCAGTCACCTTTGGTTGAAAGATGTGTATGACATAGTTATGTCGTTTCCCCCCGAGAGACTGCTAGCATCGGACGCACTTGCATCCCGATCCGGCAACATCAGGTAGCCCATGCTCGAGACCACAGCAACGCCAAGGAAAGCACCGCTGACCCCGCCACTGGATACGCGGCACCAGGTCGAAACGCCGGAAGGCATCGACCTGCCGCTGCGCCCCGCTGGCCTGATGGTGCGCGCCGTGGCGTTCACCATCGATCTGGGGTTGCGCGGGCTGATCCTGGGGCTGCTTTTCATGTTGCTGGCGCTGCTCGGCAAACTCGGTATCGGCCTGGGCTCACTGCTGCTGTTCGTGGTGAGCTGGTGGTACATGGTGTTGTTCGAAGTGCTGCGTCAGGGCCGCTCGCCGGGCAAGCAATGGATGGGCCTGCGGGTGGTGCACGACGATGGCACGCCGGTCGGCTGGTCGGCGTCGCTGCTGCGCAACCTGCTGCGTTTTGTCGACCTGATGCCATTCGGCTATTTCCTTGGCGCCATCAGTTGCCTGCAACACCCGACCTTTAAACGCCTCGGTGACATTGCCGCCGGTACGCTGGTGATCTACAGCGAACGCCCTCTGAAGCGCCCGCAGTTGCCCGATGCCGAACCCCGCCGCTCACCGATCCCGCTGACCCTGGCTGAACAACGCGCCCTGCTCGCTTTCGCCGAACGCCAGTGTGAACTGTCGACGGCGCGAGTCAACGAACTCGCTGCATTGCTCGCTCAGCCACTGCACATCAGCGCACCGAAAGCTGTCGGCGAACTCAACGGCATTGCTCGCGGCCTGTTGGGTTCGACATGAAGCAAAGCCTTTTCGAAACCCGCCACAAGGCCGAATGGGAGCGTTTCACCCTCGCCCTCGAACGACTCGAACGCGGCAAGGACACTTCGCAGGTCGCGGAATTTCCCAAGGCCTATCGCCGACTCTGCCAGCATCTGGCCCTGGCGCAGGAACGTGGCTACAGCAGTTTTCTGGTCGACTCCTTGCAACAGCAAGTGCTGCGCGGCCATCAACAGCTTTACCGTCATCGCAGCCAGCTCGGTGCGAACGTGCTGGGTTTCATCCTGGCCGGCTTTCCACGGTTGGTGCGCGCCGAATGGCGCTTCGTGCTGGCCGCCGCCCTGTTGTTCTTCGGCAGCCTGGCCGGCTTCGGTTTGCTGGTATTCCTGTTTCCGGAGCTGGTCTACAACCTGATACCCGCCGATCAGGTCCGCGAGATGCAGAGCATGTACGACCCCGCCGCCGGCCACCTCGGGCGCTCGGCCGAACGCGCGGCGAGCGAAGACTGGGTGATGTTCGGCTACTACATCATGCACAACATCGGCATTGCCTTTCAGACCTTCGCCAGTGGTTTGCTGCTGGGAGTAGGTAGCGCGTTTTTCCTGTTCTACAACGGGCTGATCATCGGCGCGGTGGCCGGGCATCTCACAGAGATCGGCTTCGGCCAGACCTTCTGGTCATTCGTGATCGGGCACGGTGCATTCGAACTCAGCGCCATCGCCCTGGCTGGCGCGGCAGGATTGAAACTGGGCTGGGCGTTGATCGCGCCGGGACGCCTGACACGAATCGAAGCCCTGCAGATTGCAGCGCGCCAGAGCATCCTGCTGATCTGCGGCGTGATGCTGTTTCTGTCGATCGCCGCGTTTATCGAAGCCTACTGGTCGTCGCGCACCGGGGTTTCGCCGCAGACCAAATATCTGGTCGGTGCCGGGCTCTGGATTTGCGTGGCGCTCTATCTGCTGTTCGCCGGAAGGACCCGCCATGCGCCTGAGTGACGCAACCGTGGCGATCCGTCCGCGCACCACCTGGGAAGCCATGGACCTGGGCGTGCTCATGAGCCAGCAACATCGGCGCCTGCTGATGACCAGTTGGGCCATCGTCACCCTGCCGCTGTTCGTGGTGCTCAGCCTGTTGCTGTGGGATTCACCGTCACTCGCCGTGTTCATCTTCTGGTGGCTGAAACCGGCCTATGAACGCCTGCCGCTGTACATCCTCTCCAGGGCGCTGTTCGGCGAAACACCCACCTTGAAACAGGCCTTGCGCCAATGGCCGCGCCTGCTCAAGCCGCAACTCATCGCCAGCCTGACCTGGCGCCGCTTCAGCCTGAGTCGCAGCTTCCTGCTGCCTGTGCTGCAACTCGAAGGCCTCGACGGTACAGCCCGCCAGCAGCGTTTGCTGGTGTTGCTGCAACGCAATGCCGGCGCCGCGCAGTGGCTGACGATCATCGGCGTGCACCTGGAAACGGCGCTGTGGATCGGTCTGATGGTGTTGTTCTATCTGCTTCTGCCGCAACAGGTCGAAACCGATTGGGACTGGCAAAGCCTGATCTTCGCGGCCGACTACGAATGGCGCTGGCTGGAGCATCTGACCAACGCGTTCTATGCGCTGATTCTGGTGATCTGGGAACCGGTGTATGTCGCCTGCGGATTCAGCCTGTATCTTAACCGCCGCACCGTCCTCGAAGCCTGGGACATCGAGCTTGTGTTTCGTCGTTTGCGCCAGCGTTTGAACAGCAGCGTGGTCGGTCTGCTGCTGGTCGCGTGTCTGCTGTTGCCGGGCGTGCCCTCAGCCTGGGCCGCCGAGCCTGCCACTCCTCCGGATGCACCGCGTCTCCTGAACCAGCCACTGACCAGCGAGGCGTCCCGCAACAGCATCAAGGCCTTGCTCGAACAACCGCCGTTCAAGAACAAGGAAACCGTCACCCGTTATCGCTTCGGCGAAGACCCGGCGACCGCCGAAAAACCCAAGGAAGGCGAAGCACCGCAATGGTTGAAAACCCTGCTCGGCTGGCTGGACGGCCGACACCTCGACGGCCTCGCCAAGGCAATCGAAGTCGTGCTGTGGGGCGCAATGATCGCCGGGCTCGGCTGGCTGCTCTGGCGCTACCGGGATTTTCTGCAAGCGTTCGTCGGCCGCCGTCCACGCTTGCCAAAACGGAACAAAAGACCCATGCCGCAGCAGGCCTTTGGTCTGGATCTACAAAAGGAAAGCCTGCCCGAAGACATTGCCAGCCACGCGGAACAGCTCTGGCAAACCGAGCCCCGCGCGGCACTGGGTCTGCTGTACCGGGCACTGCTCAGTCATCTGCTGCATGACTTGAACCTGCCCCTGAAACCTGCCGACACCGAAAGTGAAGTGCTGGCCCGGATCGAGCAGTTACAGCGTCCGGATCTGCTCACTTATAGCCGTCACCTCACGGGCCACTGGCAGAACATGGCCTACGGCCACCGCGTACCGGCGGCGCATCTGCAACAGGAATTGTGTGATGGCTGGCGCGCCCTGTTCGGCCACGGAGTCGCCCGTTGAACCGGCGCACGCTGTGGCTGGCCGGCGCGCTGATCGTCGCCCTGCTCGGTGCGCTGGGCATTTATCTGTATCTCAAGGCCACGCCTTACCAGGCCGAAGTCGATCACGGCCCGTCCCCCGCTGCGCAAGCCAATCCTTATCTGGCGGCGGAGATGTTTCTGCGCGAGCGCGGGATCGAAGTCACTCACGCAGAAAGCCTCGCCGTGTTGCCCGACATCGATCCGCGCCAGCACACACTGCTGATGTTCAACGACCGCTCGAAATTGACTCCGCGTCAGGTCGATCAGGTTCTGAACTGGGCCCGGGCCGGCGGAAGGCTGGTGTTCGTCGCCGAATCGATCTGGGATGAAAAGACCGGCCAGAGCAACGACCTGCTGCTCGACCGCGTGCAACTGCATCAATCCTTCAGCAAGGATCTCAAGGATCCACCGCCGGATACCGACGCTGATCCCTGGCCCGATCTGACCAAGCTCTATCTGGAAGACGAAGACGCCCCCGCCTATGCGGGTTTCGACACCGCGTTCCACCTCGACGACCCGAAAAACCTCGCACAGGCCTGGGCCAACAGCGCGAAAGCCACGCACATGATGCAACTGGCTTTCGGCCTCGGCACGATCACCGTGGTCACCGATGCCGATCTGTGGAAAACCCCGGCCATTGCGCAGCACGACAATGCCTGGCTGCTCTGGTACCTCAGCGCCGACACCGCCGTGACCTTGTTGTACAACACCGAACACGACGGTCTGCTGACCCTGCTCTGGCGCTATTTCCCGCAAGCCATCGTCGCCCTGCTGGCGCTGATCGGTCTGTGGCTGTGGCATGTCGGCGTGCGTCATGGCCCAGTGCAGGCGCCCGCCCCGAGCGGTCGTCGACAGTTGATGGAACACCTGCGCGCCAGTGCCGATTTCATCCTGCGCCACAACGGTCAACAGACCTTGCTGCAAGCCTTGCAGCAGGACGTCCTGCGCCGCGCCCGTCACCGACATCCCGGTTTCGACCAACTGAACGTCGCCGAACAATGGCTGGCCCTGTCACGCCTGACCCGCCAGTCGACCCGTGCCATCAGCCAGGCCCTGAGCCCGGCACCGAAGCGGCGCCTGTCCAGCGCCGAATTCTGCCGTCAGGTCGCCCACCTGCAAGCCTTGAGGAACACGCTATGACCGAACACATCGAACCCGGCTCGCCCGGCCACGCGGCCCAGCAACGCCAGCGCGCCAGCCAGTTGGCCCAAACGGTGCGGGGTGAATTGCAGAAGGCGCTGATCGGCCAGAACCCGGTGATCGACGACGTGCTGACCGCGCTGATCGCCGGCGGCCACGTGCTGCTCGAAGGCGTTCCCGGCCTTGGCAAAACTCTGCTGGTCCGCGCCCTGGCCAAATGCTTCGGTGGCGAGTTCGCGCGCATCCAGTTCACCCCGGACCTGATGCCCAGCGACGTCACCGGCCACGCGGTCTACGACCTGCAGACCGAACAGTTCAAACTGCGCAAAGGCCCGCTGTTCACCAACCTGTTGCTGGCCGACGAGATCAACCGCGCCCCGGCCAAGACTCAAGCCGCCCTGCTCGAAGCGATGCAGGAACGTCAGGTCACCCTCGAAGGACGGCCACTGCCGATCGCCCAGCCGTTCATGGTGCTCGCCACGCAAAACCCGATCGAACAGGAAGGCACCTATCCGCTGCCGGAAGCCGAACTCGACCGTTTCATGCTCAAGGTGCGCATGGATTACCCCGACGCCGATCAGGAGCTGGACATGGTGCGTCAGGTCAGCCGCTCGACCCGCGCCGACATGCTGGACGTGCAACCACTGCGCACCGTGTTGCAGGCCAAGGACGTGCAAGCCCTGCAACGCATCGCCAGTGATTTGCCGCTGGACGATCAAGTGCTCGAATACGCCGTGCGTCTGGCCCGCAGCACCCGTACCTGGCCGGGGCTGACCCTCGGCGCCGGGCCACGGGCCTCCATTGCCCTGGTGCGCTGCGCCCGCGCCCGCGCCTTGTTGCGTGGTGGCGAGTTCGTGATTCCCGACGACATCAAGGGTTGCGCGCTGGCAGTGTTGCGCCATCGCGTACGGCTTGCACCGGAGCTGGATATCGAAGGGCTGCAAGTCGATCAAGTCCTTCAGCAACTGCTCGACCAAGTACCGGCGCCGCGCCTGTGAAACCCTCGCGCCTGCTGTTGATCTGGCTGGCGATCCTGCTGGCCATCGGCATTGCGCTGGGCGCGTTGCAGGCGCTGGACGTCGAGGTGCCATCGAGCCTGCTGTCGATCAACTGGGGATTGTTGCTGGCGCTGTTTGCGCTGAGCTTGCTGGACGCGCTGCGCCTCAGGCGCCTGCCCTCGCCCCACGTACAACGACAGATGCCCGGCAGCCTGGCGCTCGGTCGCTGGAGCGAAATCCGGCTGGAAGTCGAACATGATTTCGACCAACCACTGGCCATACAAATCTTCGACCATGTCCCCGATGGCCTGAGTTTCGAAAACCTGCCACTCGACACCGAGCTACAACCCGGCCAACGCAGCCTGATCGGCTATCGCCTGCGCCCGCTCAAACGCGGCCACTTCACCTTCGACACCTGCGAACTCAATCTGCCGAGTCCCTTCGGCCTGTGGTCCGGCAAACGCCTGCTGAACATCACCGACCACACCCGCGTCTACCCCGACTTCGCCCGCCTCTACGGCGGCCAGTTGCTGGCGGTCGACAACTGGCTCAGCCAGCTCGGCGTACGTCAGCGCCAACGTCGTGGCCAGGGGATGGAATTCCACCAACTGCGGGAATTTCGCGAAGGAGACAGCCTGCGCCAGATCGACTGGAAAGCCACCGCCCGCCACCGAACACCGATTGCCCGGGAGTACGAAGACGAGCGGGATCAGCAGATCATCTTCATGCTCGATTGCGGGCGGCAGATGCGCAGTCAGGATGGGGAGCTGTCGCATTTTGATCATGCGTTGAATGCGTGTTTGCTGTTGAGTTACGTGGCGTTGCGGCAAGGGGATGCAGTGGGGTTGATGACCTTTGCCAGTGATCAGCCGCGGTTTATTGCACCGGTCAAAGGTGCGGGGCAGCTCAAGGTGTTGCTCAACAGTGTTTACGATCTGGATAGCACGCGACGTTCGGCGGATTATCCGGCGGCGGTGAATCAGTTGCTGGCGAGGCAGAAGCGTCGGGCGCTGGTCATATTGATGACCAACCTTCGTGATGAGGATGATGAAGATCTACTGAGCGCCATCAAACACTTGAGCCAACAGCATCAGGTGCTGGTTCTCTGTATACGCGAGGAAGCCTTTGATCCTTCGCAACTGGCGACAGTGCAAACCTTGCAGGAAGCGCTTGCTTACTGCGCGACTGTGGATTACCTGAACGCCCGAGCTACAGTTCATCAGCGCTTGGACGCTCAGGGGATAGTAGTGCTGGACACCCGTCCCGAACGATTGGGCGCAGAGCTCGTATCTCTATATCTGAACTGGAAAAAATCTGGAGCGCTCTGCTAACACTTTGTGAAATTCACACGGGGGGGGCCAGATTAAAATTAGGAAAATCAAAAGTTCTAAACAATAAGCTGGCTCAGTTCACCCGCGGAGCATCACAAGCTGATGCAGCTCACCAGTTGAGTAGAAGTCGCTATCCAACTAACACTCGCAAATGCCACTGCTATGCTTGGTTTTTTGCAAAAAGGAGCCTAAAAATGGCCGCTCAATACTCTCTATCAGACGTGCTGGAAAGGATGTATCAGAATCAACTTGGCTTGGAAGCCGCTCTGATGGAGTTAGTACTCCAAGTCGAAGCACAGGGAATGGTGGAGACCGGAAACAACGTCCGAGAAGCACTTTTTACAATTGGAGAAAACGCTGGCTTCATCAAGCAAGGTTTGGCCAAGCTGAAGGGAAAACGTCCCAGCTAAAAGCTTTCTGGCTTTCACCTATGTCCAAGATCTTTTGATGTATTTCTTCTACGCTTCGTGCCCTCTAAAACCAATCATTAACTGGGGGTTTTCTTACAGATCGGTTCTTAAAAAACTCCCTTTGCCTACGACTACACTAGCCCTGCCCCACGTGTAAAAAACCTCAAAATACATGCAAAACTGTTGTTCTCTCGCTTTTTGTGGACAACAAAAAAACGGTGGAATTGAGGCTACAACATGTGACGCTTTTGCCTACATGTAAGCGCGAATCCGCTGGCTTGTGCACCTTGGCGTTGCCCCGTAACTTGATCCCCGTCGCTGCCAATCAGCGGCCGGGTTTAGTCGCCCGAGGTAAGATAGGTTTGCAAACGCATCGTCCAGTCGGGTATTCCCTATCCCTGCACTCGATGGTGGCTGTGAGCAGGGTGCCCCCGGGCACGCCGGAAAAAGCCTACTTCCCCGGTCGACTAACCTGCTTACAGCTGCCACCCCCTCGTTTAGTCGCGAAGCGGTAACAGCCCAACTTATTAGGAAGTTAGGTATGTTCAAAGCAACACCAAATCCGCCTTCGGATATCGATCCAACTGACAAGACTGATCAGACCGATCCAATCTCCCCCTATGCCTCCGTCGATTCAAAAAAACTCCACGACGCGGCTCATCGGGCCCTCGACTTCTACCTCAACCCCAAAGCTGAAAAATCACGCAATTCCGTGGATCGTGGCATGCAGATGTTCAAGGTCGATCCGGACATCAACCCAGAAGCCATCGCCATCCAAACCTACGAAACCTTTTCCTCGGTCAGCATTCTGTTGCTGGATCTGGCAGACAGCCTGGACGACAAGCCGAGGCATCTGGCGATGGCGATCTATCAGTTGAGTGAGTTAGGGTTGTTGCTGGTGGAGAAGACACTGGATAACGAACGGGCGATTGCAATAAAAGAGTAAGAAAAAAGGGCCACAACCTTCAGCAGGTTGTGGCCCTTTTGGTTTTCAGGCCGAGGCCGGCAACGGCTGAAAGCTGAAGTACTGCTTCAACGCCTCGACCAGCTGCCCATACTCGGGCGGCGTCCGGTACAGGCTGAAGCCGGCGTCGTAGTGTCGGGGGGTCGCGTCTTCGTGGCACCACAGGCAGCACGCCGTCAGGTCGATGACCTGCTGACAGCCCTCGCCCAAGGGGATTTTCAGGCGCAAGTTGAACTCGGCACCGATCATCATCGGCAACTGGCTGATGAGCATCAAACCGTCTTCGGACACGTTGCCCAGAAAACCGATGGGTTTGTCGGTGACTCTGTTGAACACTCGCAGAAAATACGGCAGCTGATGTCGTTCGATTCGACGGTCGGTAAACATACGCAGTTCGCCATGCAAGGCTCTATCACAGAGCCGCACTCTCGCTTCGGAACGGGACTGTGCGTCAGACCCGCTCTCCCCACTCCCGGTGTGGTGCTCGCCAAGTGCATCTCACGCCAGTCGCAGGTGTTGCGCCGATACCGATATCGATCTGCACCGGTGTCATTCGACTATAGCTCACCCTATACAAGCAGCCAGCTTCTGTATGACAACCGCCATCAGAAGCGGGTTGGACGTACCACGGCCGCTGCACTGCGAGTCGGGTAGTGACCCAGGCTCTGCAGGGTTTCCAGACGCGCGCGGGCGCGGTAGGCATATTCGCTGTCGGGGTATGAGGCGATGATGAACTGGTAGGTCTGCGCCGCATCGACGAACATTTTCTGCCGCTCGAGGCACTGGCCGCGCATCATCGACACTTCCGGCCACACGTAAGGCCGGGCGCGGCTGGCGCGTTCGACCTTGGACAGTTCGAGCATCACCTGCTCGCAATTGCCGCGGTCGTAGGCGCTGTAGGCGTTGTTCAGATGATGGTTCATCGACCAACGGGTGCAGCCCGAAGCGGCGAGGACGCTGAGGGCAAGGGCGGCAATGGGCACGAATCGCATGGGGGGTTCTCCTGTCTTGTGCTCTGTATCGACCCCTGGTCGGAAATCTTCAGGCGCGTTTGTCCCAAAGTTGCCGTGTTCAATAAAGAAAGTATTAAGTAGTGCAAACGAACAATGACTACACCCCAAGAGCATAGTAGCCTTCGCTGGCGCTTGAACCTGAGGAGTCTTTGCATGTCCGTCCGTCGTACCAAAATCGTCGCTACCCTTGGCCCGGCCAGTAACTCGCCGGAAGTTCTCGAACAGCTGATTCTGGCTGGCCTGGACGTCGCCCGTCTGAACTTCTCCCACGGCACCCCCGACGAGCACAAGGCTCGCGCGAAGCTGGTGCGTGACCTCGCTGCCAAGCACGGCCGCTTTGTCGCCCTGCTGGGTGACCTGCAAGGCCCGAAAATCCGTATCGCCAAATTCGCCAACAAGCGCATCGAGCTGAAGATCGGTGACAAGTTCACCTTCTCCACCAGCCATCCGCTGACCGAAGGCAACCAGCAAGTAGTCGGCATCGATTACCCGGACCTGGTCAAGGACTGCGGCGTGGGCGACGAGCTGCTGCTCGACGACGGACGCGTGGTCATGCGCGTTGAAACCGCCACTGCGACCGAGCTGAACTGCGTCGTGACCATCGGCGGTCCGCTGTCCGACCACAAAGGCATCAACCGTCGCGGTGGCGGCCTGACCGCGCCGGCCCTGACTGAAAAAGACAAGGCCGACATCAAGCTCGCCGCCGAAATGGAAGTCGACTACCTCGCCGTGTCCTTCCCGCGTGACGCCGCCGACATGAACTACGCCCGTCAACTGCGCGACGAAGCCGGCGGCACTGCCTGGCTGGTGGCGAAGATCGAACGCGCCGAAGCCGTGGCCGACGACGAAACCCTCGACGGCCTGATCAAGGCTTCCGACGCCGTAATGGTTGCCCGTGGTGACCTGGGCGTGGAAATCGGCGACGCTGAACTGGTGGGCATCCAGAAGAAAATCATTCTGCACGCACGCCGCCACAACAAGGCGGTGATCGTGGCGACCCAGATGATGGAGTCGATGATCCAGAACCCGATGCCGACCCGCGCCGAAGTATCCGACGTGGCCAACGCCGTGCTCGACTACACCGACGCCGTGATGCTGTCTGCCGAATCCGCTGCCGGTGCTTATCCGCTGGAAGCCGTGCAGGCAATGGCGCGCATCTGCGTCGGCGCTGAAAAGCACCCGACCAGCAAGACTTCCAGCCACCGTATCGGTAAAGAGTTCGAGCGCTGCGACGAGAGCATCGCGCTGGCGACCATGTACACCGCCAACCACTTCCCGGGCGTCAAGGCGATCATCGCGCTGACCGAAAGCGGCTACACCCCGCTGATCATGTCGCGTATCCGTTCGTCGGTGCCGATCTACTGCTTCACCCCGCACCGCGAAGCCCAGGCCCGCGCGGCGATGTTCCGTGGCGTCTACACCGTGCCGTTCGACCCGGCTTCGCTGGCACCGAACGAAGTCAGCCAGAAGGCCATCGACGAGCTGGTCAAGCGCGGCGTGGTGGAAAAAGGCGACTGGGTCATCCTGACCAAGGGCGACAGCTACCACACCACCGGCGGCACCAACGGCATGAAGATCCTGCACGTGGGCGACCCGCAGGTCTGAGTGACTGGTTGCTGTAAATGAAAAGCCCCGCCATGTGAATGGCGGGGCTTTTTCATTTCTGGGTTGGATTTTGTGTTGGGCTTTAGATCGTCCCCCCTCACCCCAGCCCTCTCCCCCAGGGGGGCGAGGGGGAAAGGGAGCCGATCGGGGGACCTTTCAAAATAGGCGTTCGGCTCAATTCAGATACTGATTTCGGCGATTACAGATCCTGAGTTCAGCTCAATCTTTCAGGTCGATACAGCATGCCAGAACACCTCGGTCGGCTCCCTCTCCCTCCGGGAGAGGGCTGGGGTGAGGGTAAGCTTTTCAATGCCGTTTGATGAACCCCGTCAACGCCGCCAACGCCTCCGGCGACCTCAGCCGCTGGGTAAACAGGGCGCCCTCCTCCTCGATCACCTTGCGAATCAACTCTCGATCCGGCGCCCGCATCAACTGCTTGCTTATCCGCACCGCTTCAGCCGGCAACTCGTCAAACCGTAGCGCCATCTCCCGCGCCTTGGCTAACGCGGCTTCGCCACTGTCCAGCGCCTCGGTCGCGATCCCCCATTGCGCCGCTTGTTCACCGGTGAAGCCTTCACCCAGCAGCAACAGTTCCGACGCTTTGGCCTGCCCGAGCAATCGCGGCAGGATCAGGCTGGAACCGAACTCCGGGCACAACCCGAGATTGACGAACGGCATGCGCAACCGTGCATCCCGCGCCACATAAACCAGATCGCAATGCAGCAACAGCGTCGTGCCGATCCCCACCGCCGCCCCGGCCACGGCGGCGATCACCGGTTTGCGGCATTCGAGCAGTTCGAGCATGAAATGAAACACCGGGCTGTCGAGGTCGCTCGGCGGTTGCTGGATGAAGTCGGCGATGTCGTTGCCGGCGGTGAAGCACTCGGCGCTGCCGGTGATCAGCACGGCGTTGATTTCCGGGTCGCGATCGGCCTGTTTCAGCGCCTCGGCCAACTGGCTGTACATGGCGCGGGTCAGGGCGTTTTTCTTGTCCGGGCGGTTGAGACGCAGGGTCAGCAAACCGCGTTCGCGGTGCAGCAGGATGGCTTCGGGCATGGCAGGTCTCGCGTCTGAGAATTCAGCGCTCAACCACGGCTCAGGAAGACATCGGCCAGCAGTTGATTGCGCGGCAGTCCGGCCAGGAACAGACGCTTGGCAAACGCGTCGACGCTGGCAGTCGAGCCGCAGACTAAAGCCAGGGTTTGTCGGGAGACAAGGCGCAGTTGCGCCAAAGCGCCCGGCAACTCGGCCGCCGTCCAGCATTCGACGCTGAGGTTTTCCCGCTGCGCAACGAGTGCGGCGAGGGGTTTGGCCAGGTAATGCCCGTCGGCATCATGAGCCAGGTGAATGACGCGAATGGCGCCCCGATGATCGTGACGCAAGGCTTCGCGCAACACGCCGAACAACGGGCCGAGGCCGGTGCCGGCGGCGAGCAGCCACAGCGGCCGGTCGTGCCAGTCCGGGTCGTAATGCAGCGCGCCGCCGCGCAGTTCACCGAGGCGGATCGGGTCGCCGATCTGCAAGCGTCGCGCAGCATCGCTGAATTCGCCGGGCTGGCGGCAATCGAGGTGGAACTCTAGAAAGCGGTCTTCCTCCGGCAGGCTCGCCAGCGAATACGGCCGCGCAATCTGGCCGGCCCACAGCACCAGATGCTGGCCGGCGCTGTAGCGCAACGGCCGCTGGGGTGTCAGGCGCAATCGCAGCACGCCGTCGCCGAGCCAGTCCAGCGCCTCGACCGTGGCCGGGCGACCGTCGGTGACGGGATCGAAAGTGTGCACCTGCAAGTCCTCGATGACCTGACACTGGCAGGCCAGCCGCCAACCCTGATCACGCTGTTCGGCGCTCAGGGCATCGGGGCGACTGTCAGCAGGCAAACCCTGCACGCATTGCACCAGGCATGCGTGGCAACTGCCGGCGCGACAGCTGTAAGGCACCGCCACTCCGTTCTGATTGAGGGCATCGAGCAAGTTGCTGCCCGCGGCCACCGACCACTGTCGTTCACCGACCCGCAGTTCAGGCATTGAGGTTCTCCCACGCCGCTGCGCAACGGTTGCGCCCGTCACGCTTGGCCCGGTACAGCGCCTGATCGGCGCGCTGCAAGGCTTCGTCCAGATCGTCGCCCAATTCCAGCAGGGTCATGCCGGCCGAAAGACTCAGGTTTTTCACATTCAGGCCCACCAGTTCAACGTCGGTGAAAGCGATGCGCAGGCGTTCGCAACAGGCGGTCAGGCGCTCGGCGTTGCAATCGGGCAGCAGCACCACGAATTCTTCACCACCATAACGCGCCAGCACGTCGCCGTCGCGCAGACAGGCACCGGCCACGCCGGCGAACGCCTGCAAAACCTGATCGCCGGCAGCATGGCCGTGCAGGTCGTTGATACGTTTGAAGTGGTCAAGGTCGATGAGCGCCAGACCATGCACGACGTCGGCTTCCATCGCATTCAACTCGCGGGTGGCCAGGCGCAGGAAATGCCGGCGGTTGAACAGCCCGGTCAGTTCGTCGGTGGCCACCAGATCCTCGAGCTGGCGCATCATCCCGCGCAAGGTGTCCTGATGCGCCTGCAAGGCAAAGCGGCGCTGGCGCATGCGTTGCCGTGAGGTCTGGACGAAGCGTGCGTAGATCACCAGCCAGGCCAGCACGATCAGCAGAATGCAGGCCTGCAAGGCAGACAGCGCCGGATCGTGCAGCCGGAAGTGGTAACCGTCCCACAGCGTGATGGCGCAGAAGCTGAAAAACACCAGCATCGCGCAGCGCACGAAGGCCCGCCGCGACAGATGAAACAGGCCGAACAGCAGGATCAGCACATAGAAGACCAGGAACTCGCCCCGGGCTTCTTGCAGATGCGCGATCAGCCACGTCTGCCAGCCGAGGCCGAGCAGCACTTGCGCTTCGGTCAGGCTCGGGTCGGAGAAGCGCAGGTTGGCGCCCGAGAAAAACACCGCGAACAGGATCGCCTGGCTGATGACCACCAGGGCACTGCCGACGGCGACGCCTGCCAGCGAATCTTCGTAGTGTCCGGTGAAATACGCCAGCCACAGCAGCAGCAAGGCCAATCCGTAGGTGGCTGCAGCGAGGGCGAAGCGTTTGAGCAAAAGACGTTGAATGGCGTTATGGGTCAATCGTTGACTCACCGTGCGATAAGAGGCTGACCGAGTGTCCTACTCTACAGACCGGCTGCCACTTTAGTGGCCCAGTCGATAAATGACCATTGATTTTCGGGCCGGATATTTGGCGTCAAAGGCATGACCTGCGCGTACCGCCAAAAGCCCCCTCACCCTAGCCCTCTCCCGGAGGGAGAGGGGACTGACCGTGATATTTTGTCGGATTTCGGCATCCTGAAATATCGCGTCGGACGCAGCTTTCAAGTACGACACAAATCAGCTCCCTCTCCCCCCGGGAGAGGGTCGGGGTGAGGGCAGCGGCCTAAAAGTGCAAACAATGACTCCAGAAATTCCCCGAACGATGCGACCAACGAATGACTACCGGCGCGTGTCACCACCCGGGAGGCGCGGTATACTGCCGCGCCTTTTTAGCGTCGCGCCAGCAGCCCCGGCGTGCCTTGAAAGGTGTCTGCGACCGACCGATGCACCCAAGCCGCAGGCACCTTATTGAATGTTCCCGTCTTTTAGAGGAGCGCGACTCATGACCGTGATCAAGCAAGACGACCTGATTCAGAGCGTTGCCGACGCCCTGCAATTCATTTCCTACTACCACCCCGTGGACTTCATCCAGGCGATGCACGAAGCCTACCTGCGCGAAGAATCGCCAGCGGCCCGTGACTCGATGGCGCAGATCCTGATCAACTCGCGCATGTGCGCCACCGGCCACCGGCCGATCTGCCAGGACACCGGCATCGTGACCGTGTTCGTGCGTGTGGGCATGGACGTGCGTTGGGATGGCGCGACCATGAGCCTGGACGACATGATCAACGAAGGCGTGCGCCGCGCCTACAACCTGCCGGAAAACGTCCTGCGTGCCTCGATCCTCGCCGACCCGGCGGGCGCTCGTAAAAACACCAAGGACAACACCCCGGCGGTCATCCACTACTCCATCGTCCCGGGCAACACCGTGGAAGTGGACGTGGCGGCCAAGGGCGGCGGTTCCGAGAACAAGTCGAAAATGGCCATGCTCAACCCGTCCGACTCGATCGTCGACTGGGTACTCAAGACCGTTCCGACCATGGGCGCCGGCTGGTGCCCGCCGGGCATGCTGGGCATCGGCATCGGCGGCACCGCCGAGAAAGCCGCTGTGATGGCCAAGGAAGTGTTGATGGAATCCATCGACATTCACGAGCTCAAGGCCCGTGGCCCACAGAACCGCATCGAAGAAATGCGTCTGGAGCTGTTCGAGAAGGTCAACCAACTGGGCATCGGCGCCCAGGGCCTCGGTGGCCTGACCACCGTGCTCGACGTGAAGATCATGGATTACCCGACCCACGCAGCCTCGCTGCCGGTGTGCATGATCCCGAACTGCGCCGCCACCCGTCACGCGCACTTCGTGCTCGACGGTTCCGGCCCGGCCTCGCTGGAAGCGCCACCGCTGGACGCCTACCCGGAAATCGTCTGGGAAGCCGGTCCGTCGGCCCGTCGCGTCAACCTCGACACCCTGACCCCGGAAGACGTGCAGAGCTGGAAACCGGGCGAAACCGTCCTGCTCAACGGCAAGATGCTCACTGGTCGCGACGCCGCGCACAAGCGCATGGTCGAGATGCTGAACAAGGGCGAAACCCTGCCGGTAGACCTCAAGGGTCGCTTCATCTACTACGTCGGCCCGGTTGATCCGGTCGGTGACGAAGTGGTTGGCCCGGCTGGCCCGACCACCGCCACGCGGATGGACAAGTTCACCCGTCAGATCCTCGAGCAGACCGGCCTTCTGGGCATGATCGGCAAGTCCGAGCGCGGCCCGACCGCCATCGACGCGATCAAGGACAACAAGGCTGTGTACCTGATGGCCGTCGGCGGTGCCGCTTACCTGGTGGCGCAAGCGATCAAGAAGTCCAAGGTCCTGGCGTTCGCCGAGCTGGGCATGGAAGCGATCTACGAGTTCGAGGTCAAGGACATGCCGGTCACCGTTGCGGTGGATAGCAAAGGTGAATCGGTACACATCACCGGTCCTGCGATCTGGCAACAGAAGATCAGCGAAAGCCTGGCGGTGGAAGTGCAGTAAGCGCTTCATCGGCTTGTAAAAAACCGGACGATCAGCGATGACCGTCCGGTTTTTTTTCGCCTGCCGTCAGTCGGCACCTGTCAGATCTGACAGGTGTCCGGCGTCATCCGCTCTGCTAGCGTGACACCTCGACATCTTCAGGTTGCAACGCCATGACCCCGGATGCAGATGCGCTCGTCACTCCTCCCTCCATTGCCAAGACTGCGTCCATTGCAACGAACGGACGCAGTTGGGGGGAAATCGGTGTGACCGGGCAACGTTCTTACACCCTGCCCCTCCCGATCCTGAACGCACGCACGCTCAATCCCGAGTTGCAACTGGTCTGCGACGGTAACGCGGGCAATGGCAAATGCGGGCTCAGCTGGGATCTGCCCTTGCCCGTCATCTCGCGCAAGACCAGCAAGGGTGTGCCGAAATACGAGGCCTCCGATGTCATGCAGGCCGACGGCACCGACCTGCGTCCCGAGCTGACGGCCCGCGGCAAGATCAAGCAAACCCGGCGCACACGAGGCAAGGGCAGATGGGCCAGAAAATTTTCCGTAGTGCGCTATGCCCCTCGCCTGGAAAGCACATTCGACCGTTACGAGCTTTGGACACCCGATACCGGTAATCCCTTCTGGGTGGTGTCCAGAGCCGACGGCTCGCAACATTGCTACGGCAACTCTCCGCAATCGTGCATTTATGACCCTGAAGATCCAACCCGCATTGCCGCGTGGCTGCTGGTGGAAATCAGAAACGCTGTCGGGGAAAACATCTTCTTCGAATACAAATCCGACGACACCGACGCTGACCCTCGCTTTGACTACCGGGCCCAGCGCTACCTGCGCCAGGTATGCTATTGCAACAAAACCGCCAGTACCGATCTGTATTGCCTCGATCATGCACAACCAGAGCTGCTGGACTGGCTGTTCCGATTAATCGTTGACTACGGGGAGCGCGTCACCCGCAGAGAGGCTGTTCCACCTTTTTTGGCCGCCGAAGATAAATGGCTACCTCGCAGCGACCCGTTCCGCAGTCATCGCTTCGGCTTCGAGTTAGGCACCCGACGCCTGTGCAGGCAGTTTCTACTGTTCAACCACATCGGCCCAGAGCCGACGCTGGTCAATCGCCTGTTGCTGGAACATGAGCCGACACTGTATGGATACAACCATCTGAAAGCCGCGCACTACATGAGTTACGACGCTACAGGTCGCGTCAAGCACATGCCGCCCCTCGAATATTTTTATGAACCACTGATACTCGACACCACCCCCAAACCCTTCCTGCAACTCGATCACATGCCCGGCCTCAATGACGGCCAGCCCTACCATTGCGTCGATCTTTACGGCGAAGGCCTGCCCGGTTTTCTCTGCCAGTACGAAGGCGCCTGGTACTACCGCGAGCCCTTGCGCGGAGCGCCCGGTACGGACGAAATCGTCTACGGCCCTTGGACACTGCAGCCGCTGATACCAAACGCGGATACCAGCAAACCGGTGGTTCAGATCCTCACCGACCTCACTGGCGATGGCCACCTCGACTGGATCGTCGCCCAACCCGGCGGCAGCGGGTATTACACGCTCAAACCGGACGGCACCTGGTCGCTGTTCAAGGAGTTCTGCCGGTTTCCCGTGGAGTTTTTCCATCAACTCGCGCAACTGGGGGACCTGAGTGGCGATGGTCTGGATTCCATGGCCCTGATCGGCCCGAACAGCGTGCGGGTGTATGCCAATGTGCGGGAGAAAGGATTCGCACCCGGCCAGGATGTGCCGCATACCCCGGACAGATTGCCGCTGTTCGGCAATGCCCGCAGCGAACTGGTGTCATTCAGTGGCATGGGCGCCAGTGGCATGGAGCTGTGCCGGATTCGCCACGATGAAATCCGCTGTTGGGCCAGCCTCGGACATGGTCGGTTTGGAGTGGGTTTCAAGCTGAGCGATCTGCCGTTCGACTATGGTGAATTCGATGCGGACCGGGTACGCATCGCCGATCTGGACGGCTCCGGTGCCCCGGCCTTCATCTACCTGTCTTCGGATTACTTCGAAATCTGGTTCAACCAGGGTGGCAATGGCCTGGCCTCGACACCCGTGCGTGTCCCATGGCCCGACGGCATTCGCTACGACAACCTCTGCCAGGTGACCTTCGCCGACCTGCGAGGCATCGGTTGTGCAAGCCTGCTGTTCACCAAACCGCACATGACGCCGCAGCACTGGGTGTATCACTTCGTCAGTGAACGGCCCTATCTGCTCACCGGCTGCAACAACAACATGGGTTACGGCGCAACTCTGAAACATCGCAGCAGTGCGCAGTTCTGGCTGGATGAAAAACGTCTGGAACTGATGGCGCGCCGGCGTCCGGTGTGTCTGCTGCCCTTCCCCCAGATGGTGCTTCACTGGTTGCGCCAGGACGATGAAATCACTGGCAACTACCTGATGCAGTTCCATGAATATTTCGAGGGTTACTACGACGGTTACGAACGTGAGTTTCGCGGTTTCGGCAAAGTCTGCCAGACCGACAGTGAACTGGAGCCGGGCAAGGCTGAAAGCGGCCATACGGCGCCGATGCGGACGACTCACTGGTTTCATACCGGTCAAAGCATCGACCTTGTCTTGCAAGGCATCTGCGAACTCGACGACGAAATCACACCGCTGGGGCCCACGGTTATTTCAACGTTCGACGCCAAGAACCGAAAGGAACGGGTTCGCAAGCGGCGCAAAGCCGACGACCATCGCGAAATCGCCTACGCCCTGGCCGGTAGACCGTTGCGCACCGAGGTGTGTCAGGCAGACGACCCCGCCCCCGCGCGCCTGTTCTCCCTGAGCGAATTCCGCTATCGGGTGCGGGTCGTCAATGACAAACCGTCCAGTCTGCTGGTGCTCGCACAGGAAACCCGCAGCCACCAATACGAACGCTTCATGGACGACCCGAACTGCCAGCACACGGTCAATCTGGCGTGGGACAAGTACGGTGGTTTGACTCACGGCTTTACGGTCGCCTGTGCCCGGCGGCGCACAGAGACCGATGAACCGCCATTTGAACGTGTGGATAAAATGCGCGCCTGGTACGACAGCCACGATCAGCAACAACAGCCTTTTTTTCTGACAGAAGTCCTCGCCGAATTCATTCACCTGATAACTGAAGGTCATTGGCATCTCGGTTTGCCTTGGCGCCAGCGCGGCAATGCGCTGATGCTGGCCAAGGGGATGTTGCCGGGAGGTCTGCGCGCGGCGGACATCAGCTTCGAAAACTTCGACCGGTATAAAGACAGCGCCGAATGGATAGCCGCGCGGGAACTGACCTCGCTCTCGCAACACACGTATCTGGAGTCCGCCGGCAAGATGCACTACCCGCCACTGGCCGGGCCGACCGAGCGGGCCGTATTCGACAAAAAGGCCCTGGAGGCCTACGACGACGTCTCGACAGACATTCGGGAGCAGCTGAGAAAAATCGGCTACACGCTCATGCCGCTGTTCTCCCCGGCAGATCCTGAACAGGATGCGCGGCAAAACCTGTGGTCGTCGCACAGCGGCTTTTTCACCTACGCCGACGCCAGCGGTTTCTTTCACGTCACCGAGGTGCAACAGACCGCCAGTCATGGCGTGACGCACATTACTTGGGATACATACCATCTGCTGACCATTGCCATTACCCTGCCGGACGGCTGCACAACCCAAGTGACGCCGGACCATCACACGCTTTTGCCACTCAGCATCAAGGATCCCAACGAGAACATTCAGGAGGTTGTTTACGACGCAGGCGGTCAACCCATGGTGCTCAGTTTTCATGGCACCGAAGAAGGATTGCCGGCCGGGTTCGCGCCCCTCTCCAGTTATCCGCCACAGCCTGATCTGAGCGTCGAATACGCCCTCACCCATCCGAAAACCGTAGTGGCTTCCGCCGCCAGCGCAGTGCGCACCGATCTTCTTAGCTGGATGCCGTCGCTACCACCCAATGCGCTGCCGCGCAAAAGAAAGGAATGGGTCTCCAAGGGCCTGATCCTGCCCGATGGCCACATTCGCGCCTCGGCGCTGCGCTGGTTGAATCAGCGCAAAAAACGCACGGCCAGCGAACAGACCCTGCTCAGGATCATCCGCACCGCCCTCAGGCAACCGGTGCACAGCCTGAGTCTGGTTGCCGACCGCTATCCCACCGACCCGCTGCAACTGATTCAGATGACGATCAGCTACGTCGACGGCTTTGGCCGCGCGCTGCAAAGCAAACAGTTCGTCCCGCCGGGCGATGCCCTTGTAGCTACGCCCGAGGACAATCTGGTGACCGGCGCCGACGGCAAGCCGGTCGAAATGCCGACCATTCAACGCTGGCGGGTCCAGAGCCGTGTGGAATACAACCACAAGGGCGAGACCATCCGGGTTTACCGCCCCTACTTTCTCAACACCCATCGCTGCATCAATGACAGCGCGATGCGCAAGCACGGCTACCACGACCGGATGTTCTACGACGCCCTGGGCCGGCCGATCCAGACGATCAATGCTCTTGGTTATCTGGCGTTCGACATCCTGCATCCGTGGTTCAAGCTCAGTTATGACTTCAATGACACTGACGACACACCGCCGTCGAAACCCGCGAAGGTCCCTTTGAGACAACCTGTCAGAAGGTTGAAAAAGGCTAAATGATGAGTGCCAATGTGCACGGGAACACACCCGCCTTGCAGGCTAATGATCCGCGCGCAATCGGGATCCGGCAGGTTGCCTATCTGCGCAATGTGGCGGGTGAGGATGTTCAGACGCTCGTCACCCGCAGGCTCCATGACGTCGCTGGCCGGGCCGTGGGGCAACAGGATCCGCGCCTACCCACGGTGAATACAACCAGCCTTTTTACGCTGGATGGTCAGGTCGTGAGGTTTGCCAGCGTCGATGCCGGCGTGAACGTCACGTTGCCGGGTCTGGCCGGTGAAACCCTGCAATCCTGGGACGCTAACGGCAACCACCGACGCATGGATCACGACCTCCAACTGCGACTTTTGACTCTTGAAGAGAACGGTGTGCCGGACGTCGAAACCCGGCTTTATGCCGCCTCGTCAGCCGACCCTGGTCACAACCTGCGCGGGCAGATGATCAAGCTGACCGACCCGTCCGGCAGTGTCGAATTTCACAGCTTCGCTCTCACAGGCCCCGCTCGACAGGAAACCCGTACCTTTCACGATGGCGTGGCGCTGACCAGCCACAGGTTGTTCAGCCCGCTGGGCATGCTTGTCGAACATACCGATGCCGCCGGGCACCGGCAGCAGTCGAAGTTCGATGTGGCAGGTCAGCTCGTACAAGTGCTGCTCAAGGTGAATGGCCAACCCGACTGGCAACCGGTACTGCAAGGTGCACAGTTCGATGCCGCCGGGCGGGTCATCGAACACCAGGCCGGCAATGGCGTGATCAGCCATTCGCACTATCGCGCCGCTGACGGTTTCCTGCTGCGTTGCTACGCACAAAAGGGGTCAGGGTCGGCGCTTCAGGATTTCGAATATGAATACGATCTGATGGGCAATATCAAGACCATCATCGATAACACCTTCACGCCACGTTTTTTCGCCAACCAGCGGCTCGACGGTCGTCGCCTGTTCACCTATGACTCACTCTACCGACTGCACAGCGCGACCGGATACAGCGACAGGCCCCCGGCAGACAACCCGGGCCGCCCCCAACCGTCCGACCCTGCCGATCGGCGCAATTACACGCAAACCTATGAGTACGACAAGGGCAACAACCTGATCAGAACCATTCATGCACGCGAAGGCGCCAGTCACACCAACGAGGTGTTCATAGATCCACTCACCAACCGGGGTTTGCGCTGGAAGCCCGGAGATCCGCCGCCAGACTTCAGCACTCGGTTCGACAGCGCTGGCAACCTGCTGGCCCTGCAGTCTGGCCAGCCGATGCAATGGAACAATCGCAATCAACTGGCGTCGGTAATCCTGATAGACCGCAACGGCAGTGGCCCGAATGACGAAGAGCATTACCGCTACAGTCAGGGCAAGCGGGTCTACAAACGCCACGACAGCCACACAGCGGCCATCGATCACTTCCATGAGGTGCGCTATCTGCCGGGGCTGGAGATTCGCACCCGAGACAATGGCGAAGAATTACATCTGATCTCCCTCGTCAGCGGCATCGAAAACGTGATTTGCCTGCACTGGGTCAGCGGTAAACCGCCGAACATGCCGGCCGATCAAATGCGCTACACCCTCAGTGATCATTTGCAGTCCGTATCCATGGAACTCGATCAGCAGGCACAGATGATCAGTCATGAAGGTTACTTGCCCTTCGGCACCACCGCCTGGATGGTGGCGCGATCACAGATCGAGGTGGACTACCGCTTCATCCGCTACTCGGGCAAGGAAATGGATATCGGCGGGCTGTACTACTACGGTGCGCGTTACTACGCACCCTGGCTGGGCCGCTGGATCGCCGTCGATCCGGCGGGGGATGTGGACGGGCTGAATCTTTACGCGTTTGTCGGCAACAACCCGCTGATCCATGTCGATGTCACAGGTCACGAAAGTACGTGGTTTACCGTGCTCACGGGCTTCTTTTCGTTCGTGAACGTATCGAAAAAAGCGTCAGGACAGCTCAGGGGAATGGCGGAAACCTTCAGAGATATGGTGCCTGGGCCGTCACCGCAAGATGGAGATGAAGGTGGCGGTGGCGGTGGCGGTGGCGGTGAGGATGGAGGTGACCTGCCTTTAAGGCCGGGTCCAGGTGGTCGAGTGAATGTAGATGACGCCCCTCCCGACAGGCCGGTGTCAAAAGGTTTAAGCCGATATCTTGCTTTCAAGGCACAGATTGAAAATCTTACGCTCGGCGAGTATCTGCGTTCTTCGTCCGGTCGGGCCGCCATGAAGGCCGGTGTGAAGATTGGCTCCACAACAGGCTCGGCACTGGGTACTTTTATCGGTGGAATTGCGGGCTTGATAATCGGTGGCCCGCTGGGCGCCGTCCTGGGTGCCGTGCTCGGCGGTGCGCTTTTCGCAATCCTGGGTGGGGTGATCGGCTATGTGGCGATGCCTGTCATCATGCTCAGGTACATGAAGAAGAACGTAAACGAGGGGAAAGCCAGGGAGGACATTCTGGAGTCCATGAATAATCTGGCCGGCCATATCGACATCGTCAACGAGATAAGTGAAAACCTTCCTGATCCGCAGGTTCTGCCTTCAGAACCACTACCTGATGGCTCCAGAGGTAATACGGGCAACTCCTTTTCGAACATCGAAATGGACCTGCTTGGGAAAGTCAGGCAACTCTCTCCCGAGCGACAGGTGGCGTTGGCAGCAGTGATGAATTACCGGGCATTGGTGCAGGCCATTTCAGGAGGTGGTGCCCCTCGAACGATAGAGGAGAGCGATACGCACCGCGCGCAAAGGCCGACGCCAAAACCAAGAAACCGGAGAACTGTCAGGGTTCAGCACCAATATTCCGAGACCTTCGTCTGACCCCGTTTCATCATGTGAAGCCCATAAAACGGATCAAGTCATGAACGCCAGCGTGCACTACCTCACACCAGCAATGTCGGTATTCGGCCCTCGTGGCGAAGCCGTCAGACAAGTCGACTACCTGCGCAAAGTGGCCGGCGAGGAAGTGCGGGCGCTCATCAACCGACTGCAATATGACGTTGTCGGCCATCTGGTTGCACAGCAGGATCCGCGCTTGCCCACACCCAATACAACAACCGTGTTCAAGTTAGATGGCACAGCAGTCAAGAGCCAGAACGTCGACGGTGGCGAAGACACGCTCCTGCCCGGACTCGGCGGCGAACTGTTGCAGCATTGGGATGCGAACGGCAATCACCGGGCGATGAGCTACGACCCGCAAATGCGTCTGAGCAGCGTCACGGAGAACGGGGTAACCGGATTCGAAAGCTTCAGCTACGACAGTGTTTCGGCCGATCCGACGCACAACCTGCGCGGACAAATGACAGCGCTGAGCGACCCAGCGGGTACAGTGCAATTCAACAGCTTCAACATGCGTGGCCAGTCAACGGAAGAAATCCGCACCTTCAAGGACGGCAAGATCTGCACCGACCGCCAGCGTTTCAGCGCCATCGGTGCACTGCTGCAAACCACCGACGCCGGCGGGCATCTCCAACTTTCAACCTTCGACATCGCCGGGCAGCTTGCTCAAGTGCAACTGCAACTCAGCGGGCAAAGTGTTCAGCCGATCTTGAACGGCGCGGATTACAACGCCGCCGGCCAGATCACCGAACAACATCTCGGCAACGGTGTAACCAGCCACTGGCATTACCGCGAGGCCGACGGACGTCTGCTTCGGCAGTACGCGCAAAAAGCTTCGGAGCCGGCGGTTCAGGATTTCGAGTATGCATATGACGCCGCAGGGAACATTACTCGCATCGTCGATCTCACCTACGCACGGACGTTTTTCCGCAACCAGCGGGTCGACGGTGAACGCACATTTGGCTATGACTCGGTGTACCGCCTGATCCGCGCCACCGGTTACAGCGACGCCCCGCCTGCGGACAACCCCGGACGGCCGCAACCCACAGATCCCAATGACCGACGCAACTATGTCGAGTCTTTCGAATACGACGACGGCAACAACCTGAAAAAACTGACCCACGTGCGCGACGGCAACACCTACACCCGCGAGATGTTCATCGACCCGGCCAGCAATCGCGGTGTGCGCTGGAAAGCGGGAGACCCGGCACCTGACTTCAGCGCCCTGTTCGACCGCGCCGGTAATCAGTTGGCCCTGCAACCCGGCCAGCCAATGGACTGGAACAGCCGCAATCAACTGAAGTCGCTGATTCTCGTGGAGCACGCCAGCGGTCCGCCCGATCAGGAGCTGTATCACTACAGCCAGGGCGCAAGGGTCTATAAACGCCACGAAACCCACACAGGCACAGTCAACCATGTTGCTGAGGTGCATTACGTGGGGAGTCTGGAAATCCGCAACCGAAGCAGCGGAGAAGAATTGCACAGGGTCACTGTCGCCACCGGCATCGGCGAGGTGACGTGCCTGCACTGGGTCACCGGCAAACCACCTGGTATCGATGCTGATCGGTTGTGTTATTCCCATTCCGACCATTTGGGATCGAGCGTTACGGAGATTGATCAACGGGCGCAGGTGATCAGCCGCGAAAGCTACTACGCCTTCGGTGCTACCTCGTCGATGGCGGCCCGCTCGCAGATCGAAGCGGACTACAAGTTCACCCGCTATTCGGGCAAGGAAATGGATGTCACCGGGCTTTATTACTACGGAGCACGGTATTACGCGCCATGGCTGGGGCGCTGGGTCAGCGCCGACCCGAGCGGCGATGCGGATGGAACGAACCGGTATGCGTTTGTCGGCAACAACCCGATTTTCTATGTGGACGACACCGGCAATGCGAAAGACGAAGCCGGCGCCTCCGGCAACACCGGTGACGGCAAAAAAACCATTGGTTATAAGCTGAATAGATGGGCTGGCGCCGTTAAAAAAGCTCAAACAGCCGCAGAACAGATGAAAAACATCGCATCCGATTTTGAGAAGATGATTCCTGAAGACGCCGATATCGAGCAGGTTCGCAAAGACCTCAAGCCTATGAAATACATAAGGTCCAAGTACGGCAGAACTGCCATACGAAAAGGCTTAGGTGCCGGAGGTGTTTTGGGAACAGCTTTGGCCGGCCTTGCCGCCGCCATTCCCCCCGCCGCCCCTTTCCTCCTCGGCGCCGCGCCTCTCATGCCGCTTGTCGGCGCTTTCGTCGTACCGACAATAGGTTACAACCACATGAAGAAGGGGCTGAACAGGGCAGACATGCTGCTCAGAGCCGAAGCCGTGAACGATACCGTCGGCCTCTTTGGAGAGGTTGCGGGGGCTGTTGGAGATGCCTTGAGCGCCGCTGCTGAACTACCCGATCAACTGGATCCAGAAGCGGATAAAGGCCCGGAAACGGAAATGAAGCCCGAGGCCGCTCCCGCTACCTATGAGGCAAGGATGCAGGAATTGTTCTTTGAGCAAATGACGACACTCACTCCTCTGCAGCAGGTGGAAATTGGCAAATCGATCCCAGGCGAAGGCGCCCCGTACTTCGAGGCATTGAGTCAAGTGCTGAAGGCTGCCAACGATCCGTCCTCTTCGACCCTGCCGACGCCGGAGGTCAGCGACCCTCCACAGGAAAATCCAACACCTTTACCGATGGTGCACAAGCGTCAACTCGCTCGGCGCAAGCTTGTAATGTCGGGCCTTTGAATTTTATGAACACAGCAGAGGCCAAGGACGATGCCCCACTCTCCCCATGAGCGCACACCTTCGCTGTCAGCTTATGACAGCCGGGGCCTGGTGGTTCGTCAGGTGGCCTATCTGCGCTCGGTTGCCGGTGCAACCGCCGAGGCACTGATCACACGCCAGCAACGCGATGCGCTCGGGCACGTGGTGAAACAGTGGGACCCGCGTCTGGCCAGACCCTCCATCACCAGCGTTTTCAATCTGATCGCAGAGCTGCTTGAAACAGACAGTGTGGACGCCGGAAAAAGCCGGCGCCTGCCTGGAGTGACAGGCGAAACCTTGCAACGCTGGGACGCACGCAACCACCACTGGCAGCACACATTCGACAATCAACTGCGCCTGGTGTCCGTCGCGCAGGACACCGGACTGGATAAAGAGGCCTACGTCTATGCCGATGCCTCGGCCGACGCGGGCTACAACCGGCGCGGGCAAATGGTCGAAATCAATGATCCATCGGGCAGCGTCAAACTGCACTCTTTTGCCCTTACAGGCGCTGCGCTGCAGGAAAGCCGCACTTTTCACGATGGATTGTCCTTTTCCAGTCAGCAGAATCTCAGCCCCCTTGGCGCTCTGTTGAAGCAGACCGATGCCGGCGGCCACCAGCGGCATCTGGCTTACGACGTAGCCGGGCAGCTCACACAGGTGCAACTCAAGGTTAACGACCTGCTCGCCTGGCAACCGGTGTTGCGAGATGCACGATACAACGCCACCGGGCAGACGATCCTGCAACGGACTGGCAACGATGTGAGCAGTCACTGGCACTATCGGGCTGCTGACGGTCGCCTGCTTCGACAATACGCACAAAAGGCGACAGGGGAATCGATTCAGGATTTCGGGTATGAATATGACCGGATGGGCAACATCACTCGCATCCTCGATGGCGGCTACGCACCGACGTATTTTCACAACCAGCGCGTCGATGGGCACCGTGCGTTCCGCTATGACTCAACGTACCGCCTGATTTACGCCAGCGGATACGACGAGATGCCACCTACGGATAACCCGGGTCTGCCACAGCCGACCGACCCCAATGATCGACGCAATTACACAGAAACCTACGAGTACGACAATGGCGACAACCTCGTAAAGACCACCCGCGTCCGCGATGGGGCCAACCATACTTTCCAGGTGCATATCGATCCGGACAGCAACCGGGGGGTGCGCTGGAAAACGGGTGATCCGATACCGGATTTTCCCAAGGAGTTCGATGCTGCGGGCAACCAGCTGGCGCTACCGTTCGGCCCACTGCAGTGGAACAGTCGCAATCAGCTGGGCTCCGTGACCCTGGCCAGACATCCCACCGGACCACACGATACCGAGCAGCATCGCTACAGTCAGGATCTGCGCGTACACAAAAGACTGGAGACCCACACTCCGTCAGTCAGCCATTTCCGTGACGTGCGCTACTTGCCCGATCTGGAGATCCGCACCCGAGACAACGGCGAAGAACTGCACGTCATCAAGCTGG